>BJHM01000006.1 GCA_014192625.1 Planctomycetota bacterium
CGCGTTTCGGGCAATCACGCCGCGTTTCGCCAATCCCTCCGCGTTTCGGGCAATCACTGCGCGTTTCGCCAATCACTGCGCGGTTCGCCAATCACTCCGCGTTTCGGGCAATCACTCCGCGTTTCGGCAATCACTGCCACCGGGTCGCACGGCCACAAAGCCATCTGGCAGAAAAAAAAACTCTCCATCTTGCCCCGGGGCTTCGGCGATGTGCCGCGATCCCCTAGATGGAGAGCTCTCTTGCAGGGCAATGCGGAACAATTCCGCCTACTCAGCGCATCAATTAGCGACGCGCCTCCACAAAGTTACTGCCCACATGAGACTTTTTTCGTCGGTCAGCATCGCGGATCATGTCGCGTCTAGTGCTTGCCGCGCTTTTGATCACTGCAGTGCTATTTTGCCCGCAAGGGCCGATTGCGGCTGCCAACGCCGACGAACTCGCGGCCTTCCGCGCCTTGCCCGCAGCAATGCAATCCGCAGTTCTCGAAGCGACGACCACCGCACTTCGCACGAGTGCAGACCCTGGCGTGCAGCGAATCGTTGCGCTCGCCGCCGAGGCAACTGCGCTGCGACCTTGCGCAATAGCCGGCTATTTTACGCCGCGCGAGTTTGCGCCCGTGGCGCCAACTCGCACCGTCATTACTGAGGGTAGTCCGCAACAGGTTGCGCAGCGCAATCAGTTCCCACAACCACCGTTCTTGCGCAATCTACCTAAGGCCTGCGTCTACGACTGGACGGTCGGCAAATTAGGCAGCATCAAAGCCCCCACAGTCGAACAAAGGTTTGCCGCCCTGCTGCACGGACTGCCGCCCGGCAGTGACCTTGCAGTAGCGCTGCTACTGGAGCGCTTCGACGCCGATGCCGAGCAACGCAATGTAGCTGCATGGTTTGAACACACCTATGCCGACCTCGATGGCCATGTGTTCGAAGGCATTACGCTCTACGAAGCTTGGTACTCGGGGCGCAAAGTGGAGGTGCCCGACGTCGATGCGATTGCATTCGCACGCACCGTGCTGCACACCGACAGCTTCGTGAGTCCGATCCCAGATGGCCGCCGCCGCGACCGTCTCTTTCAGCAGATACAGGCCGCGTTTTCATCGTATCGCGAGTATCGCACGCTGCGCGAAGCGGCGGCCGCAGCCTTCGTCACCGTGGATCCCGACCTTGATCCCACCTACCGCGAGCTGAATGCCCGCCTGCACTTTCTGTGGCTGCGACTTGGTTATGCACCAGACCGCGTGGCGCAAAAACTAAACGGCGGCGATCGCAGCGAACTGCTCGAGGTGATCGACTCAGCGCTGCGCAACGATCCAACTGCGGCAAGCCTGCGGGCAACTGCACAGAGTGAACTCATGGCGACTGCCGCCATAGTGCGCGCCGCAGTCACGAGCGAACTGCACAAGGCCATCGGCAAGTAAGCTCAGCGCCACTTCTTGATCGTCTCGATCCAGGCTTGCTCAAGTGCTGGCAGATTGATGCCGGTAAAAGTCGCTGTGTATGCCTGATCCTGCAGCTCATCCTCGTAGAGCGTGAGCCACTTCTTGTCTTTGGGATCCGCGTGCAACTCGGCGCTCTTCTTTGCCGCCGCCGCACGCAGATTGGCCAAGTAGCGATCTGGAATAAGAGCCCACTCCTTGTTGCCTTTTGGGTCTTTGCGTTGCTCCTCTAGGAAGTAGCAGAACGACCAGGCGAATGCGTAGTTTTGCAGCGAGCTCGGGCCATAGAACTCGCGCTGCGACATCTTTAGAAATGCGTTCAGGTCGGGCCAGCGTTCTTGACGCTGGCTCTGCTTGATCCAGAACAAACGGAACTTGTTGCGGTCAATCCGGTCGACGGTCTGCTTCGCCCGATTCGGCACCGCGCCACCAAACACCTCGCCAAAGCCCTCGTTAAACCACGACGCCGGCGCAAGGTTGCCGTTGCAATAGAAGAAGTATTGGTGCATCGCCTCGTGATAGAGCACGTCGAGCACCTGGATGTTCTTCAGGTTGGGGTTGGCCTTTAGCACCGCAGGATCGAGCGTTTGCACATCGACCAGCACGAGTTCTTCGTCCCGAAAGTTCCAATACCCACCAGTTCCCGGCGGCCCGCCATAGGCCATGTAGTCCTTGTAGGTCTGACAGAAGCGCACCGAGGAGATTACCTTTTCTAGATCCAACCCTGCGATCGGCGGGAAGCGCGCGATGTAGGCATCCCGCATCAACTCAACATCGACAAGGATCTGATCGATCAACGCCCTGTTCTTCGTGTTGGTGACGAAGATGAAATGTGGCGTGTCATATGCAGCCCAACCCTTTACCAGTTTGCTCCGCACCTGCTGACGAAAGTCCTGGTTGCCAAGGTCCACGGCACTGCCCGCCAACTCGCTCGCACCGCGCGCGATCCGCTCGAGACTCTGCGCCATGTCTTCGACGAGTTCGCGAAAGGGTCCGCAGAACGGACCAACCGCCAGCAGGCCAAAGTATTCGCTCGCGTCTTCCAGCAGGTAGCAACGGATCGTCGGCACCTCGCGCGATTCAAACTTGCGTTCGTCATACGATGCGCCAAGGATCTGCCGGGCGGAATACTCGCTGCCGTCCTTGCTATGGATCGGCTTCTCGTCCTGCACTGGTTGAAGGTCACTCTTGTAGCCACGCTTTTTCAAAAAAAGCTCCACCGAGGTGCCGCTGTTGAGTGACTCGATCGAAGCTTCGCGCACCGTACGGCCACCTTCCTCGGGTTCGCCGTCGTCAGGCTTTGGCTTTTCACCGGTGGTCGCACCAACGCCCTTGCGAATCCGCACCAGCGACACCGTGCAGGTCGAGTCCCCGCGGAACAGCTTGTCTTTGAACTCAATGGTGCCGCCCCATTTCGCCAAAACTTGCCGCTCGTTGGGTTCGGTCGGCACCGCCTTCACGGCCTTGCCAACCATGAGCCGATAGCCCTCAGCCAGGTTCTCAAACTTGACCCGCTGCGCATGAAGTGGAGCTAGTGCCAGACCAAAGACCAGCAACGAAACCAAGGCAGAACGAACAGAACCATATGCGCTCATCGGGCCTCCATGCGTGGCTCAAGCAAACCGGACGGACACTGCAAACGAGAACCCAAGGAAACTCCCGCCTGGCATCACCTGTTGGCAGATTACCAACGCGGGCCTCGACGCGGGAGCCGCGAATCGTTTGGTTCTCAGTTCCCATGCAAACCCGCATCCCCGTTCTGCTCCTCTCCCTGCTTTCTGCCTGCCAGTCGACCGCAACAAACTCACCGGCAACTCCGAAGCCTTTTGCAATCACAAGCGCCAAAGCAAGCGGCGTGCTCGATGCCCAGGTCGCGCTCTGGAACGCAGGCGACCTGCCGGGGTTTGTCGCCACCTACTGGGACGGCCCAGAACTGACGTTCCTCGGCAGCTCGGGCCTGACACGGGGTAGCGCCGACTTACTCGCGCATTACCGGCAGGGCTACCCAACCGCAGCCGCGCGCGGCGTACTCAGTTTTCAAGTGCTGGAACTCACGCCGCTGGGCAGCGAGCACGCGCTGTTGCTTGGCAAATACACGATAAAAGGCGAGCACCCGAGTAGCGGGTTCTTCTCACTGGTCCTCGCAGAACGGAATGGCGCAATCGTTATTTTGCATGATCACACCAGTGCCGCAGCAAACTGAAACTGACTGAAAAATTGAGCTGGCCGAAAGGCGTGCATGCGGTTGCTCGCCTAGCTATCTTGTCGCCCATTCGTTTGTTTACGCGCAATGCCAACGAGGTGTTTCATGTCCCTGCCCGATGAGCCAGAACGCCGCGGTTTTAGCCGACGCGCATTTATCAAAGGTGCGTCCGTAGCAGCCGTCACTTCGGCTGGAGTCGCCGCCGCAAACCTGGCACAAGCACCGCAAGAACCCAAGTCGTTTGCGATCGGTGAGCACGAAGTCGAGCTGAAGATCAACGGCCAGCAGCGCAAGCTCAAGGTCGAGACGCGCACCACGTTGCTCGATGCACTGCGCGACCGCTTGGATCTCACCGGTGCGAAGAAGATCTGCGACCGCGGTGCCTGTGGCGGCTGCACGGTGCATGTCGACGGCCACGCGGTGAACAGTTGCATGATGTTGGCGATCGACGCGATCGGCAGCGAAGTCACGACCATCGAGAGCCTGACTCAAGGCGAACAGGTTCACCCCCTGGTGCAGAACTTCGCCACCTGCGATGCAATGCAATGCGGCTTTTGCACGCCGGGCATGGTGATGAGTTCACTCGCCTGCCTGCAACGCCGTGGCAAACCCACGCGAGAGCAAGTGCAGCACGACCTGTCAGGCAACATCTGCCGCTGCGGCACCTATGGCCGCATCTTCGAGGCCGTTGAACGCACTGCTGAAGGAGCCACCAAGTGAGCAATGTCGAGCAGCCACGGCCCGGCGAAGTGGAGTTGAAGGTTGGCTTCCCTGGTCACTACGAGACTCGCAAGTTTCAGGTGCCTGAAGGCGATGCGCCACCGTGGGACGCAAACACAAAGTTTACCGTCGTTGGCAGTGACGAGCCGCGCGTCGACGGCGTGATGAAGGCTTCGGGCCGCGCCAAATACAGCTACGACGTAACTTTTAAGGGCATTCTCTACGGCATGATCCTGCGCTCGCCGGTGGCGCGCGGCAAGCTCACCGGACTCGAACTCGACGAGGCTCGAAGTATGCCAGGCGTTGCGGCGGTGCTCGCACTAAAGGAGCTAGGCAACAAAGTGCGCTTCGTCGGCGACGAGATCGCGGCTGTAGCAGCACCGACACTCGATCAATGCCGCGATGCGATAGAGAAGATCCGTGCGACTTATGAGTCTGAGGCACACAACGTCGACTTCTTGTCCGCTGAAGATGGTCCGCTGGTCGACGACAGCGGCGAGTACACCGAACCGTGGGCCGAAGACTCTGGCATGGAAAAGGCTCTGGCCGAAAGCAAAGTGCAGTTGACCGGCACCTACCGCACCGAAGTGCAGACCCACAGCTCGCTCGAAACGCACGGCGCTGTCGCCAAGTGGAACGGCGCGGACCTTGAGTTGTGGGCATCGACGCAGGCGACGTTTGGCGTACGCGGCGAAATCGCACAGGCGATGCAAGCGGCCAAAGTGAAGTGCGACTCGGTCACGCTGCATGCCGAGTTTGTCGGCGGCGGCTTTGGCAGCAAGTTCTCCGGCGGCGCCGAGACGCGCGCCGTTGCGCTGCTCGCACACGCAACACAAACCCCGGTCAAGCTGATGCTCGATCGATTTGAAGAACACACCTGCACCGGCAACCGCCCAGCCTCGCTGATGCACATCCGCGCTGGTCTAAGCGCGGACGGCATACTCACTGCGTGGGATTGGCGGAGCTTTGGCGGTTGCGGCCACAACGGTGGTGGCGGCGGTGTTGCGATGCCAAATCACTTTCTCAACACGGCAAAGAAACGTACCACTCACAAGGACATCGCTACCGACACGGATCCGGCGCGGCCGATGCGCGCGCCAGGTCATCCACAGGGATTCTTCGGTGCTGAGTTGTTCCTCGATGAACTTGCGGCAAAGGCCGGCATCGACCCACTCGAGTTGCGCAGGAAAAACGACCAACAGCCGATCCGTCAGGCGCAATACACGCTCGGGTCAGAGACGTTTGGCTGGCAAGCAGGCCGCAATCCAAAGCCCGGCTCGCCAATGCCCGGCGATGACGCTCGCTACTTGCGCGGAGTCGGCATGGCGACCGCGCGCTGGGGCACCCTTGGTAGTCATGGCGGCCGCACGCCGCACGCCGCATTGTGCCGCATTCATCAAGACGGCGGTGTCGAGACGCGCAACGGCGCGCAGGACATCGGCGTCGGCAACAAGACGATGATGGCGATCCTCACCGCCGAAGAACTTGGCATCCCGGTCGCAAACGTGAAGGCTGTGATGGGTCACACGAGCGACCCATCGGGGCCTGCATCCGGTGGCAGCACTACCACGCCAAGCATCGCGCCAGCCGTCCGTCTCGCTGCGTATCAAGCAAAGCTCGAACTCGGCAAACTCGCAGCCAAGCACCTCGACATCAGCGAGGACAAAATCACCTGGGCAGGTGGCAAGATCGGCGCTGATGGCAAGTGGCTCACGTTTGCCGAAGCGTGCAAACTGATCGGCCCAAATCCAATCGAGGCGCGCGGCCAGCGCTTCCCCAACTACAAAGGCGAGCCGATCGAGAACGGCGTTTGCGGCGTGCAGTTTGCCGAAGTCCTGGTCGACACCTGGACTGGCCTCGTCAAGGTGACGCGCATGTTGGCCCTGCAGGATTGCGGTGTCGTGATCGCGAAGAAAACGGCCGAGAGCCAAGTGCTCGGAGCGATGATCCAAGGCATCAGCTACGCGCTCTATGAGCAGCGGCTGATGGACAAGCGCAGCGGCCGAATGCTGAACGGCGACTTCCTGCGCTACAAAGTGATCGGCTCGATCGACATGCCGCCAATGCAGGCAATCCTGCAAACGGTCTTCAACGGCCACAGCAACACCAGCGCGGCGGGCCTTGGCGAACCACCCTCGGTCGCAGCACCCGCGGCAATCGCAAACGCCGTTTTCAACGCCATCGGCGTAGCCGTTCGCCATCTGCCGATCACACCCGACAAGGTCTTGAGAGCGCTGAACCAGCGAGGCGGCAACTGAGATGAAACCGTTTACCTACATCCTGCCGCGTTCCCTCCCTGAAGCCGCCACGGCAGCCGCCCGAAAGGGCGCACAGCTGAAAGCCGCTGGCATCGACCTAATCGATCGCATGAAGGAGCGGATCGAAACGCCGAGCGAAGTCGTCAACCTGCTATCGCTGAAGGGCGAACTCAGCTACATCAAAAGCGAGCGCGACTCTGGCCTGCGCATCGGTGCGCTGACCACGCTCAACGACCTGGAACTCGACGCTGCACTCGGTGCCGCACAGTTTGGCGCATTGCGCGAGGCCGCAGGCAGAACGGCAACACCACTGGTGCGCAACCGTGCCACCATCGTTGGCAACCTGCTGCAGGTAACACGCTGCTGGTATCTGCGCAGCGCTGCGTTTGGCTGTCTGCACGGCAAAAAGGGCCCCGCCTGCCTCGCGATGACCGGCGAAAACCGCTACCACTCGGTGATGGGCTACTTTGACTGCGTGCGCGTTCATCCGAGCAACCTTGCGCCCGCACTGCTCGCACTCGATGCGGAGTTCACTTCGCAGCTAGGCGATCGGCAGTCGCGCCGCAAACTCAGCGAACTATTCCCCAAAGAGGCGCGCGCGATGCTGGCGGAGCACACCTTGCTGCCGGGCGAGATCGTCACTGCGATCCACGTGCCTGCACAACCTGCCAACGCGCGCTCGGCCTACCGCGAAAGCCGCGAAAAACTCAGCTTCGACTGGGCAACGACTGCCTGCGCTGCACGCATCGTGGTCGAAGGCGGCAAGATCCGCACGGCGACGCTGGTGCTCGGCGCCGTGGCACCAGTGCCAATGCCAATGCCCGAGGCGGCGAAGCTGCTCATCGGCGAGGCCCCCAGTGACGAGCTGTTTCAGAAAGTGGCGAACGCGGCATACCAAAGCGCGGTGCCGCTGAGCCAAAACGTATACAAGGTCCAAGTCGGCAAGGCTGTAGTGCGCGAGACGCTGCACGCAATCACGAGGTGATGTCATGGACAAGAAGCCAAAAACACATGCCGATCTGCTGCCGAAGGGTCTGTGCCCGGCATTCCTGTGGAAGCACCTGTTGACGCACTCGATCAACGACCCAGTCTATGACGACCGCAAATGGCCGGGCGATGGCTATTACTGGTGCGCCAAGACCTGCACGTGCATCGGCCCCGATGATGAGCATGTGCACCCGAGCGCCTGCTTGCAGAGTCGCAGTTGCTACGACGGACAGAAGATCCCCGAGGCATAAACAACCGGCGCTGCTGCTGGCTTTCGCTGCTGCTGGCTTTCGCTTTTGGTGCTACGACGCTGCAAGCTAAGAAAAATAGCCTGCTGCCACCGATCCTCCTGGCTCCCACGCAAGGCAGCACCGGTTGCCGGGCTGCTCATTCGCGGGCTAAAAGATCCTCTGCAGCAATGCGCTTTAGAGCGCGGCTAAAAAGGGTTCCCCTCGCCTTTTTAGTTCTCCGGAAAGTCGCCTCTTTTGTTCTCCGGAAAGCAGCGTCACTCAGCGGTAATACTGCGGCGGCATTTGGCAGAACCAACGGTCCCAGTGATCGTTTTCGTCTAATGGCAGCCGCAGAAGGTGCGTGGCATATTGCTCAGCGAGAGCGCGGAGCCCGCTGCTGTTCGAAAGTTCGACCATGCTGGCGAGCAAGAAAAGGCCACCTTGCAGCTCCTGATGCGCGCCGACAAGCGGCCCGTCGCCCCACCGCGCGCCTAATGTGCTGTCGAAATACGACGGGAGCACACTTTGGCCTAAATATTCCACCGGTGCGTAGTAGCGCAGGCCATTCGCTACGAAGCCTAGGTTTGGGTCTTGATAGCTTCGCACCCAGGCGTAATCAACGCCCCGCACTGCATCCTTGCAGCGCTCGAGCAGCATTGGATCACCGAAAAACTTGTACGCCGCGAGATACCCATAGAGCACGGCCGCATGCTGCCATGGCGAATAGTATTTATGCGGCATCGGGAACAAGGTGCGCACTTCATCGCGGCCCAAATAGAGCGCCGCGCTCGGATGCTCGCGCGGCCGGTCCCGTTCGACAATGTTGTGCAGCCGATCGAGGGCAAAATTGCGGTAGCGCAGATCGCCGGTCGCCACGAATGCCTGCACCAACCCTTGCATGATCCAGCCTTCACCACGCGCCGGCAGCAAGTCCTTGGTGTAGTAGAAGGCTGGCCGCACAAGGCCTCGCAGACACTCGCCGAGCTGACGCATCTCATCCTTCGCCCACGCATCGCCCGAAATCGCGTAGTAATCAAACACCAGGTCGGACGACCAATGTTCGACATCGAAGTGCTCAAACCCGTGTGACCTAAATACGCCCGGCTGGATACGCGTCCGGTAAGCCGCGTAGATGTCGTTGCGAAGGACCAATGCACGGCGCCCGAGCGACTCATAGGAGAGATCGCGGCTACCTGGATAAACCGGCACGCCATCCCAGAGAAACAGCCGGTTGCCTTGCTCGACTCGCAAGTCGTGCAGGTGATACGGCCGACAAGCCTGAACCCAGGCTTTCTGCTCAAGGATCTCCAACAAGCGCGCATCGCGACTCTGCACGGCATGCAACAGTTCTGGCGTCACTGTGCCGTTGCGCGGCGTGCCAGTCTGCCCCGTTGTGAACGGGTCGCCGTGATTGCCAAACGCGCCGTAAAATGCCGTTTGATCGCGCCACGCATTGAACTCAATATCAGCACGCTGCACGGCATTGCTCGCCGGATTTTGACCGCCACCAAGCAAACCGAGCGTGTGCGTGCTGCGCCAATTCGACAACGTCGCCATTGGCCGGAGTGGCTGCTCCACCATCGCCGCCGCCGTAGCGCGCGCCAATGCGTTCTCCCCAACTGAGGCACTTAGATCATCGCGGTGCAACACAAAACGATACCGCCGCATCTGGCCATCGCCGAGATAGTCATTCTGCAGCACTTGGAACGCAGTCAATGCGCCATTCAATAGAATCGGATCCTGGATCGCGTCTTGTGTTTTCCGATATGGCAGCACGAGAGCAGCGCCGCTTACGAGGAACGACGCCGCATTCACATCCACGCTGCCGAGCGCATAGCGGTTGGGATCGCTGCTGCCATTCGGAAAGTCCGCACCGAGGTAGTCGTTGCCGAGCAACCAATCCACCAGCACTAATGGCTGATCCCGAAACTCGGTGACATAGAACGTGGCCGTCAAGTAATCGCGGCCGATGCCCTGGCCCTGTGCCGCACGCAGGTAGCCGCGCATGCGACGCGTGCGCTGCATCGCGGTCGACTGCAAGGTCTCGCCCTGGCCTTCAACAAAGGCGCGGTAACTGACCCCAAACGTGTCTACCACTTCCGCGCCGATCACCGGCAGGCCGGAGGCAAAAACTGTGTGCGGCACAAAGGCGACGGGCTCTGTCGGCGCAGCGGCGACGACTTGATAACTGTGACTACTCCCCGCCGCCAAGGTTTCCGTCCACTGCGCCTGCGCGATCCGCACGCTGTGATCGGGCCAGGTCTGCAACACCAACCAACTGGTCTCCTGCCCTTGGATGGCATAGGCCGCGATGTCCTGCACCCTCCCCCACGGAAATGGCACCGAAGCCTGAATCGTCTGCCTGCGCGCCGTCCCCAGGTTTTGCAGTTCGATCACCGGGTCATAGGGCTTTGCGGTCAAGAGCCCTGGGCCGCGCGGGCCCGGCGCGATGGGACCGTAATTCCCCTCCACAACATCTGGCGGCGGGGCCGAAATGCCGTTGCCCGGATCTGAGCCACCGCCACTACCGGCGGGAGTTGAACTTGACGCGGTTCCAGCCGGCGAACAAGCCACGCAAGTGACCGCGAGCCATAACCACGCAAAGCGCACCGCGAGCAATCTTCGTTTACTGGCGAGCAAACACATGGGCTGATTCAAACCAGTCGGGCAATTGATGGAATTAGGCGACCAGAACAGAAAGACAAACTTACAGCACAAAGGGGCCGGGCGCCTCTGGCCATCGATCATTGCTCGGCATGTGCAGACCCGGTGCGGATGCTATGGGTGCTATGGACACACACTCTACCCGGCAAAGGAACCCAGCTTTTTGTCACCACCGGCAATGGGCCAACGTTCATTCCGAGCGATACGCAGGATCCAACAGGCGCTGCAGCACGCGCCATTGAAACGTCTGACTGTGCAACGAAACCTCGCCGCTGAGCCCATGCTGACTACGGGGGTAAAGCATCAACTCGAAGTTCTGCTTATTGGCCTTCTCCAATTCCCAGAGCAGTTGGATGGTGTTCTGCACGTGCACGTTGTCGTCCATCGTGCCGTGCAAAAGGACCAAATGACCATGCAAGTTCTTCGCCGCCTTGATCACTGAGGTCGCGTCGTAACCTTGCTTGTTGACGTCGGGCAAACCCATGTATCGCTCAGTGTAGATCGAGTCATAAAGCCGCCAGTCGTAGACGCCGGCGCCGGCGATCCCGATGGCAAACTTGGTGCTGTGTGTGAGGGCAAAAGCAGCCATGAAACCACCATAGCTCCAACCCGAAATCGCCACTCGCGCTGGGTCGCCAGCGTGCTTCTGACAAACAAACTCGACCGCGTCCTCGAGGTCCTTCAACTCTTGCTCACCCAGATGCTGATAGCAGGTGCCGGTGTGCACTTGGCCGCGATTGCTCGCCGAGCGCACATTGACCTGCAGGATCACGAACCCCTGCTGCGCAAGGAACTGGTGGTAGGCACTGTGACTCCACGCATCGCGCACGCTCGGTGCATCGGGCCCCGAGTAGGTGTCTAAATACACCGGATACTTCTTGTCAGTCACCCGCTCGGTCGGACCCTGCACCGTTGCGTCGAGCGGATAGCCATCGCGCGCCGGAATCGACAGGAACTGCTTCGCTGCGAAGGCGAACTTCGCCAAAGGGCCAACCGGTGCCTGACCTAGGTCTTTCAATACCTTGCCCGTCATACCGTCAACGATTCGCACTGTTGGTGGTCGATCCGCAGCAGAAAAACGATCAATCAAGAAGCTTGCGTCATCCGCCATTTCGGCCTGATGCGTGCCCGCACCTTCGGTGAGCAGGACGAGGTTGCCACCACTGAAGTCAATGCGATAGAGATGCCGGCCGGCAGCGCCATCCTTGGTGCCCTCAAACCACACGTGCTGCTTCGCTGCGTCGACGCGCTCAATGTTGCGCACCTGCCACTCACCGCTGGTGATCGCACCAATGAGTTCGCCGCCAACCTTGTAGTGAAAAATATGCTGATACCCAGTGCGTTCCGATAGCCACAAGAAGGTGCCATCCGGCAAAAAAATCGGCGCATCGGGCCGGTTCGTCCAAGTCTTCGATTGTTCGCGGATCCAAGTCGAAAGCTTGCCGGTGGCAGGATCAACCTCGCACAGTTCGGCCCAAGTCTGAATGCGATCCTGCAGTGTGACGAGCAAGCGATCGGCATCGGTCCACTCGACGCGCACGATCAGCACATCGGCTGGATACGCCGACAAATCGAGCGGCACCAAGCGCTTTTGCGCAGCATGCGCGACGGACATCCGCACGATTGGATTGGGATCGCCGGCTTTTGGATAGTTAGCAACTTCGGCAATCACCGAGCGTTCGCGGTCGAGAAACCCAGGAGGCACGTGCTCGACCAGCGTGTAGTCCTTCACCGGCGATTCATCGAGCGTGAGAAACGCGCACATCCCGCCGTGCCCGCTCCACCAATGGCCCTGAAAATTACCGCGGCCGTAAATCTCCTCCTGGTAGACCCAATCGAGCAGGCCGTGAAACAGTTCGGGCCCGCCATCCTTGGTCACTGACCAAGCTTGCTGATCTTTCGCGTCCACAACGAACAGGTTGTTGCCCTGCACAAACGAAACAAACGCGCCATCGCCGCTCGCGTGCGGCTCACGCCGGTCCTTGACTGAGTTGCCATCGGTCGTGAGTTGGCGCGAACTTTCAGTCTTGCCACTCGCCATCACCACACCTGAGCGACGTCGACCACCCGAGCGATCCGATGTCTTGCCCGTAAACTGCTCGAGATAAACGTCGCCCTTAGTGAGCACTGCGCGGTATGCGAGCTTGTCACCAGTCTCTTTAGCTGCACGGTTCTTTACTTCGGCCGGAGCGATTGGTGCGACCGACTTGCCCGTCTTCGGCTCAAACCAGATGTCGTGCAATTTGCCGTCCGCGCCCATTTCCTGCAGAACCACATGCGCGCCATCCCATGCGAGGCTCGCGGCTGGCGGCGTGAGCACCCACTGCAAGGATTTACGAGAGTCAGCAAACGTGAGTCGCTGCAGTTGCGGATCCTGAGCAGCAACAACGGCAGACCCAATCAAAATCAGGGAGACGAAGAAGGCAACGCGCATGGATTACTCGTAAAAAAACTGCGCGCCAGACCATCCGACGCGGGGCACCATGCTAACAGGCCCAGGTAGCTTGCGATTTAAAGCCGAACCCAAACACCGGGGCACAAGGCGCGGCACAAAAACGGAGTTGCAGCCAGAGCGCGGCTAGACTTCGTGCGCACTGCAGAACGCGTAGCGCTGCCAACTGCCGCCACCGTCATTGCCCCTAGAATCCGCTAACGACCGCGCAACGTCTGGGCCACTAGCTCATCCACACCACGGCTCGCGGCGCCACTTTGTAAGTCGCCAGCGACCCGCTGACGTGATACCCGTTCTAGGCACTGGGCAACCAGTGCGGTCCAGCCAGTCTGATGGCTCGCGCCACAACCGCGTCCCGTGTCGCCATGAAAGTACTCGTGAAACAACACTAGATCGCGCCAACCGTCATCATCAGCAAAACGCCGATCGCCACCTGCGAATGGCCGCTGGCCTTCTGCATCCGCAGCGAACGGCCGCGCCACACGGGCAGCCAGTTCTTCCGCAACTTTGCTCAGCGTCAGATAGCTGCCGGAGCCGGTCGGACATTCGACCTTGAGTTCGTCGCCATAAAAATGGCCGTACCGTTCGAGGCTCTCGATCAGCAGGAAGTTGACTGGCAACCAGACCGGGCCGCGCCAATTGCTGTTGCCACCAAACAAGGACGTGCGACTCTCGCCCGGCGTGTAGTCCACGCGGTGTTCAACGCCATCGACCGAAAACACGAACGGTTGATCACGGTGGACCGCAGAAACCGAGCGCACACCGAATGGCGACAAGAACTCGTTTTCATCGAGCAAGTAGCGCAGCAACAACAAGAGCTGCTCCTTCGACGGGATGGACAACAGCACGTCTTGGACCTGCGCGGGGTCTTCACTTTTGCGCGAGTGGCTCGTCACGTGCAACGCAAGATCACTCTCATTTTCCAGGAACCACTGCATGCGTTTGTGAAAGCCCTGCACGTTCTCCAACTGCTCCGCGTCGAGAATGCCAACCGCAAACATCGGGATCAGCCCGACCATCGAACGGATTCGCAGCCGATTGGTCTCGCCGCGCAGGTGCACTTGGTCGTAGTAGAAACCGTCTTGCGGATCCCATAGCCCAGTGCCGCCGAGCGTGTTCATGGCATGCGTAATCGCCACGAAGTGCTCGAAGAACTTGGACGCGACGTCCTCGTAAGAAGGATCCTCCTGCGCGAGCTCCAAGGCGATGCACAGCATCGTCGAGCAATAAAACGCCATCCACGCAGTGCCGTCGGCCTGCTCCAGGTAACCGCCATCTGGCATCGGCTTGCTGCGATCGAACACGCCGATGTTGTCGAGGCCGAGGAAGCCGCCACCAAACACGTGCTTGCCGTGGAGGTCCTTGCGATTTACCCACCAAGTAAAGTTGAGCAGCAACTTGTGAAAGGTCCGGGCGAGGAACACGCGGTCGCGCTTGCCGCGCGGCCCAGTCATCTTGTAGACGCGCCAGCAAGCCCAGGCATGCACCGGCGGGTTCACATCGGAGAAGTTGAACTCATAGGCAGGCAGCTGCCCATTCGGCGCCATGTACCACTCGCGCAACAACAGGATCAGTTGATCCTTGGCAAACTGCGGATCGATCCGCGCAAATGGCAGCATGTGGAACGCCAAGTCCCATGCGGCATACCAGGGATACTCCCACTTGTCGGGCATCGACACGACATCGCGATTGTAGAGGTTGGTCCAATCCTGATTGCGACCCTCACGTCGCTGGGGCGGCGGTGGTGGTTGTGATGGATCGCCTTCGAGCCATACCCCGACATCGAAGTAGTAGTACTGCTTACTCCAACACAGCCCCGCGTAGGCCTGCCGCTGCACTTGCCGTTCTTGCACCGACAACCTCGGCGACAACACTTGCGCATAGAACGCATCCGCCTCCCGCTCGCGCATCGCGATCGTGCGCGAAAAATCTGCGCCAAACGGCTGCGTGGATGAACCGTCATTGCGAAGTCGCAATCGGATTTCATGACTGCTGTGTGCTTTCACCATGACTTCACAGTGAAAGGCTGCCTTGGTGCCACGCAACAGCGGGTTGGTGGCCGAGGTTTCACCGTTCACGACGTGCTCGTGAAATGCGTCCTTCGCGTATTGCGGCCCGTTCGTCTCGTTCCACAAGACCCGATGGTTGGATTCGTTTTCCGTGAACAGCGCCCCATGGAACTTGCCGTCCACCGCATCGATGTCGAGCGTGAAGTTACCAAGCCCCTCGCTCTCGGCGTGCAGGGTGCGCTCGCCAGCAGCCCGAATCTCACCGCGCGGCCAATAGCCTTCGCCTTCCCGTCCCCATGACCACGTGTTGCGAAACCACAGCTGCGGCAACAGATGCAAAGGCGCATCCTCGTCGCCTCGATTGTGCACCGTGATGCGGATCAGAATGTCGTCAGGACCAGCCTTGGCATAGTCGACGTTCACATCGAAGTAGCGCTGCTCTGCAAACACACCCGTGTCGACTAACTCAAACTCCGGATCGCCAAAACTGCGCCGCTTCGCTTCGTCGACGAGTTGCTCGTAGGGAAATCTGGCCTGCGGATACTTGTACAGCCCTCGCAGCCACGAATGCGTCGGCGTGCTGTCGAGGTAGAAGTACTCCTCCTTGACGTCTTCGCCGTGGTTGCCTTGGTTGCCCGTCAGGCCAAACAGCCGCTCCTTCAGGATCGGATCCTTGCCGTTCCAGAGTGCAATCGAGAAGCACAGCCGACACTGGCGGTCGGTGATGCCAAGCAGGCCGTCCTCGCCCCAGCGGTATGCGCGACTGCGCGCATGATCGTGCGAGAAGTAATCCCAGCATGAGCCGTCAGCGGAATAGTCCTCGCGCACCGTGCCCCACTGCCGCTCGCTTAGGTATGGCCCCCAGCGCTTCCAGTTGAATTCCCGGCGGGCATCTTCATGCAGACGCTGTCGTTCGGGGATTCTTGCCAATGACATGGACTGGTTTTCGTCCGTTTTGGCTGGCGCGCTGTGAAAAGCATTCACCTGCCCACATCATCGCCACATCATCGCCACTGGTCGGTCAGCAGCTGCGAACGAAGCTGGCCGGGACCTCGACGCGAAACGTCAGCAACACGCCAGTGATCGGATGCGGCAACGATAGTTCGGTTGCATGCAGCAGGAAACCATCGCCGAGCCGCTCCTTCGCCCCGTAGCGAACGTCGCCCATGATGGGATGACCAAGGTGAGCAAGATGCGCGCGGATCTGATGCATGCGACCGCTGTGCAACGTGAGCCGCAACAGCGCACGATCGCCGCGCGAACGCGTCACCTCGTAATCGGTGCGGGACGACTTGCCGGACGGATCGACAACCACCTTCGGCTCAGTGGCTTTTGCACCTAGGACCTCAAGCAACGGCGCATCAATCGAACCCTGCCCAGGCTTTGGAATGCCGTGTACTACGGCGAGGTAAATCTTGTGCGCGCGATCCTCACGGAAGGCTGCGGAAAGGCCCCGCAGTCCCGCTGGCGAAAGGCCGATGGCAACCAAGCCAGAGGTGCCGCGATCGAGGCGGTGCGCTGGCGCCGGAGCAAACGTGCTGGAGCGTCGGCCAATCTTGCGCGAGTCGAGCCAGCTGACAATGTCGCGGCCGCCTGCACCGGAGCCCGGCTGCGAGCGCATGCCAGCGGGCTTATTGATGACCAATACGTGCTCGTCACGGAACACGATCTCAGGTTCGACACCGCGAAACGCAACGCTGGCTCGCAATGGCGCCCGCTGCGGCGGTGCTTGGATCACGGCTTCGAGGTCGGCCTTTGGCAATTCCATGCGAACCAGCATCCCCTTCTGGAGTCGCAGGTCCTGCTTGCCCTTTGCGCCATCGACGCGGATTCGACCGGCCCGCATGTGGCGGAAGATGGCGCCCAGCGGCATCTGTGGCAGCAACTTGCGCAGCCAGCGGTCCAATCGTTGGCCGGCTTCGTCTTCAGTGATGTTGTGCTCCAGCGCCGGGCGATCCATCGTCCGCCCATGATGCGGGCACGATGACGAACAGGCCATCACTGCGATCACTTCTTTCCACGTCGCAGATCGACCAGCGCAACTGGACGAACAAACGCGACACGGGGCGGCTCATCGTTCATCCTTCCTGCCATGCTCATCCAAATCCAACATTGCTCAGGTTGAGGCTTCCGCCAAAGGGCAGCGAGTCTCGCTGCCCGCATCGAAGATGCCTTTGACGTCAAAGTCCAAATCGAGCGCGGCTCGCTCGGCCAGTTCGACGTTCTGGTGGACGGAAAAATCGTGGCCTCGCGCACCGGCAACGTGCTAAGGCGAATCCTTGGCGGCGGCTGGCCAGAGCCACCGGCTGTGATCGCGGCTATCAAGCAGCAGCTGGACGGCTGACCCTGCGACCATTTCGCACGACTGCATTCGCGCAAAAGCGCATCCATAACGCAGTGCTTCGGCCTTTCTGACACGGAGTTTTTGGGTGGCGGAAAAACTCGGCAGCAATGAAAAAACCCCCCGCAAACGCCGAGCACGTTGCTCGCTACTCGCGCGCAAGTGACGAGCTAAGCGACCAACGCGCGCTCTCACATTCCGCCGCGCTCGACTAGCATCCGCCACCGATGCCCCTCACCGCGCTCGTCGCACTGGTCCTAGTGCTGTTCTACCTTGCGCACCGCGTCTACGGCCGCTTGCTCACGCGACTGTTCGGCCTTGATCCGCAAAAGTCGACGCCGGCACATGAGCACGAAGACGGCGAAGACTTCGTGCCAACGAAACGCTTCTACCTGCTCTCACAGCATTTCTCGGCGATCTCAGCGGCTGGGCCGATTGCTGGACCGATCATGGCGGCGGTGATGTTTGGCTGGGAGCCGGCGCTTTGGTGGATCGTGCTCGGTTGCATCTTCATCGGCGCGATGCACGACTTTGCTGCGCTGGTCGGCTCCATGCGCCACGGTGCTGGCTCGATCGCACAAATCCTAAAAGCCAACCTCAACCCACGCAGCTACACGGTCTTTACGCTCTACATTTGGCTAGCACTGGTCTACGTCATCATCGCGTTTACCGATGTCACCGCGCGCGCATTCGTTGAAGTGCTCGACGTGGCGATGCCCAATGTACCGAGCGGCCGCATGCAGGTGCCGGGTGCAGCGGTCGCTGCAAGTTCCATGTTCTATCTCGCGATCAGCCTCGTGATGGGCGTGGTCGTGCGCCGTTTTCAATGGCCGCTATGGCTCTCCACGGTCGTGTTCGTGCCCGCCGTTGGGATTGCGATCTGGGCAGGCCAACATTTGCCGTTAGACATTTTGGCGAATGGCGACATCCCCTCGCTCTACTGGGCTTGGATCATCCTCGCGTATTGCGGCGTTGCCTCGGTGCTACCCGTGTGGCTCCTACTGCAACCGCGCGGCTATCTCGGTGGCTTCTTTCTCTATCTGACGCTTGGCGGCGGGCTGATCGGCCTGTTCATCTACAACCCGGAAATCACCTGGCCTGCAGTCACGCAACCAGCCGCCGGCGGGCTGCCCATGATTCCATTCTTGTTCATCACGATCGCGTGCGGTGCATGCAGCGGCTTTCATGGTTTGGTCTGCTCGGGCACGACGAGCAAGCAGATCGACAAGGAGCCTGATGCGCACTTGGTCGGCTACGGCGGCATGTTGCTCGAAGGTGTCGTCGCCGTGGTCTCACTTGCCTGCGTGATGATTCTAAAACCCGGTAGCCCCCTTTCAAACCAGCCCCCCGACAAGGTCTTTGGCATCGGCATCGGCCAGTTCCTCAACGCGCTTGGCATCCCACTGCAGTTTGCGGTGACATTTGGCATGCTTGCGTTCGCGACCTTCGTCTATGACACGCTCGATGTCGCCACAAGACTCGCGCGGCATCTGTTCACGGAGTTCACCGGCTGGCACACGCGCATGGCGGGCATCACCGGCACCGTGGTCACACTCGGCCTGCCGTTCTGGTTCGTTGCACAAACCGTGCGCGACGTAAAAGGCAACGTGGTGCCTGCCTACAAGGCCATCTGGCCATTGTTTGGCTCCACCAACCAACTGCTCGCCGGCCTAACCCTGATCGGCCTCACCTTGTGGCTTGCCAAGAGCAAAAAGCCGCGCCTCCTGCAATGGCTCGTTGGGATCCCGATGTTGTTCATGATGACAATGACGGTCACGGCATTGGGCTATCAGATACAGGCGGCGCAAGACCACATGATGCGGACGGTCGCAGTCGTGTTGCTCGCACTAGCGCTGTGGATCACCGCCGAAGCATTGGTTGCGCTGCTGCAGCGCACCAAAAAGCCAAGCGAACCAATGCCGCACAACTAATCTTTTTTGTTCGAACCAGCCGCACCGCCCGCTCGCCCGCTCGCCCGCTCGCCCGCTCGCCCGCTCGCCCGTTCGCCCGACCGCCCGCTCGCCCGCTCGCCCGCTCGCCCGCTCGCCCGCTCGCCCGCTCGCCCGCTCGCCCGTTCGCCCGTTCGTCCGCTCGCCCGTTCGCCCGCTCGCCCGTTCGCCCGCAATGACTTTTCGAGCTCCCAACCTGCGGCAGTGGCAGCCGATGCGGAGCGCCGAGAAGTTGCATCGTGCACCGGCAGAGCACAGGCCGCACAAATGAGGCAACCCGCAGCGCCCCACCGCACGGGGCTGCGATTGGAGCTAGGTTCTTTTAGTCGCCACGCCTTGGCGCTCCGCTTGGCAGGCGCTGCCCACGGGCGATTTTCGGCACGTCATTTCACGTAGTCCACTTGCAGTTTCAGTGCGAGCGCATTGAACGCCGCGAGCCCGCTCTTTTTGGCGGTGCCATAGCTCGCCAACTGCACGCCTACCGCTGCGATCAAGGCATCTGCCACGCCCTGCTGCCCCGCAGTCGGACCAAACTCAGCGCCATTCACAGCACTCATCACACCGGCAAGCTTGTCCGTGAGTTTGATCGGATAGTTGAGCGGGTCCTGGCTGCTCTTTGACTTGGTTTGGTAGAGCGCCTCCTCGATTGCCAGCAGCGCGTCCTTGACCTCCTTGGCTTTGGCCTCAAGCTCTTTTTTTGCCTCGCCGTCGCAGCGCCCCACCACCAGATCGAGCTGCTCGCGCAACGCACGAATCTCGGTGATGGTCTCATGCGCCTTCGTAATTGTGTCGCGCGCAAGAACCACGAGGTCGTATTTGGCCTGAAGCTGTTCGACGGAAGACTGTGAGCGCGGGTCCTTGGCAAGTTGCAATGCCACTTGCTGCACCTGCTCGCCATACGTGAGTTTCACGGTGTAATCGCCTGGCGGCATCTTGTTCGGGCCACCAAGCCCACCAGACCACAGGATCATTCCGGTAAAGCCTTTCGCCGGTTCAAACTTTGGCTCCCAGCGCAGCGTGTTCATGCCACGCACCAGCGTGAGTTTGTCCTCGTCCTTCTCCGCCTTGCTGTCGCGCGTCCACAGCACCTTGCCGTTCGCGTCGAGGATCTCAACTTTGGCAGCCGTCTCGACCTTGGCTGTCTCATCGCCGCCGATTCGGATCCGAATCACCGGCACGTTGGCTGGATTGCGGCCGTCCCCAAGGACCTCACCATCGCTGCCGCCGATTTGCACGCAAGGCGAAGGCGAAAACAGCACTACCTCGCTCTGCATCATCTCCGGCGACAACTGACGCAGATGATGCAGATGATCAAATGACCAGAACGCACGCCCCTGCGTCGCTGCGATCAGTTCATTGCCGTGCACGCACAGATCGGTAATCGGCACGATCGGCAAGTTGCGCTGCAATCGCTGCCATGACCGGCCCTCGTTGTAGGACACAAAAACACCGCGCTCCGTGCCGGCATAAACCATCCCCTTCAAAACAGGGTCCGCGCGAATGCAGCGGGTAAACCAATGCGGATCGATGCCGTTATCGCAGCGCTGCCACGTGGCGCCATAGTCCGCGGTGACAAACAGGTATGGCCGGAAGTCGTCAAGTTTGTAGCGCGTCGCCGCGAGCCAGCAACCGCCTGGCGTGAACGGGTCTGCCTCGATGCAATTGATCTGCGACCACTCCGGCAACTCCGGCGGCGTGACATTGCTCCAACCTTTGCCGCCATCGCGCGTGACGTGCACGAGGCCGTCGTCACTGCCGCACCAGATCACACCGGGCGCCAACTTGGACTCGGCGACCGTGAAGATCGTGCAGTAATACTCAACACCCGTGTTGTCCTTCGTGATCGGACCGCCCGAGGACTCCTGCCGCTCGGGGTCGTTGCGCGTGAGATCGGGGCTGATGGCGGTCCAATTCTGGCCCTGATCCAGGCTCTGAAACAGCACGTTACTGGCCGTGTAAAGCACATCCTTGCCATGCGGTGAGAACAGGATCGGGAAGTTCCACTGAAAGCGGTACTTCATCACCTTCACGCCATCGCCCATCGGATTGTCGGGCCAAACATCAACGCTGCGGAAGATATGTTGGCGATGGTCAAGGCGTGCGAGATGGCCACCGTAGTTGCCGCCAAACACCACGTCATTGTCGCTGGGCAACGGCGCGATCCAGCCGCTCTCACCGCCGGCAGTGCTCTCCCAATCACGGCGGCTGATGCTGCCCTCAAGACTGCGACTACGAATGCGAACGCTGCTGTTGTCCTGCTGCGCGCCGTAGACGCGATAGGGCGCCGAGGTATCCGTCGCCACCCGATAAAACTGCGCCGTCGGCTGATTATCGATGCTGCTGAAGGACTCGCCGCCATTGACGCTGACGCAAGCGCCACCGTCGTTGGCTTCGATCATGCGCTTTGGATCCTGCGGGTCGATCCACAGGTCGTGATTGTCCGAATGCGGGGTGCCGATGCTGACAAACTTCTTGCCGCCATCGGTCGAGCGCCAGAACTGCACATTGGCGACGTAGACCGTGTCTTTGTCTTTCGGATCGGCAAAGCAGCGCGAGTAATACCAAGCGCGCTGGCGCAGATTGCGATCCTCGCTGATTCGAATCCAGGTGGCACCTGCGTCATCGCTGCGCAGTAGGCCACCTTCTGCTGCCTCCACGATCGCGTAGACGCGATTGCGATCCACCGGCGAAACGGTGACGCCGATGATGCCAATGGTGCCGGTCGGCATCCCCTTGTTCTTACCTAGATCCTTCCAGGTATTGCCGCCGTCGGTCGACTTCCACAACGTGGATCCCTCGCCGCCACTCGCAAACGAATGCGGTGTTCGGATCGCCCGCCAAGTGCTCGCGTAGATCGTTTCCGGGTCAACCGGATCCAAGCACAGGTCGAATGCGCCTGCTTGTGCGTTGGCAAACAGCACGCGCAGAAAGGTCTTGCCGCCATCCGTCGTCCGATAAACCCCGCGCTCCTCGTTTGCGCCCGACACGTGCCCCATCACTGCGACATAGACGCGCAGCGGATCTTTGGGATGAATGCGTATGACGCTGATATGGCGACTGTCCGGCAGGCCACAAAACTCCCATGTCGTTCCTGCGTCACTCGACTTCCAGATGCCATCGCCGCTGCTGACGTTGCCGCGCCACGTGCTTTCGCCGCCTCCGGCCCAGACGATATTGGCATCGGAAGGGGCGACCGCGACGGCGCCAATCGAGCCGCCAAAGAAGCCGTCGCTGACACATTTCCAAGTGGCACCACTATCCTTGGTCTGCCACACGCCGCCACCTGTGCCACCAAAGTAGTAGACGTTGCGATCGCCGATCACGCCGGTAACCGCAGCGACCCGGCCGCCACGAAACGGACCGATCAACCGCCAATCACAAGTATCCAGCAGCTTGGTAGGCACCGGCCCTGCTGGATCTCGCACTTGTTCACGGGACGAGTCCTGAGCAAGCAGCGCAGCAGCGAAAGCAGCAGTGACGAACAACGACGCTAGCGTAGAACGGGGCAACATTGAGGACAGATACTACGCAGCGGCTTCTTCCTCGCGAGCGGCAGAGCGCACCAAAGTGCTGCACCGAGGTGGTTGACTAGGCCATGCCGCGCGGGCACCGTGACGGTCCTTGGACCTCGCCGCCTTTGTCGCCCATCACGTGCAGCTTCTTCAGCAGGAGCGACTGGCCGAAGTAAAGGAGACGCAGCGTTTATTCGCCCACCGTTCGGATGCCGAACTGGAGGCGCGCGGAGTCATGTTGCGCAAGCTCGTCGTGCACGACATGGAGCCCGGACTCGGCGGTCGAGTGCACGCGGTTTTGCAGAGCAATCGAGCTGGCCCGCTACCAGCGCACCGATTCGGCCCTGGTGATGTGGTCGGGCTCTCCGCTCAGGCCGATGGCGCAAAGGCAACGCCAATGGTGACCGGCATCATTGCGCGCGTGCAGCGCGAACAGATCACAGTTGCACTCGATGACGAGGATGCGGAGTTGCCGTCGATGATTCGACTGTCGCGGCTGTCCTCCGACGTTACCCAAAAGCGGCATGTGCAAGCGCTGCAGGGACTCCGCCGCGAAAAACTCGGCGCACCGCAGCGACTGGTCGATGTTTGTTTTGGTGTGCGCGATCCTGAATCGTCGCTCTGTCCGACGGACGAGGAGTTCGTGCCGCTGGACCAGACTCTCGATCGATCGCAACGCGCCGCAGTTTGCGCAGCGCTGCGCGCAACCAATCTAGCACTGATCCATGGCCCGCCCGGCACCGGCAAGACGACCGCCGTGGTCGAAGTGATTCGCCAGTCGGTAGCACTTGGCATGCACGTACTCGCCTGCGCGCCGTCCAACGTTGCCGTCGACAACCTCGCCGAACGCCTGGTTGCATCCGGCCTGCGAATCGTCCGCCTTGGCCAGCCAATGCGCGTGCTGCCTGCGGTCGTCGAGCACACGCTCGCAGCGCAAGTCGCCAACGCTCCGGAGCAGAAACTGTTGCGCGACGTGCGACGCGAACTCCAGGTGCTAAACCAGCGATTATTGCGCGCCGACCGTAGCGAACGCGCGGAGCTGCGCGCGGGCCTGCGGCGATTGCGCAACGAACAGCGTGATCTCGAATCCGCAATCGTGCAAGGCCTGCTCGACACTGCCGACGTCGTGCTGGCGACGACGACTGGTGCTGGCGACTACACACTTGGCAACCGTGTATTCGAGGTCGTCATCGTCGATGAGGCTGCCCAGGCAATCGAAGCCGCAACCTGGATCCCGCTCCTGCGCGCGCATAAGGCGGTGCTCGCCGGCGACCATTGCCAACTACCGCCGTTCGTACAGTCTGAGGAAGCTGCGCTTTGCGGACTCGCTACGTCACTATTCGAGCGGCTCGTGCACGGCCCGCATGGCCCAACGATGTCGCGCATGCTCACCATGCAATATCGAATGCACGAACGCATCCAGTCCTATTCGTCGGCGACGTTCTACAACAATGCGCTCACGCCGGCTGATTCGGTGCGCGGTCACTTGCTTGCGATGTTGCCCTTGGTAACGACTTCGGCCGATACCACGGCCCCGCTCGTGTTCATCGATACTGCTGGTTGCGGCCACGAAGAATCTGCCGGCGGCGAAGACGGCAGCAAGCACAACGAAGGTGAAGTGCAAGTCGTCGTGCGCCACGTAACTAGCCTGCTCGAAGCCGGTGTTTTGGCCACCGCAATCGCTCTGGTGACGCCCTACAACGCGCAGGTGCAGGCGCTTCGCAACGCGCTCGGCGACCACGAAGGCCTGGAGATTGGCACTATCGACGGCGTGCAGGGGCGCGAGAAAGAGGCCGTGATCATTTCTCTCGTGCGCAGCAACGAGCAGGGGCAAGTCGGATTCTTATCCGAGCTACGCCGCCTCAATGTAGCCCTGACGCGCGCGCGCCGTCACCTCTGCGTCATCGGCGACAGTGCAACGCTGTCGTGTCACCCAGATCTGGCGCGACTTGTTGAGCACCTGCAACTGCACGGCGAGCACCGCTCCGCGTGGCCGGAGTGACCACGGCAAAGTGCATCCTGCACCGTGCAGAAACGCGCAGGAATCCGTCGCTTAATCAATCGCTTGCACTAGGCAGGCGGTCAACTTCAAGGGGGCGTAAGCTCGGGCAACTCGCGCTCAAAACACCTTGGGCAGATGCCATGGGTCACCGACACCGCCCGGTTTAGATATTTGTGCATCTCTGTCCAGTTGCCGTCCTCGGTCTTTACGCTGCGGCACCAGCTGCAGACCGACAAGGTTTTGGTAAGTACCTTGAGATCAAGCATGGCGCGTCGTCCTTCGAGCAAGCCCACCACCGTGCGTCGGATAATGTCCAAGGCACCCACCTGCGACGGATTTAGCACGCGTGGCCGCTGGTCAATGACGCAAACGGTGCCTAGCGAAATCCCCTGCTTCACAACCAGCGGCGCCCCCGCATAGAAGCGGACCTTCGGTTCGCCCAACACCAACGGGTTGCTGGCAAAGCGTTGGTCCTGCAGGGCATCCTGCACGACCAAGATCTCTTCGCCAAGAATCGCATGCGCGCAAAACGCGGCACTGCGCGCCGTCTCACTCGCTCCGATACCCACCTTCGCCTTGAACCACTGCCGGTGCTCATCGACGAGGGAGATGAGTGCGATCGGGACCTCGCAGATGGTTGCCGCCAAGTGCGTGAGGTCGTCGAATGCCTGCTCAGCAGCGGTATCGAGGATCTGATAGAGGCGCAGAATGCGCAGGCGCTCCAATTCGTTGATTGGGAGCTGTGAGCCTTCAGATGACAAGCCGTGTTGGGGGAGCAAAGTACTGGGCCTATTTGACAATCGATTCCTGCTTGTCACTTGTCAAACCGCGACCTACCAGTGGGGCATTTGGCAAGGCTTGCACACGATTGCGAGCAGCGCACGATACTGCAGACCCAGCATGGAACTCCCTACTTTCCATGGCATGGCATGGCACTGAACGCGGCTACTCCTTAGTGCGTAGCCTTGGCGCGCTGCGCTTCGAGCGCTTTCCAGTGCGGGTTAGCAGTAAGGACGTCACAACTGCGGCAGGACTGCGTGTATTCGCCAGCAAACATGCGGCGGCGAAACTCCTGGTATTTGGGCCCATTCCAGATCTGTTCGATCGACTGATCTTTGACGTTGCCCATCAGCAGTTCATCAGGGGCACGACAACAAGGGTGCACGTTGCCGTCCGGGTGCACCTTGAGGTAGTGACTTGCCATGCTGCAAAAGCTCGGGAACTCACGTTGGACGCGGTCCACCAGCTGCCCAAGCAGGTCGGGCATCAACAAGCGCGCAGGCGGCGGAGTGCCAGGCACGATGCGCGCATACGGCTCGTCAAACGTCGAGATCAGGGTAAGTTTGCGCAACCGCGCACGTTCGCATGCCAGATCGAGGTGATGTTCGATCTCTGCCTGCGAGTATTTATCGGTGACATTGCGGCCTTCGCAGCCCTTCGCGTTGTAGAGCATCGGCTGCAGTCGCACGATGCAGCCGTTTTCGGCGGCACCAAGATCAGCGAGAAAGTCGATGAAGTCCGCCGTGTGCTCAAGGTTGTCCGCCATCAGCACGGCCACAAACGACACCGGAATGTTGCGCGCCTTTGCGAGTGGCATGACGGCCTTGATGTTGGCAACCACCGTCTCAAACTCGGCCCGCACTCGCAGCGCCTCAAAGATCGGCTTAATGTGACTGTCGATGGAGATGTGCAGTCGATAGAGCCGCTCCGCCATCATCTCGAAGCGGGCCGCCGTGAGCAGCATCGCGTTGGTGTAGACGTTGAGCCAGATCTCATGCTTCTTCGCCTGTTCCACAACCCATCGGATGTCGTTGGCCAGCGGCTCGGACAACGCGGTCGGGGTCCAAAGTGTGATCGTCTTACCAACCAGGTCCATCAGTTCGGTGGACTGCGGCTTTGGCATCGACACAACCGGCACACCGTCCGCCTGACCGCACATGATGCAGCGCAGGTTGCAGACGTTATTGGGCACAAACTCAAGCCACGATGGATTGGACTTCCAGACTGTCGATGCCGTGGCCAAGTCCTGAATGGTCGCCAGGTAGTTCTCAAACTCGTGGCCAATTTTGCCGGTCATGCTGCAGTGCTTTTTTGGATGCCGGTGCCGGACTGGCCGCGGTCGAAGGATGGTAACACGTGAAGTCCGATTGGTCGTTATCGGCCGTGCCTTGGCGGATCGCCGTCGCACCGAAAAGACCAGGAAACCCAAACGCAAACCCTGCCCATCGACTCGACAACTTTCGCAAAACCAGCCCGCCTAGGCATGACGGCAAGAACTGACCGCGCGATGCCAACGTCGTGGCAACGTCACCCCGCAAGCCAAAAAACGCCCTGTCTGGAACTGCCCGCCGCAGCTTGCCAGTTATGTGACTGCCAGTGTGCATGCACTGGCTTGCATCTGCGTCGGGCGCACAAAGTGATCTGCCCCAGTGCGCAAAAAGCCTGCGGAACAGGCCAAGGCTGCTGCCTGCAACGCGCCCTTAGCAGTGGCCGGTTGGCCCTTCAATCTGGGCGCCTTGGCCGATGATCTGGCTGCACGACTTCGTCGATGCTGAGCGGCTGCCGCGCCACAAACGGCGACACCCGCACGGCGCAGGCCGCAACGTCGCACATCGCGCAATAGCGCCGATGGCACGGGTCGGCGTGGAAGGTGATGTCGGTCTCGCGATCCAGTTCGCTTTGCACGCTTGCCGCTAGTTCATCGGCCAACGTGTGCGACTCATCTACGGACAAAAACTCGGGCACCACGAGGTGCGCGTTGACGTGGACCAAACGACCAGCACGGATCGCGCGTAGCTGATGCACTCGAATCACGCCGCCGGAGAGCCGCTTATCCAGCACGGCAACCAAGACCTTTACCAGCAAAGGATCCGCTTCGTCGAGCAACCCACCGGCCGCTTCACGCACCAACTGCGCGCCGGTTCGGAGGAGCAACAACGCGACCAAGATCGCCACCATCGGGTCGAGCCACGGCAGCCCGGTGATGCGCACTAATAACAGGCCAAGCACGACGCCGAGGCTAGTGATGAAGTCCGACCGCACGTGCTTGCCATCGGCGACCAACGTCGGCGAATGGTGCTGTTGTCCAATGCGGATCAGGTAAACGCTGAGCAGCAGATTGAAGAAGCCCGCAGCGGCAATGATCCAAAGGCCGAGATCAATCGACTTCAGCTCAGTGCCTGACCACAACGCCTGCGCAGCTTCCCAGACAATCAACAGCGCCGCGAACGCGATCATCCCGCCTTCGAATGCAGCTGCTAAGAACTCAACCTTGCCATGGCCATAGGGGTGGTTGCGATCGGCCGGCAGGCCTGCAACATAGACCCCTAAAATCGCCAACATTGCAGCGACGACGTTGACGATCGATTCGAGCGCGTCCGACAGCACGGCCGTCGAATGCGTCTGCCACCAAGCAAAACTCTTGGCCCCGAGCAGCACGATCGCCACCACGAGCGACAACCACGCCGCCCGCGAACGGATGCGCTGATCGGCACGCGGATCAGAGATTTCTTGAGTCCCAACCATCAGGTAAGGAGCGTAAGCCCGTGCGGGCTCTTGGCGAACCATGCGAATGGAATGACTACCCCCGGCTGGACAAAAATTTGCGGGGGTGGGCGTTTTTGGTGCGCGTGCTTTAGCGGGTGGGCGTTTTGAGTGCGCGTGCTTTAGCGGGTGGGCGTGATCGCGCTTGCGCGGGAGCCTATGTTGCCCGTCACGCGGCGACCCGCAGCGAGCGGCGACCAAGAAAACCCACCACCCGTGTAACGCCCCGCCTTACCCTCGCCACCACCGCTGCCGCGCAACGGAAAAAGGCTACGACCTGATTCGAAAATCCGCGGTCGCTACTGCCGCCGCCGACCACTCTTTTGCGGTCTAAGAGCCTGTCACGCCGCTGCGTTGCGGAGCTTTTGTCCCGCAGCCAAAGCGGGCCTGAATCAGCGCGCGACTACCTGCCCGTCGCTAACAGCACGGCATTCAAAAACAGCAAGTTGAGCCCGTCGGCAAACGCGCGCAGGTTGGGGTCCTCAGCAAACGCCACGACGTGCCCCTTGCCCTTTGGCTGATGCACGAGCCACGCCTTCTGCGCAAACTGCTTTTTACTGTCGGCCCACACAAACCCAGAGCGCACGAGTTGGTCTTCCTTTGCGTAGACCCCGACGTTGGTGCCGCGGTCGAGTTTTACCGGTGTGAAAATGTCACTCGAATCACTGACCACATTTATGATCGCGCTGCAACCAAACGCGAGGAAGTGCTCGACATCGAGGTGCACCGCGAAAATCGCACCCGGCGTTCGCGGTGGCTTTTCTTTGTCTGGCCGGATCGCTTTTTCATAGTCAAACGGCTCAGGCTCAACCGGCTTCTGCTGGTCGGTGCGCGCTTCGGTGGCGGGCTTTGCGGCAGCAACCTCGGCAGGCTGGCCGGTTTTCGGTTCGTCTTTCAGAGCCGCGCCCTGGTCTTTCCCGTCCTTGGCCTTGTCCTTTTGCGCATCAGGCTTCAGCCGGTCTTCAGCCTTCGTCGCCAGCAGGCCAACGTTTTCTTCTGCGAGCCAAGTGGCAGCACTGCCGAGCGCGATCAATACGCCACCGCGGTCGACCCAGCTAACGATCCGCTCCGCACCGGCCTTGCCAAGCACCTGCCCGTAACCATTGCCTTCGGGCAGCACGAGAACCGTGTAACGATCGAGGTCGGCGCGGCCCAGGTCCGCCGTGCGGATCGGCGTGACCGGCAAGCCGTAGCGTCGTTCGAGCAGGAAGCGCGCATAGCCCGCGGAGTTGGAGTTGACTGGCCGGTCCCACGCCATCGCCACGCTTGGAGTTCGCACGACGTGCGAATTGTTGCTGCCAAAGTTGATGCCGCTCTCGACCCATGAAGTGTCGGTCGGCAGCAAAAAGACGCCGAGTCGCTTACTGGCGCTGCCTAAAATTTGATGCAAATCCACCGGGTTGGCAGCGGCGCGAACCACGTAGCTACCCGCAGCAAAATCGCTCCCATTCAGACGGAATGGTTTGTCCAGCGTGCGCGCGACAATGCCCTTTTGCAGCAGTTCGATGAGCAATGCAGCGCTGCCATTAGTCCACGGCACGACGTAGCCGACCTTGGCTTTGACCGCTGGCCAAGCACTCAGCACCGGTGCCGCAGCACCCGGCAAAAGCAACTGCATCGGCCCGATCAGAGGCGTAGCGCAAGTGAAGGTCTCAACATCGAACAACAGCGGCAGGGACCAGCCGGTCAAGTCATAGAAGTCGAGCCCCAGGCGTTTCTTTTCGCGCGCCTGCTGCTCCTTCAAAAAATCTGCATCCATGTCGAAGTGCCGCTGCAGCAGCACGCTCGCCAGCCGCTTCTGCGGCTGCGCCAACGAAACCACGTAGCTACCCTCGGCAAAGCTGCGCGCCACTGCTGCGCCGCCGAGGAACGGCGTCACCTTGTCGCTGCGCAATTCACCGCTCGCGCGGTGCACCTCGATACCCTGCTGCGATAGCAAGTTCATCAACCGCGCAAGCCGCGTGCGGTCCGCCACGTCCGGGAACACGTAGGCCGTGACGGGCCCGCTCCGTCCTTCTTCAATCGCACTGCGGCGATAGTCGAGGAACGACTGCAGCGCCAACTGCCGGTTGTTCGCCACCGTTTCCAGTGTGCCGAGCGAAGCGATCACGTGATTGCGCACGCATTCGCGATAACTGAGCAGCGTCTCGTCCTCGCGCCGAAACAACAACCCGCGCGAACTGCCTTGCTCGAAAGTCATGCCGATCGTGCCCTGAAACGTGGGCCAGCCTTCGCCGTAGCCTGGATAAAATGAGTCGTATGCTTCCCGCGTGAAGTAGTCGATGCCGTAACGATCAAACCACTGCGCATTGTTCTTGCCGTAGCGCGTGAGCCACTCGCGCTGCGCGCCGGTGATCTCAGGATTGAGCGGCGGGCTTGGCGGTGAAAAGTAGTAGGTCGAGTTGCCGCCCATCTCATGCAGATCGACATAGACCTGCGGCCACCACTGCTGAAAGGCCCGCACCCGCGCCTGGGTCTCTGGCTGCGACATGGCAAACCAATCGCGGTTCATGTCGAACAGGTAGTGATTGGGGCGGCCGCCCGGCCACGGCTGCGTGTGCTCGGCGGACTGCGGATCGCTCATCGACAAAAGGCCATGCGCAGCGCGCGTGCCATGGACAAAACGATCGCGGCCGTCCGGGTTCTGCAGCGGGTCGATGATCACGATGCAGTTCTTGCGAATCAAAGAAACAAGCGGGTCATCCTGCGCAGCGAGCAAATGGTAGGCAACGTGCAGCGCAGCGTCTGAGCCCGACGGCTCGTCGCCATGCACCGTGTAGGCAAGCCAAGCAACCGCGGGCAGATCGCGGCAAAGTTCTTCGCCCGCGCCATTTTGCAGGGTGCGCGGATCGGCGAGTTTTTGCATGCCTGCCTTCAGCACATCGAGATTGGCAAGCCGTTCTTTTGTGCCAAGCACCAAATAATATAGCCGCCGACCTTCCCAGCTTTTGCCATATTCAACGAGCCTAATACGGTCCGACGATGCTGCGAGCGCAAGGATATATTGCTCGATTTCAGCGTGCAGGGAGATCTCTTCTCCCAGCTCATAGCCGAGCACAGAGCGCGGCGTGGGCGTCGTCGAGTCATACCTTGCGCCCGATACCAATGGCGGAAGGTCTTGGCAAAGAACCATGGCCTTTGCCAGCAACAGCAACAAAAAAAACCGGCGAGGTAACAACATGGCGCGCGACTCTAGCCATAACTAAGCAGACCGGCACAGAGCGCCGCATCGAAAGCACCCGGCACAGGCAAAGTCGGGCGACCATGCGCTCAAAGATTCATAGCAATTCCTCATGCTATCATGTTTATGGCGACTTGATTTCTGTGGGCGCGCCACAAGAATCTCGTTGCTCACGCGCTTCCGGCCAGCCCCTTCAGTGACTTGGTTTTCAGTTCTGCGGTTTTCACCACCCTCTAAAAATTCCTTCGCCATGCATTTGCTCTCCCCGGCTGTCAGTCTCACGCTCGCCCTTTGCTTGTCTGCGGAAGAACCAGCGCGCCAAACGGACCAGCAAAATCCAGCTGCCGCAAGCTTTCAACTCGACCGCTTTCCCGCGCTGGAAGAGCGCGTCGGTGGCGTTTGGCAGGTGCATTACCACAAGGCCACGAAGACGCCGGAGTTCACCTACGGCACGGGCATTGTGCTGCAGGATTGGCGCGAAAACTCGCTCCTCGAAGCGCGCCGCCACGCAACGCAAGCGCTGGTCACTTATGGCGACCTGCTAAAGCTCGCCACCGCCGAATACCGTGAGTCGATCGGCGCGCGCATGGGCAACGCCTACTCCTTCACCTTTGATCAGTATTTCAACTCTGTGCCCTGCATCGGTGGCCGCGCTGACGTGCGCATCAACATGCAGGGCGTCATTGCCATGCTCGGCAGCATCGCCTATCAGATTCCGGCCGATTTCGACACGCACCCTATCGTCAATCCGGAGACCGCCAACCTGCAGGCATGGCTGGCACTCGGCGAACAACCGACCGGCGCGCCACAGCCCAACAAAACGCTGCAAACCCGCTTGGTGATCTGGGCAGACCTTGAAGCCGATGCATACAGCGACTGCCACCTCGCCTACGAGTGCCCGGTCAGCAACTTGGACCTGAACGGCAACGGCAAGGTTGGCCGCTACTACATCGATGCCTTGAACGCTGCCGTCCTGCACTACCAAAACGACAAGCACGATTGCAGCAGCCTCGCCTGCAAGAACGCACATCATGGCTATAATCGCAGTGTTGAACTCGCGCCGCCAGCAGCGCCGCTCGCGCCAGTAAGCACGCTCGTAACGGTGCTCGCCTACGCGCGCACTGGGCAGTCGGCAGTCTCGCCGTTAGTAAATACGCCGATGGCCGGTTTTACGGTCACCGTGCCAGGTGTCGGCACCTTCACGACGGATTCCTTGGGCCAAATAACAATTGACATCATTGCGCCCGTTTTGATCACGGTTACCGCAATGGATGGTAATCACTGTTCGCCAATCAATGGCACCAGCGCACCTGCGGCCTCGGTCACGGTCACCCCAGGCATCAATGCCATCCTGCAGATTTTCACCAGCACTGCCACGCCCGAACAAGCCGCACACGCCAACACGTATTTCTGGGTGTACACGGCCAACGAATGGGTCCGCACTCTGGCCGGCAACAACGCGCAGATGAATACTGCGGACGGGGTCACCCCGAACGTCAACCTCACGGGTTCTTGCAACGCCTTCTACACCGGCAACACGATCAACTTCTACCCAGGATCTGGCACCTGCAACAACACGGGCTTCTCGACGGTTGTCGTGCACGAGTGGGGGCATGGCATCGACGAGCGCTTCGGCGGCATCTCCAACTCCGCGACCGATGGCCTGTCTGAAGGCTGGGGCGACATCTTTGGCATGTATCACCCACTGGTCGACAACCCGATCGTCGGCATCGGTTTCACGACTGCTGGCGGCGCGATCCGCACCGGCCTGAACACCAAGCTCTACGGCACGCAGACCGAAGTGCACGCCTCGGGCGAAATATGGATGGGCTTTGCCTGGCGATTGCGTGACAACTTACGCGCAGCCTTAGGCACGCCCCAGGCAATCGCGATCAGCGACGATATCGTGATCAGCACGATCGTCGCCAATGCCACCAACCAAGCAAACGCAGTCGTGCAGGTATTCATCGCCGACGATGACAATGGCAACCTCAACGACGGCACACCGCACTACACTCAGTTGAGCGCGGCAGCGACCACGAAGGGAATGCCTTTCCCGGCAATACAGATTGCCTCGATCAACACGACGCCACTCGCCAACACCACGCAGACCTACACGCCGCGCCGCGTGTTCTGCACTGCAGCGGCGGTGAGCTCGGGGACGATCACCGATGTTCGCTTGGTCTACTCCTCGCTCGGTGGCCCTTTTCAAACCCGCACCATGATCTCGAGCGGCAACCCGAACGGCTACCAATCGATCCTGCCGGGCATTTCTAGCGGCGTCGTGACCTACCACATCGAAGCCACGCACTCGAGCGCCACTGTGGTGCGGTCGCCAGCAAGCGGCGAATACAGCTACTCGGTTTCGGTGCCGGTCAGTGGCCCATTCACCCAGTTCTTCACGGACAACTTCGAAGCTGCTACTACGGCTTTTACGACCACCCGCCAGAGCGGCACGGCGACCAATGACTGGCAACTCGGCATCCCAAACGGCAAGACCGGCGTGTCATCCGGCGTTGCCTGGAGTGACCCCGCTGCCGCCGCAAGCTCACGCATCTTTGGCACCGACCTCGGCGCTGGCACTTCCAATGGCGCATACCCGGCGAACATGAACTACTACATCACTTCGCCGGTGATCAACTGCACGGGCCGCACGGGTTGCTACCTGCGCTTCCGCCGGTGGCTCACTGTCGAGGAAGGGATCTTCGACCAGGCCACGGTCCGTGTGAACGGCCAAGTGGTATTCGCCAACCCGCTAAATGGCAACCTGGTCGACACTGCATGGCAAACGTTTGAGTATCCGATCCCGATGGCGGACAACAATCCGTCGGTCCAGCTTGAGTTCCGCTTGATTTCAGATGCGGGCCTACAACTCGGCGGCTGGCACGTAGACGACGTGCAACTCGGCACCTATGTGGTGACGCCACCAAATGCGATCCTCATGCTGCTGCCCGAACAGGCCGCCGCGGCTGCGCCGATGACGCTATCAGTGCAGACGCTAGGCGCGCAGCCGTTCCTGATCGCCATCGGCGACCTGCCCGGCCCCACCTCGATCCCGGGCATCCCGACGCTTTTGGTCGGCGGCTCGACATTGACCCTGACCGGCTACACCAACGTGGCCGGCGTATTCTCGCTGGGCTTTAGTGCGCCCACGCCAGCCTCAGCAATCGGCAGCATCTGGTATTCCCAAGTGCTGACGCTCGACGCGGCATTCAACTTGGTGACTTCCAACCAGTTCATCAATCTCTTCACCCAGTAACGCCTGAGATAGTGATGAGCCTGCCGCGCGCGCGGCACTTGCCTGCTGAGATTGGCCTGCTGAGATTGGCCTGCTGAGATTGGCCTGCTGAGATTGGGGCGTCGGGACAAAAACCGGCGCCCCAGTTTCGTTTTTCGGCCGACCAAGAGCGGAACCGCCACGTGGTCTTCCCCTGTGTGCGCGCGCGGTCCTCGGATCCTTCGGCCCGCGCGCGAGCGACCCGCAAGGCACTTCGCAAGGCAGGTGGCAATCACGACGAGGATCGAGAAGCGGACGAAAATATGCGCCCAGCTCGCAGTCTCGTGCTCGTACTCATGCTCGCAGTGAGCGCCGTTTGCAACGCCAACGCCGCAGTGCCAGTGCCTGTGCCATTACCTGTGCCAATATCTGTGCCAATATCTGTGCCAGTAGCACTACCAGCAAAAGCAGCGATGGCCCCAGCTGTCAGTCTCACGCTCGCCCTTTGCTTGTCTGCGGAAGAACCAGCGCGCCAAACGGACCAGCAAAATCCAGCTGCCGCAAGCTTTCAACTCGACCGCTTTCCCGCGCTGGAAGAGCGCGTCGGTGGCGTTTGGCAGGTGCATTACCACAAGGCCACGAAGACGCCGGAGTTCACCTACGGCACGGGCATTGTGCTGCAGGATTGGCGCGAAAACTCGCTCCTCGAAGCGCGCCGCCACGCAACGCAAGCGCTGGTCACTTATGGCGACCTGCTAAAGCTCGCCACCGCCGAATACCGTGAGTCGATCGGCGCGCGCATGGGCAACGCCTACTCCTTCACCTTTGATCAGTATTTCAACTCTGTGCCCTGCATCGGTGGCCGCGCTGACGTGCGCATCAACATGCAGGGCGTCATTGCCATGCTCGGCAGCATCGCCTATCAGATTCCGGCCGATTTCGACACGCACCCTATCGTCAATCCGGAGACCGCCAACCTGCAGGCATGGCTGGCACTCGGCGAACAACCGACCGGCGCGCCACAGCCCAACAAAACGCTGCAAACCCGCTTGGTGATCTGGGCAGACCTTGAAGCCGATGCATACAGCGACTGCCACCTCGCCTACGAGTGCCCGGTCAGCAACTTGGACCTGAACGGCAACGGCAAGGTTGGCCGCTACTACATCGATGCCTTGAACGCTGCCGTCCTGCACTACCAAAACGACAAGCACGATTGCAGCAGCCTCGCCTGCAAGAACGCACATCATGATATTGAAAAGAGTGCTCGCCAGAGTGCAGATCACGCGCCGTCATCTGCGCCGGTCGCCACCACCATCACAGTGCTCGGCTACACGCGCGCTGGTCCATCGGCAATCGCACCACTGGTCTTTTTGCCCATGGCCGGCCTTGTCATCACCATTCCTTTCCAGGGCCCGTTCACCACGAATGCAAGCGGTCAAATCACGGTGGCACTCAGCGCACCAATCACGCTCACCATCGGCAACCTCGATGGCGTGCACGGAGCGCCAATCCAGGGACTCGACGCGCCATCCGTATTTGCCACCGTGCAACCCGGCGTACCAATCACCCTGTCGCTGTTGACCAGCAACGCCACTGCTAGCCAAGCGGCGCACACGACCGTGCAGTATTGGCTGCAGTCCGGTGGCGAATGGTTGCGCTCCCGCTTTGGCGCGCCACCAGAGTTGCGGATCCTCGATGGCATCTTGCCGTCTGTAAACGTGAACGGCACCTGCAACGCCTATTATGTCGGCAACACCATTCACTTTTACGGCGCAGGCAACGGGTGCACGAACATGGCCTTCTCAACCATGGTGCTACACGAGTGGGGACACGGCATCGACGACCGCTACGGCGGCATCAGTAACCACGTGGGCGATGGCCTGTCCGAAGGCTGGGGCGACATCGCGGCGATCTATCACCCCGATCTCGACAGTCCGTCCGTTGGGCTCGACTGGCGCGGTGCTGGCACCACAATGCGCAGCGGCAACAACAGCACGCGCTACGGCACGCAGACCGAAGTGCACGCCGCGGGCGAAGTATGGATGGGCTTTGCCTGGCAGGTGCGCGAACAGCTGCGCAAGAGCGTGACACCAGCACAAGCAATCTACATCAGCGACGACATCGTGCTCGGCTCGATCAAAGCCAATGCCACCAACCAGGCCAACGCCGTCGTGCAGGTGTTTATCGCCGACGATGACGATGGCAACCTCATCAACGGCACACCGCACTTCCCACAACTTGCCGCGGCCGCACTCATGAAGGGGCTGCCATTTCCTGGGGATCCCGGTGCGTTCCTCACACATTCACCGTTGCCCGCTACGCAAAAGCGATTCGAGCCGTGCGAAGTCCTGGCACAAGCCGGCTCGGTAAACACCGGCACGATCACCAGTGTCCGCGTGAGCTATCGAATCGATGGGGGCTTCGCACAATCGCGGCCGCTGATTCCTGATGGAACGCAAACCGGCTGTCACGCGTTGCTGCCGCCGCTGGATACATCCCAATCCGGACTGAGCTACCACCTCGAAGCCACCCATAGTTCAGGACTCGAGCTGCGCACACCAACCACCGGCGAGTGGTCGGTAAATGCACTGCAAGCACCACCACCAGCGGTAACGTTGCGCATCACGCCCGAACAAGCGCCGGTCGCTTCGCAAATGCAACTCGCGGTGCATACCTCAGGTCAGCAGCCGGTCCTGATTGCCCTCGGCGACACGATCGGCCCGACCTTGATAACGGGCCTCCCACCGCTCTCGATCGGCGGCAACATCATCACCCTGCCATGCCTCACAGACAGTCAAGGCAACTTCCAACTCTCGTTCACGGCCCCACCAACGGCGAGCTTTGCCGGCCTCCAATTTCATAGTGAGGCACTGACCCTAGACGCAGCGGCACAGGTCATCGTGTCCAACCACTGCATCACCCTGATCACGCCCTAACCGCACCAATAAGCAGCACGCCTTGTCACCACACAGAGCGGGCTAGCCGCCACACAGCGCGGCACGAACTGCGTATCCGCTAGACACCCCGATTGGGTATCGTTTGCGTTGTGCGTCACGCGCTGGTCCTGTTCCTTTTGTCCCTCAGCCTGCGGCTAGCGTTGCTGCTGGCCTTGCCGAGCATGGGCGGCTGGTTTGCGCCGGCCTACCAAGGCGATGCCAAGCGCTGGCAAGAACTTGCTAGCGCCGACGCGCTGCACGGCAATCCCGAAGCGATCCTGCCGTTCCGTCCACCAGCGATGACCTGGCTCGTACAGCTGCTCGCGGATGGCGACTCGGTTGATCCAATGCGAACGCGCTACCTGCTGCTGATCCTAGGTGCCGCGATTGCGCCACTCGTCTACCTCGCCTTGCGCCGCAGTTTCAACCAGCCTACGGCGCTCCTCGCTGCCTACATCTGCGCATTTTCACACTCGCTCATCGTCCTTGGCAGCGGCGTGCACAGTGAGATTCCATATCTGTTCCTGTTCGTGCTGAGCCTGCACGACTGGGACCAAATGCGCTACGGCAACCGCACGGCCGCCACGTTGCGCTGGTCGCTGCTGCAGGCGCTGGCCTGCCTGTTCCGCGCCGATCACGTGCTCACGATTGCGCTGCAACTCGGCTGGCTCATCTGGCAACGGGGCAAAGGCAGCATCCGCACTGCGCTGATCGCATTGGCAACCATCTGCCTGTCACTAGCCCCCTGGCAGTGGCACGCATATCAGCAAATTCAAAGCTATAACCGCGAACCAATACCCCCACTGCCAGCGCAAGGCATGCTGCCGTTTGATGAAGACGCGCTTGCCGAATTGCGCTCATGGCCCGCGTTTGCTCAGGGCGGCAACGCCGCATTCCTCAGTGCAACGGTGATGACTCGTCGCGGCACGCGCATCACCCGCAGCGATCTCGCGATCCTCGACGAAGCCTACGGCTCGCGCCCTGAATCGCTTCGCACGCCGCTGATCGCGCTCTACGGTCCACTCAACTGTTTCCTCGGCAACTCGCGCGAGAGCGATGGCAGTTTCACACAGGCAGCACTCGATCGAGCCCCACCACTGCTTGGCGGCACTGCGCGCTACCCAAACGGTTTCTTGCAATCGCTGCCGCGCAACGGCTCGCTGGTGCTCGGGTATCCGCCGCACCTCGCCGCCATCAACCATGGATACTTGCTAGCCTGCCGCGAACTGCTCTTAGCACCAATGCAAGCAGCGGTGCGCGTCTTGCACAAACTCTGCGTTGGCTGGCAGGGTGCGGCGAGCGGCATTGGCAATCTCGCACTACCGATTGGCACTCATGGGCCACGTCGCGCCGTGGACTTTGTCACGCCGGAAGGTGTTCTTGCCGCAACTTTTCGCTGTGCACTGTTCGCGCTCGCACTGCTGGGCTATTTTTTGTTGCGCGGCAAACCCGCAAGTGCCGTCTATTTGCTGTGGCTCCTAGGCAAGGCAATCGTGCTCGCGGTGTTCTTCGGCTACGCACGCATTGGGGCTCTCGCGGTGCCGGCCCTTGCACTGCTGTGGGCCACTGCGATCGTTCACCTCATGCGAAATGTGACGGCAGTTGCCCTACGTCGCATCAGCAGAGTCGGCTTACTGTTGCTGGCGCTCGTCGAGATCACGCGCCTCATTTCACCAACTGTGCCGACCATCGACGGCGCGCCGTTTACGCAAAGCAATCCCGTAGAATACGGCGCACACGTAGTCCGTTACTGACGCGCGCTCACCACATCACTTGGCCGCCGCAGTGGCTCAGCGTCTGACCGGTCATTCCTTTTGCGCCGTTCGAGCACAGGAACGCGACCGTGGCGCCGATCTCGCTGGGCTGCAGCAGACTGCCAAGCGGCACCATCGCCAACGCCGCACTACGCGCCGATTCGAAAGTCATGCCCATAGCTTGAGCGAGGCCTTCCATGCCGGTCTTCGCCATGTCCGTATCCACCCAGCCTGGACAGATCGCATTGACCGTGATCCGTCGCGGTGCCAGTTCGAGCGCCAGCGCCTTGGTAAAGCCGACCACCCCATGCTTACTCGTGCAGTAGGCCGTATAGCCAGGCACCCCAAAGCGCCCGAGCACAGAACTGATCGACACGATGCGCGCCCCATCCGGCAAGAACGGCGCGGCAGCACGCGTGGTGAAAAACAGGCCATCGAGATTGGTGCGGATAATGTCATCCCACCGGTCGGGACCGTCGAGCGCGCAACCATTGACACCGCCGATGCCAGCGTTGTTGACCAGAATGTCGAGGCCGCCGAGCGCCGCTTGTGCCTTGCCAACTGCCGCAGTGATCTGGGCGCGATCGCGCACGTCGCCAGCAATCGCATGCGCTGTGCCGCCGTGCTGCCGCACCAAATCAACTACCGACTGCAAACGCTCGAGGCGACGACCAATCAACGCAACGCTGGCACCCTGCTCGACGAGCACGAGCGCAATGCCTTTGCCAATCCCTGATCCGCCACCAGTGACAATCGCTCGCTTGCCAGAAAGGGCACCGGTCAAATGCAGGCCCCAACAATCTTGCTGGCAGCGCACCAGCCCACCACCGTGCGCACCATCTTTTCGATGCCCGTCGCTACGTCGCCAATGCGTGCATCAAACATGTAAGCCGGCGTCGAGGCGATCTTGTTGACCTCATCAGCACAGAACTGCTGCACCGTGCACGTAAGATGCTGCGCACCCATTGCCGAAAGTGCCGCCGCCGTACACAGGTCGTTACCGATCGTGAGGTGTGGCGCACAGGTCTTGCCCAACACGCAAGCGATCAGGGCTGGTGCAATGCATACGGCGCCAATCGGTTTCTGTTGCGCATGCAAGTCACGCAACAGCCGCGCGACCTCGGGATGCGGCACTGCCGCCTGACCGGCAACTGCGAAGTCGCACAGGTTTTTTACCGCGCCAAAACCACCGGGGCAAACAATCGCATCAAGCTCACTGGCCTGCACCGTGGCGAGGTCACGAACCTTGCCGCGCGCAATGCGTGCCGACTCCACAAGGACGTCCCGCTGCTGCTTCGCAACAGGCTTGTGCGTCACATGGTTCATCACGTGATGCTGCGGCCCCGCTGGCGCAATGCACACGATCTCAGCCCCTGCACGATCCAAAAATAGCATCGTCAACACCGCTTCATGAATCTCAGTGCCATCGAGAAAGCCGCAACCTGACAACAACACGCCGACCTTGGGACTCATGATTTTGCCTTGTTGATTTTTACGGTAGGTTCTCAGGGCATGGTAGCCGAACAAAGTGGAAACGCATGCAAACCAGCAACACGATTGCTGTTCCTTTGCGGCTTCGTGCTCGGCGCGTGCCAGCATCCGACTTTTGACTGGCAGGGACGGCCCGATGTAGCGCTCAATGACTACTCCCGTGCGTTCGATACCGCCGCAGGCGATCGCCTCGATGCCGCGATCACCACAAAAGAGCTGCTGCAAATGACTCACAAAGTCCGCGTCCTCTGGCTCGGCGATCATCATCGCGACGCTTCGGCCCATACAGACCAACTGGCACTGCTGCGCGACCTGCATCGCTCGGGTCAAAAAATTGCGCTGGGTCTGGAAGCGATCGGGACGCAAGACGAGCCACTGCTCGCCGAGTTCCTCGCGCACCGCCTCACCATGGACGGCCTGAAGGAAGCAATCCGTGTGCGCTGGCCTGAGTCATGGCTCGACTCCGCTTTTGTCGACGCGGTCCACTACCGCGACCTGCTGCAGTTTGCAGCAACCACTGACAGCCCGTTATTTGCGCTCGAGCCAACCCCCCGTTTGCCGCTCCATCAGCGCGACGAATATATCGCGCTCAGAGTGCAAACAGCGGCACAGCGGCATCCAGATCGATTGATCGTAAGCATGATCGGCCAAGCGCACTTGCTCGGCACCGGCGATCTCATCGCACGCACGGGCCTCACCAATGTGGCACTCGGCGCTACGCCGCCAGCAGCGATCGCACTCGCTGCCAATAGCACAACTCCGCGCAGCGGACTGGTTCGCAGCAACGGCGGCCTGTGGTTCTTTGCCAACCTGTTGCCCACTACCCGCTGACGGCTGTTCGGAGTTGCCCGTGCGGCCTAGTGCAGCGGCTTATGCAGCAACTGGGACTCGCTTTGACCGCGCAAACTTTGCTGCGCGATCACATCGAGTCCAGCTACTCGGTAGGCCTCTGCCAGCGTCGGAAAATTGAAGATCGTTTCGACGAACGTCTCCGCACTGGTGCCCGTGGCGATCGCCATTTGTGCCAGGTGAATCAACTCTGTCGCACCCTCACCCAGGATCTGGCAGCCGATGACCTTCAGACTGATCGGCTCGGTGATCAACTTGAGCAGACCGTCTGTACAGCCGGCAATCTGACCGCGCGCCAGCTCGCGGAAGTGCGCCCTGCCAACGATGCAGTCCCCATGCCGTTGCTTTGCCTCAGCCTCCGAGAGACCGATGCTCGCGATCTCAGGGATCGTGTAGATGCCGGCGGGGATCACGTTGTTTGCATCGGCGATCGGCAGGCCGAGGGCTGCTCGCATCGCACGGCGACCCTGTTCCATCGCCGCGGATGCCAACGATGGCGGACCAATCACGTCGCCCACCGCAAAGATATGCGCGACCTTGGTGCGGCAATGGGCATCAACCGGCAGGTGGCCCCGGTCGTTGGTTGCAAGGCCCGCTGCCGCAATTTCGAGGTTGTCGACATTGGCAACCCGACCCAGCGCGCACAGCACCTTTTCGCTCGTCACTGTCCAGCCGTTTTCGAGCGTGGTCTGCACCTGTGACACGCCATCAAAGGCGACACTTTTTGTTGCCTGGCCACCGACGAAGATGCAGCCCGGATTACTTTCGAATGCGGCGACGAAGCGATCCAAAATCTCGCCATCGAGAAACGCCATCGGCCGTTTCGCCTTGTCGACCATCGTCACCTTGACACCGAGCGCGGCGAAGATGGTGGCGTATTCCGACGCGATCACGCCCGCGCCAAGCACAGTCAGCGACTTTGGCAGATATGCCATGCTGAGGATCGAGTCACTGTCGTAGATATGCTCGTGATCCACCGGCACATTGGGCGGCGTGCGTGGCCGCGAACCAGTGGCGATGACGATGATATCCCCGTGCAGCACGTGGTGATCGCCGTAGACCCCTTCGACCTCGATCTCATGCGCGGAACGAAATCGCGCGCGGCCATGCACCTGGATGATCTGATTGCGCTCGAGTTGCGCGCGTTGATATTCGACATGCGCAGCGATGACCCGCTCCATGCGATCCATCAGACTTGCGAGCTGCAGATCCGCTGGGATCTGGATTGGCAGATGCGCCCCCATGCGGAGCCTAAAACCAGCAAGGTGAACCGCCGTCTCGCGCAGCGTCTTGCTTGGAATGGTGCCCCGGTGAACACAGGCACCACCGACACCTTGCTCCTGCTCAACCAATGCCACACTGCGCCCTGCCTTCGCCGCCTGCACCGCAGCTTTTTGGCCAGCGGGACCACTGCCCAGCACCACGATGTCAAACCGGCGCGGGGTCATGCTCATTGCATCCCTTCGGCGGCGAGCAGCGCCATCGGCGCCTTGCCGAGCAGCGCGTCCAACTGATCCTGGTAGAGGTTGAGGCCTTGCAGCACCGGGTGTTGCCGCAGTGACTCACTTGTCTTTGGCGCAGGAGCATCCGGGTCCGCAACCAAGTGCGCCAACAAATCTGCTAGGCAGACGGTCATCGCCATCTCCTGAAACTTGGTGGCCTTTGAGAAGTCGTGGTGATGCTCGATCGCCTCGACTATCTGCTCCGGCAAAGCCCAATGCCGACCGAGCAAGGCTCCCGCCGCACCATGCTGCGCATGCAGACCGCCGGACAAATCCGCCGCAGTGAAGGTCTCGTTCGGCAGCAACTGCTCGGCCGTCGACAACAACACCGCCTGGCCGAGATCATGCAACAGCCCGCACATGAATGAAATCTCGACGTTGCGGCGCCTGGTGCGCGCAATCTCCTTGGTGAAAAATGCAGTCACCACCGAGTGCTTCCAGATCCCGGCAAACAGTTGGGCGTGACGTTTTTTGCCAAACACGGAACCCTTCACAGCCAGCGCCAGCGCGATCTCGGTGACACGTTGCAGACCAAGTCTGCTCACCGCCTGCTGCAACGAAGCGCACGGCACCTGCCCGACAAACGCCGCCGAGTTGGCGACTCGCAGGACATTGGAAGCGAGCGCCGGATCACGGTGCATGACCTGCGACAGGCGCGCCGCATCCGTGGTCTCCGCCTGTGTCAGCGCGAGCACCTCGTTGGCTACTGCTGGCAACATCGGCAAGGAGAGGCTCTGCTCGGCAACTTGTTGCGCCAACAGCAAGGTCAGATCAGCAACATTGAAGCCCGTGTGCATCGCACAATGTGATCGACCAGTTGACCGCGTCTTTGTGAGTGAGTGGGGTGCGTTCGATGGGATCGACAGAACACCCGCACTACTCAGGATCCGTCCGTCCCCTGCCGACCGCGCTTGATCTCACTGCGGTGCCGCTTGCCCTCGACGCGGCGCTGCTGACTGCCCCATGTAGGCTTGGTCTTGCGCCGTTTTGCCCTTCGCACCAATGCGGTCGCCAAAAGCCCCTGCATACGCGCCATCGCCGCTTCGTAGTTCATGAACTGACTGCGATGTTCACTGCTGATGATCTGCACAAAGCCATCACCATCGAGCCGCGCTTTGAGCACTTCGCGAATGCGCGCTACGTCCGACGCGCCAAGCACGGATTCGGCAGCTGCAAGGTCGAGCCGGAGATCCACTTTGGTCTCGGTCTTGTTGACGTTCTGACCACCCGGTCCACCGCCGCGTGAGAACGACAGCTGGAAGCAAGTCTTTGGCAACACACGGCCATCGCGGAGGACTAGGTCAGAGCGCGACATCGGTCACCCATCGGCACATTGGTGGTTCGCGCTGGTGCCAAGCCTGCGCTAAGAGCGCAGCGCCGCGCGCCGCTTCTAGCTCAGCCGCAATGACGGGGCGAGCGGCACCAAACATCGACAGCCGATCTGCCACCATCGCACGCACCGTCGCCACCGACGCGAGCACGCCGCCGCCAAAAGTCACCGGCAAGTCTCGCCACTCGATCTCTGCCTGACGGACCGCCGCGTTCGCAATCATGCACAGCGCGTCGGTGCCCGAAGCCAGGACCTCTTGCGCCACCATGTCGCCGCGCTCAACACAGGCGATCACGACGGGCAAGCGTTCGGCTACGGCGCCGGTGCTGAGCTGCTGCAACTTCGCACCAAGTCGCGCAACCGAGCCAGCCTGAAAAGCCTGCACCAGCGCGTCGCTGAGTTCGGTTGGCGGCGACATCCCATCGAGTGCCATCAGTGCCGCCGCTGCTGCCCGCCGAACAAGGTCATAGCCTGAGCCTTGATCCCCAAGCAGGTAGCCACGGCCGCCGATCCGATGCAATGCGCCATCGTTGCCACGCGCAATCGCGAACGAACCCGTCCCCGACCACAGCAGCAAACCTGGACCTGAGGCGAGTGCGCCCGCCGCAGCGGCAAGCACATCGCCCACCACAGCGACCGGAAACGTGATGCCGTGTGCCGGCAATAAAATCGCCAATTGTTGCGCGAGCGCACGATCGCCGGCGCCGGCGATGGCCGCGACGCAGGCCGTGACGCATCGGCCACGCGCCGCCACGCGCAGCACGTCAGCGAGCGCTTGCGCCGACGCGGTCACGCCGTTTAGCGCGAGCTGCACGGGCTGCGGCAGCGCCCCATGATCCGCCTTTTGCAAATACGACCAGCGGCTCTGCGAGCCGCCACAATCGATGCCAAGGAAGTCTTCGTCTGCCACCATAACTGCGCTGCAAGGCTACCCGAAGCGCCGCAACAGGACGAGCCACTGCCGCCCGCTCAGTGACTGACGCGCAAACTCTGCACGGCACGGACTACCACTGCGGGCGTGATCAGCGCTTGGCAGTGCGGCACCTTGTCACAGCGCGGCAAGTAACAGCAGAGACAATCGAGGTCGGGTGGCGTGATCTTCACGCCACGGCCAAACAATTCGATCTCCGCCACAGAGGTCGGGCCAAACAGAACTACTGCGGGCACCTTGCGCGCCGAAGCAACGTGCACGGCGAGCGAGTCGCTGGTCACCACCGCCTCGCACAATTCGAGCAACGCAGCAAAGCGGCCGTAGGAGTTCTTGTTGCCCGCGTCAAACACCGGCAGCCCGCTGCATGCAGCGAGCAGTTCGCGATGGCGATCAACCTCTTCGGGGCCACCAAGCAAGAGCACGCCACAGCCGTGCTGCGTCATTTCCTGCAAGAAGGTGCGCTGATGCAAAAAAGTCCATTGCTTGTAAGCCCAGCGACCACCGGCGCCGGTGTTGAGGCCGACCAGCGGGCCTTGGAACGGCAGTTTTTCACGGAACTCTTTTGCGAACGCACTGTCACCAGAGCTCGGTATCAGGATCGGTTCCGCGACCATTTCAGGGTCAAGGCCAAGGACCTCGGCGACCAGCGTCTGATAGGTGCGCGTGTTGGCCTTCTTGCTAATGTCGCTGAGCCCCATTGCCAGCCAATCGCTGGCACCCTTGCCAAGCGCATGCACCTGCCCCATTGCACCGCGCACAAAGCCACGACGCTCGCGCCCCTTCGCCATAAAAGCGATGGCAGCAGCATCAGGATCGGCATCGGGACAGAGCACCACGTCAAACTCTTCGGTCGTAAGCTTTGCGACCGTGATCGCGTCATCCGTGGTCAGCACTTCAGAGACCAGTGGATTACCATCAAACAAGCTGGCCGCCGCCTTAGTCGTCACCCAAGTTACGCGCGCACCAGGCCACGTCGCGTGAATCGCTGGCAAGAACGAAGTAGTGCGCAAGACATCGCCGGTCGCAGCGAGTTTCACCATCAGCACGCGGTGCAATACCGGCGCGTATTCGTCGCACGTATCGCACACCTTGCCACGTTGCTTGTGCGGCGTGCAGGGCCGATCCCAGTGCACGTGCTTGCAGTCGCGTTTTAATGTGAAGGACATAGCAGGGCTTCGCTATCGACGTTTGTTACTGCGTGTGCGTAGCCGAGTCAGAGGACCCGACGGCACTTTTGGGGAGCCTAGCCATGCGCGGCGCCAAAGTAAGCCTCGCATCGACATGATGGCACTGTTCACGGGCCCTTCGACTGCCCATCCCGCAGCGTACGTAAGCTGACAAAGTCGTCAAATTCGCGCCACGGATCATGCCGCCACAGCCATGCATAGCGCGCACTCGCCGCGCGCAAGATCTGCAACTCGGTCGCCTGCTGCGTCGCAGAACATGGCAGTTGCCACTGCACGGCTTCACCCGTGATGCCAAACGAAAAGGCGGCAAGCACAGGCGCACGACCTTCAAAATGCGACAACAAACGTTGGCCAAGCCAGCACGCGCGCAAGTCGCGTCCTTTGATGACGGGGCCGGTGCAAGCCGCCGCGCGCAGTCGGCACTCGCCGCGGAAAATGCTGCCCGTTCGCACAAATTCCGTGGTCGTCGCAAAGCACCGCAGAATGCGTTTTTGCTGATGCTGAAGGCGCTGCTGGCGCGCCAGCGAAAAGACCGCCCGGTCGCCCTCGGGAACGAGTCCGGCTTTGGTCAACTCCAAAAGCGCATCGTCATCCTTCATCTGCGCCTGATCGAGGAGCAGATTTGCCGCCATGCCGCGGCCGGCGCGGATCACAGCGGCACTGCTATCGCGCGTCAGCGGCTGATCGCATCTGCCCGACACCTTCCCGATGCGTCGCATCGATTGCAGATCGAGAATGCCAAGTCGACCATCGTCGAGCCGCACGAAGTTGCCGGCATGGAGGTCTCGGTGCCAGAAGCCCGCATCAAGCAGTCGCTTTGCCAACCCGGCGCGTTCCACAAACAGCGCGCGCGGCGATCGCCCTTGTTCCACAACCACCGGCATCGCACGCAGCACCAACATGCTGCGAAACGGCAAGCCAAATCGACGTTGCGTAAGCGCCAGCAGCACCTCTGGACAAGGCACGTTCCCTACCGCCTGCGCCACGGCGCGCAACATTGCGGCCTCGTGCAAAGCTGGCAAGCTGCGCAGCGAATAACGCAACTGGTCCTTCATGCGCGGGAAGGTCATCGCCTTTACGAACACCGGCCCCGATGGCAACTCACCGCGAACGACAGTGCGGATCAATCGTCCCTGCACCCTGTTCAAAAAAGGCGGCAACTCGCCACAGGTCACAAAATGCCGCCACCACAGATCGAGCACCGCTAGATCTCGGTCCACGCTGTTCGCCGTGCCTTCGTTCATTACGGCGCGGCCTCAGCAAGTAGCTGCTCGTAAAACGCAGCAGTTGCCATTGCCGCCGCATGCGGATTCATGTCAATCAGTGCACAACGCCGTGCCGCGGCGCTGCGGGCCGCTCGCACAGTGTCATCGCGCAACAGCTGCACCAGTTCCTTGGCCATGGTTGCTGCATCTTCGCGGCACGCCACTCCAAATATTTCGCCCGCACGGCGCTCCGCAAGGAGCTCTGGCAGGATGCCGCGTGATGTCGCCACCACCGGCAGCCCAAGCGCCAGCGCATCGGCAACCGCACGGCACGTGCCGTCGCTGCCTGGCACCAAAAACAAAAACGCATCGCAAGACCTTAGTGCCGCGCGGTAGTCGTCCCCTTGCTTATAGCCAGGTAACAACACGTGCTGCTGCAGGCCAAATCGCTGCAGGGGCGTGAGCACCAGTTGATTCATATCGGCCTCGTTGCCACGGCCAAACAGCGCGAAGCGCGCATTCGGCAGCACGTCAACCACTCTGCGCGCGATCTCCCACAAAAGGTCAAAGCGGCGATGTGGTTGAACGCGAGCCGTGATGCCGACCAACCGGTGATGTCCCTCGAGCCCCCACTGGCTGCGCAAACTTTGCCCGACAAGTGGCTGCGGTTCGGTCACCGGCGACTGCAGCAAGACCCGATCTGCAGCGAGGCCAAACCTGTTTATCACGCCGCGGCGAGCAGCATTCGTCGGTGCAATGACCCCCGCCGTGCGGCTAAATGAGAAGCGCGTGCGGATGCTGCGCCCCGGCGGCTCCGGTTCGTACAGCGTCCGCACGATTATTGGGGGGCGCGAAAGTTTGCGACACGCGAGCGCGGCGAGCAGGTGGTCACTCGGCTGATGGCAATGCAGCACACGGATGCCGTCGCGCAAGAGGATCGTGCGCAAGGCCCGCACGTCGCGCAACAATGAGGGAGCGTGGAAGTGCTTGCGCAGCTCGAGTCCGGCTATGACCGGCACCCGCCAATCCCAGAGCTGCCTTGCTACGTGGTTACTGCCGCCACTGTGCACAAATTCCGCCTGCGCAAACACGACATCAATCCCCAAGCTGCGCAACCGCGCTGCCAGGCGAATCGCAGGATCCGCTGGGCCGGTCCACTTGTGGTTCGCAAACAGGTGCAGGATTCGCACATCGGCAACCCGCGTCATGAAACACCACCGTCGCGCGGCAGCCGGAACAGCTGCCAATACTTCAGCCAGTCGGTGTAGGCGGCCATCGCCGCGATCACAAAACCGCGCCAGCCATCGAGGAAGCCGCGCTTCACCAGGAGGCTCTTCACGAACACCGCCGGCGGGCGCACCAACAGATCAAACGGATTGCAGTGCCGCCCCTTGGCAGCGAGCGCGCGCGCCGCGATCAAAGAGAAGGAGCGCGCGGTCCGCACATGGTGCGCGAAGTCCCGAAAACTCAGGTGCTCGATGGCTTCGGCGAGCCGCACCACAGGACTTTCGTCCTGCACCTCAACGTGATCGTGCGGATTGGTGCCGCCCCACTTTGCGCGCCGCCGATCGAACAACCGGATCTTGCGGTCGGGCCAGAACAAGCCACGCCGCACGATCCGACCGAGGTAGTGATTTTGTCGCGGCATCTCATATGCAGCCGCGTCGAGTGTTCGTGCTGCGAGCGCAACGATCTGCTTTTGCAACGCAGGGGTCGCGCGTTCGTCGGCATCCAAGCAGAACACGTAGTCGTATTTTGCCTGCTCGATCGCAAATTGTTTTTGCTCTCGGTGCCCCGGGAACGGCGCGTTGTCGATCACGCGCGCGCCCAGCTCAGCCGCAATCTCGCGCGTGCGATCCTTGCTCCCGCTGTCAATCACCACAACTTCATCGCAGAACGCGAGCGACCGCACGCAGTCGCCGATGCGATCCTCTTCCTGATACGCGATCACGCAACCCGACACGCGAGTATGAGGCTGCATAGCGCTCGAATCAAAAATGGGCTCAATAACCATGCGAGCCCAAAGCAGGCCACGGCGTAGTTGCGAGCACTAAGCTCCCTCAGGCTTTCGCCAAGTTGGCGTTGGCGAAGTCCCAGTTCACCAAGTTGGCAAGGAACGTCTTGATGTAGTCGGGACGACGATTTTGGAAGTCGAGGTAGTAGGCGTGCTCCCAGACATCCATCGTCAGCAACGGCGTCACCAAAGCTTGCGTGAGCGGCGTCTCCGCATTTGGCGTCTTGCTGATCACCAGCTTGCCGCCCTGCAGGCACAGCCACGCCCAACCGCTGCCAAACTGCGTTGCTCCGGCCTGGCTAAACAGCTCGACAAACTTCTCATAGCTGCCAAAGTCCGCAGTGATCTTCGCCGCGATCGCGCCCGATGGCTTGCCGCCGCCATTTGGCTTCATCGAGTGCCAATAGAAGGTGTGATTATAAACTTGGGCAACGTTGTTGAAGATGCCCGCTTTGTCGGCCTTGCCAGCGGTTGCCTTGATGATTGCTTCCAGCGACATGCTGGCAAACTCAGTGCCCTCGATCAGCTTGTTGCCGTTCGTCACGTAAGCCTGATGGTGCTTGCCGTGATGGATGGACAGGGTGTTTGCATTGATATAGGGCGACAGCGCGTCTAACGCGTAAGGCAACGGGGGAAGTTCGAGAGCCATTGGATCGTGATTCCTAACGAAGAACTTTCGGGCAAGCAGGGATGAGTCTGCAGGATAGGAGATGCGTCGCTCCGTCTCAACTTCGGGGATTGCCCAACCTCAACTGGTAGCCTAGTGAGCGCATGCACGACCTCGCTCTAGCCTCGCTCCGCCGCCTCCTAGAAGTCATCGCTCGCCTGCGCGCCAAAGATGGCTGTCCATGGGATCTACAGCAGACGACCGAAAGCATGGCGCCGCACCTGCTCGAAGAAGCGTTTGAGGCCGTCGAGGCCGTGCGCCGGGGGGATGCGGCCGGTTCGCAGGAAGAACTCGGCGACGTTTTGATGAACGTGTTGATGATCGCCCAGATCAGCAGCGAGCGCGGCGGGTTTGCCGCGAGCGACGTGGCCGCCTCGGTCGCCGACAAACTCGTGCGCCGCCACCCGCACGTTTTTGGCGAGCCACGGATTTTGGCCACCGAACAGGCCCACCAAAACTGGGAGCGCAGCAAGCTGCAGGAACAGGCCGAAAAGGCGCAACCTCGGGGCGTGCTCAACGGCGTGCCCGCTTCGCTGCCGGCGCTGCTCATGGCGTATCGCATCGGCGAAAAAGCCGCGCGCGTTGGCTTTGATTGGCCCGACCAACGCGGCCCACGCCAGAAGATCGATGAAGAACTCGGCGAACTCGATGCGGCGATTGCGAGCGGCGACCAATCGGCGATTGCGAGTGAACTCGGCGACGTCTTGTTCTCAGTCTGCAATCTGGCGCGACACCTTAAGGCCGAACCAGAAATGGCACTGCGCGGCACAATCGATCGCTTCGTCGCGCGCTTCGAGCAGGTAGCAGCCGAACTCGGGCACGACCTCACCTCGCGCACGCTCGCCGAACTCGACGCCGCTTGGTCGCGCAGCAAACAGCGCCTTGCCGCCGCCCGTCCGACGAACAGCGACGGCAAGCCGACGGACGGTTAACGGCCCGCCGACGAACGGCCTAGAAGTGCTGCCACACAAACGCCACGCTGAATCCGAGTGTGGACGTAAAAATTTTAGAAATATCGACTTAGATAATTCGATGGGAATTAGGCGCGGCTGGCACGAGATCTGCTTTGTCTAGCTTGTGGTGGAAATCACATTGGGTCACAAACCCAGTGGCAGGGACAGCGCTCCCGTAGGTGTGGTGCCTGCGGGAGCTTTTTTCTCCTGCTGCAGACGATGCCAAAGTCGAATGCGAGATTCGTCACCCGCTCGGTTATCCGAGTGGCGAACCCTCGGTTGCACAGGCCTCACAGCCTGGGCTTCACAAGGAGTGATGCTGGTGACTCGGTCGGCCGGGTAGCTGTGGTGGCTACCCGGCACGGCGCTTTATTGAGGCCGAAAAAGCTCTGCCTCGGCCGCGAGGACCCCAAAGGCGTTCCCCTCGGTCGAGGCTGTCAGCTTAGCGAACAGATCGCGCGCCGCAGTGGGATCGCCGTTCAAAAGCGCGTAATGCGCTAGACCAAAAGCCACCGTGGCACCCTTGCTCCCTTCGGGTCGCAGAAGGTCCGCGACGCGCAGGTCGCCGCGATAGAGCTGGCACAGTTGATAGTAGCCAAGATTCTCGACAACCTGCATGTCGCGCGTGATCAAGGCAACTGTAGCAGCGGCTGCGTCCCGTTTGCCCTGACGCATCTGCGCACAATAAAGCCAGTGACTGGCGGCGACGCGGCACTCGTCGTTCTTTGCGCCGCGCAGGCACTCGACCATCGCCACCGCCGCGCCCGCAAAGTCCGCGAGCAAGAAGCGCGCGAGGCCTAGGTGGTAGTAGATGTTGTAGTGCAACGTCGAGTGCGGCGGCCGGTCCTTCGACGGCTGGCCATCAGGCTCGACCTCATCGGGCTTACCCGCAATCAAGAAGGCGGCAAGGGCAAGGTCGTTCTCCGCCGCGGCAAACTGACGCAGCGTGAGATAACGATGGCCACGATGTCGCAGCAGGTGCGGCTCATCGGGATGACGTTTCAAACCCGCAGTGAGAACTTCGACCGACTCGCGAAAACGACCGAGGTAACCGAGCCTTCGCGCGTGCCAGACGATTGCCTCAATCGAGTCTGGCGCGGTGGCCACAGCAGCGATCGCAACCGCGAGTTCGCGTTCGCGCGCACTGCGCACTGCGTCCGAAAGCACCGGCAGGGCACGTGGCTGGCCATCGAGTGAAAACACCTCGGGCCACAGAACGGTGCGCAACAACAACACTTCGCCAGCGTCAGCGAGGATAAAAAAAGCGCCCATTGAGGGCTCCGCGCAGCGCGCGATCGCCAACCAAGCCGCATCCGGCCCGAGCACCAAAAGCGCCGTGCCAAACGCATCGGCGAGCGCACAAGAATTGGCTAGCACCGAGACACTGACCACGCCGTGCGTTGCGTTCTTACCAGTGCGCGGATCAAAGATGTGCGACGTGATGACACCGTTCTGCTCGATGAAATTGCGATACACGCCGCTCGTGCACAGTGCGCGCTCGCGCAACGGCACAGTTACCAGCGCGCGCTCATGCAAGGGCTCGCTTCGCAGCGGATCGACGATGCCGCCAAGCCACGGCGCACCATCCGGCTTTTGCCCGTGGGCGAGCACTTCGCCAGTGATTTCGAGCAGGTAACCCTTCACAAAGACCTGCGACAAACGACTGCCGAGCCGGTCCGCGACAAATCCTGCAACCAGGCCATCGAGATCGATCATCAAGCTAGGTGCGTCCTTCTTCAGCGTTTCGCCGATCACCTTTAGCTTTGCGTAGCCAACCTGCTCGCGCGCAGCTGCCAGCGCGGCCTCGCTCGGTTTCGCGGCACGCGCGGAGTGGTCAGCCTGCTGCGCGCGAAACAGGTCCACAATCGGCTTCACCGTCGGGTCAAACGCGCCGTCCGTCGCCACCGCAACCTGCAACGCAATCGCCACCGCCGCACGCAACCGCTCGCTGGCTGCAAATGGCGCAGTGCTATAATGCCGATTGAAGCGCTGAATCTCGCTGTCGTCCCGCCACTGCGAGAAAGTGCTGTCGGCGACGGCCAATTCATCATCGACGATCGCCCGAATCGCGCCTGCGTCTGGACCGCCGTGCCACTTCACGGCAAACGTAGACCCCATGGTTTTACCGGCATAGATCTGCACCTCAGCTTGAGCGCCGAGCCACGCAGCAAAAATGACGACCACAAACACACCTGCACGCCGTGAAGTCATGTGCGGATCATGCCCAACAAAAAGTGCTTGGCGAAGGTTTGGATCACAACCACCTTGGATCGCACGCGAATAAGGGCTGTCGAAGAGCCACTGCAGGCAACTGCACGCAACTGCAGGCCGGCGATGATTTTATAACAACCTATATTTCTATTGGTTACGACCAATCGAACTCTTCCCGCAGGGATTCCTCGGCATCGTCGAATACCCGCCATTCCGCGTTTTTAAAATTGCGCCAGTCATCATCGATTCCATCCTCCCACTCGTCCCCGATCCTATTAGGGAACGCCCTTTGAAAGGCGGCAACGTCCACCATGCGAGCGCGGGCATGAAAATCAGTTTCCACATCCTCGCGAGTTGCGCGCCAAAACATGGCGAAGCCAAGCGACATAAATGACGGGATCCGCACAGCCATCGGCAAAGTGGGATGAAAGCAACGACTACCCCAAAAAAGGCCTCGTCCCGCAAAAACCAACGAGGCATGCGCGATCAGAAACCCTGTCCCTAACACGACCGCACAAAAAAAGCGCCGGGCCCCTTACACCGGCATGGCTACATCAGACAAAAATCGCCGCCAGCAAATTGGTGAAGTTCCGTGGCTGAGGGATCGTGTAAGGCGGCGCTTTGACGGCGGTGCTGGGCGCGACGTTTGAAACCTTGCAAAGGGCCCGCGCAACTTGCCTCACGAACTGCATGACAGCGAAGAACAGCCGGGCTTCGAGCGCGCCCATTCTGGCCGTTTCTTAGCCCATGCCGCGTGCTGGGGTTGCTCGGTGAACGGCTGCAAAAGCATGTCGAGCAACGCCTGCACTTTGCTTAGATCGCCTTGGTGCGCGGCTTCGATCGCCTCTCCTGCGACCCAGTTGCGCAGCACAAACCACGGGTTTACAGCATCCATGTTGCCCGCCAACTCCACGGCTGACGCCGCCTCTTGCCGCGTGCGCCGCCACCAGCGCTGCAGCCAGGCGAGTCCGCTTGCAACACGATTGGCCGGCAGCGGCGCGTAACTTGCCGCGTGCACCAATGGTGGCAGTTCTTGCGGGACGCTCGGCAGTATCACCACGCTCGACAGCGCGCGAAAAAACAATGTCATGTCGGTTTCGGCAGCGGCGAGCCAATCGAACAAGTCTTGTAACAGTGCGCCGTCGTCGAGGTCGGCGCGGAATAAGAGCCCGAGCTTCATCCCAAAGCGGCGGCTCGCTTCGATACCGTAGGTCTGCTGATAGATTTCGCGCGCCGAGCGTACTACCTGTTCGTCGTTATCGAACAGCGGCAATAGAGCGGTGCCGAGCCGCTCGATATTCCAAAGGCCAATGCCAGGCTGATTGCCAAAGGCGTAACGCCGATTTTGTGCGTCGGTGGTGTTTGGCGTCCAGCCGAGATCGAAGTTGTCGATCCAGCCGTAGGGGCCGTAGTCGATCGTCAGACCGAGAATCGACATGTTGTCCGTGTTCATCACGCCATGCACGAAACCGATTGCCTGCCAATGCGCGATAAGGCCTGCAGTGCACTTTGCTACCTCGTGAAACCACGCGCCGAACGCGGCCTTCGATGGCTCCCCTTGCGCCGGAAGAAGGTGCGGAAAAAACTGCCGCAGCGTGAACACGGCGAGCCGGCGCAACAGCGCAATGTCGCCGCGCGAGGACGGCAGTTCAAAACTGCCGAAGCGAAGGAACGACGGCGCCACGCGGCAGACGATCGCGCCCGGCTCGGCAATCGCATTGCCATCATAGAACATGTCGCGCACGACAAGGTCGCCGGTAGCGACCAGCGACAATGCGCGCGTCGTCGGCACGCCGAGGTGGAACATCGCCTCACTGCACAGAAACTCACGCAGCGACGAACGCAGCACGGCGCGGCCATCGCCACGACGTGAATAGGCGGTAGGTCCGGCTCCTTTGAGTTGCAGTTCCAACCGCGGCGCTCCGTCACGCTGCAGTTCGCCAAGCACGATGGCCCGACCATCGCCGAGTTGGCCCGCCCACTGGCCAAACTGGTGACCACCGTAGGACGCGGCGTAAGGGGCCATGCCGGGCCACAACGCGTTGCCGGCGAGCACTTCGACCGTCGCTTGATTACGCAGCAGGGCCTCGTCGAGGCCGAGTTCGCGCGCGAGCCCTGCCGAGTATGCGAGCAGCCGCGGGGCCGCGACCGGCGTGGGCATGACGCGCGACCACAGCGCATTGTGCACCTGCCTTGGTGCCGTGTCCGTGCGCACATCGCCGGGCAGCAGGTCGAGAAATACTTGAGTGAAGTTGGGCAATAACATCGGACTCTGCGCATCGGACGCGCGCACGGCCCGATAATCCATCGCCTTTCCCGCAGCAGCAGCAGCAGCAGGCTGCGGCCCGCCGAATTAAGCTTCACTACGTCCGCGAAAGCGACCCCAACCTAAGATTTGGCAACCAGCCGCCGCGCTTCGCTAGCTAACGAGACCGCCGGCTTCTCGGCAGTGATCCTCGCTGGCTTGATTCCGCTCATTTGGGATCAATTGCCGAACAGTTTACGAAACTCCTTGGCCCATTCGTCGGCGGCGAGGGCGGCGGTGCCGGTCGGTGTTAGCTTCGAGAGGCCAAACCGCTGGGTGTCGACTGTCTGCATGAATGCGGCCACAATCGGGCCGGATTCGCCCTCGGTCGCATAGATCTCGCACGACGCAAATCCATAGCCGCGCTTTAGCATCTGGGTCTGCGGCGCAACATTGAGCACCGGCTTATTCGGCTTGATCGCGGTAATCGCTGCGTGAATGACAAGCCTGCGCGGGGCAGCCCTATTGCCAACGCCTGGCATAGTGGCAAAGCTCTCTTTGAGCTTATTAGTTACCTTTATGCGAAGTTCGCCGAGCTGCTCCTCGCTTAGATCGCCATAAGCGCCATACGCAGGCGTCGTCGTGGACTCTACCATGATCTCCGTGAAGCTGGCAGCAACAAGGCTTGACGAACGGAAGCTGCTCGTCTCCTTATCCACCTCTTTCAGCTTGATAGATTCAGGAATAAAACCAACGCGCTTTTGCACGTTTGAGGCGCAGGCGCCGAGCATGAAGAAGGCAACTGTCAGAGCTACCAAATTCAGGTTGCTACGGCAAAAGCTGGAACGGTTGCTGGTCATATTTGACTCGAAAGCTGTTTTTGTATTCGCACTTTTGACTTGGCAGAGCCTACCCGCCCCAAAAGCCTAGCGCACACGAAATGTCGGCAAACGGCAACCGTCGCGACAACCAGAAAAACTGCCCCTTACCATCTTACCGTGCCAGTGTACTTGCCTGAAAACCGGCTAAAGCTAAGCGCCAAACCAAATCTCGCCATGTGGCCCCCGCTAGCGGATCGAGTCAGCCCATTCTCCTGCCGCCCGTCACCTGCTTCCGCATCAGGTATGCGCACGCAATCACAAAATCAAAGCGAAAGGCAACTGCCAGACACTAAGTAAAACAGCTGCTGCGCAGCGGTTGCCCGCATCGGGACCGCTCGCAGACATTTTGCCACTAACATGCCCGCTGTAAGTCGCAAGGCATCCTAACGCCATCGCACAACAGCGGGACTACCGACTACTTCACTTCGAAGTCGGCATCCTTGATGTCCTCGTCGCCCTTGCCAGCAGCTGCGCCGGCGGTAGCACCGGGTTGCGGGCCACCTTGCGGCTGGCCGCCACCAAGCTGCTGCAGCGCCTGCTCAAACTCGGCGATCGCAGTTTTCAATTGGCCTGCGTCCTCACCTTCGGCGGTCTTCTTCAGCGCGGTGATCTTGGCCTCCATTTGGGTCTTTTGGCCAGCATCGAGCTTATCGCCGATCTCCTTGATCTGCTTCTCGGCCTGATAGGCCAGCGAGTCGGCCTGGTTCTTCAGATCGACCACCTCGCGGCGCTTCTTATCCTCGGCAGCAAAGCGCTCGGCGTCGCGCGTCATGCGCTCGACTTCTTCCTTCGTTAGACCAGAACCGGCCTCGATTTTGACCTTCTGCTCCTTGCCAGTGCCCTTATCCTTGGCAGCAACGGAAAGAATGCCATTGGCATCGATATCAAAGGTTACCTCAATCTGCGGCGCGCCACGAGGCGCTGCCGGGATACCATCAAGCTTGAAGCGGCCCAACGTGCGATTGTCGCGCGCAAACTCGCGCTCGCCTTGCAGCACGTGGATATCCACACCAGGCTGATTGTCGGCCGCTGTCGAAAACACGTTAGAGCGGCTGGTCGGAATGGTGGTATTGCGGTCGATCAGGCGCGTCATTACGCCACCCATCGTCTCAATGCCGAGCGACAGCGGCGTAACGTCGAGCAGCAGCACGTCGCTGACCTCGCCGCCGAGCACGCCGCCCTGGATCGCAGCTCCCAGGCTTACAACCTCGTCGGGATTAACCGAACGGTTTGGCTCCTTACCAAAAACTTCCTTCACCAGCGCCTGCACGCGCGGGATGCGGGTGCTGCCGCCGACGAGGATGCACTCATCGATCTCCGCGGCCTTGAGCTTGGAGTCTTCGAGGCAACGCAACACCGGGCCGCGACAACGGTCAAACAGGTCCTCACACAACTGCTCAAACTTCGCCCGCGTCAGGTTTTCGCTTAGGTGCTTTGGGCCGGTCGCGTCCATCGTGATGAACGGCAGATTGATCGCGGTCTGTTGAGCCGAGCTGAGCTCGATCTTGGCCTTTTCGGCCGACTCCTTCAGACGCTGTAACGCCATCTGATCCTTGCGGAGATCGATGCCATTTTGCTTTTTGAAGCTGTCACATAGCCACTGAATGATGCGACCGTCAAAGTCATCACCGCCGAGGTGCCCGTCGCCGTTGGTGGCCTTCACCTCAAACACGCCTTCGCCAACGTCGAGCACCGAGATATCAAAGGTGCCGCCGCCAAGGTCGAAGACCGCGATCTTCATGTTTTTGCCCTTAGTCTTCTTATCGAGACCGAAGGCTAGCGCCGCCGCGGTGGGCTCGTTGATGATGCGCTCGACCTTGAGGCCGGCGATTTGACCCGCGTCCTTAGTTGCTTCGCGCTGACTCTGGTTGAAGTAAGCCGGCACGGTGATGACCGCGCGATCAACCTTCTCACCGAGATAGGCCTCGGCCGCGTCCTTCAGCGAACGCAGGATGTCTGCGGAAATCTGCGGCGGCGTGAAGTTTTGGCCGTTGACCTCGACCTTCACCAGCTCCTCGGCACCGCCGACGACCTTGTAAGGCACCATGGTCTCTTCGGCACTGACCTCCATATGACGACGACCCATAAACCGCTTGATCGAGTAGATCGTGTTGGTGGGGTTCGTGATTGCCTGGCGCTTAGCCGGGGCGCCGACGAGCCGCTCGCCGCTCTGGGTGAAAGCGACCACGGACGGGGTCGTGCGACCGCCCTCCATGTTGGCGATGACCTTGGGCTCACCGCCCTCCATCACCGACACGACTGAATTGGTAGTACCGAGGTCGATACCGACGATCTTCGACATGAGATTGGGTTCCTTTGCGCCCAAATGCACTGGCGGCGCATCCCGTTGGGGACGAGCTTTGCTAGTCAAACGGCGTGCCCAAGATTGAATGGACGTAAAACTCTGTAAGATAGAGTTTTGCGATGTTTGAACTTTGACTATTGCCGACAATCTGGCAGCAAATATCCCTGCCAACCCTGCCAGTATGGCACATTTTAGCTGCTGCGGCGATCGGCACTTGCGTAGCTAAGCATTGCTACTAAAGGTCGCCGGACGCCGCCCGGCGAATCGTCCGCAACCGACCAATCAGTAAAGCACGAACCAATCGAGCTTTGAGCGCTGCGGCGGCATTGCGCCAGCATCGGTCCGCCAGCAAAAATGCACCACGAAACTACCGAGTAACTCGCGCGCAAACTCGAACTCACGCATGACAGCAGGCGGCCAAGTAAGCGCTGCACCCTGCTGATACGGCATTGAAACCACCGTGGTCGGCAGCAGGAAGTAGAGCGTTGCCTTGGCCTTCACTATGGGGATTGGCAGGCGCTGCGCCAGTTCGCGAAACTCAATTGCTGCACCTGCTAAGCGCGGCAGCAACAGCGTCTCCGCGTCGGCCTGCGCGCGAACGATCGCCTTTGCAGACACCATTCCATCCGGAGTCGCCAACACAAAATCCGGCCAGGGCTTTTCGATTCCTCGCAAAACCAATGGTGCGAGCGGCACCGACAAGTCAAACCAAAAGGTGCGCAGCGGGCTGCCATTTTCAGCGCGCCGCGTCGCAAAAGCTACCGCGCCCGGCAAATCATCGGCGAGGCTCAGTTCGCACCACAAGGCCGGTTCGGGCAGCGTCACCATAAGCACCGTTGCGGCTAACGGCAGAAATGACGTTGGGGCACGAAATACTGAGGGCTTATCCGCCACTGGAGCAAACTCGAACTCGCTGACCAAAGGCCGCTTTATCGTGTCCCACTTTGTGCCATCAAAGCTGGCGAGCATGCCGCCAGCTTCGAGCACCGCGTGCGCTGGCGTGGCGTCGACCGCATCTGTGCCGATTACATTGCCGCGCGGCAATACCGATTCGAGCGATGTAATAGCGAGATCTTTCTCGGCAAACGGGCGCTGCCCCATTAGCCCCCACAACTTTGTCTGCAGCAATTGCAGGCGCAGATTTGGCAAGCTCACCATTATAGGCGCTATGGGGCTGCCTATGGCGCAGCCTAGTGCCGCCGCGCCAAGTTTTTGTTGCGCCGCAGTCACCGCCGCACCACCAGTTCGGTAATCGGCCGCAAGTGAATACGTAATCGCAGCGAACAGGCTCAACAATAAGCCAAGGGCCAATGCGCCGAGACGGGGGACGCGGGATACAGAGGTTGCCTCGGCGAGCAGGATCCCGAGCATCGGCATCAGCGAGTAAATCAGTCGGCCATCGTAAGTCCCGAGGACGGACGGCACGTGACTGGCTGGCAATAATAAACAGCCACCCCAAGCGCAAAACGCCACGAACAGCTTAGGCCGCTGCCACGCCCATGGCACCAACAGCACAATTGCCAGCGATAAAGCCACCCACCACGATGCGCCGTCCGGACCGAGCAACCACGTGACGTGGCGGCCGATGCCGCTGATCACTGCCGAAGGCGCGAGCGCTTCCTTGCCGGTGGTAAACACCCCGAGTGCTAGCTTGCGGAATAACAAAGCGGCGAACAGCAGCACAAAGAATGGCCGCAGGCCCTGCACACGCGCCATCAACGTGCCCCGCGAGTGCAGCACATCGACGGCGACCAACGACACGGGCAATAGCAGCGCGCCTTCTTTACTGCCAAGCGCCAATACCATCGCCACAAAAGCCGGCCAACGCGAACGCAATTTGCCATGTAAGAACGCGCCGTAAAACAACAGCGTCAACGCGCTGAACATCACTTCGAGCGCGGTCGTGCGCGCCATGATCCAATGGCTTGGTTCCACCACCGACGGGTGCACGAGCAACACTGCGCCAGCGGCAAATGCGAGCAGTCCATTACCTTGCGGAAAGCGCATTCGCACCAATGCGCCGATCGCCAATGCAGCGGTCGTCACCATCGCCGCATTGGCGAGGTGAAACCAGCGCGCATCAAAGCCATGCAGGAGCAATTGCAGCACGCACGACAGTGAAACAACGGGGCGATAGAGGTCCCGCACGTGAAACCACGGCCCCTGGCAATCGAGTGCAACGCGATCCCAGTGCACCGCTGACGATTGTCGGTCCCAGTATCGCACCATCAGGAAGTCGTCGCTTAGGAAGCCGACCTCAAACGTGGATACCGCGATCGCGCCGCCAAGCAGCACGAGCAGGACAACCCAGAAAGGAATCGCGGCTAGGAAGCGCACTAGGGAACAAATGCTAGTGCCACGCGCAACCTAGCGGGATGGCTTTCCGTGCAGCTAGGTTGTGGCGCACGGCACCGCGCTCAGGCGCCGAGCAACTCGCGGGCGAGTGCAAGGATGCGCGTCGGGCTGAAAGGCTTGGTCAAATATTCATCGGCACCCGCCTGCAGACCGAGATCCCGGTCGCTCGCCTGCCCCTTCGCGGTCAGCAGCACGATGAGCGTCTGCAATAGCTCCGGATCCTGCTTTACCTGGGTGCAGACTTGGAAGCCGTTGATTTTTGGCATCATCACGTCCATGAACACGAGGTCGGGCTTGTGCTGCTTGATCGCCAACAGTGCCTCTTCGCCGTTCCGCGCCTCAAGCACGTGATAGTTGGCTTTGCGCAGGACAAACGTCAGCGAACGGCAGATGAATGGCTCGTCATCGACCACCAATACGGTTTTTGGGTTCATTGCGAGCCTGCCTGAAATGGTACCGAACGAATCGCTAGGACAGTGACGTCGTCACCGTGCCCTTGCTGCCCTTCGTAGTTGCGAACGGCAGCGAGCACAGCATCCACCACCGCAGCTGCGCCAAACTTGGCGGTCTGCTCGACGATCCCAGCAAGCCGCGCTTCGCCAAACATCTCGCCGCTCGCGTCTGCCGCCTCCGTGACGCCGTCGGTGTAGAGCAAGAGGCAGTCGCCCGGCTCGAGCTGCACATGCAGCGCTGTGTATTCTGGTCGCGGCAAAAATCCGAGGATCGGACCAGACCCGGAAAGCGCGCTCACCGTTTTGCCGCGGGCGCGAAAATGCAGCACTTCATTGTGGCCAGCGTTGACCACTTCCACGCTGTGCGACGACGGTCTCAGCACGATGCCGGCCGCCGTGATGAAGCGCTCAGTGCGCATCAGGTCATCGTGCATACCCGCCGCCAGCTGATCAAAAACTTGTGCGCCGTTATTGGCAACCGAGGCCAGCGTGCGCAATGCCGCGCGCGCCGCGACCATCACCATGCCGCTGGCAAGGTTGTGCCCCGAAACGTCGGCCACAACGGCAAACATGCGCCCGTCCGCCATCGGCACGTAATCAAAATAATCGCCACCCACCGCGCCGGATGTGCGGCAGGCACCGGCGAGCTCAAAGCCAGGCACGATGGCGGGACGGGCTGGGAGAATCTGCCCCTGGATCGTCTGCGCCATTCGCATCTCCTTGCCAAGTTCCGCGGTCTGGCGCGCGCCGAGCACGGCACCGAGCATCGAAGCAAACGAGGCAGCAACAGAACCTTCCTCCGAACCTAGGTGCTCAAGGTGCTCGTCGAGGTCGTAACTCGTGCGCATCTTGTCAAACAGCAGCACAGCGCCCGTGCAGATGCGGCGGCCACCGGCGTCGTAGCCGACCTGCACGCCAAGCACTTCATTTTGGGCGAGCGACTCGGGAGAGCCCAAGGCAACACCTTGCTTAGTGCTGCGCACAACCGAGCGATCCGTGCTCGAGAGGGCCAAGGCAACGATGCCGAGTTCTGCATCGACAAACGGATTTATCGGCCAAGTGCGCTGCACGGCACGACCGTGACCGGTGTTTTCGACGTAGACCATCGCCTCACAAGCACCACTCTGCGGGTGCAAGTGCAAGTAGACCCCACGCTCCACCGAAGCGGCAACGACGCACGCTTCAAGCACGCCAGCGGCAACCTCAGCGATCGTTTCGCATGCCGAAAGTCGCGGCAGTGTGTCCCCGAGCTGGGAAACCTGTTCGAGTAACTGCAGCGAGCTGTGATTCATGCTGTCCATGTCGCATTCAAGCTGCTCGCGTTGCGCCATTGCCCGCAAAAGGCTTTCAATGAAAGTCAGCAACTGCGGCGCAAGTGCAACCGGAATACTGGCGGCGACCACGCCCCCGCGTGGCAGCGGCAGCGCAAAGCCGCACCGACGCGCGATCTCGAGTTCACGCAGGTCTCCAACGGCAAGTCCACGCAGGCCAGCGAGCTCGCCAAACTCCGCCTCGATCACGCCCTCCGCACTAGCGGTGCACGCGCCGGTGCCTTGCACAGCCTTGCAAAGGCCAGCGAGCAGATCCGCTGTCAACGTTGCATAAACACTGTTCACGTCAGCGCACCAACACGGGTGTGCGAGCGTGCTTTCGCATCCGCAGCTGGTTCCAGCCATCGCGCCGCTCGTAGCTCACCTCGTCCATGCATTTGCGCAGGATCGGGATACCAAAACCACCCGATTCTTTTGGCATCTGACTGCCCGAAACGATGGCCGAACTGTCATGCGCAAGCGGGTCAAAAGCAGGCCCCTGATCGCGCAGCGTGACCGCAAAATCATCGGCCGAGGTCTCAAAGCAGAGCTCGATCGGCCGGGTCTCATCTTGGTCATAGGCATGCCGCAGGACATTCGTCACCATCTCCTGCAAGGCGAGCAAAACGTGGTAGCGGGTGCCCTCGGGGTCGTCGGCAAATGCGACGCTAGCAAGCATGGTTTCGCCTACCTGCCAGACCAAATGTAGTTGGTCCAGAGGGCCAAGAAGCTTCAACACGACCTGCGAACGCATTGGGTAGGCCCTTCTGTGGTTTATGGAACCCGCCGTGGTTATCGACCTCTTCTCGTGGATTGCTAAACCCAGAACCCCGTTCAAGGACTAGCGGCAATAAACGTGGCTTTTGCAGTGCCAGAAACCGATGGCAACGGGGCATGGCAATGCCAAACCGAGATTGCTAAGGTCTGTAGACAGGCTTGCTGCAAAGAGGTTTCGGTCAGGCTCCTCGGACACAGCTCAAGGGTGGTTTGATTTGAAACAGGTACAGATTCGCAATTCGCTGGCGAAGGCCGCGATCGTTTTGTTGATCACGTTGTCCGCTTGCACGGTGCCGCGGGGCCGCGCCAAGTCGACACAGTCATCGGCCATGTTGCCGGTGCTTACCTCGGGCTACGTGCTCGGCGCAGTGCGCGGCGACTCGGAGGCCGAACTCGCAGAACTGCGCCGCAGTCCGGAGCCAGCAGCAGCATTGCGCTGCGCTTTCATCCTGCTAACGCAGCAGCAACCACAAGCTGCGATTGATGCCTGTGCGACGGTGCTGTTTAGTCGCGCCACTCCTTCGCCAGCGGCGGAGTCCTTTGCGCGCTACCTGCGCGCCGTTGCGTTTGAGCGGTTGGGCCAACCCGAACGCGCGCAGTTTGACCGCGCGCGCGCCCGCGAACTAGCCGTCGACACGCGCTTACTCGCGCGACTCGATGACGATGGTGTGAGATCAGGACCGCGGGCCCTGGAAGCTAGCGTGCGGAGCACTAGCACGAACACTTTACCAATCGCAACTCTGCCACGCGCAAGCTGGAATCCGGTCTCGCCCATTGCTGGACGGCTCGACCCGATGGAAAAGATTTACCGACTGACGGTGCACCACTCGGCGGTCTACCTGCGGGACGGATCGAAGGAAGTCTGCGCCGCCCAGATCCTCTCCATCCAGCGCGCCCACATGGACGCTGAGAAATACGGCGACATCGGCTACCACTTTGTGATCGATCCTGCGGGCCGTGTCTGGGAAGGCCGCAACCTGAAGTGGCAGGGTGCGCACGCGCACGGCTCCAACAATCGCGGCAACATCGGCATCTGCCTACTCGGCAACTTTGTGCAAAGCAAGCCGGGCCATAAAGGCCAGGCACCAAGCGAAGTGCAGGTGCAAGCCTTGCGCCAATTGCTCGCCACGATCACTGCTAGCTACAACATTTCGACGGAGCAGATCTACTGCCACAAGGATTTCATCAATACGGAATGCCCCGGTCCGGCAGTGGTCGCCGCAGTGGCCGATATCGTGCAGGACATGCTCGCAGCCGGTCCCCAATCACGGCGGATCGCAGGGAACGCCACCAACGACTGAGCCGCCTTCGCCAACGCGCCAACGCGCCAACGCCAGCGGTCCTGCGCTCCACCGGCGCCTGGCCTTCCAGTCGATAGCAAGCGGGCTGCTTTGGCTTTTTCGGGGTAGTCGGATAGATCGCCCAGAGCACGCGCAAAAGCCAATCGCCGAGCAGGCGGGTAAGGGCAGTTCACGCTAGCTCCCGGCAAAAAGCTGCGGCGCCATGCTGAGCGCCATCTTCGGCTGCGCAAAAATTGCCCTCGCCTATGCTCAGTCTGCGCTGGTCGACAAGTCGATAGCAAGCGCATGCCCGCTGCGCCTGCATCAGCAAACTCCTTGCGCGCCGTCCCCGGCGCAATCTGGCACTGCGCACTGCTTACCGTGCTAACGATCACGCTGGCGGCAATGACCGGATGGACGGAACAGGAAGCGCTGCTGCGGCCGCTGTTCTACGCATTGCTGTATTCATTCTTCGGCAGCAACAGTCGCCGCTACCCAGAGCTGCGCACGCGTCCAATGCGGCTCGTGCAAGCCGGCTTTGCAGTGTTGATGCTGGGTGCTGCGGCCAGCGCCGTGATGCTGATCGCGGATGCGGACCACGTGCCATGGATGGCGCACATGCGACTGGTGCTGGATCGCGGCGCCATCTTTTTGCTCGGCACGGTACTAGTGGCCTATGGCCTATTTTTATGGGTGCCGATGTTGCTTGAACAACATCGCAAGCTCGCCGCCTCGTTTGTGCAGGCCAAGAACGAACTGCATGTAGCCGAGCGCGCCCGGTCCTCGATGGAGCAAAAGCTCATCGACCAGCACCGCCTCACAATCGTCGGTGAACTCGCGGCAAGCGTGGCACACGACCTGCGCAATCCACTCGCAATCGTGAAGGGCGCGGCCCAATCCCTGCTGCGCAAAACACGCAGTAAAGAATCCGTGAGTGAACATGCCGAGGTCATCAGCCGCGGCGTTGACAAAGCAGACCACGCGATCCAGGCGTTGATCGATCTCGGACGGCCACACGAAATGCAATTGCGATGCATCCCACTTTGCGAACCTGTGCGTGAGGTGCTCGCGCTGGTAAGAATCGAAGGACGCAGGCGCCATCTGCATTTTGTCGATGAACTCGGCAGCGAAACTGCCTTCGCCGACCGCGATCTGCTGGTGCAGGTGCTGCTCAACCTCGTGCTGAACGCAGCACAAGCATCACCAGACAACGGCACCATCGACATCCGCGTCCGCCCCCTTACCTGGCAAGGCAAACCAGCGGTTGCCATCGCCATCGAAGACCGCGGCAGCGGCCTGCCAACCGAAGTGCGTCGCCATCTGTTCACACCGTTCTTCACTACGCGACGGAACGGCACCGGCCTTGGCCTGCTCAGTAGCAAACGAATCCTAAGTCAGATGAACGGAAAACTCGGCCTGTATCCTCGCACTCGCGGCGGCGCGCGCGCCATCCTGTTGCTGCCAGCAAACGGCGCGACCAGCAACAAAAACCACAAACCAGCGCCGCCACTCACGACGGCAACTCGATGACCGCACCATCCATATTGCTGGTCGAAGACGAACAGGATCTTCGCTGGGTGCTGCGCTTATTATTTGAAGACGCGGGGTTCGTGGTGCACGAGGCAGCAGACGGCGCAAAGGGGCTGCGCGCTGCTGCGCAGATCCACCCCGACGTGGTATTGAGCGATGTGCGGATGCCACACATCACCGGCCTTGAGCTACTGCGTGGCCTGCACAAGGCATCGCCAGAACTGCCAGTGATCCTGCTGTCGGCCGTGGCAGACTTAGCAACCGCCGTCGGCGCAATGAAGGAGGGGGCCTTCGACTACCAGGCCAAGCCATTCGATCCAGAGCGATTGTTGCTCAGCGTGCAGCGTGCGGTGGAACAGCATGCGTTGCGCCGCGAAGTGAAATTGCTGCGTAGCGCACAACCAAGCAAGATCAACTTTGGCGACAGCGAGCAAGCGCGCGAGCTAGAACGCACCATCGAGTTGGTTGCGGGCCAGCCATCCTTATCCGTGCTGATCGTTGGCGAGTCGGGCACCGGCAAAGAAATCGTCGCGCGCGAGATCCACCGCCGCGCAAGGGGGCCCGCTGGCCCGTTCATCGCACTTGACTGCGGCGCACTGCCAGAACCGCTGATCGAGAGCCAGTTGTTCGGCCATCGCCGGGGCGCGTTCACCGGCGCGGACCGCGACTGCCCTGGCCTGTTCCAAGCAGCGAATGGCGGCACGTTGTTCCTTGATGAACTCGGCAACCTGCCTCTTGCACTGCAACAAAAACTACTGCGGGCGCTGCAAGAACGTGCCGTGGTGCCGGTCGGCGGCAGCGCGCCAGTGCCGTTCTCAGCGCGGTTGTTGTGTGCCACCAACGCATCGCTCGAAGACGAAATGCGGACCGGGCGTTTCCGCATGGACCTCTATCACCGGATCGCTGAGTTCACCTTGCGGCTCCCGCCGCTGTCGGAACGGCCAACAGACATCCTGCCATTCGCGCATCGCTTCCTCATCGAAGCAAACGCCGAGTTGGGCCGCCAAGTGCGCACGATCGCCGCCAACGCTGCAATGGCTCTTCAGCAGCACCAATGGCAAGGCAATCTACGTGAACTCCGCAACGTGATCCGGCGCGGTGTGCTGTTGTGCACGGAGCACGAACTCGGCGCCGAGCACCTGTCTTTGAGCGCCGATCCAAGCGCGCCAAAAAACCCTGCTACGACAGCGGGCCCTGCGGATCTACCACTCGCAGAGCAGCTCCAGCAGGCGAGCGCCGCGCTCGAAGCCGAACTCCTGCGCCGCGCATTGCAGGATGCACATGGCAACAAGGCCGCCGCGGCGCGCGCGCTGCAGATCGACTACACGACGCTGCATCGCAAACTGAAACGGCACGGCTTCGAACACTGACCTCGGCATAAAACCATGGCGGTTGTGCCATGGTTGGCTTGCACAGCCGCCATGGTTTTGCCGTCGCACGCAGGATGCAGGAAGTGCGTGCTTGCCAATCGCGCCGATGGCATGGGCCGCCACCAAAGACGAAGCAGATGGCAAGCTGTTTGCTTTATGCAAAGCAGTCTTCCTCTTACAGCCCGGTCGCGGGGCCGCAGTTCTCGTGAACTGCGGCCCCGCTGCCATTTATGGCCAGCCTCTGCAAGCATGCGAGTTTTGGTTGCGGCGCACTTCTGGCCTACTATCCCGCCGAATGAATGCCCGCCGCGCACCGCGTTGGCGCTCCACCCGAGCGGCCGCCTTTGCACTTGCCATGCTTGGCCACACAGCCTGTGGCAACAAAAAAGCGCAAGCACGTGAAGAACCGCCCACCGCACTCACGCATGACTTCGGCACGATTGCACATGGCAAGTCTGCAGAACACGACTTCGTGCTCGACACCCGCGCCTTTGGCGATCTCGTGGCGCTCGGCGTCAGCGCCGATTGCTCATGCTCAAGGTCACAGATGTTTTTGCGCGACGCACATGGCCAAGAACGCGCGATCACTGGCCAGCCATTCGCCGAGTTCGCTGCCAAGCCTGCTGAAGTCCTGGTGATCCGCATGCTGATCGACAGCGCGCAAAAAGAGCCAGTCGATATCGGACCAGTGAAAAGCAAAGCCAGCGTCATTCTGCAGCAAGTGGATGCCAGGGATTCCTACCACCGCATTCAATGGCCGTTGCTGTTTCAATACACCATCGACTCGCCGGTCAAAGTGAAGCCGTATGCGGTGCTCGATTTTGGCCGCGTGCCGAGGTCTGCGCAGCCAACCCAAACAACCCTGCTGCAGAGCGACCTGCCGGGCAAGCGCGCCACGTTTTCCGCCCCGCACTGTGACGATCCGCGATTCCAGTTCACGCTCAAAAACGACGGCGAATGGGCGCAGCTCGTAACAACCTTCACGCCAAAAGACAGCTTGCTCGAACCGTTTCGCACGCTGGTCACGATCGACACCGACCTACCCGACAGCTACCAGGTAAAGCTCGCGGCAGTTGGCGCCGTGATCGACGACTTCGAAGTGCTGCCGATGCCAGCGATCACACTGCGCGCCGATCCGCAGCACGAACAACCTGCCACACAGGCAACCACCCAGTATTTGCTGATTACCGATCACGATCGCAGGCGACCACCGGAGTTTCAGTTGGTAAAATTCGTCGACAGCACGGGCAAGGACGTCCAAAAATTCTTCGAAGTGCGATTCGAGCCAGTGATCGGCGAGGAACGAACTCGGCGGCTTTTCTTGCGGTGCCTCGGCGGTCTCTCCGCACGTGAGTTTCGCGGCGAGCTGGTGCTTGGTAAGGACGCAGACGAGGGGCCGTTCCTGTCCATCGCAGTGGTAGCCTTCGCGCAGCAATCGCCATGAACAACAATACCCACAGCACCCTCCGCAGGAAGCTCCGCAGTGGCCTCGTGCCGTTCGCCGTGCTGCTCGCTGCATGCGGCGACAATTCCGATGCAGGAATGCCCGCCATAGCCCCAGTTGCCAGCGCCCCTGCGCAATCGGCAGCGTTCGTTGGCGAACGCATTCGACTCATGATTTCTGGGTCGCTGAACGGCCGCTTGGAACCGTGCGGCTGCGCCTCGGGCCAAGCCGGTGGACTCGCGCGCCGCATGCAGATGGTGCTGCAAAGCCACGTCCACGATCTGTTCATCGAAGGCGGCGATCTGGTGCTCAACTCGACGCGGCTGGATCTTGAGAAGGCGATGACTGCGGCACAGGTACTGTTCACGATGCCGAAGGCCTACGACGCGCTTGGCGTTGGCCCGCACGATCTTTTGTTGCCGTTTGGCGAATGGAACGAGTTCCTCTCAGTCATGCGCGTGCCGGTCGTAGCCAGCGACCTTGAAGGCGATGCGCGCACCTGGCCTGCGGTGCCATTCCTCGAACGCGAGATCCGCGGCACCAAAGTGCGCATCGCCTCGTTCACGATGAGCCTGCCCAATGCGATCACCGCAACTAGCCCGCAACCACTGCAGTTGCTGACGCCGAATGCTGCATGGGCGCGCGCACTGACTGGTGCAACTTTGGCGACACGATGCATTCTGCTGGTGCACGCCGACCCAGATACGGCGCGCAAGCTGGCGGCAAGTCTGCAGCCGCCACCCGACCTGATCATCGGCATCGACAGCACCAACCACGAACCGCCGTCAACGGCCGAACAGGCGGGCAAGGTGCCGCTGGTATTTCCCGGCATCCGCGGTCGCTACCTGCTCGACGTGACGATCGCTCGCACCGCCGATAGTTCGCGCGTCACGTCATATGACCCGATGCTTTTGCAGGGCAGCGAGACCAAGCCCGATGCAGGCCAGGATCCAGCAACTCGGCTGATAATCCGGCAGCACCGCGAACAGGTGGCGCAGGACAACGTGCTCGAACAAATGGCCGACACCAGCAAGCCGCAAGGTGCTTCGTTCGTCGGCAGCGCAGCCTGCGCGGCCTGCCATCAAAAAGACTACGAGGCATGGCAAAACAGCAAGCATGCACACGCGTGGGACACACTGATCCGCGGCGAGCAGGACCAAAAGCGATACGGCTGGCCCGTCACCAAGTATCCAGACTGCGTCAGCTGCCACACCACTGGCTACGGGCAGCCTGGCGGATTCATCACGGCAGAAAAAACGCCGCTGCTGATCAACGTTGGCTGTGAACGTTGCCACGGCGCTGGCAGTGAGCACACTGCAAGCAGCGGCACTGTCAAACTCGGCAAGGTCGGCGATGGCCTGCCAGCGACCACCTGCACGCAGTGCCACGATTTCGAACAGAGCCCGAAGTTTGATTACACCCCGCTATGGCGCGTGATCCAACACGGTGCCAAGGCGCAACTGCCAAAGGGCAAGTAAAGACGCTACAAAGCTGGGCCCACTCAGCTGGCCCATTCAGCTGGCCCCATTCAGCTCGGCCCACTCAGCTGGGCTCATTCAGCTGGGCTCATTCAGCTCGGCTCATTCAGCTGGGCACGATCACGTATGCGGCTTTGCTTTTACCGACCTGCAGCAAGTGCTTGCCGGGCGGCAGCGCAAAGTTTGCATCCTTGCAAACCTCGCCGCCAACTCGAACACCGCCACCTTGCACCATGCGTTTGCCGTCGCTGTTGGAAACGACCAGCTTGGCGAGCGCGAGTGCGGAAGGCAGCCACAGCTTGCCGTCGCGCAACGCCGCCGCGTCTGCGACAAAGTCAGCGACAGCATCGGGCACGCCACCCTTTTGATGCATGCGATCAAACTCTGCGCGTGCTGCTTGTGCAGCAGCCTCGCCGTGGTAGTCGGTGACGATATGGCGCGCGAGTTCAAACTTCGCATCGAGCGGCCGCAGGACGAGATCGGCAACCGCGGCCTCCGGCACATCGGTCAGCAAATTAAAATACTTCCCGAGCAGCTCGTTGGGCAGTCGCAGCAGCTTCTGGAACTTTTCGCCAGGCGCGTCCGCAACACCAACGTAGTTGCCGAGCGACTTCGACATTTTCTGGCTGCCGTCGAGCCCTTCGAGCAACGGCATGGTCATGCACACCTGCGGCCGCATGCCTGATTGTTTTTGCAGTTCGCGGCCAACCATCAGATTGAACAACTGATCGGTGCCACCGAGTTCGACATCGGCCTTCAGTTCAACCGAGTCCCACCCCTGCAGCAACGGGTAGAGAAACTCATGCACCGAGATCGGCTGGTTGTCGCGGTAGCGATTCTGAAAGTCATCGCGGTCGAGAATCTGCGCCACGGTGTAGCGGCCCGCCAGCGCCACGCAATCCATGAAGGTTGCCTTATGAAACCACTCGCCGTTCTCGCGCTCTTCCGCCTGCTGCACATCCAGCACCATCGCAACCTGTGCACGATAGGTCTGCCGGTTCGCCTCGACTTGTTCGCGCAAAAGTGCCGGCCGCGTTTTATTGCGGCCAGTGGGATCGCCCACCATCGCCGTCGCCGTGCCCCACAGCACAATCGCCGTGTGGCCGAGGCCTTGAAAGTCGCGCAGTTTGCGCAACACCACCGTGTGGCCGAGGTGGATATCCGGCGAGCTAGGATCAATGCCGAGCTTCACCCGCAGCGGGCGGCCAGTCTTCAGGCTCTCAAGCAGCCGTTCACGAAGCTCTTGCTCGTGCACCAAATCCACGACACCGCGCCGCAAAACCGCGAGTTGTTCATCTACCGGAAGGAACGTCACAAAGTCATTTGTTAGCGGCGACCCTGCCACCAAGCAAGCCAGCCGTCACGATCCCCCAGCTGGATGTTGGCCGCACCGATCGCGGCCAACGTCGCCATCGCAACCTGCGCCTGGTCGGGCTTGCCAAGTCGCACCCAGTCGATCAACAGGTTTAGGACCTTGGCGCGGTCCACGGCGGGGGCAAATTCCGCAGCCAACCGCACGTGCGGGAAGTGCTTCGCATCACCAATCTTCATTGCCTCCTGCAACGAAACGAGCGGCTGCTGCTGGATCGGCAGGTAGCCACGCTGCCACTGCACGAGCCTGGCAGTCGCCAGAGTGACGCGCCTTACCGGCGCACGATCGGCGCGACTGCCGACAAAGCCCGGCAGGATGTCGACGCGCATTTCGACCCGACGCCGAACGGCGCCGATATCGGCAAACTTAAACTGCACAGCTAAGCGCAATGGTGCAACGCTGCCATCTGCACCGATGGTGATCGTGTCAGGCAGGTGCAAGAGTGCCGAGTCGCCGACCCTTCGACGCGAACCATCGACGAACTCGTCGATGATTTCGGCCTCGACCGAGAAGGCCACTGGATCCTCATCATCCTTGCCACCAAAGCGCATCGACGAGTCTGGCAACGGCGGCACCACAAGCTCAAACTCGATCTGGTCGCCGATCTCCGATCCCAAGGGCAAAGATTTTGGCTCGGCGACGGTGTCGGGCGGCACGTCCGTCACATTGGCGTCAACCGTCTTTTGCACGAGCGTGCTGGCCGCCATCGCGTGCAATTCCACTTCGAGCCCAAGGCAAAGCCTGGCGAACCCATCGATGCGATCGCGCACCCAAGCTGGCGCCGATGGGCCACGGCACTGCATCAGCACCTGCTGCATGGTCAGCAGATCACTTTCCTTGTAGGCAGCAATCAGCCTACGCAACAAGGCATCGTAGACGTTGGCCATGAGCAGATCGGTCGCATCGGTCGACACCCCGAACGGGACCACCACGGCAGTTGCCGGGATCGCTGGCCGCAGTGAACCGTCATCACGATCGATACTCGTCACGCAAGCCGCGCTGTGCAAAGCGACAGTGAGCCCCATCGCAGTTCGGAACGGCATCGCAGTGCGGAACAGCATCGCAGCGCGGAACGGCATCGCAGCGCGGAACGGCATCGCAGTGCGGAACAGCATCGCAGCGCGGAACAGCATCGCAGTGCAGAACATCATCGCAGTGCAAACCGCCCCGCAGCAAAAGCGAAAACGCCCGGTGCGGTTTTGGTCAGAGAGTGGGAAACCTCGCGCTCCCCACTCTCGCCATGGCCGCACAGGCGGCCATGGACCAGTGCTCGGGAGACCGTTGGTTACTCCCTTCACGTTCGATCAGCTGGCCGGATCGTCGTCGTCCTTCTTCTGAGCTTCGCGCGCGCTGACGCGCTGACCGATGCCCTTCAGTTGGTCGGCAAGACTGCCCAACGGCAAGTGCTCACGACGCGGTTCGGCAGACGGCTGCTCGACCACGGGCTTCGCAGCAGCTTCGCCTTCGAAGTGTGCCTGAATGAGCGTGAGGCCAATCTTCCGCTCGTCGGAGTCGATCTTGATGATGCGGACTTCGACCTTCTGACCGACCTTGACCACTTCCTCTGGGTTGTCGACCTTGTGGTCCGCCAACTCGGAGATGTGCAGCAGGCCTTCGAGTCCCATCTCCAGCTCGACGAACACGCCGAAGTTGGTGATCTTGGTGACGGTGCCCGGAACGCTGTCGCCGATGTGGTAACGCGCCGGGATATCGCCCTGCCAGGGGTCCAGTTGCAGTTGCTTGAGGCCTAGTGCAATGCGTTTCTTCTCCTGATCGACCGAGAGCACGACGCACTCGACATCGTCACCCTTCTTCACCACTTCGCTCGGGTGCGTGATCTTGCGGGTCCAGCTCATGTCGGTGATGTGCAGCAGGCCGTCGATCCCTTCCTGCAGCTCGATGAACGCGCCGTAGTTGGTCAAGTTGCGAACCTTGCCGCGGATGACAGTGCCCGGCGGGTAGTGCTCGGCCACCATGTCCCAAGGATTGACCTCGGTCTGCTTCATGCCGAGGCTGATCGTCTGCTTCTCGATGTCGATCTCGAGCACGACTACCTCGAGCTTGTCGGTCTGCTTCACGACCTCGCTCGGGTGGTTAACGCGCTTCGTCCATGACATCTCGGAGATGTGGACCAGACCTTCAACACCGTCCTCAAGCTTGACGAACGCGCCGTAGCTCATGAGGTTCACGACTTCGCCCGTGACGCGGGTGCCGATCGGATACTTGCCGGTGATGTTCTCCCATGGGGAAGCACTCTTCTGCTTCATGCCCAGCGCGATGCGCTCACGCTCGCGGTCGACCTTGAGGATCTTGACCTCAACCTCGTCGTCGAGCTTGATCATCTCGGACGGGTGATTGATGCGTCCCCACGACATGTCGGTGATGTGCAACAGGCCGTCGATGCCGCCGAGGTCAACGAACACGCCGAAGTCGGCGATGTTCTTCACGATGCCCTTGCGAACCTGACCTTCGGTCAGATCGGCGAGCAGCAAGGCCTTCTTGGTCTCACGCTCTTCCTCGATCAGCTTGCGGCGCGAGATGACGATGTTCATGCGCTCTTCGTCGATCTTGATGATGCGCGCATCGATCTCCTTGCCGATCCAGTCGCCAATATCGCCAGCACGGCGAATGTTGACCTGGCTTGCGGGCAGGAACACTGGCACGCCGATGTCGACGAGCAGGCCGCCCTTGATTTTGCGCAGCACGGTGCCCCTGACGGCATCGCCTTCCTTGCGCGTCTTCACGACATGCTCCCATCCGCGAATGCGGTCGGCCTTGCGCTTGCTCAGCGCAATGAAGCCTTCGGCATCCTCGATGCGTTCCACCAAGCACTCGATTTCGGCGCCAGGGACGACGCTGAGTGGGTCGGTAAATTCATCGAGCGGAATGCGGCCTTCTGCCTTGTACGAGACGTCGACGACCACTTGGCCATCTTCGAGCACTCTCACGATGCGACCCTTGACGATCTTATTGGGCGCTAGTGAGGTGACCGTCTTGCCAATCGCAATATCGAGTTCTGCGACTGTGGTACCGCTGAGAGCTTCGGACGTGAGCCGTGATAGCTCAGATTCGTCCAGCTTGAACTTCTTGATCAGTTGCTTGCCGTGCATCAAACAAAAAAGGGTTAGGGAAAGAATGGTTGCGAACAAAACCCGGTCGCTGCAACAAGCAGTGCCGGAGCCCAGAGGCACGCCATGCAAACCATCTGCACAACGCGAATGAAAGTAAGGACGTGAACATCACGCCTTGCTTCCGGAGGTAGGAGGAGCATCAGCCGGATGCGGATCCGGACCAATGCCAACGTGTGCTTATTGTGCGCTCTAGTTGCCCAATTTGGCATTAGCAAGTCGCGCAACTTCTTGCCGCAGGGCCTCAACCCCACCCGGGGCGAGGACCTCAGCGGCGCTACGGGGGGTGCCAAGGCGCACCGTGCACTTCGCTGGCCGGGGCCATTTTGCACCGCGTGGGAACGAGCGGAACGAGCCTTCGATACCAGCGGGAATCACCGTTGCCCCAGTGCGGCGCACCAGAAAATCGATGCCCGAACGGAACGCCCCGACGCTGCCGTCAAGGCTGCGGGTGCCTTCGGCGAACAGTCCGACACAGCCGCCCTGTGCAAGGGCTTCGGACAAAAAGCGCAGCGCGTCTTTTGACGGCGCTTTGCGATCAATCAAAACCACCCCAACCTTCTGCAGCCACCAGCGCAGCAGCCCACGCTTGGCGAGGCCGGACTGGGCCAAAAACTGCACCACCCGCCGGGTCGCACAGCCAAGCACCGGTGGGTCTAAATAGCTCGCGTGGTTGGCCACAATCAACACCGGCCCGGTGCGCGGCACATGGTGGGCACCTTCCACCGCCAGTCGCAGCCATACCTTGTTGCAGGTGTAGAGCAGCGCCTTGGACAGCCAATAGATCAGCCCGCTACTCACTTGCGGCGGTGCCACAAGACGCTTGCTACTCATGCGCAAAAGCTCACGACGGCATCACCCTTGGCTTGCCGCGGACCAAGGCAAGCACCAATGCGACCACCTGATCCGAACTGAGCAAACTGGTGTCGATAAATTGCGCGTCTTGCGCTTGCCGAAGCGGCGCGTCATCGCGCGTGCTGTCGAGCCGATCGCGAACCTCGATCTCGTGCAGGACGACCGACAGCGAGGCCGTTCTGCCCTGCCGCGCAAAATCCGCCACCCGACGCTCTGCACGAGCTAATGGTTTGGCGTCGAGAAAAACCTTCCATGCCGCATTCGGAAACACCGCCGTGCACATGTCGCGGCCTTCGGCAACCAGTGCGCCCGCAGCTGCCACTTGGCGTTGCAAGGCACGCATCGCCGCACGCACGAATGGCAACGCTGCAACCGCAGAGACCTGCGACTCGACCTCGCGGGTCCGCAGATGCGACGTCACGTCGAGGCCGTTGACCAGCACGCGGCCAGCGGCAAGCAACAGCTGGGTCTGGTCGAGCACTTTGCGCATCTGCGCTGCGCCGCGATCCGGCAATCCCGAACATTCGGCCGGCACGCAGCCGGCTTCTAGAAAGTGCCACGTGACGGCGCGATACATCGCCCCCGTATCGAGATACTGGTAACCCAACTGCCCGGCGACCCGTTTAGCGACCGTGCTCTTGCCAGCACCCGACGGCCCGTCGATCGCGACGACGTCGATTGCAGCACAACTGGGACTAGGTGAGGATCCGTTCACAAAAGGGCTGTGGGATATACCTGAAGTCCGCAAAAAATCAGCCACAACGTCGCCAGACTCGCAAGTCGCATCGCGATGTTATTTGGGAGGAGCACCGCTGGATCAACCGCTGGATCAACCGCGCCCTAGGGGAAAGTGCGCGCGCCTGGGTCTGGCACTGGCGCTAGGCCCGCCTTGCCGCAACACACGTAGCGCAGTTCGGCACCGCGGATTTGAATGCCCACGCCGCCGGCATCGAAGGCTGGCAGGATGCAGTATTGCCCCGCATTGAAATGGCCGCGCGCCGGCCGGTGAATGTGGCCAAAGACCAGCAACTCGGCACCGGACTGAAATGCCGCCGCGATGGCCGCCGCGGTGGGATCAAAGCGCAGTTGGTCACCGCTCTTGATCACCCGTTCGCTTTGCGAGCGCGCGCGGTTGGCAACGCGCAAGGCAAGCCCCAGTGGCAGCCGCCGCGCCAGTTGTCGTATGGGCCAGCTCCGCAGCCATCGCTTGGCGCGTTGGTATGGCAGGTCTTTAACGCACAATTCATCGCCATGCAGCAGCAACGCATCGAACGCGCCAAGGCGCACGCGCACGCCGCCCGACACCACGCGCGCGCCGCTCGCCTGCTCAAACTCGCGGCCAAGCAAGAAGTCGCGGTTGCCGTGCAGAATGGTGAGTTCCACGCCGGCGCTGACGGCCGCCAGGCACTGCTTCGCCACTTCGCGAACGATCCCAACGCGGACCTGCGCCTTCGCTATGTAGGTGTCAAACAGGTCGCCGAGCATGAACATGCGCGCGCGCTCCGCTCGTGCCATCGCCAGCCATGCCGTGAGATGGGCAACCACTGTTCCGCCATTTGCCGGCACGTGCAGGTCCGACAATAGATATGCAGGCCGCGCGGCATCGCCGGATAGCTCTGTGATGCGGGTGCCGAGGATTGGGTTCGTCACGAACCGTCCTCCACGAGGAACAGCCCCGTGAACACATCAAACGGGACCACAAACACATCCTTGCGGCCCAGGTCCTCGCCAGCGAGGGTGCGCAACTGCACCGGCCTTGGAAACGACAACTGCACGCTACGCTGCCGATTTTGCGCCAGATCGAACAGCACCTGTTCGTTGTCCAGCACATCGAGCCGCAACGCTAAAATACGGCGGCCATCGCGCGCCTTCAGCACCGTGCGCATGAGGCACGTCGGCAGGCCTTCGCCGCGCACTTCAAACGGCGGCAAAACCGACGCGCTCTGGAGCACCTGGCGCACGCGCCGACGCAGATCCTGGGTTTTGCTAGCAAACCCAGGATTGAGCCGCTCATTCGCATAAAGGCACACCGGCAGGTTTAGGTAGACCGCGCGACCCTTGCCGGTGCGACGCTCAAGAAACACCTGCTCGCTGCCTTCCGTCTGCGCACGGACCTCAAGGCCGGACGCACCGATCCCGCCCACCAATGGCGCACTGTTGCCCCCCTCGCCGAGGGCGCCACGCAGGGAAGCCTCCGCCACCAAAGCTGGCGGCTTTACCGTGAGCACGCCCTGACGCACTCGCAAGTCCTGCGCGCGGCCACTGCGCTTTTGAATGCCAAACAGAGCGTCGAGCCCACCGTTGGTCCGCAGCGCCAGCCGTTCGTCGTAGAGCGCCGGTGAGTGGTCGGTGAGCACCACGCCGCCAACCTGGACATAGTTGATGATTGCTTGGCAACAACGATCGCTCAGCGCAATTGTGGCTGGCAGCACGAGCACGCGCGGTCGCTGCTGCAGCAGTAGCTCTGCCAGGTTCGCTTCGGCTACGAAACGCGGCGAGTGGCCAAGGTCGCCGAGCAATTTGCACCAACTTCGGCGCGCTGCGAGGCTCGTGCTGTGCTGCGCTTCGTAAGAAGGCATTCGACGAACCCAGCTAGCGCCATCAGCGGCGGAATCGAGCATCCACCAGACGCGCACCGAACTCTGCGACTCGACGAGCCAGAGATCGCCCGGCACCAACGAGGCACCCGCACACGCATCCAGCGGCACGCAAAGCGCAGCGAACGCCGCCTGCAGGCTCTTGCCGGCCGCACTGGGGCCATCCTTCGTCAACATCACATCCGCGTTCCAGATCACTGCCCCGCGCAACCCCTGCGCGGCAACGGCGCACAACCGCGCAGTCAGCAGTGCCTGCAGTTGCGCGGTCGCCTTTGGTAACGTGATCGTCGTGTAGCAATCTTCGGCGGGCCTTAGTGAGCGCGCCAGCTCGACGGCGGCACCGCTGTCGTAGGGTTCGAGCAGCGACAGGCTCGCCAGCAACTTTGCGTAGTCGTGGCCGCCAAACGCGGCCGGGGCCTGAATGCCTGTCAGCCCCACCGGCACGCCGGGCAACTGCTGCTGTACCGACACTGTGATTTTAGTAACCACGCGCGCAAACTGATCGTCAACAAACTCCAACCAGTCGCCAAACGGCCGCAGGTTTACCGGCAGGCCCTGACCGCCAAGTTCACGCCGCCGCACTTGATCGGTGGTCAACGCCGCAACGCCATCCCAGTCCAAAAACTCGGTGGCCCACGCCGCATTGAGTTTTTGCAACGTGCCGTAGCGCAGTTGCAGGGAAGCAACCAGCGCCACGCGACAAACATCGCAGCGACAGACATCGAGCGGTTGATTGTGCCGGGTCGCCGAGGCCTCATCCGCGAGCGCCACGAAGCGCAGCTCGGGACATCGCATCTGCAAAGCAGCCGCCGCCGCGCGCTCGGCGGTGGCGAGCAGCAACGGTTCGATCTGCAGGCACGCGGGCCTTCGCAACTGCGTCGGATCGCGCTGCACTTCGTATGCAGTTCGCACCGGATCCCACTCGGCATCGCGCAGTTCTAGGTAGCCCTTGCCAACTGGTTGATCGAGGTAAAAAGCAAGCCCGGCTGAAGTCACCGCCGCACGATTCGCGCCGGGGCCGAGATTGATGGCGGTAAAGCCCAATGCCCGAATTTGCTGCAGCAGCAAAGCATCCTGCGCCTGCTCGGCACTCACCCACAATACCCGTTGGAAACCTGCTGCGCTTTCCGCCGCGCCCTGCGAAAAGGCGCAAGCGGCGACCGTACACATTGCCAGCAATAGCCGCGCACCGAGGCTCATTCGATGCCGTAGTCCTTCAACTTCTCCCAGAGCACCTTGCGGCTGATCCCGAGCACGGATGCCGCTTTTGTGCGATGCCCGCCCACCGCACGCAGCACCAGTTCAAGGTGGACCCGTTCGGCATCGACCTGCACCGCACGCAACGACTTGAGCGCGACCGGCGGCTCGAGCGCCGCGCGCCTAGTCTTGTCGACCGGCAGCAAGTGCTCCTTCTTCAGCACGGTCGCACCACCAGCCATCGCGATCGCCTGAGCAAGATGATTTTCTAGTTCGCGCACGTTGCCAGGCCAGCTGTATTCGGCCATTGCCTCCAGCACATCGGTCCTTACCGAGTACAGCCGGCCACCGCCGAACTTCTCGATGAAGTGCTGCACGAGCAGCGGCAGGTCACCCTCGCGCTCACGCAGCGGCGGCAAGCGCAGCGGCACTACGTTGAGGCGGTAGTAAAGGTCTTCGCGAAACTTGCCCTTCTTGCAAAGGTCAACCAGCGACAACTTGGTCGCCGACACCACGCGGATATCGACCTTGACCAGTTGCTCGCCACCGACCCGTTCAAACTCGCGTTCTTGCAGGACGCGCAGCAGCTTGACCTGGACCGACAGCGGCATGTCATCAATATCGTCGAGGAAGATCGTGCCGCCGGACGCCAACTCAAACCGGCCGCGGCGCAGCCGCTGCGCGTCGGTGAAGGCACCCTTTTCATGGCCAAACAACTCGGTCTCGAGCAACGATTCCGACAGTGCGCCGCACGACAGCGCCACGAACGCCTTGTCGCGCCGCGGACTTAGCTGATGAATCGCACGCGCAATCCGCTCCTTGCCAGTACCACTCTCGCCTTCGATCAGGATCGAAGCCTCGTTGGGCGCCACCGTGCGCACCGTCTTGATCACCACGTCCATCGCGCGGCTGCGGCCAATCACAAATGGCAGGCCCTGCCCTTGGCCGTTTAGCAGTTCTGAGCGGAGCCGTTGATTCTCGTTGATCAAAGTCCGCACCCGCGACATGCGGCTCAACCGCTCAATCACGTGCTGATTGAGGAACGGCTTCTGAATGTAGTCATCCGCGCCGAACCGCATCGCCTCAACCGCCTGCTCAACCGTGGCGTAGCCGGTCATCACCAACACTTCGGTGTCGGGCCGACTGCGCTTGGCGGCGGTCAAAACCTGCAGACCATCGACCCCCGGCAGACGCACATCGGTGATCACACAGTCGAACACCTGCTGGCCGAGCAGAGTCACCGCATGCGCGCCGTCTTCGGTGTGCACAACTTCGTGGCCAGCATCCTGCAGGTCGTCGCGCAACGTGATCGCAATCGTGATCTCGTCCTCAACCAACAGGACGCGCATGCCAGCCGCCGCGGTCAAGGTTTGTCAGCAGGCGGCAAGTCCTCACCTTCGCGCAACTGGACCTCGCCAAATGCTGCCACGCGGTTGCCGCCTTGTCCTGCTGCCCACTCGAGCGCGGACTCGGCCTGCCCAATCAACGTATCGAAAAACATCGTCTGCTGGTCGTTACTGGCAGCGAGTCCAATGCTGAGCTTTAGGTCCAGCGCGCGGGAATCAACTTGGATCTCAAACTCGGAAAACATGCCGTGCAAACGATCCGCCACGATCCGCGAGTTGGCCATATCCGTGTGCGGCAGCATTAGCAGGTAGCGATCGTCGCTGACCGTTCCGAGCAGGTCCGCACCACGCGTCTTCTCCCGCACCAACCTCGCCAAGGTCTCGCGGACCCGCAGGCGAAGGCCTGCACCATAGAGATCGATCAGCTGCGCCAATCGGTCCACTTGCAGGATCATGCAACTGAGCGGGATGTGATGCCGCCGAGCGCGGGCAAACTCCGTCTTCATCAGATGCAGAATCTGCGCTTGGGAAAACAGTGCCCCGCTGACAAACCCCTCATGGGGTGAGGCGGCCGCTATGGCCTTCCCTGCAGCGACACGCCCCTTTCTAAAGCCTGGTCTCGTCATATCTTTCAGATTACAGCACGTTGCCACTGTGCGCGGTGGCAGCTACCGACCTCGCGCAAGCTAGCAAAAAAAATGGGCCTCAGCCGGTCAGAACTGAGGCCCGTGAATACGGGCGAGGCTACGCGATGGAGAGGGCGGTTAGGGAGGGGGAAACTGGTCTCCACCACACAGCATCGACCCTATCTGTGTCTACTCGGATCAGGCTCTACGAATTACTTCTTGGAGCCTGACCTGGACCATTGGTCAGACAGTCCGGTCATTATGAAAGAGAACGTCTCGCAGTTGTGACTTGCGCCACCACCACCCGGTCCAACCTCACCGACAGCTAGGCATGCCATCGGCGCGCTTGAGCCAGCGCGTCAACTATGCCGTGCCTGGCGGCTATTTCAACACTCCCTCCACCAGTTTTATTCAGCTTCTAGCAAAGTTTTCGACAAGGGACGGTGGATAACTATCTCGCCCGGCGCACCACTTCACCACGTGAGAACCAAAAATCACGACCAATGACCCACATGATTTAGTGCATCCCTTGCCACGAAAACACCATTGCTAGGAATCCCAGGAGATGCCCCCGAACTTCGGCTGATGCGGGTGAGCGGGCCTTGTTGCAACTTTCCACTGCGCAGAACTCTGCACCGAAAAAAACTCCAAAGGAAGTCTCCACCCTCCTTGAATAGCCCGTGATGCCGCCAGTTTCAGTGCACAATGGCGCACCACCGCACAGCAACTCTGAGCAGCAGAGTTGCTATCGTGCGCCATCTCCATGCTCCTTCGATTTCAACCGCGACGTGATGAACGCGCAGCCCTTGCCTTTGACGACGTCGCATCAGGTCTCGATGCCGGCTTACCAGTGACCATGATCGGCGGCTTAGCCAGTGCGGGCGACAACGTCCTCCCGCAATTGTTCGCCAGCCGACAGATCGACCTCGAACCGTCTGAGGTGCTGATCCTGGTAGCCGCATGGCAGTCGGGGCGCGCACCAGCATCGCTCCGTAACATCGCAACCCAGCGCCGAAAACGCGCCGAGCTGCTGCGCCCGGTATTCAGCGCAATGCTGTATCCGGCAACGTTGGTGATCCTTGGGCTAACGGTAAGCTTCATCCAGCGCGCCACTCCTGCCCAAAACGCGTTGCCCTACATGGTGCTCGGCCTCATCCTGCTGTTTGCGGCCGCGCTTTATTATTTCCTGCGCGCCATGAGCCGTGGCGATCGCTGGCTGTTGTCGCTGCCGATCGCTGGCACGCTGACAAATTGCCTCGCCGAACTCCCCTACCTCGAAGTGCTGCACGGCCTCTACAGCGCCGGCGTGCCGCTACTGCAGGCGCACAAAAAAGCGGTGGCCGCGTGCCCGGTAGCAAGCCTGCGTTCCGAGCTGCAGATCGCCGATGCCTATTTGCAACAGGGCAAGTCGCTCCGTGAATCACTGGCCCTTGCGACCATGCTCCACCAAGAGACGCGCCATCTGATCAGCACCGGCGAGCAGGCTGGCACCCTCGAAGATGCGCTGTTGCGCGCCCAGCAGCGGCGCCAGGCGATTGCCAGTCAGGCCGCCGCACAACTCAGCCGCGTGCTGGCCTCGGCCTGCTACCTTTTTGGTGTGCTCGTTGCTTGCTATGTGATCTTTAGCTCCTACGCGGCCTACTTCGGGCAGCTGAACAAATTACTGCGCTAAATTGTGCGGCACGAACAAGAGGCCGCCGCGCAGTAGCGATCGCACCGCAGCAAAAAGTCGCGCAGAGCACTTGGGGCTGCGACAAAAAACCGCGTGCAGTTGTGCACCAAGGCGAAACGTCCTTGCGGCCTGAGCAGCAATAAAAAACTAACCACCAACCGCGGCCATGCTGCTTCTTTACCGCGCCCACTCTCTGACGCAGCGCGATGTAGCGCGATGCAGCGTGATGTAGCGCACCTCAGCGCGATGCAGCGTGTTGCAGCGTGATGCAGCGTGATGCAGCGCAACGCAGCGGGACGCAGCGCACTTCAGCACGACGCAGCGCCACTCAGTGCGATGTAGCGCACCTCAGTGCTACTCAGTGCTACTCAGCGCGACTCAGCGCACCAACGAAACTCGACGAGGCCGTCCGCGCCGACCGAGCCGTCTTCGAGCACGAGCATGCGCGCGGCACCTTCGCCCTCGACGGTGATCGACAGCGTCGTATCGCCGACTTTGGCAATGGCGAGATCACGCTGCACGACGCGGAAGGTAGCGCAGAATGGCGGCGGCTCACGCGACACCGACAGCGACTGGCACCGTTCGTCAGCAGCAAACAAAAGCCGCAACGTGACGACACCATCTGTCACCCGGCCCTGAAACCAGCTGGCGCGCGGCGCCGCAAGCTCGGTGCCGATGTATGTAAACGCAGGCTGCCCCTGTAACCGTGGACGGATCGAGTCAAACAACTGCCTGGCTGCCAGCGCCTCGGCATCGCCAACAAACGAGGGCCGGCACAACGTCGCGTCTTTCGTCATCATCTGTAGCAGCACTAGTCCGCGGTCTGCCACCTTGCGCAGTTCGTCTGCCTTGGCCAACGGCAGTCGCTGGCCAGTGGCAATGCGCGCCGAGGCTTGCATGCCAACCCCCAAAACCAGCAGCGCATCCGCCTGCCGCTGCACCGTGAGGAAGCCGCCATCCTGTTGCGCAAAGACCCCACAGAAGCGATCTTGATCGCTAGCTGCGACCCGCGCGGCGGCCTTTTTCTGAGCCTCTGCTGTGGGCTTTACGAAAGCCGGCGGTGCGCCTGCAACCAGCGGCACAAACACGACTGCCAACGCGCGCAGCATCGGCTCGGGATCCACTTCGCCACAGCACATTACTAGCCAGGACCGACTCGCTTGGTGCAGCAACAGGCGCGTGCGGTAGCCAGTCACCGCACCGTGCAGTTCGACGAACCCCTGTCCCATGAGCTCGACCGGCCGCACAAAGCACGCATCGCCACCTGCAAAGGGCGCGAAAACATATTGCTGCGCCAACGGCCACAGCTTGTCGCCGGTCAGAGCTGCACACAGTTCATGCAAATCGGCGGCCGAAGCGAGCACCCCTTGCGCGCCGCGAAGCGACCAGTCAAAACTGACCTCGCGCGCAAGCACCGCCCGCGAATCACCGGGCGCCTTGCGCCACGTCATGCGCTTTTCGTCGAGACGGTTGTCGCGCACAAAGCCACTGTCCCGCATGCCGAACGGTGCGAACACGCGCTTTTGCGCCACCGCCTCAAACGACTCGCCAGCGGCAAGCTCGATACAGGCCGCCAACAGATTGTCGCTGCGCTGCGAAGCTGAGAAGCCCGCACCGGGAACCAAAACCAACTGACAACCGAGCAACGCTGCCAATGCGGGCTTGCGAGCGGCAGCCGCAGCTCCGACAAACGTCACCTCTGAAGGCATACCAGCCGTCTGCAGCATGAGCTGCTGCAGCGTGATCGAAAGTTTGTCCTTTGGCACGTCGGGCACGACGCGGGACATTTCATCCTGCAACGACCACTTCTGCTGCAGTTGCATTTGTAAGCCAGTCGTCACGGTGATCACGCGCGACAGCCCGCCGATGTCGAACAGGCTCCTCGGCCCGATCGCTACATGCTGAAAATCCTGCAGGCCATAACCCTTGGCGAACATCACGCGGCCCTTCTGTGCGACCAGCACCGCGCCCCAAAATGGCAACGGCTGTGCAGCGACCACCGCGTCGAACGCGCGCAGCAACTCGGCATCGAGCGCACCAGCGGCAGCTGTCTTCTGACCAACCACAGGCCCCAGCAGCAGCGCTGTCGCGAGGAACAACTTCGTCATGCAACGTGGCACCAGCATCGGGCGCACAGCATCGCAAAAAGAGCGCTCGCAGCCAAGCGGTCGCCGATCGCTTGGCGATCAGCGAGTCGGCGGCAGGTGCAGGTAGCGACCGAGCCAACCGGCGATCGAACTCAGATCGCTTGGTGCGAGATTCTGCGCGGGCAAGATGTCATCCAACAGGAAGCGGCCAAAATGCCAGGTAAATGCGATCATTTGCACGCCGTTGTCGGCCGCTAGTTGCCCACTGTTATCGGAAAGCACGACCAGCGAACGGTCGCCGAAGGTCTGACCTTGCAAGAAATCGGCGGATAGATGCTGTGCGAGACCGCCAGAACGCACCAACTGGCCAAGCGCCGCGGCATCGAAACTGCAACCGGCAAGCTCTGCGCGCCGCGCGAGATCCTGTGCGCGTCGCTGCGTCACATGCAGCTGGAACGCCGCTAGGTCGCCTTGTGTGCAAGCATCATCAATCTGCTGAGCGGTGATCTGCAACTGCTCGAAACCAACCGAGCCCGGGTAGAACGCATCGGGCAGCGGGTTCTTGCTCGATCTCTTTAGCCACGGCACCGCCACCAACGCCGCACCAAGCGCCATGACCATCAGCATGGCTTGCGTGGCACGATCAATCGCCATAGTGCACCCGCAAAGGTCCCGAGCGGAACCGGATCAACACGCCGCCGCCGGCCGCCATTGCGCGATCATTTCGGGATGCGTGACGCAACTCGCTGTCGTCGACGAGTTCGCCGCCAATGATCCGCGACGGCACGGGGCCACTGATCAACACGGTGTGCGGCAGCGTCGCTGGTCGCGCGAGATCTTCTTGTGGCAGAAGCAGCATGTCACGTGTGAGGGCTTCATAGCGACACACGTCGAGGCCAACGCTGCACGACAGGACGCGCGGCGTGGCGGCGGCAAAAAGATTTTGCGTCTTCACGACGAACGTTCCGGTGCGCAACGGCAGCGTAATCGTGTGCCCGTCAAAAAATGCCCATGGCTTGCCGTCGAGGAATACGGCATCAAACGCAGCACCCATCACGACCGAGGGCAAAGCCAGCGGATTGGTTGAAGTCACATGCACCGTGACCGATGCAGGCAGGCGATCCTGCAACGCCACGTTGCGGAGCGAGCCTGGGCCCGGCCGCGTCGCAGTGAACAACTCTTGGCCGGTCAACAACTGCACGTGATCCGAGGGCTGCTGCCAAATCCGCAGCAACTCGCGGCCAGCGGACAGCTGCTGCGTCGGTCGCCAGGTCCAAAAACCACCTTCGCAAACCATGATTGGCATGGCCGAACGGCGCTCGATCTGCACCAGGCGCGGCACGGTGATCTGATTGTCACTCGTCAACTCGGCGTGCGAGTTGACTCGGAAATCGAGCGACATGGGCTGCGCGATATTTTGCAACACCGAGGGCAGGGCATCGAGCGCTGCCAAGGACTCCTCGCGCGGCAAGAAGCAGAAGCCGATGCGATTGCCTGCGCCCGCCTCAGGGAATCCCTTCAGCACGAGTCCGTCTGCGCGCAGCTCAAAGCGTTCATAGCGACCAAGCAGCAGCGGCACGACGGCCACATCTGGCAGCGAAGGATCGCTTGAGCCAAGCACGAACGGATGCCGCAGCGACTGCGGGTTGTCGCCTGCTGCACAGGCGCGCAACGTGCCATGCGTGACAAAGCCAAAGCTGCGTTCAAATTGCAGATTGCGCGCCGCGCTTTTGCACTCGGTCCGCAGCAACAGGCCTGGAAAGTCAGCGATCGTCGACAGTTCGACAGCCTCTTCGTGATAGCTCGATGCGCTGCATTCGCGCACCACTGCATAGCTGCCCGCGGGCACCATCACATCCGCTTCGGCGGCAACATCACCCGTGCGATTCAAGTGAACTAGGTCAATAGCGACCGAGCCACCGTCCTGCACTTCGAGCCACAGCGTGCGCTTGCCACTCACGGCAATCTGCAGCGGCAGAACTTTTTCTATCGACAGCCGATCGGTATCAAATGGCAAGTAGGCGCGCACGCCGTCATCCATGCCGACTGCGACCACGCCGCGTCCCACCATCGCGCGCAGAGCAAGCCGCAAGTCAAAGCAACCGATGCCAGCGTCCAAAGTAAACTCCACGCGCTGCGGCCAGGCGTCGGCCACACCAAACGCAAGCTGCGAAGGGGCCTTTGCAAATTTCTCGACGCGCCACGTTCTGGTATAGCCGCCGGCTGGTTTGCGACCGCCCTCCAAGAGATCCAGTTCTGTGCAGCGCAGTTCGTCTACGACCGGACGACCACCGGTCATGCGCGTGCGCAAAAACTCTTTGCCGAGCAGCACGGGTTCGCCAACGCGAAATCGGCCGAGACCGGACGGATCAAATTGCAGCGCGCCACCGCTGCCGCACAACCGGAAGTGATTATTCTGCAGCAGCACGGTTTCGGCCGGCACCAGCAACTCAGCGCCAAAGCCCTGCTGCATCCTTGGCAGCAACTGTCGCTGCGCATCGCGGAAGCCATCGACGCCAATCGTGCTGCAACGTGCGGCCACAGCGGCGACCAGCGGCTCCATTGATACGCCTTCGACATAGGCTTGCGTGCCTGCGTCTAGCGATGCTGGATCCTGCGCCGACCACAACATCGCGCCACCGCTGAAACGCCGTGCGCGCACAAAATCCGCGGCTTGCACCGCAATCCAATCGCCGCCGCTGCCACCGCCACCACCCTGCAAAGGCCGCCGCGCGCGCGCATCGAGCAACCCGACTGGCACGAGATCGCCAGGGAAACCGTTGCGGAACGCATCCGATATGCCACTCGCATACAGACCCGCCGGTTGGCCGTCGCGCGCGTCGAGTGCCTTCACGCCGACCGCTGCGGTCATGGCCTGCTCACCGACCAGCACAAAACGCGCGGCCGGCTGAAAGTCCTGCAGCATCGCCATGCCAAGCGCCTCGCGATCGGCAAACCAATCGCGCACGGCGAAGCCATCAAATGCGCCAGCCTGCAGCCGACGACGGTCGGCCAACTCCCGCGCATAAAAACGCAACGTCGCAAGGCGCTCGGTCGAGCGATCTGTAACCGGCTGCGGATCGAGCACCCCGTGCACGATTACGCCGCGACTGTGCGCCTCGCGCGCAAGCAACGCGAGCGCCTCTGGCCGCCATGCAAACGTATCGACGGCAGCGCGATAACTCTTCGGCCGAACCAGCGGGTCGCGTTCGCTCCACGGCAGCAGGCTTGCGCCATCGCTAGCAACCAAATCAAACGCGAGCACATCGGCGCCAGCTTGCCAACTCTGCATCAATACCTCGTCGAGCACATTGCCCGGCGTGCGCGGCTTGGCACCCGACATCGGGCTTGCTACAAAGCCCCAGTGCGCGAGCAGCGGCATATAGGGTGCCTGCCTGTGCAGCACGCTTTTCAACGGCGGTGGCAACGGTTCGGGCAGCACCCAGGCAGGCAGCGTTTGCGTGCTTTGCCCAGCGAGCAGCCAGCGCATCGCGTTCTGCATGAAGGTGGTCCCGTTCTGCGCGAGCAACGCATCTGCACCGTTCAGTTGTGGCTCGATCCCGAGTGACAGCACCGCACCACTGCCAAGCCGCCAGCGCACCAGCACCGGGTCGGTCACGGGATCACGTTCGCCATCGCGTTCGCAAACGAGATTTGCGAGCACCTCACCCGAAGTCGGCGGTGCAGAACGGTAGCAACACAGCGGCACAAAACAGGGTTCCCCGCCGGTCAAAAAAAATGCCTCCGCCAAACCAGACATCGGCTTGATGCCGGCAAACAAGCTCGCGGCGTCCTCGCGAATCACCTGCACGCCAAGCCGCGCACGACCTTGGCTAGTGCGCGCATCAAAGCCCCAGCGAAACGGCGCCGATTCTGGGATGGTCACATCGAGTAACAGCCGTTCGGCAAGTGCGGCGGCATAACCGAGCAACAGAATCCGACCGCCGCGCTGCACAAACGCGCGCAGCGCCGCAACGGTCGCAGCATCGAATTGCTGGTCGGGCAGCCGGGCACCTGCACTGGTGATAACGAGCGCTGGCGAACCCGCCGTCGGGTCAAGCGGATCGACGACTCGCGGCATGGTCTGCGGAATCAGGTTGATGCCCGGTGCCGCGGCGGCGATCAGTCCATCGACCATCGGCGCTGCTGGCGGCGGGATAATCGCAGTTCGCAGAATGCCACAAGCCCCGGCTGCGAGTATCGCAGCGAGCAACGCCAGAGTCCGGATGCACAGAATCCGGATGACTTGTGTGTGGTTCGATCCCATCCTTGGCACCGATGGATCGACACACACCCACCCCTCAACTTGAGGATCGTCTGTATTTTCGACAGTTGCTCGGCGGTCGCGACTTCGCGAGCAAGAATCGCTTCGCCAAGCAGATGGTCAACTTCGTCTACCTGATCGGCGACCGCGAAACGAAGGAGTGCGTGATCGTGGACCCTGCCTACGCCGTGCGCGAGTTGGTCGACCTTGCCTTGCAGGATGACATGCGCATCAAAGGCGCGCTTGCCACGCACTACCACCCAGATCACATCGGCGGCGACCTGTTTGGCAACGACATCGAGGGCGCAAAAGAGCTGCTGTCGCTGTTGCCGGTGAAGCTGCACGTGCAAAAGCCCGAAGCAATGTGGGTGAAGCGCGTCACTGGCTGTAGTGATAGCGACCTGGCACTGCACGACAGCGGCGATGTATTGAAGGTCGGCGAAATCTCGATCCAACTGATCCACACGCCAGGCCACACAAAGGGCTCGCAGTGTTTTCTGGTGCAGAACCGCCTGGTTGCCGGCGACACATTGTTCTTGCAGGGTTGCGGGCGCACCGACCTGCCGGGCGGCGATCCGCGCGATCTTTATCTGTCACTCACCCAGAAACTGGCCCAGGTGCCAGACTCGGCCACCCTGTTTCCTGGCCACCTTTACGACCCGCGCCCCTCGGCGTTGCTCGGTGAGACGCGAAAGAGCAACACGGTGTTCAAGCCGCGGACCGAGCTCGAGTGGCTGCAGTTGTTTGCTAAGTGACGATGTGCGCGGCTACTTCTTCAGCATGTGGAATGGGGCCGGAACACATCAGCGAAGCCATACCAGTAAGCGGACAGGTTGCAAAACACCGTCGGGTCATAGTTGACGCCGTTGTAGATCGCGACGAACGGGAGAGACACCACGCCGCCGCAGAACACAAACGGCATCCAATACCAATGCTCCGGGGGGACCGCCTCGCGGCACAAATCGACGCCGCCAGTAATCGGGCTCACCGCGGTTTTGGGTCTCGCCAATAGTTGTTCGCCGCTGCGATGGTTGCAAACTCAGTCGCCACGGTCTGACAGATTGCAATCAGCATTGCGGCATCTTCGGCATAGATCGGCCGAAGCCGTTCGCGCACAACGGAGTCCGGCTGGGTGACTTTGATAACCAACCTCGACATCTTGATCGCCAGTTGCCGGCCTTCTTCAGGCGTCCTGGTGAGCAACGTGTTTCCTGGAATAAGTTGAAATGGCAGCGCGGCTGGTTCGCTCATAGAAAAATTTTACTGAGGAATTTTTTGAAATTGTGAGGGAATTCGGAAGCGCACAAAGTGCAGGCAACTCGCACCGCGATATCAAATACCAAAAGCAATAATTCGGGCCAACGATCCATGGCTGATCATCTTCACGCTGCGCAACCGGCCGATCGCACAACGTTTCGATCGTGGATTATTCATGACGGGTAACACGCAAAGGCAACGACTCGCAGACAAAAAACCAATCCGCCCGCTCGTTGCGCTGGTGCCGCGGCCGTCGCTGCCCGATGAACGTGCTGGTGACTGCGAAAATGATGGCCCGCGCGAACGCTACCGCCCGCAGGCTTCGGGCTCCTCCAACACCACACCGATGCGCCGCCAGAACAGCCGCTCAACAACGGCCCGCTGCGTCGCCGCCGAAAGCCTCCGTCCCAACGCTCTAACCAAAAATCGCGGCCCTCGCCAACGCGACTTCCAAGCAGAGCTGCTGCGCCGCGCCAACCTCATCCACGTGCGGAGAAGCCCCACCCGAAAAAGGCCGCCGTTTCCTGCCCGCCACCTGCCACGGTCGGTCTTCCGCAGCGTCCATGAGCACCAAGGCCTCCCCAAAAAGCCGCCGAAGTTCACATTCGGCTTTTTGCGATGCCTAAGTGGCTCACGGCGAACAGGACGCACCCGACCACGCCTGCACCGCCGAGTGCAACCGGACTGTGCACGGTGCAGTCCTCATAACTGACGAACTGGCCCGCGCGGTAATCGCCCACTTCATAACCGCCTGACTAACAAGAAAACTTTGTTACACCGCAGGAAAAACAACCTGCAACCCAAGCCACCTAGCAAGGCCCCGACAGCTCGCTAATCGACCGTGTGGATCGTGTCCTGAGCGAGTCCCGTGATCGCCAGACAAGTGCGCAACAAACACTGGCCCGGTTCGATTACCACCCCAGCGCGGTAACTCGACAGCAATTGCCGCGAACGTTCGGCCAGCATGCGCCGCACTTCCCGCCGCATGCCTTTCACCCGCGGAATGTGCAGGTGGTCGTAGCCGGTGGTCTGATGCCGCAGCCATGCGATCGTTGCCGCCGCCGCGCGCGCCTCGATCGGAATGCGCTTTGTCCGCGCCACCGTGCCACTGCCGACTGGCGTTGCATGCGCGGCGATCGCTGCGGCAACGAGCCCAGATAGTTCTGCATACCCTGGCGCAAAGCTAAGGAACTCGCGCACCGCCGTCGTGAAGTCCACTGCGTATTCCTGCTGCGCCACCGCCCGCTGCGCGCGGCCCTTTTCGAGTCGCTTGCCATAAGCTTTATCTTGTCGTTCGAGAAGCACCTCGGCGCGCAACTTTGTCACGCGCGCCAAAGGTGCCCACACGCCGCGCGAAAACAGCTTGTTGCCGCGCTTCTCCTGCACGGTCCAGGTCGGCCCCGCGGCCTTCACACGCCGCGTCAACAACGCATCCCCGGGCGGCAGCAGCACCCAATCTGCGGGCGGCCGCAGCACCGCGCCTTGCTGATCACGCAGACTGCGAGCATCGGGGCCAGGGCGGCAAATGCGATTCTGAAAAGGCATAGGCGCTTTATGTAGCACGCAGTGTTTGGCCTCGACAGGGCAAGCCTGCTGCGCGACTCAGAATTGAAAGTAAATGAAGGGGATGTAGTCAGTCGCCAGCAGGTGGCAGACGGACACGAAGAACCCGAGCGCCAATACAACGATCAGCCAGAGCGGCGGCTTGCGGAGGAGGGCCCATGAGTTGGGCAGACACAGAGCCACGAACAAGCCCACGAACAGCATCACGTAGCCTCGCATCGTGTCGGTGGGCACTTGCAGCACCGAACCAAACCCGTGCATGCCGAACAGGCTTTGCCACAAATCACCAAGGTGCGTGAAGTCGCGCGCCACGAACATCGACCAACCAAACGTAAAAATCAGGTAGGTGCAGAGCATCTGCAGCGGCCGCGGCAGGCCTGCGTGGAGGGCCTTGCGGCCATTCCAGCGTTCGAGGCTGAGCCAAACGCCTTGATATGCGCCCCAGCAGAGGAACGGCCAATTGGCGCCGTGCCAGATGCCGCCGAGCAGCATCGTCAACAGCAGGTTGCGATACGTCTGCCACTCGCCGTGGCGATTGCCACCGAGCGGGACGTAGAGGTAGTCGCGCAACCACGTCGACAGGCTGATATGCCAGCGCCGCCACGATTCGGTGATGCTCAACGATTGGTATGGCGAGTCAAAGTTGCGGACGAATGTAAAGCCCGTCATTTGACCGAGACCTACCGCCATGTCCGAATACGCCGAGAAGTCGAAGTAGATCTGGATCGAATACGCGACCAACGCCGTCCATACCGGCAAAGCACCGGCGTGGTCCATGGCGAACCCCGCGCGCGCCAGCGGCTCGACGGCGTCGGCCACCATCACCTTCTTCACCATGCCGATCATGAAGAACAGCACGCCGTTGCTGAACAGGTGCCAAGAGTGCACGCGCGTGGCCACCTGCTCGATCACGTCGCGGTAGCGCACGATTGGGCCTGCCACGAGTTGCGGGAACATCGTGACATAGCAGGCAAACCCGATGAACGACCGCGTCGGCGGCACTTGGCCCCAGTAGACGTCGATCGTGTAGCTCATCGACTGGAACGTGTAGAACGAGATGCCGACCGGCAGCACGATGTCCGACCAACCCCAGTGCGACCCGGTCAGGTTCTCGGCGGTGTGGACGAACAGGTTCGCATACTTGAACCAGCCGAGCAGCGAGAGGTTGGCCACCACCGAAGCGATCATCCACAGTTTGCGGTGCGGCCGGTTCTCCTCCTTCGCGCCCATCAGCAGCGCAAAGGTGTAGTCCATCACGGTGCTGAACAGCATGATCAGCACCCATTCGGGCTTCTCCCAGCCATAGAAGACGATGCTGGCGAGGAACAGCCAGAGATTGCGAAACGTCGCCGGCAGCGCGTAGTAGAGCGCGAGGAACGTCGGCAAGAACGCGAACAGGAATATGAAGGAGGGGAAGACCATTGCCTCAGCGCATCACCTGGCGCACAGTATTAGTCCCACTGCGGCCGTGCGGGGCGAGCATATTTCGTCATTGACCGACCATGGGGCATTACTGACCCGCGGCCCGCCGCAAACCCGCCGCGCTTTCCCGCCGGCGACTCGCGCCCCCTGCGCCGCTATGCTGTTTGCCCCGATGTCCGATCCGTCGCAACAGCCCCTGCCCTACAACCCGCGCATGAACCGAGGCGGCAAGCTCGCATTCCGCGCGCGAACTCAAGATGAGGATTTAGCCCCGGGGGATCGGCTGGTTCACGGCGGCCAAAATCCGCCACAGCTCGACGACCTCGTGCCCGCGGGCTTTGCCCACTTGGAGATCGAGATCGGTCCTGGCAAGGGCGCATTCCTAGTTGCTGCGACCGAGTGCAAGCCCGACACGTTTACGCTCGGCATCGAAGCGGCGCCCAACTACGCGTCCTACACGGCAACCAAGCTCGCAGCGAAAGGCCTAAAGAACGGCCTGGCCTTGATTGATAACGGCAAGCTCTACCTGCAGGACCGCGTGCGGAATGGTTCGCTGCGCGCGGTGCACGTCTACTACCCAGATCCATGGCCCAAGCGCCGTCACAGTGGCCGCCGCTTCTTCACCGATGAAGTGCCGAACATCCTTGCGGAGGCCCTGATGGACAACGGCTATCTCTACGTCGCCACTGACAACGCGGCCTACGGCGGCCAGATTTGTCGCGTGCTCGGCAGTGCGCCGCTACTCGAACGCGACGAAGCAGAAGAACAGAACGCCCTCGCGCGCGGTCCGGGCCATGCGTTTTCGCCGACCAACTTCGAACGCAAATATCAGGAAGAGGGCCGCATCCTGCGCCGCTACGCTTTCCGTCGACTGCCGCGCCTATGAAGCAACGCTGGCTCAATATCGGCCGCCCCACGGAGTTGCATTTTTCACCAGGTGCAGCGGTGCGCATCGAGGACAAGTGGCTCGCGATCTTTCCGCTCGACGGTGGCTTCGTTGCAATCGACAACGCCTGCCCACATGCCGGTGCGCCGCTCTGCGATGGATCCGTGCAGGACGGCAAGGTCGCGTGCTGCCTGCACCTTTGGGAGTTTGATCTGCGCACCGGCACCTGCGATGTCGGCGTCGCCTGGAATGTGACGAGCTACCCGGTGCGCGTCACAGACGGCGTGCTGCAAGTGGCGCTGCCGTAGTCGCCACGCAAACGCATACCTCGGCGACTGGCGCGGGGCGCAACGCAACGGGTGCGGTTTCACAAGTGCGGCTTGCTAGCAGCAGGATGGGGCGGCGAACCGGCGCAACTTGCCGCGAAAAACAACTGCTGCACCGAGTCCAACAAAACGCCATGGTTGGCCCGCCAAAAATGCATGGCCAGCTGCGCGGGCCAATGTGCGGCACAGCCCCCCCGTCGCAGTTGCCGCCCAAATTAAATCTGCAACGCTGGCGCCCCCACCAAACGATGGCCTTGTAGATGACGGTGGCGCGCCTTTTTTGTGCAGTGAACTTTGGCGGGTTCGTTGCGCGCCATTCGGCAGCTTCCTCGCCTCGGCACTTCCAACGCACCCCTTAGCACTTCCACGCACCCAGTCTGGTTCCTATCGTTGGCAGGATCGCATGAGGACTACGTGACCGACGGCATCGCCAAAGACCGATTTGAAAAGTTGCAGGCACTCCGAGGCGCAGGGGTCGACCCGTATCCGCCCAAGGTGCCGCAAGGTGTGCCAGTGGCAAGCGTGCTGGACGGCCTCGACCAGAAGATCGGCCAGATAGTCACGCTGTGCGGCAGGCTCACGCAGATCCGCGATTTCGGCAAACTCCGCTTCAGCCATCTTGGCGACCGCACCGGTTCGATTCAGGTGGGCTTCGAGCGCGATCGCTTGCCCACGTTCTGGCCCGACCGCAAACGCGTCGAGGCCAATGATCTGGTAGCCATCAAAGGCCAGCTCGGCCGGACCCAGAAGGGCGAACCAACCTTGTGGGCTACCGAGGTGGTGCTCGCGAGCAAGGCGCTGCGCGCAGCCCCCGAGAAGTGGCACGGCCTGCAAGATCAGGAGCAGCGCTACCGCCAGCGCTACGTCGACCTGTTTGCCAACCCCGAGATTCGCAAGGCGTTTGCGGTGCGCTCGCAAATCGTGCGCGAGATCCGCGCCTACTTCGACAGCCTCGGCTACGACGAAGTTGAGACCCCGATCCTGCAGCCGATCTTTGGCGGTGCCACAGCGCGGCCGTTCGTTACGCACCACAACACGCTCGACATGCAGCTCTTTTTGCGCATCGCGCCGGAGCTGTATCTAAAGCGCCTGATCGTCGGCGGCATGGAGCGCGTCTACGAGATCGGCCGCGTGTTCCGCAACGAAGGCATCAGCACGCGCCATAATCCCGAGTTCACGATGCTCGAGAGCTATGAAGCGTGGGCGGACTATCACGACATCATGGCGCGCGTCGAAGGCATGTTTGCGCACCTGTGTGACAAAGTGATGAAGGGTAACAGCACGATTGAATGGAAGGGCGCGAGCTACGATTTGCGCCCACCGTTCCAAAGGGCGCGCTACCTCGACTTGTTCGCCGCAAAAAACAACGGCCTCGACTGGTTTGATCACGCGCAGGTGGTGCTGCGCGCAAAGGAACTCAAGCTCGAATGGCAGGGCATCGCCCCCGAGAAGCTCGCCAACGATGTGTTTGAGGCGACGGTCGAGGACTCGCTCTCTGGCCCGATCTTCGTGCACGACTATCCGGTCGCGATCTCGCCGCTCGCCAAGCGCAATCCCTTGGACCCGCGCGTGACCGAACGCTTCGAGCTGTTTGTCGCGGGGATGGAGATCGCCAACGCCTTCTCCGAACTCAACGACCCGATCGATCAGGAGCAACGCTTTCAAGATCAGCTGCGGCACAAGGATGGCGAATCGGCGAGCGAAGTGGATGTCGACTACGTGACCGCGCTTGAGTTTGGCATGCCGCCAGCCGGAGGACTTGGCGTCGGCATCGACCGGCTCTGCATGCTGCTGACCTCGTCAGTGTCGATCCGCGACGTGGTGCTCTTCCCGCTGCTGCGCCGGGTCGATCCAAACGTGGATGCCACGGTGGGTATCCCTGCGGAACCAACGACCGGACCGATCGCCACTCCTACCGCTGGTGCAAGGCCACCAGCGCAGGCCTGACCAATAAGCCGTGGGTACAGCATTCACTTGGCTGCTTGCCCTGCGCTATCTCACGTCGCGCTGGGTGAATGTGCTTTGCGTGCTCGGCGTGGCGGTTGCCGTCTGGGCGCTGATCGTCGTGCCTTCGGTGTTTGCCGGCTTCATCGCCGACATCTACACCGAAGTGCGGCGGACTTCGCCGGACTTGATGCTGACTGGGCTACCGCACGACACCGGCTACGAGGCGCTGCGCGCAGCGCTCGCCGCGGATAAAGACGTGGTTGCATTAGCGCCACGACTGCGACACTACGGCGTGATCTACCAGCGCAGTAGCGGCATCGGCCGCACATTTTCAACCGACGTCGACTTCAGCAGCGTTGGCACCAACTTCGTGCAAGTGATCGGCATCGATCCGCAAAGCGAAGCAAACGTCACGCCATTAAACGACTGGCTCGAGCGCGCGAGTAAACCACCCAACAAAATCAGCCGGCTCAAAGCTCCAATCCTCGGCCCCGATCTACAGGTGCCTGGCGACATGGAACGGCAAGCGCGCAGGAAGCACGATTTGCCGGTGCCTGCACAAGGCGATTGGCGTTCGATCTGGCCAGGGATGCTGCTCAGCAGTTCACGTTGCTCGCGGATGTTTTCACTGCAAACGGGCTATCCAATCGACCTCGTAGCAGTCGCATGGACCAAGGGCGGCGGTACGGGCGGCAGCGCCGGGGTCACGACTCTGAAGAAGACCTTTGCCTGCGCCGGTGCGTTCTCGACCGGTTCGCGACTGTTCGACGAAGTGACCGCGCTGATAGCGATCGAACCACTGCGCGAGATGCTCGGCGAGTCCGCGCTCGACGGGGCAAGCATCGACCTCGTCACCGATATTGCGATTCGCTGCAAGCAAGGACTCAGCGATGAACAACTCGGCCAACTGGCAGCGCGGCTTTGCACGCGCGTGCTGCCGATCCTCGGCAACAACAGCAAAGCCGAGGTGTTGACTTGGCGCGGCCAGAACCGGGTGATCCTCGATGCCGTCGATCTCGAACGTGCGATGACCACCGTCGTGCTATTCGCCGTCATGCTGATCGCCGCGTTCCTGATTTATGCGACCCTGCACATGATGGTGACGCAGAAGATCAAGGACATCGGCATCCTCACCGCACTCGGTGGTGCGCCAGCGGCGGTAGGGTCCGTGTTCACGCAATGTGGCTTCGTGATCGGCCTGCTCGGCTCATTGTCCGGCACAGCACTCGGCATCCTCTCAGTCATCGAACTCAATCCGATCAACGACTGGATGACGCGAACCTTCGGCGTGGCGCTGTTTGACCATTCGCTGTTCGACCTGCCCGAAATCCCTTACCAACTCGAACCAATGTGGATCATCAAGGTCGCCGTTCTGGCACTGGCGATGTCACTGTTGGTCGCGTGGCTGCCTGCCCGCAAAGCAGCCAGAATGAATCCCGTGAAGGCGTTGTCATACGAATGAGCACCTCCAAAAGAACTGCCACGGGAATCGTCGACCCCAACAGTATCCCAGTCCTCGCCGCCGAAAATGTGCGCAAGAACTACTGGCTCGGCAAGCGCGCGATCCCGGTGCTGCGCGGCATTGATCTGCGTGTGTATCAAGGCGAAATGGTCGCGCTGCTTGGCGCGTCCGGCGCTGGTAAGTCGACGCTCATGCACGTCCTCGGCCTGCTCGACACGCCAACCGACGGCCAGGTGCTCTACGACGGCAAACCCGCGCATTCACTCTCAATCAATCAGCGCGCCGCACTGCGCCACCGCCACACCGGTTTCGTCTTTCAGTTCTACCATCTGATCCCCGAACTGACCGCGCTACAGAACGTCGTGCTCGCGCGCATGATGCAGATCTCGACGCTGCATTACTGGCGCGAACGACGCGCCGTGCGCGCCGAAGCGGTTTTGATTCTGACCCAGTTCGGCCTCGGCGAACGCTTGTCGCACCGGCCATCAGAGCTATCGGGCGGCGAGCGCCAGCGGGTCGCCATCGCCCGCGCCTTGATCGCCAAGCCACGCATCGTGCTCGCCGACGAACCAACCGGCAATCTCGACTCGCATACCGCCGACGGCGTGATGGAACTGCTGTTCGAGATCAACCAAACGCAGCAGCTCGCATTCCTGCTCGTCACGCACAACGAAGAAATCGCCGCGCGCTGTCACCGCATGATCCGCCTAAAAGACGGCCTGGTGGTCGGCTGATGTATCGGCCATTCCTGTCACTGCGCTGGCTGGTCACGCGACCGATCAACCTGCTCGGCGTCGGTGGCGTCACGCTCGGCGTGTTTGCGATGATCGTCGTGGTCTCGATCTTCTCCGGTTTCCTAAAGACCGTGAGTGAGCATATCCGCTCTGCTTCAGCCGACATTGCGGTGCAGGCGTTGCCGAGCACGGCTCAGTTTCCAGCATTGCAGCGCGCACTGGCTGAGGATCCCAATGTCGCGGCTGCGGCGCCACGGCTAGTCCACTTCGGCATGCTGCACGAAAAGGACCATCGACCACCGCCACCGCCGCTACTTGGCCGCGGTTCGCTGCAGGGCGGTGACACGCCGTTTCTAATCGTGCTCGGCATCGACCCAGCGCGTGAGTTTTTGACGACGCGCCTACGAGAGTGGCTCGAAGATGTTCCGCCAGACCTGCGCGTAAACAACCTCGACGCACCGCTCGAACAAAAGAACGGCCACGACGCGATCCTGCTGGGTGCCGAACGAATGCGCAACGAAGGCCTCAAGCCAGGCGACCTCGTGGTGCTGACGAGCGGCAAGCTCCAACGGTCGAACGACGGATTGAGCAACCCTGATCCAATCGATCATGAGTTTGTCATCAGCGGCGCATTCCATACGCGGCACATCGGCTACGACGGCAACAACACCCTCGTCGACATCGCCGTGCTGCAGCAAATGCTCAAGCTGCCTATCACTTCGGTGCACGAGATCATCATCAAAGTGCGCGATCCAAAAACCACCGAGGACACGGCGGATCGACTCACACGCGCAGTGCGCCGCACATTGCAAATCGAAGATCTCGAGGAGCGCCGCGGCCCAGTCGCGCGGTCATGGCGTTACCGCAATCGCTTCTTTCTGCAATCCATCGAATGGCAGCGAGAACTGATGAAGATCATCCTGATCGTGATCATGGTGGTTGCCGCCGTGTTGATGTTTGCAACCTTGTCGATGATGGTCACCGAAAAGACTTCCGACATCGGCATCCTCACCGCCATGGGCGGCACGCCGCGCGGCGTCATGTCCGTGTTTCTCGGTTGCGGGATGGCGATCACCAGCATCGGCATCGCGCTCGGCACACTCGCCGGTTGCCTTGGCTCGATTTACCTAGAAAACTTCCGCCAACTGGTGCTGCTGTGGACCGGCCTCGACCTGTTTCCGGTGAAGGTCTACAACCTCGACCGCGTGCCATACGACCTGGACCCGATCTGGATCATGCAGGTCGCTTGTACGGCCGCCATCGTCGGGATCGTCGTCTCTGCACTTCCAGCGTATCGCGCCGCTCGGCATGATCCCTTGGTCTCACTGCGCGGGACCTGACCCCGCGCGGCAGCCAGTTCGCATGCGCATCCTCGCCTCTTTTTTGCTGGCGTTGCTGGCCGCCTGTACCGGGGCCGGCACGATCAATAAGCCACGACGGCTCGATGCCGCTGTCACGAGTGCGTATCAATACGGCAGCGACTTTGTTTCGCCGGCCGCACTGAAAAAGTGGTGGCGCAACTTGATCACCGACACGAGCGCAATGACGGCATCTGAACTGCAACGGTTTGGCGGCATAAGTGTGAGCCTGCGCCATGCCGCGGCGAGCGAGACCAGCCGCCTAAAAAGTATCAACGACCAGCTGACGCTGACCGCAGCCGAGCTCCAGCGCCTTCAGCCTGCGGTGCTTGCCACTCGCAGCATCATCAGTCAGTCCATGCAAAACCTCGTGCAGCTGCGCAAATCCATGGAAAAGCTCCCAGCAATGCTTGGCATGACCAAGCGGTTCATGGCAGAAACTGACGATCTGCAAAATCGCACCGACCTGAACGACACACGACCCGAAGCCTCTTTGTTTGCGCGCTTCAGACGCCGCATTTTCCCCTGAACCTTGTCAACGTGGCTCACATTCCGAATGCCCGCCAGGTAAAAACCAACATGGCAAACCAGCTACTCGCATCAGTCACCGCACTGCTATTCCTCACCGCCACAGTCACCGGACAGACGTCCACAGTCGCCGGAGAGGGACTCGCGCAAGACCGCAAAGATGGCGCAGCCCAAGTCACGGTCGAACAGGTGAAAGCCTGGATCGGCACGCTCGCATCCCCCGCCTTTGAAGGGCGCGGCACCGGCCAGGAGGGCTACCGCAAAGCCGCCGAGTTTATGCGCGACTACTACCAATCACTCGGCCTCGAACCAGCCGGCGACGGGGGCACTTTCTTTCAGAAGGTGCCTTGGTCTGCGACCAAGGTTGACGCCGACAAGACTTCGCTGCAATTCAGTCTTGGCGACAAGCAGGTGCTGGTGCCGCTTGCCAGACTCGGTGGCAATGTGAGCAAGACGTTTGCCGGAAAGGGCGCGGCCGTGCTCATCACTACGAACTCGGCAAAAGCCATCGAGAAGCTCACGCTGAAAGACAAGGTCGCCTTGTTGCTCGTCGGCAGCGAGGACCTGAAGACTCGCATGGGATTGCTGGTTGCGCTTCAGGAGAAGGGCGCGGTTGCCGTCATCTTCGCACAACGCGACCCCGTGCAAGGCGTTCTGCAAGGCCGCCCCGGTGCTCGCGGCAATCGCGCGGTTGCGGGTGCGCGACTTGCGCCAGCCTTGGTGTCGTTTGGTGGCGATGATCTCACGGCGCTCATGACCATGTGCGGTCTGAACATCGACAAATTGAGCGGCGAGTCGACCGAGCTTACCGGCGTGACAGCCGAGTTGCAGGCCACCATCAGCGAATTGGAAGCGCCCGCTTGGAACGTCTGCGCGCGCCTGCCCGGCAGCGATAAAGAACTGCAGAAAGAATACGTAGTAATCGGCAGCCATCTCGATCACCTCGGAATGCGCGGCGAAATCATGTATCCGGGTGCCGACGACGATGGCTCGGGCTCGACTGGCGTGCTCGCAGTGGCGACCATGCTTGCGAAAAACAAGGTGCGGCCGGCACGCAGCATCCTGTTCCTCAACTTTTGCGGCGAGGAAATGGGGCTGATCGGCTCGCGCCACTTCGCAGATCACCCAACCATTCCGCTCTCGGCCATCGTTGGCGAGTTGCAAATGGACATGATCGGTCGCAACGAAGAAGAGAACTCGGAAGGCGACAAGGGCGAAAAGGCCGAAGACAACAAGAACTCGCTGCACCTCGTCGGCAGCAAGAAAATCTCGATGCAGCTACACGAGCTCTGCATGCAGAAGAACAGCACCGCCAAGTTTGATCTCGAATGGGATCAGGAAGGCATGTTTAGCCGCAGCGACCACGCCAACTTTGCACGCATGGGCGTGCCGATCGCCTTCTTCTTCACCGGTTTGCACCGCGACTACCACAAGCCCACCGATACGCCGGACAAGATCGAGAACCAAAAGCTGCTGCGCGTTGCAACCTACGTCTACGACATCGCCTTCGAATTGGCACAACAAGCTGGTCGCCCGATGGTCGATCCCGAACTGTGGGAAAAGTACCGCGGCAAGGGCAGCGAACAGCCAGCGGCACCAATGTCTGCGCCAAACAAAGAAGCCTCCGGAGCCGCTAAGGACGAAGCCAAGGCCGCTGGCAAGTAGGCGTCAAAGCTGCCGCGCAGCGCAGCACGCAGCGCTGTGCGGCGCAGCACCTCACGCGGCGCAGCATGCGGCGCACATCACGCGGCACCTCAAGCGACGCAGCATGCGGCGGACATCACGCGGCGCTGTGCAGCACGCGTAGCACAAAATCCGTAGCGACGCCGCCGATCGCAAGCCGCAAAACTCAGCTGCGCGGGGGCCGCAGCGAGAGCGGCAAATCGAAGATCTCGCGTCCCACGATCGCCTGCGGCAGATTGTGCAGGTCAACCAGCGCTGAGCCAGGCCGCCGTTCTCGGCTTCGGCGTTCAGCCGAACGGCCCCCCAGCATGCCAAGCTCCTTTGCAACGCCCGCGCCGCTGGTCGGCGCCTTGCGCTGCTGCATCGCCTCACCGACGTGCGGGGCTACGTGCGATGGAAACCGACCTAGCTCACGCGGCCTTAGTGGCTGCGGTGGCCTTTCTGGCTTGATAATGCTGCGCGGTTTTGCCGGAACCATCGGTCGCGGCAGCTGGGCCTTGCGCGCTACAGCCCGCGGCTCCGTTGGTAGCGCCCTACCCGCAACTGGCACCTCCGCAGTTACGTCCATGTCGTAGCCGACCGTTTTCGTGTTCGTCGGCTCAGGCTCGGCCCGTCCATCAGGGTCGAGGCCAAGCATGCGGCGCATCCGCGCGGCAACCTCCTCCTGCGTTGGCTTCTGTGGCTCGGCCTCTTGCGACAGCATCGGCTCAGACTTGGCCTTGCGCAGACGACGCAGCACGCCACCAGCTGCCGAAATGATCCAACCGATCAACAGAATGATCAGGATTGGGTTCTTTTGCAGGAGATCAAATATTGCGCGCATTGCAGATCAGCTAAGCCCCGGGTTCTGCCGGCGTTCCTGAATGTGTGCCTCTTCGCTCGTAGCGATCGTCGAACGCATCCGCGTGTCGGACTCCATGTTCTTGATCCGCTGGTAATCCATGATGCCAAGGTTGCCACTGCGGAACGCATCGGCGATCGCCTTCGGCACTTCCGCTTCGGCAAGCACTAGCTTCGCGCGGTTCGCGGCAATGTCAGAGATGTTCTCCTGCTCTGCAGCAACGGCCATTGCGCGGCGGCTCTCGGCAGCAGCTTGCGCCACGCGCTTGTCAGCCTCCGCCTGGTCTGCCTGCAAACGGGCGCCAATGTTGTCGCCAATATCCACGTCGGCGATGTCGATCGACAGGATCTCAAATGCGGTACCGGCATCGAGGCCCTTGGCGAGCACCGTCTTGCTGATGCGATCGGGATTTTCTAGCACATCCTTGTGCGACATCGCCGAGCCAATCGTCGAGACAATCCCCTCGCCAACGCGCGCGATAATCGTCTCTTCGGTGGCGCCGCCGACTAGGCGCTTGATGTTGGTGCGGACCGTGACGCGCGCCTTGGCGAGCACCTGAATGCCGTCCTTTGCCATCGCTGCCACCTTGCCTTCATCCGGGCAGTCGATGACCTTTGGCTTCACCGAAGTCTGCACGGCATCGAGCACGTCACGACCGGCGAGGTCGATCGCCGTAGCCTGGCCAAAATCGAGGCCAAGCTTGGCACGGTTCGCAGCAATCAGCGCATTGACGACACGCTGCACATTGCCGCCGGAGAGGAAGTGCGCTTCGAGATCTTTAGTCTTCAGATTTAGCCCCGCTTGCGTGGACGAGATCATGCAACGCACGATCAACGCGGGGTTGACCTTGCGCAGCGACATCCCGACGAGCTGAAACAGCGCGATCGGCGTTTCCGACATGTAGGCCTGGATCCACAAGCTGAAGAACTTGAAGAACACGATGACAAAAACGAACAGCAGCAGCAGGCCTGCACCAATCAGATACGGATAGATGCTGATCGAGTCGGGCGGCATGAAACTCAACATGGCTTTGATACCTGTGTGTCGTCAGAGGGATGAAACTGTTTTGGCCGAGGCGTGGTCGATTGCGACCACCACGCGGTTGCCGGTGATATCCACAACGCGTATCGGGCAGTGTTCTTCGAGCATTTCGCCGCGCGTCACGACATCAATGCGCTGGCCATCGATGCTGGCAAAGCCTGACGGGCGCAACGCAGAAATCGTCACGCCGGTCTTGTGCAGCAACTTCGCGTTGGCCGGATCCGCAGCATCTGCGACCGAGTCCGGCTTTGGTGGTTGCAGCAAAATGGCGCGGCCGAGGCTGGTCTTGGGCAGCAGGCGGAATGCAAAGGTGAGCACCAATGGTGCCGCAATCGCTTCACCAATCAACATCGTGATGCCAAACGCCTGCGATTCCTGAAACGCCAAAAAGACCGCAGCAATCAGGGCAAGGCCAGAGGCAATGCTGAGCGCACCAAACGAAACCAGCGCGACCTCGGCGAGCAGCAAGACCAATCCAATCACTGCGATCAACAGCACGAAGCCAACGCTGCCTCGCTCGCCCCGCCGGGGATCAGTGCGCTCGACCACGACGCGATTGCCAATCACCTCGACGATCTGCACCTCAACGCCAGCCTCGACAAAATCACCGCGCGTGACCACGTCCACCGGCTCTCCGGCCAGATCGAGAGTGCCCGCCGGACGCAGGACGGTGCTCGTTGTGCCACGGCAGCCGATCAGCGGCGAGCTGGTGCCAGCTAGGATCGCTCCCACGAGCACCGGCCTTGGTGCCGTCAGCATGATCGTTTTGAGCCATGGGATGCGCGGCAGCAAGCGCCACATCAATGCCGACAATCCCATCACCAACAGGATCAAAAACATCAGCTGCAGGAGGTTCTGCAACAGGATCTCTTCCTGCGCGAGCGTTGCGGGCAACACAAACGTCTGCTTGCTGAGCACCAGCGAACTTACCAAACAGACAAAACCCACCGCGCCAAACAGCACCGTGCCGGGCAGCACGAAGATCTCGACCCCGACCGCGGAGAGGCCGAGAAAAAACAGCAGCAGCTCGGGGATCTCTGCGAGTCCAACTAAGTAGCTGTAGAACAGCGACAGCGACAACAAAAGAACACCGAGCACGCCGGGTATGCCGATGCCGGGCGTCTTGATCTCGAGGATCAGCAGGATGCAGCCGAGCACGAGCAGCGCTGACTGCATCTGTTCAAGCCAACCGACCATGGTCTCGGCCCATGAAAACTCGAGCTCGCCAATCTTGCTCTTGTCTGTGCGCAACACCTCGGCATAGAAGTCGTCGACGCTCTGCACGACTTGACCGATGCCGTAATCCGCGGCCTCACTAGCTGCCAGCACCAGCGGCTGCAATAAGGCGGTCTGGTTTAAGATCACCGTGGCAGCGGCCTGCAAGCCTTGGAGTTCGCTCTTGGCGACAATGCGCGTGCTCTCCTTGCCGTTTTCGCGCAACGTCACCGAGAGCAGTTCGAGGCTGCGATCCGCCATCCCTTCGCAGAGCCGCACCGCATTGGCCGACAGCTTGGTAGTGCCGCGCCGGTTTTTCAGCCGCTCGCGCATCATTACGCCCATGTCCAGGAGCCGTTGCCGCGCCACTCCATCTTCGAGCATGGCGCGAATGGCTTCCGTCGTCGTCTCAATCGGCGCGACATCGCCGATATCACTGCCCTTCAGCATCGACAGCTCATCGCACAGGAGCGCGAGGTATGCCGCCCCGCCGCGCGCATGGCCGCGCACGAGAGCAAGGGTCGTCGCCTTGCTCGCTTGCACCGCATCGAGCAGCGCCTCGATGTCCGACATCGATTCCTCGGCGCCCCCGGCATCGTCAAGCCGGAACACCACTCGCATGCCGTTGTTGGCGGCATCGCGCAGCGCACGGTGGCACAAAGCCAGCTCCTGCATGCCGAGCGCCCCTTGCAACGGCACCACCAGAACTTCCACCGCCAGCGGTTTTCCTTGCGGGAGATCCTGCAGCGGGCGCACCTTCGCACTGCAAGCCACCACAATGGCCAGCAATAGTGCCGCCAAAACCACCCAAGAAATCCGATTGCGATATATCACGGACTGACTGGTTTACGCGACTGCCGCATCCTTGCCCATAGCACGGATCGGCAATGCGCACTTACTCGCAATGGAATCTTTTGCCACCACCATAAAGCTGCGCCACAATCCCCACGGTCCTCGAGCCAACCCTATGTCCCAAACGCAACCTTCCGGCGGTCAAGAATCCGCACTCCCCGTGGCAGCCGAAACTACCGCGCGCGGGCTGGAAAGTGTCATTATCCGGCCGTGGCCAAAGGTCGTGTTCCTCTACCCGACGTTCCTCGCCGCTTGCATCGCCTGTTTGGTATCGCTGATCACCGCCGACCCAAGTGGCCAGGCGGGCGGCATGCTCGGCAATGTGTTCTTCGTGACACTCTGCCTCAACCTGATGGTGTTCAGCTTCGACTTCTCGCGCATCAAGTCGATCACGATCGTGATCGCACTGATCGCAATCGTGATGTTTGTTTTGTGGGGCGACACCAAATGGAACCTCACCGGCTTCCTCGGCGGCATCACGCGCGGCATCGACATCCAGATGAACTCGCAGTTCTACGGCTACTTCGCCGCCTTCCTCGGCGTGATGTTCTTGGTCGTGATCATCAACTCGCGCTTTCACTACTACGAAGTCAACGCGCGCGAGATTCTGCACCACCATGGCTACCTCGGGGACATCACGCGGTGGTCGACGGAGGGCCTTGAGATGAACAAGGAGATCTACGATCTGGCGGAATACCTACTGCTGCGCAGCGGCCGACTGATTTTCCTGCCGGCTAGCAGCAAGCGCGCGGTGGTGATCGACAACGTGATCAAGGTGAACATGATCGAGGAGCGCGTAAATGATCTGCTTTCCGTCGTAGCTGTGCGGCTCAACCAGCGTCCCGGCCCCGGCTAACCCGCAATTCACCCTAAAGCGGACCGCCCGGCACACACGATCAGCCTCGCCAACGAGCCTTACGCCCAGGTTGCATAGCTTCCTTGGCAAGCCTATCGAGGGCAGAGGGTGCCAGACACTATAGTCCCCGCGCGCACGGGCCCCACGTTGGCGAGCCCTTGCTGCGAACCAAACTCGCCGTGAGCAGAATCCTCTACATAACTGACTCGCTGCCAAGTCTGCGTCGTTTGCAGGCGCTGGCGCACGAAGCTGCCGTCGCTTCACTGCCAGGCGAGATTCATTGGTTTGGTCCCGCACCAGGCCCGCAAGATCTCGCCGCGGGCAAACTATTCGAGCCCGACTATTTTCACAGCGCCATCGAACCCTCGCTGTCCGGCAGACTGGCGGCCCTCAGTGCATTGCTGGCAAAACGGCGGCCCGAGCTGTTGGTAATCGCCGGTCACGGGATCACCGCGCGCGCGGCCGCACTGGCGGCGAGCGAACTCGGCCTGCCTGCAGTCCAGACGGATGCCGGGGTGCGGAGCTTTGCCGAACACGACGCCTTTGACCGGATGCGCCGCGCCGCCGACCACGCTTGCACGCTATGGTTTGCCGCGAGTTCGCAACAAGCGGTCAATCTGCAACGCGAAGGATTTGCCGCCAGCAGCGTGTTCACCATCGGCAGCCTGCTCGCCGCATCGCTACCAACCATCGTCAATAAGCCAACGTCGCGGCCGAGCGTGTGGCTGTGCTGGAATTGGGACTCGGCCGAACTACTTGCGGCCTTGCAGCCGACGCTCGACGCAGCCAACGCGACCCTGATCCGCAGTCCGGTCGCAGATCCAAATCAACTGTGCACCGTGCAGGTCGTCATCACGGACGACGACAACTTGCAGGAAGCCGCAGCAGCACTGGGCATCGGCTGCGTGACCACGAGCAACCACTGCGCGCGGCCAGAGACCATCGACAGCGGCCACAACGCAGTTGCTGGCAGCGAGCCCAGGGCGATCGCGCGCGCGCTGGCGATCCTGTTGGGCAACCCGCCCACTAGTGCCTCGCCGTATGCGCCGGCATCGGCCACTGCAGGTGCAGCAGCGTTGCGCGCCAGCTTGCAAGCCAACGCAAAGCCAACCCAGATACGCAGCCTGCCGTTGCCACCAATGCTGCCCAGCGACGGCGACTGGACTGGACGGACGCTTGGCAATGAAGAAATCGAGCTGGTGTCGCGGGCGATCCGCAGCGGCACGCTCAACTCAACCAAAGGCACGTTTGTCAGCCGCTTTGAACGCGAGTTCGCATTGGCCGTGGGCCGCAAGTTTGCCGTGGCCTGTGCGACCGGCTCGGCGGCGGTGCACTGCGCAATTCACGCGCTCGAAATGCAACCGGGCGATGAAGTGATCACCACTCCGATCACCGACATGGGTGCGCTCACTTGCATTCCGTACGAAGGCGGCGTGCCGGTATTTGCCGACGTCGATCCGCAAACACTCAACGTCACGGCAAGCACGATCCGGCAGCAAATCACCAATCGCACACGCGCGATCGTGGTCACGCACCTGTTCGGCATGCCGTGCGACATGCAGCCGATCGTCGACCTTGCTGCGCAGCGCGGCATCCCGTTGATCGAGGACATGGCGCAGGCGTTGGGTGCTGAAGAACGCAGCGGTCGGCCTGGCACCCGCTCGGCCATGGCGTGTTTTAGCCTGCAGCAAGGCAAGCACATGACGACTGGCGAAGGCGGCATCGTCACCACCGACGACGCGAAGCTCGCGCGCCGACTGTTCCTGTTCGTCAACAAGGCTTTTGGCTACGGCGATTCGCAACCCGATCATTATTTCCCCGCCCTCAACTTCAGGCTCACCGAGCTGCAAGGTGCCGTGGCGCTGGCACAGCTCAAAAAACTAACCTGGGTCGTGCAGCGTCGCCGCGAAGTCGCGGCCCAGATCAGCAGCGGCCTTAGCGACTGCCAAGGCCTCACGCTGCCAGGCGATCCAGGCGGCGGCCGGCACGCGTGGTGGAAATACGCATTCTTTGTCGATCCACAAATCGTCGAAGGCGGCGCCGCTGAACTTGGCAAGCGGATGAAGGAGCGCGGCGTGTTCTGTGTGCCGCGCTACATAAAAAAGCCCGCGTTTGAGTGCCAGCTGTTTCAAGATTTCCTAGCCGCACCGGTGTTGCGCATGCCGCTGGAACACAACCCGCGCCGCGACCAACCCCAGCCGCTGTTCCACCGACGCGATTATCCTTGCACGGTGCAGGCGCTCGATCGCGTGATCGTGCTGCCGATCAACGAACTGTATGGCAAGCAGCACGTCGATTACGTGGTGCAGGTGATCCGCGAACAAGCAAGGGTGCTGGCCAATGTCTGAAGCAGCCCTTCGCCTGTGCGTGGTCGGTTGCGGTGGAATCGCTCATGCCTACCTGACCGCATTGCGCAACGTGCCCGACTTGCAGGTCACCTGCGCTATCGACCTCGATAAACCGCGCGCGGACGCGGCAATCGCCGGCAGCTCGACGCGCACGTTTACCAGCGTCGATGCGATGCTGGCTGAGAGCGAGTGCGACGCCGCCCTCGTCTTGACACCGCCCAACACGCACGAAGAAATCAGTGTCCGGCTGCTTGCTGCGGGCGTGCATGTGCTGTGCGAGAAGCCGCTGGCCACCTCGACGCAGAGCGCGCAACGCATGCTGCAGGCCGCGGCCACGGCAGGGCGATTGCTGATGATGGGCAGCAAGTTTCGCTATACGAAAGACATGACCCGCGCACATGAACTGCTGAACCAGGGCCTGATCGGCGCGCCGCTGCTGTTTGAAAATGTGTTCTGCACCCGCGTCGACATGACCGAGCGATGGAACAGCGTGCCGGCGATCTCCGGCGGCGGCGTGCTGATCGACAATGGCTGCCACTCCGTCGACATCGCGCGCTACTTGCTCGGCCCCATCGAGCACGTGCAGGCGCAGTTTGGCAAACCCGTCCAGCGGATCAAAGTTGAAGACACCGCACGGCTGTTGTTTTTGAGCCGCAGCGGCACGATGGGCTCCGTCGACCTGTCGTGGAGTCTGCACAAAGAGGTGCGTTCTTACGTGAGCATCTACGGTGCCGAGGGCACGCTTGAAATCGGCTGGCAGACTTCGCGCTACAAACTGTTTCGCGACTCTGAGTGGACCCTGTTCGGCAATGGCTACGACAAGATCGACGCGTTCCGTGCGCAGCTCGCCAACTTCGCCGCGGCAATCCGCGGTCGCGAAGCGCCGGTGATCCAAGAGGTAGATGCGCTCGCTTCGGTGCAGGTAATCGAAGCGGCCTATCGTTCTGCAGCAGCGCCCAAGTGGCACGTGCTCGCGTGATGCACAGCGAACAACCTTTTGCGATGGACCCAACCATGCCACCTCACTTCGACCAGCAACCACTGCCACCAGCATGGCTGCATCCAACTGCGATCGTGGATGGCGACTGCACGATCGGCGCAGGCACCAAGGTCTGGGACAACGCGCACATCCGCAGCGGCGCGCGCATCGGCCGCAAGTGCATCATCGGCGAGAAGTCATACCTCGCCTACAACGTGATCCTCGGCGACCTCGTGAAGCTCAACGCTGCGGTCTACATCTGCGCACAGGTCGAGATCGAGGACGGCGTGCTGATCGCTGCGCACACGGTGTTCACCAATGATCGCTTCCCCCGTGCGTGCGATCCGGATTTGCACGACCTCGCCACCAGTGCCCCCACCGAGGCTACCTTGTGGACCCGCGTAAAGCGCGGCGCCTCAATCGGCGCCAACTGCACGATCGGCCCAGGCCTCACGCTCGGCGAGTTCTGCATGATCGGCATGGGCAGCGTGGTGACTCGCAATGTGCCAGCGCACGCGCTTTTGATCGGCTCGCCAGCACGAATCGTCGGCCTCGTCTGCCGCTGCGGCGAACCAGTGTTGCGCGGCTGCAACGGAACGCCACCAGCAGGCGACTATCCCTGCGCTCGCTGCAACCGCACGGTCCACTTTTCCTGAAGCAGTAGGGCGCGTTGCGATCGTTCATAGCGCGACTGCGATTGGTGCTATTGCAGAACGGCCCGCCGCCAGAGTGCCGGTCTCTGCAGCGCTCTCGCCACCGCGCCTGCCTGCGCATCGCTGGCTCCCGCGGCAGCTGCCAGCACTCTGCCGCACAGCGGCGTCGTTACCTAAGAGATGAGTCACCCGCTTACAGCTCCCGCGGTAGCTGCCAGCACTCTGCCGCACAGCGGGCATTCTCTAACCGCCTCGGGAGGCGGCTCCGCACCGGGCCAATGCCGCGGCCGAGCCGCACCGGCGTTTCACTGGCTAAAGCGCGCCGGCACGCAGTAGTTCCACTTGTTCCAGCGCAGGTTTTCCGTGATTGCAGGCTGCAACCGCTGCGCGTAGTAGATCGAGTGCGCGCGGATGTTGGCGTTGGCTGACCAATCGGCCAGCAAAAACATGCCGCCGGTCAAGAACGTATGCGCGCCGCCAAGTGGCGCATCGCCCCAGTGCAGCGGCACCGTGCCATCGAAGTAAGTCGGTGCAACCGGCTGTTCTGCATATTGGGTGATCACGTAGTAGCGCAGCCCATCGGCAACCAGCCCATAGTGCGGATCCTGAAAGTTGCACACCCACGCATAGTCGACGCACGCGACCGACTCCTCGCAGATCTGCAGCAACAGCGGGTCCCGGAAGTGGCGATAGGCACCCAGATAGCCGTAGATCAACGCGCCGTGCTGCCATGGCATGTAGAACTGATGGTTCATCGGCCAGCCAGTGCCCGGATAGTTGGTCTGAAACGACAAGGCCATGCTCGGCGTCGTCTTGCCGCGCTGCATGTCCACCACTTCGCGGACGCGACGCATCGCGTAATCGCGCAACGCCGTGTCGCCAGTGGCTAGGTAGGACTGCGCAAAGCCCTGCATCGTCCAGCCCTCGGCACGGACCGACTGGATATATGCGGTGGCAAAAGTTCGCACGCGCATCAAGCCCTTCAGGCTTTGACCAAGCTGCCGCAACTCTTCGCGTGCCCATGCATCGCCGGTCACGGTCCAGTAGTCAAACAGCAGATCCTCACTCCAGTGTTCGTTATCAAAGTGCTCCCAGCCGTGTGCACGCGCACCGCCGGTCTGGGTAAGAGTGCGATATGCGGCATACGGATCCGCCGCCCAGAGAGCACGACGACCAAGCGACTCGATCGACAGGTCGCGCGAGCCCGGATACTTCGGCACGCCATCCCATAGCAGCAGATTTTGTTCGTCAGAAACCGTGAGTGCCCACAGGTGATACGGGCGCATTGCTTGCGCCCACGCCATCTGTTCGAGCATGTGCAGCGAACGATGGTGCCCACCTTGGATCGCATGTGCGAGTTCGGGGCTCAGCGGATGATTGCGAGGCGTGCCGGTCGTGCCGGTCACCTTCGCATCGCCGCGCGAACCCCATGCACCAAACCAATTATTGTTGAGCCAATACTGATACTCGCCTTCTGCGCGCGCATTCGCGTCGGCCGGGCCCGCGATCGGACCACCCAACAAGCCCGCGCCAGAAGTCTCCTGCCAAGTGCGCTGCGTCGCCAACGGACGCAGCGGGCGCTCGAGCATTTCAATCGCCGTGGCGCGCCAGCCATCCCTCGTCACCTGCGGTGCCGTGGCATCCTCGCAATAAGCAAGGAACCGATAGCGATGCGTCTGCGCATCTTCCAGATACGAGTTTTGCAGCACCGAGAACGCGGCAAAGCCATCGCTCTGCGCCTGAATGTTGCCAATGCCACTCGGCAGTTGGTTGTAGGGCCACAGGCCGGTTGCGCCGCGCGTGAGAAACCGCGCGTCGGTCACATCGATCATGCCGAGCGGCCGCAGGTTTGGGTTGGTGTTTTGAGCTGGCACGGCGTCCACGCCCTGGTAGTCGTTGCCGACAACCCAGTCGACCAGCACATACGGCATCGAGCTGTACTCAGTCAGATAGAACGTCGACGTGAGGTAGTCGCGGCCGATGCCTTGCGCGCTGACCGGCATGTGATAGCGATGAAAGCGCTGCACGCGCACGAACGCCGTCTCCTGCACCGTCTCCGGCGTGCCGTCTGCGTACGCGCGATACGCAACGCCAAAGGTGTCGCGCACCTCCGCGCCGATTTGCAGTGCGGCAGAACCTGCTGCTACCCAAGGATGGCGCACGAAGGCACCCGCCGTGGCAGCACCAGCAGCAACCACGTAGCTGCTGAGACTGGCAGCAGGAACCGTTGCGGTAAACTGCGCCTGCGCCACGCGCACAGTGCCGTCCGCCCAGCGCTGCAGCACGTTCCACGCCGTTGGGCGGCTGCCAATCTGCAGGCTGCCGAGCTGGGAGTAGCCGCCATACGGGAACGGCACCGACGCGCAGATGGTCTCGGTGCGCGCAATGCTCGACTCGTTGCGCAGCGTAAAATCGAGCACCACAGAAACTGGATTGGGATGCACTCCTGCACCAGCGCCAGGACCCGGGTCGGAGAAGTTTGAGGGGCTATTACCATTGGGCCCAGAACCTTGCCCCCCGGCACTACCACTACCGCTGCCGCTACTACAACCAGCTAGCGTCAGAGCCAACGGCGCAAGCCATCGCTTTGACTTGGCGCCGTAACGATAAAGCTTTGCCATAGGTCTTCTCTTGCCCCACCAAGACCGCACCCTGCAGTCGGAGATGGGGTTCCTGTTCGCCGGTATTCGTCGCGCACCGGCCCCGCCTGAACCGACCGGCACGAATCTGTCCTAAAGCGGGCTTGGCTGCCCGCCGCACCGGCGCTACCGTGCGCCATCGCAATTTGATGTAACTGGGCGAGAGTGGCGGAACTGGCAGACGCACGGGCTTTAGGTGCCCGCGAGCGCAAGCTCTTCAGGGTTCAAGTCCCTGCTCTCGCACCATCTTCAAAGCGCGTGACCCGCTTGCCCATGTAGGCACCCCCGACTAGAACTCTTGCCGCGCATTTCGCGCCACGACCCAAATCCGACATGACGCACGTCATCGCTCAACCCTGTATCAACGTCAAAGACAAGGCATGTGTCGACGTGTGCCCCGTGGACTGCATCCACGGCGGCGACACCGAGCCACAGCTGTTCATCAACCCGAACGACTGCATCGATTGCACCCTGTGCGTCGACGCATGTCCGGTCAGCGCGATCTTCGCTGAAGAAGACCTGCCCGCGGAGTGGAAGAACTTCACGCAGCAGAACCGCGATCACTTCGCCAAGTGATCCGCGCACGGCCAACGCCGTGAATCACGACCGATACGCCCGCCAACAACGCTTTGTTGGAATCGGCGCAGCGGGCCAGCGCGCCCTCAGTGAGGCTACTGTTCTGGTGGTCGGCATCGGCGCGCTCGGCACGCATGCGGCAGACACCCTGGCCAGGGCTGGGGTCGGCAAACTCTGGCTGTGCGACCGCGACATTGTCGAATGGTCCAACTTGCAGAGGCAGGTGCTGTTTGACGAACAGGACGCGCAGCGCGGCACGCCCAAGGCGATCGCCGCCACCGCGCACCTTGCGGCCGTCAACTCCGCGATCGTTATTGTCCCATTCGTCGCCAACTGCACGGCGGAGTTCCTTGATGCACTGCCGCATCTGCCAACTCTGGTGCTCGACGGCACCGACAATGTGCCGACGCGCTATCTGCTCAACGACTGGTGCCGCAAGCACCGGATCCCGTGGATTTATGCCGGGGCGGTCGGCAGCGAAGGCGCATCGATGGTGCTGCGTCCGGACGGCCATTGCCTGCGCTGCATCTGGCCACTGCCGCCTGCCACGAGCGAGTTAGGCAGCTGCGAAACGAAGGGAGTGCTCGCACCAGCGATCGCAGCAATCACTGCATTCCAAACCGCCGAGGCGCTGAAGTTGCTCACCTTGCAGCACGATGCTGTGACGCGCGGCATCTTTACCTGCGATGTCTGGCGCGGCAGCTACATGGTGGTCCGCAACCAGGGCGGCAAGGCAACGGACTGCGCGGTCTGCCGTGGCGAGCACTACCCAGCACTCGAAACAGGCCCGCCGGCAGCGATCACCTTGTGCGGCCGCGATGCCGTGCAGATTGATCTGCCGCAGCGCGTGGCGCTCGACCTCGACGCAATGGCCTCACGCCTGCGCGGCTCGGCGAGCGATGTCGAGCGCACACCGCACCTCCTGCGCTTTGCCGCGGATGGCTGTCGCTTCAGCGTGTTTGCCAGTGGCCGCGCGCTGTTGTTTGGCGTGCAGGACGAAAATCGCGCCCAGGCACTCTACGACCGCTGGGTCGGCGCTCATTGACCACGCCACAGCGCCGCCTACTGTCGCTCACATGCTCTACCTCGACCAGGCGGCCACCAGCTTCCCAAAGCCTGCGCCGGTGCTTATCGCCGTAGAGCGTTGGTTCCGCGAGTTTGGGGTTTCTGCCGATCGCGGCGACTCACACCGCACCACAAAGGTGCGGCAGATCGTGCTCGAAACACGCAAGCGGCTTGGCAGCCTGTTCGACCTGCCCGGCGAACGCGTCGCGTTCACTTCGGGCTGCACCGAATCGCTAAACCTGTTCTTGCGCGGCTTCCTGCGACCTGGGGATCACGTGTTGACCACGGCATTCGAGCACAGTTCGCTGGTGCGACCCTTGCTGCAACTGCAACGCGAACGCGATCTGACTCTCACCGTGCTACCACCAGATGCACATGGCGGACTCGATGCTGCGCGCGTAGCGGAGGTAATCGCGGATTGTCGGCCACGGTTGTTTGCGTTCACGCATGCGAGCAACGTCACCGGCGCTTTGTTCGATGCCGAACTGTTCTGCAAAATCGCCCGCGCGCACGACTGCACCACCCTGCTCGATGCGAGTCAGACGGCTGGCCACTTCGCGCTCAACGTCGGCGCCGATGCGATCGTCGGCAGCGCGCACAAGGCGCTGCTTGCCCCGCCGGGGCTTGGTTTTCTGGCCGTTCGGACCGGCGTGCCGTTGGCAACGCAAAAGCAGGGCGGCACTGGCAGCAGTCGCGCACTCGACAGCCATCCGAGCGAGTGGCCCACCGCCTTTGAAGCTGGCACGGCCAACACCCCAGCGATCTTTGGCCTGCACGCGGCCCTCGGCCTGCTTGCAAAGCAACCCGCCGGCAGCCTGCTAAAGCCAGCGCTCGATCGCACGCTCGAACTTGCTGCACTACTGGCGGGCGATGCGCGAGTTCGAGTGTTTTCGCCTCCGCTTGGGGCGCGAACGCCGGTGCTGTCTTTCACCTGCGCAGGGTTCGATCCAGCCGAGCTGGGAGCCATGTTCGATGCCGCGGATATCCACGTGCGCACCGGCCATCACTGTGCACCGTGGCTGCACCGCCACCTGGGTACCGAAGCGAGCGGCACGGTCCGCATCAGTCCAGGCGCAGAAATCAGCGCAGCCGACATTCGCTCGGCAGCGGCAGTCTTGGCGTCATAAGAAAGTCGAACACTTCGACCCCGACATCAAAGAACGATGCCGAGGTACCACTGCTGCCAAGGCCGCCGCTGGGCAAGTAGCGCTCATGCATCGGAATGTGCTGCTGATACTTCGCACCGGCAAGCGAGCCGGTGAGCACGAGGTCGCGCAACAAAAACCGCTGCGCCTCGAATAACCCAAGACCCGGGTGACTACCCAGCCGCCACAGCGCGTCCTGCAAGGCCTCGCGCAGAACCGCAGGCGGCACACGATCCAACATCTGCAACATCTGGTTTAGCGATTCCACTCCGCCTGCGGGCAACCCTGACAGCGGTTTGAGATCAAACTTTTTCGCACCGCTCGCCCACTGCACGAAGGACCACTCCGGTAGAGATGGCAACGATGCTTCAATCGGCACAACCTTGGCTTCGCCGAGCAACCGCCACGCCAGTGCCAGCGCAACGTGACCTTGCACCGCAGGTTCCTGCCCCCACAAGGACCGCTCCGCAATCACCGTCGCCAACGGCCTGCTCAACGCATATTCCACTGCGAGCCGCGCCGGCTGCTCGTCGAGCGGCGATGGTTTGGCATTGAGCCAGGTTCCCAGCAGCAAAGCACTCTGCGGCTCCGCAGCAAACAACTGCAGCAACTGCCAAGGCGGGCGCGGCGTAGATTTGCTGACTGGGACACTGCCGGCGCGGCTCAGCACCAACGCCGCCGCATTTTTCGCGAGCGAGTAGCTGTCGCTGGACAACTTTAGAATCTCTTTTGCTTGCGAAACGACCAGGGCTTCGGGCACTGCCGCTGGCAAACGCAGGCTGCCAAGCATGAGTCCGCGCCAGACCAGTTCGGCGAACCGCGGCGGCGAATCAAATGCCAGATAGGGCTTTTGCACTGACTCGGGCACCGGCAAACCCGCGGTCAACAGCGCAGCGATAATGCCAGGGCTCTGCAGCTCGCCCGCCCCAATGCTGCGGCTCAACTGCATGATTTCTTTGGCAATCTCCTTGGCAACGGGCGTGCTAGCAACCGCGGGCACTCTGGCTGCCGCCAACAGCAAAAGAATCGCCTGCAATTCATTGAGCTCCGAGCGGCGGCCGCGCACCCGTTCCCAGAACTTCGGTAGTTCATGCTCCTGCAGGGGGCCGAGTGCGATCAAAAAACACGCCAGCAACGGATCGTTTTGCTGGGCCGGGTCGATTGCCGCCAGCGCCTGCTCGTCAACGACCATGCCACATGCGATCACTGCTGCGCACATCAACACCATCCGACGACGATCGTCGGCTTTTTCAACACTGCGCATTTCAAAGAGCAGCGGTGCGATCAAGGCACCCATGTCCTGCGATCGCTGCCAACCCAAGGCGTAGCGATCGATGGGGTCGATCAGCAGCTCTTTCATCCGGGCACGAAATTTGTCGTCTTTGATCGAAATCTCTCCGACCCCATGACGCACTTGGGCACAGAGAGGTTGAGCCAATGTCGCTAGGCAGCCGATAACCGAAACGATCACGAGCACCATTTCTGCTGCGGGTTTTCCGCAGGCATTGGTTCGATCAAACTGCGACATGAGTCATGCCAAAGGGATCCTGGAAGCGGAGGAAGTGGAGTTCCTCCTCGAGTCAGGCAACACGAATGGAAAGCAGCATAGTGCCACTGGGGGAACTCAGCAGGTAGTGACCATGCGCGGCGACCTGGAGCAGATCCAGCTCGCCGACATTTTTCAGACGCTTGCCACTGCCAAGATGGAAGGCGTCCTCGCGGTACACAACCCGATCGAGCAGCGCCAAGTCTACTTCCATGATGGCCACGCACGAGTCCTCGTTTCACAACGCACCGCCAACCGCCGCATCGGCCAGCGACTGATCGCCGCCAACCTCATCAACACCGAGGACCTGCGCAAGGCATTGGTCTTGCAACGCAAGCAGCAAACACCGCTCGGCGAGATCCTGATCCAGAGCGGCCACGTCACCGAAGAGCAGCTCGACGACATTCTAGCGCAACAGATCGAGGAAGAGCTCTACGGCCTGTTCACTTGGGAACACGGCGAGTTTGAATTCTATCGCGGTCCTTGCACTGACCAGGAAACGATTGATCGCCTCGCACAGAGTCCGCGGTTTCCAATTAACTCGCTGCTGCTCGAAGTCGCCCGCCGCTCGGATGAATGGGAGGACATCCTCACCGCAATCGGCAGCCTCGACGAGATCCCCATCATGGTCGCCGGCGTCGATCCTGAGACCCTGACGGAGCCGCATCGCACGGTGTTGCTCTCAGTTGATGGCAAGACCAGCTTCCGCGGTCTCGGCGACCAAGCGATGCTGATGCTGTTCGAGTGTGCGCGTGCCGCGCGTGACCTCGTGAAGCAAGGCGCGATCCAGGGTGCTACCAATGAACAACTGATCGAAGCGGCTGGTCACCACCTGGAACTAGGCCACAACAAGAACGCGCTGATGATCGCGCACACGCTGCGCAGTCGTGAGGGTGTGCTACCGCTCAACATCGTCCGCGATCTTGCCACCATCTTGCGCTCATGCAACGAAGGCGACATCGCCTGCCTCGTCGCACTCGAAGCAGCACAGCAACAGACCGATCCGAGGCTCGCCCTCGATCTCGCGCGCGAAGCATGTGCACACAATCCACGCGACCTCGTCGCGATGAGTTTTCTGCGCACCACGATGATGGCGCACCTGCCGCCCGATTCGCCAGAGCTACTAAGCACCACACTGGCATTGCTCGACGGGCTGATCGGCGACGGTGAGGCCGACCACGTCCTTACGCTTGTGGAGGAAATCGAACAGCACGGCACCAAATCGCCGGACATCCTGCTGCGGCAAGCACGCGCGCTGGCGAAGAAAAAGGACATCAACGAAGCCGTCTCGGTGTTCGTAGCGGCGGCCCAGGCGTTTGGCGCAAATGGTGAACGCAATCGCGAAATCGAAGCCTACGACCTGGCGCTGCGGCTTGATCGCAACCGTAAAGAGATCCGCCGCGTCCTGCGTCAATTGCAGATGACGCCACGCAAGCGGCTGATGCACTTCATCACCTATGGCGCGGCATGCGTCACCCTGATCACGCTTGTCAGCATGTGGATCTCGGCGAGCATGTTTGAAATCCGGCTCAACAAAGCCACCGCAGAAATCGCCCCGATGCTGCTCGCGGGCAATTACCAAGAAGCACGCAAAGCCAACGCGCGGTGGTTATTGGTGCTCGGCAATACCCCGGAGTCTGCGACGCTTGAAGAAAGCATTCAGCTTGCCGAGTCGCGTGAGGTCACCGAGCGCAACGTCGATTTCCGCCGCCGATCGGCACAACGCCTGCATGCTGCAGGAACAGACCTGGAAGCCGGCAGGATCGTGCAAGCCTGCAGCATCTACAACGAGATCGCCGCAAGCGAAGTGCTGCACATCGAAGCCATCGAGGCAGCAGAAGCGCGCTGCGATGCCTTGACGCGAACCTTTGAGGCCGCTGGCAAAACACTCGGATCTGGCATGCCTCCACCGCCAGGCTCGCACAGCGATCGCGAGCAACTGGCGATGACCTTGTCATTCCTGCGACAGTACGCAAGCGAAGAATGCCTGCTCGCGGCCAAAGAACTGCTGACGCTGAACGAAAAGAATCAATTGGTCCTGCCGGTCTCGACGGAATGCAGGCGCCGCGTCTTGGATGCGGCGCGACAAGCGCTGCCGATGATCGATCGTGGGCATATCCTGCTGCTCGCATACGAGAACGTGGCGGAGCGCAACGACACGCAGCGTCGGCTCGATCCGTTGTTCAAGGCAGCGATCGACCACGAAGCCAAGCTCGAGTTCCACGAAGCACTCGACTGCTACCGAAAACTGCTGATCGCCAAGGCCGGCAACAAAGATCTGATCAGCCACTTCGAGGCCAGAGTCGAGTCGCTCGCGTTAATCGTCGCCGGCCTGGATCGAATTGAAACCGCCACCAAAGCGAACGACTTCCCGACCGCTCAACAGCAGTTGACGAAACTGCAGCAGCTGGCACCAAAGGTGCCTTTCGACGCCTTCGTCCGCATGCCAGTCACCCTGATAACTTCGATGCCTGGCGCCGCTGTGACGTGGAATGGCAATCCCATCGGCACAACGCCGTGCGACACATCGTTCATTCGCGGCGCAAACAATGAGATCACCGCCGTCCTGCCGCGTTTCGTGCCAGCCAGAATAAATCTGCCGCAGCCAGCGCGTAGTCCGGTGCTGGCCCTCCTGACCTTGCAACACGACGGCGAAGCAGAACTGAGCGACGCAGTCGACCAGCCGTTTGCCATCGGCAACGATGGCATCGCCTGCGGCATCGACCGCAGTGGCAAAGTGTTCGCGATCGATCTGGCCACTCGTCAACTGCGTTGGCGCATGGTGACCGGCGACACCGCGGGCTTTCTGAGCACGCCGTTGCTGCGCGAACGAGAAGTCATTGTTGCGTCGCTCGACGGTACGTTGAGAGCTCTCGATCGCAGCACCGGCAAGCTGCTCTGGCAGCATGCGGACCTTGCTACCGAACATGCTCCGACCCTGATCAACGACCGCATCGCACTCGCCACAACCCGCGGGGCACTCGTGTTAGTCGACGCTGTGACCGGCATCGAGTCGCAGCGCAGCACCCTTTCCTCTGCCGTCTGCGGCGACCTATTGACGATCGGCAGTCGCCTTTTCATTCCGCTGCAAAATGGCGACGTCGAGGCCCATGACGGCCGTTCTCTGGAGATTCTGTGGCGAGCTGGGCGCGGAACGATGGGGCAAAGCCTGTCGGTATCCGCTGGCTTTCTCGTGTCCCAGAGTGACGACGGCAAGGTCTGCGTGCGCGATGCGGTGACCGGCACGATTGCCTGGCAAAAAGATCTCGCGGGCTCACCGATCGGCCGGCTTGCGAGTGATGCGCATTCGCTGCTCATCACCTTGGACGAACGACTGGTGTTGCTCGACGTCCGCAACGGGCAAGAGATCTGGCACACCGTTCGACCGGAGGCTGGCTTTCTCGCTGCCGCGCAGTTGCTAGGCAACCGGATTGCCGCGCCGATGCGCGATGGCTCGATCTTGGTATTTGCTAGCGATCAGGCCGCACCGCGTTTTCAACTTGAAGGCGACCGCAAAAACACCGTGCTCGGCATCGATGCCAAAGGCCGCGTGCTGCTGTGTGCTGGCCGCAAGGTCGCAACATTCCGCAACCTGCCTTGAGCCGCACGCATCGTCGTCTTCCCGACGCGACCCCGTCCGAATCTCGCCACTCCTTCGGAGATCCGTCGATTGCTGAGGCTTTATCGATGTCGCAAGGACCGCAATCGCCGTCGCAAGGAGCCAAACAGCGCACGCAACTAAAATATTTTTTGGACTACCTAGTCGCAGTTTTCAGACTTTCCCCGGTTTCAGTAATTCGCTCGAGTTTGAGGTCTAAAAGGTATTTTAGAGCACTTTCAAGATTGGACTACCGGGGCATTCTTACGTTGCCATCGACGCGCATTAGCGCGCTACACAGCCGGTTCTGCGGGTGATCTCCGGCGTAACCAACGCCATCGGCACAGGGGTTGCTTTTACCTCGTTGCATCCATCCCGAATTTCAAAACCCATGCGCCTCAAACTTATTCTCTCGAGCTTACTGCTCTCCCTTAGCCTCGCATCATGTGCCGATCACTCAGGTGGACTGATTGCATTCGATTCGCCGCAGTTCCCAGTTGTCCCCGGTGACGAAGCGGCCGTGACCCCGATCATCCCACCCGGCGGTGGCGGTGGCGGTGGCGGTGGAACAGGTGGCGGTGGCGGTGGAGCAGGACCCGGTTCGCCGGTGCCAGAGCCTGGCACAATGCTGCTAGTCGGCAGTGGCTTTGCAGCCGCCGCATTCCTTCGTCGCCGTCGTCAGCCGCAAGTGACAGCCTGAGCTGAGCTAGATCGCAGACTTCAGATGGCCTGGCTAGTTATCAGCCATGCAGTTTTGATTGGCTTTGCAATGGCACTTGTTGGCGAGCACTCGATCCTTTTCAGTGCGACCTGTGAGTGATGAGAACAGCATTGAAGTTCGTCCCGAGCCCGCGCTCGAACTTACTTCACGCATTCCGGGATGGGCAAATGGCAAAGATTTGCTGGTCTATCTCGTGTCGCGGTTTCCGTATTTGACGGCGGAAAGCTGGCGCGCAGAACTCGCAGCTGGGCGGGTGTCCATTGCTGGCAAGCGAGTCGCCACCACGTTGTTGGTAAGGCGCGGCCAAGTGCTCTGCTGGCTTCGCCAAGCTAGCGAACCGGAGGTAGACCGTGACTATCGCGTGGTGCTGCATCACGACGAGTTCATCGTCGTCGATAAGCCAGCGCACCTGCCCTGCCACGCAGACGGGGCGTTTGTTCGCAACACGCTCGTGCATCTGCTCGGTCAAAAACTGGGAAAAGTGCACCTAGTTCATCGACTCGACCGCGAGACCAGCGGCCTGCTCGTCGTCGCTCGCACAGAACGAGCGCGCAGTGCGCTCGAAAAGCAGTTCCGAAGTGGCACGATCCAAAAAAGTTATCTGGCGGTGGTGCACGGCTTAGTCGACGCAGACTTCATCGCAGATGGCTTCCTTGGGCACGATCTCAAGAGCGCCATCGCAGTGCGCCGCTCCGTGGTCGCCGCAACCGCACCGGGTGCAAAAGCCGCGCTTACGGAGGTCGTCGTGATTCAACGGGGCAGCGATCGCACGCTGGTCCGCATTACTCCACGGACTGGGCGCACGCACCAGATCCGGGTGCACCTAGCTGCGCACGGCCACCCGATTCTCGGCGACAAACTCTACGGCCGCTCCGATGACCAGTATCTCGACTTCGTGCGCCATGTGAAGGCGGGCGGCACGGCGCGGTTTGCTCCTGACGGCGGCCCGAATCGACAACTACTCCACGCCAGTCGCCTTGTATTCAACCACCCGATCGACAAGGTCACCGTTGATTGCGAATCCGCCGTCTCAATTTATATGCAGAGCTACTGCCCAGCACCTTTGTGACCTAAGTAGAGATAGACTTACTGTTCGCTTGTCACCTGATGCGACCAATCTCGTGTTAATTGGTTTCCCCTCAATCTGGACTGTTGCGCGGACTTGGCAATGCCAAGTCGTTGGCAGCTTGCTCTTTCTCTGCAACGCATCGCCATGCCAGCAAGCCCCCCGCAATGAAACTGGCCAAACAACCGCAATCGCCCGTTCGGCATTGGCGGACCAGGCATCCGTGCCCGCGCTGCGGCTAGTTTCGCCAGCGCAGCAGCAGCCCGACGCAAAGCCCACTTTGGAAAAGGCGGTCCCCGCCGAAGCTAGTTTCCAAAACCCCGGCGGTCTCTATCAGCAGTTTGGCTTGCAACTACTGAATCACCTGATGAGCAGAAGCCTTGATATCGCCACCACGCACCGTGAGACCCTAGCCCTCAAAGACTGTCACCCATCAGAAAAAAGGCGCGCCTACCAGCTGTATCACATCGCGAAGTTGCTTGGGTCCGCCGGGGACTCTCTAGCTGCGCGGCAATTCCTGAAGGCAATCATCTTGGAAAAAGGGGACGACGAGTGCGTCAGCAGTGCACAAGTTTTATTGGCGATAGCTGACGAAATCGCGAATCCTGAAATCGGCAGCGGCATAGTTAATTTTAATAATCTAAGTGATCTCAACAAGCAGCACGTGGTGCTGCCAGATGGCCCCACCATGGTGGTGTTCTTCTCGTGCTCACATACGCCAGCACTGCGTCGGCTTTCCCAAATAGCAAAGGCCTGGCTTTTGGCTGGGCAGACCGCGCAATCAATGGTTGCCTTTGCGCTGGAAAGCGACGTGGATCAGATAAAGCAGGCCACCGATCCGTACAAACTGCAATGCCATCTGATCCCATGCGATCGCGGGTTCTTGAACCCAGTGTGGCGAGGACTCGACGTGCGAGCTGTGCCGTCAACCTACTTGTTGTCAAGCAACCACACTCTGCTCGCTAGTAACCTGCTCGACCGCCACTTAAAAAGTCTGCTCTCTTCCCGCTGAGTTTGCGAATGCGCGCACGCGGCCGCGCGGGCTAGCAACACAGCGGCGCAGGTGCGCACGAAGTAGCAAATCTGTGCGTTATTTACTGTTGTGTTTCTCGACGCATCGGTGCGGCGCCAATGTGGAAAACCTGTGTTTCCACAGCAGCATTACCGCTCGACAAGAAGTGTCTTGCTGCCTGCAGCACCGTATTTATCGGGAAAATCGACGGTCGCGGCGCAGCACATCAAGTTTCCACACTGAGTGATGCAGGCGGTTCCCCCGCCATTAAGGGAAAACCCCAGCGCACCAATGCTCAGATTACGCGGCGGGGAATGCTGACGAGAAAGCGGGTGCAGGCCATCTGGCTGCGAGGCATACCCGATGATTCTCTCGATAACCCAGTATTTGTCGCAGCGTAAAATCAACCAACACTGGTGCCAGCTCATAGCCATCGCGTTAGCCATTGCCTTGCCGCTCAGCTGCCGGGCTCAGAGCCTTCAATGGCGTGACGAGCAGTTTGGAACGCACCGGCTGTTCGGAATGACCTACGACCTTTGGCGCCAACGCTTGGTGCTTTTTTCCGCGGGCCGCACACTTGAATGGGATGGCGAAGCGCTCACCCGCCGAGTCACCAGCCACTCGCCAGATTCCCGATTCGGCCAACGAATGACCTACGACACCGAGCGTCACACGGTGCTGATGTTTGGCGGCAACGGCGCTAACACGCATCCAAACGACCTCTGGGAATACGACGGCAATGACTGGCAATCACACACTCCGGGGTTGAGGCCGGAAGGGCGCACGCAGTTTGCGATGACCTACGACTTGATGCGGCGGCGATGCATCGTGTTTGGCGGCGTCAGCGGCTCTGGAAATCTGCTCAACGACACCTTCGAGTGGAATGGTACCACTTGGCAAGATCGTTCTGGGGTAGGGCCCGCCCCGCGCAGTGGCTGCGCGATGGCCTACCACTTAGCGACTGGCCAAAGCGTGCTGTTTGGCGGTGCCGACAACTCGCGCATTCGCAACGACACATGGGTGTGGAATGGGACCACTTGGTCAGAACGCTTCCCGCCGATCCTGCCGCCAGCGCGCGCGGGCCACAGCATGAGTTCCGACCTGTTGCAATGCCGCGTGATGATGTTTGGCGGCACGGATGCCGTTCTATGGCAATGGAACGGCACCCTATGGTCGCAGGGTCCATCCCTGCCGGTCGCGCGCACACTGTGCGAGATCGCGTCCGGTGAAAGCGGCCAGACGTTCCTGATGGGCGGCCAGCAATACATCAGTGGTTTCGACAGCAAATCACTCGGCGATCTGTGGCGCTGCGATGGCAACCAATGGCAACAGCAAAAACCAACCGAACTACCGCCACGGGGGACCTTGGCGGCAGCCTTCGATGCAACTCGCAATTGCGTGGTTGCCGTTGGCCCTTCCGAAGGCCTGTCGCAACCGATGCGAATGTGGGAATTGCGCGCGAGCGGCTGGCTTGAAAAGGCAGCGCAACTCGAACCACAGGGACTCAACTTTACGCGTCTTTGCTATGACCAAAGGAGCGGGGCCTGCGTGATGTTCGGCGGCATGGCAGGATTTTTACCGACCAACTACACCTACGAATGGAGCGACGGCAAGTGGCGCATCCTCAGCACGCAAAATCCACCCCCACCGCGCTTTGACCACTCACTGGTCTACGACAACTTGCGGCAACAAATGATCTTGTTCGGCGGCCGCACGCTGGGCAGCACGCTGCAGGATACTTGGCTATGGAACGGCGCGAGTTGGTCGCTTGCCGCAACCAGTGGCCCATCCGCGCGCAGCGGCCATGGCATGGCGTTTGACAGTAGACGCGGTCGCGGCGTCTTGTTTGGCGGCGGCATCTTCCATGGGACGCAGGCGGGGCTCAGCAATAGCGACACCTGGGAATGGGATGGCAGCACTTGGCTACGAGTTGCCACAACGGTGAGCCCGCCCAGGCGAGCTAGCTTTGCAATGGCCTTCGATGAGCGGCGCGGATTGGCCGTCATCGTCAGCGGCAACGCTGGCCAAACAGTCCTACAAGATTGCTGGGAATACGACGGCAAAAAATGGCGCGGCGGTGTTGCCGATGCGCCGCGCGCACCGATGCAACAGATGGTCTACGACTCAAACGCTGGCAGGCTGCTCGTGTTGGTGCCGACCATGGCGGGCAACCTGCTCGGCAGCACGGCGGTACAGATCGCTACCACGCAAGTCGCAGAGGCACGGGTAGAGGGCAATGGTTGTGGTGGTGATTTGGCGCCAAAGTTGCAGCCGTTCGGTGTGCCGCTCCTTGGCCGTGCCGGATTTCGGATCGACGTGGTAAACGCCGCCCCACAACAACCCGTATTGCTCGGCATTGCCGCTGTCACTGAGCCAATCACGATCGGCACCAACTGCCAGTTCTACCTACAGCACGGCAGCGGTAGCCGGCAAATGATCACGGACCCAACGGGCTTCGCAAGTCTGCGGGTAGCGATCCCAAACAGCCGTGCGCTGCTCGGCCTAGAAGCGAGTTTTCAAGCCGGCATGATCGATCCAACAGCGGCACTCGGCGTGGCGTTGACGGCGAGCGTGCACGCACGCATCGGCGACTGAAAGCAGGCGGCTCAAAATCGCCGTGCGCGCGCTCCAGTGCCCTGACGCTGCAGCGCCAGCACTGGGCTTGTTTCGTTTTTTAGCGGCGTGTTACGGAAACATCGGTGCGGCGGACTGCAGCGCCACGTCGCGGATCGAACCATTGCGCACCAACACACGCCCCTTCTGCGGCATGCCATTGCGTTCGCACTCGACTTGCACTTCTAGATCACCATCAAACGCAGCGCCGCGCAGATCGGTCAAGATGCGCAAGTTGCGATAGCCAATCATCAGCAGTCGACTCTCGACCAACGACACGAGCCGCTCGCCAGATGAGACATCAGGCATTGCCCCGCCAGCCACCACCGTGCTGGCGATCGGCGGCGGGATCTGCACCACTGCATCCTGCACGTGCTGCGTCGCTTCGCGCAGGTCTTCAAGATCCTCATGCAGTCGCACCAATAAGGTTTCGATGCGGTCATACCGCTGCGCATCGACCTGCGGCATGTTCTGCAACACGGACTGAATGCGCGTATCGATCGACTTCAGCGCGTTCAAATCGCGCAGGTAAATATCAAACCTAGAAACACGCACATGAATCACGGCCATGCCGACGAGCAAGGCGCTGAAAAACAGGGTGAACTGCCAAGTTTCCATATCGGTTACGCGAGCAGTGTAACGCCGCCCGCGGCTAGGTCTACGTGTGGGCTGTGCCGCGGCGATTCAGCAGCCAATACGCCGGCACACCACTGGCGAGGATGGAAACGCCCCAGAGCGCATTTTTCTGCTCAGCCGGATCCGTCAGCAGTGCCACCACAAACCCCACCGCAACAAGAATGAACAACGCCGGGGTAAACGGATAGCCGGTGCAGCGGTATGGCCGCTTCTGCAAGGGTCGCAATTGTCGCAGGCGGTACACCGCGGCGACAGTGAGGCCATAGAACAAGAACCCGGCGAAGACCACGAACGCGGTCACATCATGGAAGCCCTGCAGCGCCGAGATGATCAGCACGGCACACGCCGCCTGCGCCCAAATCGCAGCGACTGGCGTGCCCCAGCGCGGGCTGATCCGCGTAAGAAACGCCGGCACGAGCCGGTCCTTCCCCATCGCGTAAAATGCGCGCGGCGAAGACAGAAAGTTTGGGTTGGCCGAGCCGAACACCGAGATTGCAACGAACAGCGTCAGGTAGTTTGCGATGCCCGTGGAGAACACCCGTTCCACCGTCAAGAACGGCACACGCTGATCCAAGCCCTTTGGAATACTGCGCATCTCCATGAACGGCACTTTGTGCAGATACATCGCGTTGACTGCGGTGTAGGTGACGATCAGGATCAACATCCCGAGGATCAAGCCACGCGGCAGGCTGCGCTGCGGGTCCTTCAGTTCGGCGGCGTTGAACGGCAGTTGATACCAGCCCTCGTAGGCCCAAAAGATCCCGAGGAACGCAGTCACTAGCCCGCTGATCGTCAGCGTGGTCGCAGCCGAGGCATCTGGCGTGAAGACCTTCGCTTCGCCGCTGCCGCCGCCGCCGCCAACGAGAAACACGCCACCTAGCACCAACAATCCCAGCGAGCCGATTTTGGCGATGGTCGTAATATTTTGGAGCAGCGCCCCTAGCGCCACACCAAAGTGATTGACCAGAGCCAGCAACAGAATCATCGAACTGGCAACCACCAGTTTGAAATGTGGGTGCTCCTTCTCAGCCGCCATGTCGATGCCAAACATCGGCAAAAAATAATCCGCAAACGCAATCGCCAGCGCAGCGATCGTGCCGGCATTGATGACCCAGAAAAACGTCCAGCCGTAGAGGAATGCTGGCAAGCGACCCCAAGCTTCGCGCAAAAACGCATACTGGCCGCCGGCCTCAGGGAACATTGCGCCGAGTTCGGCATACGCAAAGGCGCCACACAAACAGACGAGCCCAAGTCCGATCCAAAGCAGATAGATGAAGCCTTCCGAAGGCAGACTCTGTGCGACCTGGAGTGGCTTTAGGAAGATCCCCGAACCGATCACAGCACCGACGGTGATCGACACCGCACTGGTTAATCCGAGGCGACGCTGTAGCTGTCCAGATGTCATAATGTTTGTCAGACTATTCGAGCCTAGACTCGGCACCGACGAAAAAACGCACGTCGAACCAATGTTGAAACTGCGCTACCGACTCCTGATCGCCACCGCCGGCGCCGGTGTGTGCGCCGTATTGCCCTCGCCGAGTCCGACGGAAGGCAAGCCCCAGATCGCACTGATCGCGGTAACGCAGTGGCTCGAAAACCAGTCCGCTGACGCGCCGCTGCGCGCACTGCTGCACGACGGTTTGTTGCCACAACTCGCCGTCGATCTCGTTACCAGCCCGCCGATGCCAGAACCGATGCGTGAAGCGGCGGCCGCACAGATCGCTGCAGTTGGCACCGAGTGGGCCCGCCGATGCGTTGCACGCGGCGAACCGGTCCGCTGCGCGGACTCGATGCCCATGGCGCCATTGTCTGTGATGATCGGCGAACTCGGCGTGCAAGCCAGCCTCACGACCAACGATGGCGAACTGCGCTTTTTGCACATGTTCTGGCAACGGCGCAGACTGCGCCCCATGTTTGCCAGCGCGCTGTTGCTGTTCGTGCTCGCCTTCCGACCGTTGCTACAGGTGCTCATTCTGGCCGGCGCCACAGTACTTTTGATCCTGTTGCGCAATGCCATCTGAGCAGCAAGAAAAGGCCGCCGCCGTGCGCAAACCAACCTGCTGTCGAGCTACGGCAACAGTGAAAGCAAGCGTTGCGTGCGCGGGCTACCGTCGCGCGCAACCGAACAGGCGCAAAAGAGCCTAGCCCTGCGAACCTCGCCAGCCATCAGCGCGGCAAGGCCTAGGCCCGCGGCTTCATCCGCAGAGGGCGACAACGGCTCCAACAAGTAGACTGGCACCGACGGAAAGGTCACCCCGCGCGCCGAGATGAGTCGCAGCGTCGCGCGCGCACCATCGACCCGCACGACCCGCATGCGCAGCACCGTCCCTGCGGCACTCCACCAACGCACCGCCCGATCACTGCGAATCGTGTCGCCAACCTCGACCGCAAGCGCACTACTCACCAGGGAATGAACGGCTGGCCACCCATGCTCGGCGGACAGGGCCAAAAGCGCCGCGTCAATGGCTGGTTCTGCTGGCAGAAGCAAAGTGTCAAGCAGTCGCTCCGCCGCACCAATCTCTCCCTCACCGATCGCGGCCACGAGCTTTTGGCAAGCGCGCAAAACGCAACTTTGCACCTGCTCTACTAACGCAGGATCTAGCACCATATTTTGCCGCGTCGCATAGTCACGCGACATCTGCAACGCATGAGCTGCCAGCGCAGGTCGCTCCTGCAGAATCGCATTCTCGACCGCGGACGCGAGCAAGCCGAGGCGATCATTGGCAGCAGCACCGGCAACCAGTGCCGTCGAAGGCGCAACGCCGGCCGAGTCGGGCACCGCCGTAGACGGCAACGGGGCGGCCTTCGTGTTGGCATCGGCCCCACCGGACGATAACGCGGTCGCTGCACCGGCGGTGGCACCTTCGACGGAGCCAGAGTGCAAAGTGCCGGGCAAGAACCCACGGCCATAGACCAGCACTAGCAAAGCTACTGCTACCAAAGTCCACCAAAGGATCCGCCTGCGCCACCATCGATGCCGGACAACCGCCATGCGAAGGATTCTGACACGGGCCGATCTCGCGGGAAACCGTCTCGTGACGATCGCCCTCACACGGGCCTGTTGTCGCCTGGAAAATGAACGCCTTAGCTGCCGCACCGGACGCTCACAAACGCACGATCGAGTGCGAGTCTGGCTGCTCAGTCCGCAGGATTCTGTGTCACGGCGCCGCGCGCAAGCCAGGTCGCCGCCGTCTGCCGCATCCGCAGCACACTTTCTTCCTGGCAAAAATCGCCGAGCTGCACCAATGGGATCCAGCGCAAGTCGTTGGATTCTTCGGAGATCACCAGGTCCTGGCCTTTGTGTGCGCGCAACAGAAAGCGCACATCCCAGTGCAAATGCTCTCTGTCCTGTTTGCGCGCAGGGATCGTGTGCACGTCGAGATCGAGCGGTTCGAGTTGCCCGCCTAGCGACAACAAATCGAACTGCTGCATGCCAGATTCTTCGCGCGCTTCGCGCAGTGCCGCTTGCTGCACAAGCGGTTCACCATCGACGTGGCCACCAAGCTGGAGCCAGCGCTGCAATTTGCGATGGTGCGTGAGCAAGCAATGCGTGTCATCCGCGGACAGGATAAAAGCCGAAGCGGTGATGTGACCTGGCACGCAGCTGCGCAGCAGACAATCCTTGTTAGCCCGCGCAAACGCGACGAAGCGCGCCGCCAAAATAGCCGCAGCAGGATCGCGCTGCGCGTAACGTTCGAGCAGTTCATACAAGGGTTGCATCAAGCGAGACTCCATTCGATCTGCAGGTGGTTTTTTGATCTTGCCGTTCGTGCGGGCACTGCAATACCTGGAGCACGAACTAACTAGTATGAACCAGCATGACGCTCGGCGGCTTTCGGCAGACATCCGTCGCACCAATGCAGTGCGTGCGCCAACAACTCGGGCAGCCTAGATGGCAGGAGCATCGATACATGGCGCGCCTTGGCAAAAAAATTAGGCGGCGATCGGGAGCCTTCGCATCCGTTGGCCAGCCAACGGATGCGCGAGGTGCTCCGCTGCGTTTAGCGCGAGGTGCTAGCTCGCGAACGGAACTTGGCGGGCGCAAGGCGCAAAGAAAACCTCGCAAGCCCCCGCGTGTGCAGCAAACCGCAAAGCGACTGAGCGGCGCACGGCTCCCCGCCAACCACGATGCCAGGGAGCAAGCGCGCTTTGGCGGAGCCAGGTGCGAGGCGCTCTGCAGCATGCAAGCCCGCAGAGACACCACAGGCCGGCTCGCTTCCTTGCCGGCAAAAGAGCCAGCCTGTCGGCGGTTACACCGACAGGCTTGTGGTATCCCGGACGGGATTCGAACCCGTGTTACCAGAATGAAAATCTGGGGTCCTAGACCGGACTGGACGACCGGGACGCAATCTGCGGCGAGGATGATAGGCACCACTCTCGTCGAGGCAAGAACAGGATCGAGAACCGCTGCGCCTAGAAGCTTTTGTGCTGCCTGCAAAAACCAGTTCGCGGCGCAGCAAACAGCACTTTTTCGCCGAACAGGACCGAGGCTGCGATTTTTGGCCAGCAGTCACTTCGTTGCTGGCAGAGAGCGCGTGCAACGCGCACGCCGTGCCAGTTTCGTCAGTGAATCTGTTTGAACTCGCGCTGGCTTGGCAAATCCTGCAGCGAGGCTAGACCAAAGCGCTCGAGGAACTGTTGCGTCGTGCCATATTGCAGTGGCCGGCCCGGGACATCGGCGCGGCCGGTGACACGGACCAACTTGTGTTGCAGCAGCGTGCGCAGCATCGGCGCAGCCTTTACGCCACGAATCGACTCGATCTCCGCGCGCATCACCGGTTGCTTATAGGCAATCACGGCAAGCGTCTCGAGCGCGGCCGGCGACAACCGCTCCAGCTTCTTCACGCCGCGCAACCGCGTGAGATAGGGAAAGAGTGCGGCGATCGAGATCAGCTTGAACGTGTCCCCGGTGCGCGACAGTTCGAGCGGCAGGCCCTGCGTCAACAGGTCCTGTTGCAGGATCTGCATCGACTGCTCGACAACCTTCATCGTCGAATTGCAGGCCTGAGCGAGGCGCATCAGTGGCAGGCCTTCGCGCGTCGTCAGCATCAGTACGAACAGAATCTTGCTGGCCGCAACTGGGTCGGTGAGTTCGGGGACCGGGGGCAAGCCATCCAAGGCAGAGCCTGCCGATTCCTCATCGATCTCGATGGTGTCCGCCTCGGCGGCCAAGGCGGCCAAGGCTTCCTCCGCACGAATCTCGCAATCAAGATTCGCCACCAATGCCGAAGGCTCCCCCGGCTCAGGATTCTGGTGCGATTCTTTGGCACGGTCCTCGTCAGCGACCTGCAACGCGGCTGCGGGCAACGCATCCGCGTGCTGCGCGTCCGTGTGCTGCGCGTCCGTGTGCAACGCATCCGCGGGCAACGCGTCCGTGTGCAACGCATCCGCGTGCAACGCATCCGCGTGCTGTGCGTCCGTGTGCTGCACGTCCGTGTGCAACGCATCCGCGTGCTGTGCGTCTGCGGGCAACGCATTCGCGTGCAACGCATCCGCGTGCTGTGCGGCTGCGGGCAACGCATCCGCGTGCTGCGCGGCTGCGGGCTGCGCTTCCGTGTGCAACGCTTCCTTGTGCAACGCATCCGTGTGCTGCGCGGCTGCGGGCAACGCATCCGCGTGCTGCGCATTCGCGTGCAGTGCGTCCGCAGTCGGCAAAGGCTCACCTTCGCCAGTGATTCTCGGCGTGTCCAAGACTAGATCCTCTGCCGCCACGCCGCGCGCGAGCAGAGCAAGTTCCTCCGGCCCCTTATTGCGCTCTGACCGTGAGCGCAAGGAACCAGCATCGACGGGGTGGTCCCGCATGATGTCGTCCATGGGTGAAGTCTTCTAGCGCTTGTCCGCTGGCTTGTCATCGATCTTTGCTTCACTCGCAGCACGCCACCGCAACGTGTAGGCATTGGTCTCGGTCGAAGTCAGCGGTTTCTGCTCTAGTTCTCGATCGATCTCGTCCCGCACCTGCACAAACGGCAGGTCGCGGCCCGGGATTCGATCTAAACAGTAAACCAGATAAAATCGCTCGACCTCGCCATTCTTGCGCGCAAAGACCTCCGACATCTTGCCCTTGTCGAGCTGCAACGCGAGCTCGGCGACTGGATGCGGGAAGCCCTTGCCAAACGGTGGCAACAGCCCCGCATCGCGCCTTTGCGGGTCATCAGACAGCTTGAGCGCCAAGGTGCCGAAGTCCGCGCCCTGCAAAATCTTTTCTCGAACGTCCGTGAGCACGGCGCGGTCTTTGTGCGACATAAAGCGGACCTGCACGCGATCCTCACGCAAGGCGAGATAGCGGATCACATAACCCTGGTAGAGGCGTTGCGCGATGCGAAGCTCCATCGTGCGCTGCCAGTCTTCGAGGCGCATCCCAAAGATCCGCCAGACATAGTCGGCGAGTTCCATCTTGCCCTGAAACTCAGCCTGCAGCTGCGCCTGCAACTGAGCTGCTTCGCGGGTGGCGAGTTCGCGCACGCGCTCCTTCGCAATGGCGATGCCAAACTGGCGCGCGTGCTGGGCGACGAGCACGTCGAACACCAGCAGGTCGATGGCCAGAAGGGCTAGCTTGGGATCCGCAGACAGCAGGCGCGAAAACGCATGGCTCTGCAGCAGCACGAGGTCGCCGACGCGCGCCACTTCCGCATCTTTCGCCTGTGGCTCGGGCAGCAGGATGTCGGGACCAAAGGTGCCCAGCGGACGTGGTTCTTGCCGCACTTGCACAACCGGCAGGACGATTGGCTGCGGCAGCAAAACCAACGGCTGCCTATGCGGCGCACTGGTGCACGCCGTGGAGGCCCCCGCAGCGCAGTAGATCAGTATGCCGTGAAGCCGCGCAGCCACTTGGTTCCATGACAAAGGTAGCACTTCACTTTCTCGACCTTGTTGCCCTGGCCCATCTCGGAGATCGAGCCTTGGCCAAAGCATGTCATGCACGGCTGCGTGAACGCGCTGGTCACGGTCAGCTGGCCAGAAAACTCGCCGTAGTAGGCGCGCAGCCAGCTGGCGCGCTCGGTGCGCGCCGCCGTATCGAACCAGCCCTGTTCGGTCTGCTCCTTTGCCTGGCCCCCCTGCGCACCCTGGATCGCCACACGCCTTCGATCGGCGGCCTCACGCAGCGCCTTGGCAATCCGCGCAAGTTCATCCTTCTGAGTCGCACTCGCGGCCACGTCCTTGTCCTGCTCCTTGCCCTGCTTCGTGTCCTTCAGCACCGCCTGCTCGCCTAGTAGCCATGAACCAATGCCATAGGAGAAGTTCTCGGCCTGCTTGCCCTTGGGAAATTTCGCACGACCACTGAAGAGCGCTTTGACCTCGGCAACCTCAAACTTGAAACGCAAAGCGACGATCTGCGCGATCTCGTCGGACATCTTCTGCTCCGCGTATTGCTTGATTGCGGCCACTGTGATGCCGGGCTCGATCTGCTTCTTTTCGGCGAGCGTCTGGATGGCCGTGCGCCAGGCTATCGCCACCGCCTGACTAAAGAACCGCGTGCGCGATTCAGAAAAGCGCTTCCTCTCGATCTCGAACTCGGGCTTCAGCTTGCTCATCGGAAATTCTTTGTCGAACTGCGCGATCAGCTTGCTGCCCTGCTCAAAGTCCACCTGCGTGCCGCGGGCACGCGAGATCTGAATCTGGTCAATGGTTTCGCGTTCCTTCTGCGCGGCGATGTAGAGCTTGACCTTTTCCAAGCGCTCATCCAATCGCGCCGGGTCTTTTGAGTTGGCGAGCTCCTTAGCCTTGTCAAGGTGTTCCAGCGCGTGACCATAGTCACGCGCTTTCATCAACTCCTCGGCGAGCAGCATGTGCCGGTCGGCGTTGTCCCCAGGCACGAGTTCCTGCAACCGAACATTGTAGAACTCATCCTTGGTGAATACCTGACCGACCGGCACCTCAATCGGCCGCATCTGCAACAGATCCTGCCGCGGGATGCGATACGGCGTGCCTCGCTGCTGCACCACGATCACCGAGCCCGAGTCGTCGATGATCTTGCCGATCAGCGTCGTCGGCGAGCCGTTCACCGAGTAGCGCAACTCGGTGACCTTGACCGTCACCTCGGTCAGTTCCTCACCGGCCAGCGAAAAGGACTGCTTGATCCGCAACGCGCACTCCGGCGTCAGGTGATCCCAGCGCAGGTCGAGAGTGCCGCCGTTGTCGAGCCTGCGCACGCGCAAGCCATCGCCATTCGCGTCCTCCACTTGGGCGATCAGCGTCTTGCCATCGGCCAATTGCAGCGACTGCGACGGCAACCCAGCGCAGAGACACGCAAACAACAACAGCAACAGGCAACAGGTGCGAATCATCGGCTCACCTCGGATTTACTTCACGAAAACGCTGGATGCGGACACCGAGCGGCAACTGCCGAGGCACCACGCGAAAAAACACTTCACTCATTGCCTCGCCTTCATCAAGCCACGTGGCCTCGATGCGAAGCAACCAGATATCAAGTCGGTCTGCGGCCTCGGTTTTGGTCACGCGGCACACGAGGCCGGGAAACAAAGGCATCTCGATCGTCTCGGGCACCGTCAGTTGCAGGTCGAGATCGGATTCCGCGTTGGCCGCGCGCTTGATGCCAGTCTCACGCACGCGCACGACGATGTCGTCAATCGCCTGGGCAACCTGCAGCCGTGCATCGGTCGAACGGCGCAATGCAACGCTGTCGCCGAGCGAAGCCAGCAGCGTGGTCACCGCAACCAAAAGGATCGCCATGGCGGCCAACATCTCCACCAGAGTGAAGCCGTGTTGGTTGGCCAAAGCCGGTGCTTGGCAATGGGGCTCAGCCATTCCAGTTGTCCTTTGCATGCGCAAGCGACACCGTGAACTCGACCGTGCGCCCGACCCGGCAGCGCGCCGCCGGAGCATGCATGACGGCACGCGTGCCACGCTGGCCGCGGTGCAAACCCGTCAGCTCATCACCAATCCGCTGGGCGTAGCGGAGCCACTCGCCCTCGACCTTCACGAAGCCACCATCAGTCGCGCCAGGAAACCGCTCGCCGTTCAGTAGCAACAAGGACTGCGCATCGACCTCCAGTTCGCGGGCGAGCAAGCCCTCGGGAGTCTGCCGCTCGTCGCTCGCAACCACGATGATGACGCGGATCGCATGCGGGTATACATCGTCGGTCGGGTTGTCGAGGCTCTGCGGATCGCGGTCGAGCCGAAACACTGGCGGCATCGCCGTATCGCTGAGCCAGCCAGCGCGCGCCGAGTCCCAGACCCGCTCCGGCCCCTTGTCGCCGTTATCGTCGAACGATTGCGTATTCTGCGACCAGAATCGCAGTTCGAAGTGCAGCACATCGTCGACCAGCACCTCGGTGGAAGTGAAGAGCGCGAGTGCTGGCCACTCGGGACCGCCCGGCACCATCACCGAAAACGGATCGATCGCATCGCCTTCGCCAATCTGTACGAGTTGATCGGGCAAAAAGCGCGCGATGCGCAGCTCAAGTATTGATTGATCGGCGGTCTTCGGCCACGGCAACAGCAACAGGCGGCCGGTGCCGCGCAGCGGTAGCTTGCGTTCGAGTTCGCGCGCGCGCGCGGCAAGCTCATCGGTCGACACCTTGGGGCCGAGTTCGGTTATGGCTCGCAACAGCATCGCGTCATGCCGGATGCGTTCTTCATGCTGCGGCGACAACTGCACCGCAGCGCGCAGCACGAGCCCCTGCGGGGCACCTGGCTCGCTACGCTGCGGCAGGCCAAGCGGCAGCATCTGTGCAAGCAGGCGCTCGCTTTGTTTGCCATCCTCGAAATCGAGCCCCGGCCCGCGCAGCGAGCGCAATTCACGATCGACCGCCGTGCGCGCCGCCTCGGCGCGATCCGCCAACGCCTGCCCGTTCTCACCTTCGGAAAACAACTGCACGCCGGAGTCGAGGAACTGCACCAGCATCAACAGGAAGCCGGACAGGATGCCCATCACCACGACGAGTTCGAGCAGCGTGAAGCCGCGTTGATCGACTAAAGACCTCATCGACTCACCGTCCGCTCCGCAAGCACACGGCCTTCCCCTTCATAATCGATCCGCACATCCTTGATGCGCGGCGCGGTCTTCCAGCCGTGCGCACGGAAGCTCGCAAGGTCAAGGCACCCTGGCTTGTAGACCACGGCAAACCGCACCTCGAGCTGCGTTGCCTGCACCGACAGGAGGGATGGCTTGTCATCGCCGGCGTTGCGCGTGAACTGCCACAACATCGGCGCCTTGCCTGGCTCATCGCGAAACTGCGAACGGCCGTCGGCGCGCACCAGGCAGACTACATCGACATTGATATCCGACGTCTCCTCGGTCCATTGCAAGGAACGGAAGAACACCGGTGCCTCGCGCGTGGTGAGCTGGAAGTAGGCCTGTTCTGGATCATCGCTACGTTCGACATGCCGATCCCAGCTGCGGAACGGAAAGCTGATCACAGGTTCGCCGGCCGAAGCAGCTACCGGCGTAGTGCCAAACCGGCCGCGGAATAGACCATGGCTTGCAGCACTGTTGCCATCTTCGCCAGGCGGCCAAAAGCGCGGCATCTCGAGCGTCACTTGCTGGCCAGCGGCGCGAACCCACGTGTAGTGCAAAAGCTCGGTCCGGCCGAGCAACACCGTGCCCATGCGTGACGGCAGCCCAGACATCGCCTGAATCGGCAGCTTGTCATCGCGGGAGCCGACCGCCGCAGTCAGGATCGCGCACGGCCGCTGCGTGAGGAAGCGCAGGCGCGCACCGCGATCATGGCCACGCGGTTCTGAACCGATCAGACCGCGGCCATTCTTTGCGATCTGAAACGTTCCGTCCTGCCCCGTTTGGTATGCGAGCACCTCGCCATCAATTTGCACGAGGCCACCGGTGGCCGGCAAGGCCGCAGAATAATCCTGGCCGCCAACCCAGAGCCCCTGAGCGCGGACTTCCCCGAAAGGACTGACCTTGAATGTCTGACTGTCCTCGCGGAACGCTTCGTCGATCACGAGATCGGCAGCCAGATGGTCGGTGATATCAATCTCATCGATGATGCCGCGCAGCCCCTCACCACCACCGACTGCGGCACCAAAGTGCACGCTCTCGCAGAAGGCCGCCGGCAGCTCGCCGCTAGGGAACTTCACCAGCCGGTCCATGCTTCGCATGTCGATCTGACGGTTGTCGCGCGCCGGACCAAGGAACGGGTGCCCGACAGCTTCCTGGAACGCGACTAGCTGGAACGGATCGAGGCCCAGCAATTCTGCTGGCGGCCGGTCCTGCTGAATGTAGTCCGGCGTGAAGCGCCGCACGGACCAGTGCACCGTATGCCACTCGACCACTGGCCTGTTTATGCCGCTAGCCGTACTGCCCGCGACCAGTGCCACGCGATCGAGTCGACCCGGCCGCCCAGTCATGCCGCCGAAGTTGCCCCAATGCAACTGCATGCGGTGCACGGGCAGCACAGTGCTGTTTGGCTGCGGGTGGGAAGATGTCTGGGTAAAAGGCTCCCCGCGAAAGCCAAGTGCCGCGCGCACGCGGCCGATCTCTGGGTAGCTCGCTTCCAACTGTGGCACGTAGCCGATGTAGCCCGAGGTCGCCTCGATTGTGCCCCACGACTCAGCGACGGTGAGCGGCCAGGGATACTGCGCCTGCGACGATCCGCCGCGCTCGATCTGCACCTGCTCCGCTGCGCGCTGCGTCGTCAGCGCAAAAAACATCTGCCCCCACGCCGCGCGATTGGAACGCACGATATGCCGGCGATCGAAGATCTGATCGTAGCGCACCCATTCGGTATCCTCAGGCGCACCCGGCGGGAAGAACTGCAGAAACTCGCTGGTGTGAGTTTCCGCTGGGTCCGCCAGCGAGTCCGCGTTCTGCACTGGAAAACTGATCGGCACGACGAACACGCACAACTGCGGAAACAAATCGTACGACGCGGGCCGCGGCGCTCCGCGCGGCTGCGTGGTCACATCCCAGTCCGTGACGAACTGCCGCGCAGTGCCATCGAATATTTCGCGCCCTATCTGGCCGTCCTGGTTGTCCATGGCGGGCAACGAAGCGGCGCGTCTCACGCCGGTCAGCTTCGCGCCCTGACGCGCTGCATACCACACCAGTTCCATACCGCCAACCTCGACGGAGGTGCCGATCACGCCGAGCGGCGGCGTAAAGCCTAGGCGTCGCTGTACCAGCAACGCAAAGCCACCGCTCACCGAGAACGCTTCAAGGATCTCCTTTGGTGCATCGGCTGGTGCGGGCGGCATCACCACGAGATCGACGCCGAGCTTTGGCGGATCAACCAAGTTGATGTCGCCAGTGTAGTTGATGTCAAGACCAGTGCCGAGTTGGATCGGCGGCCCCTGCGGAGGCACCAGCGCGATCGGCCGGCCATTCTGGATGTAGGCGCGAGCAAGCGCGAAACCGCCGAGCACTCCATTCGTGCGCGTTTCGCCAACCTGGACCAGCGTGTCCTGCGCGATCGGCAACGAGTAGCCATACAACTCGACTTCGCTGCCCACCGGATGCTCTGGGAAGACTTCGAGATCCCGGTTCTGCTCGCCCGCTTTATTGAAGTCAACGGCTGGGTCAAGTCCGCCGCCTGGCTTGAGGTCGATGCGCATTTCGCGCGGCGACTGGCGCCGACTGCGGCCACCGAGCGAGTCACGGAAGCGGCAACGAAGGGTGTTGCCTTGCACCTCGCTGTATTCAAACAACTCGATGCCAACGCGCACCACGCCCATCGGCGGGAAGCCCTCGACGCTGTCGACCTGCAAGTCGATGAACAACGGATCGTTGCTGGCGAAGTTGCCCGGACGACTACCCGAGGGCCTGATCGACGGGTCCATCACCGCCACCGGCGCGGTCAGGTGGGTCCGGTAGTTGACCTTGCCGCGCGCGATGCCGTCGATCGCAACCGACAGATCGCCCGGTCGGTTGCTGCTAGCCGAGACCGAAATATGCACCGGCGTGCGCGCCGGCAGACTGAGTTCATTGAGCGGCAACCGCCACCCACCAGCCGTGCGCGGCACACCAGCCGGCGAGCGGTTGGGCAGCGGATCGAGTCCCGCTTCGTCGAGCACTTCGTAGACCAGGTTGCCATCGCGCACGAACATCGCCATGCGGTTGCGTTCGCGATTGCCATCGGAGTAGTCAAACAAAGTCGCCGCGCCGAGCGACTCGGGTTCGGCCCAGAAGCTCGCGGCAAAGCGGCCCGCGAATCCGCCGGTCGTGGTGAACGGATGCGTCAACTTGTGCGTTTGCGCCGGCGCTGGCGGCGGTGTATTTTCGCGCGGTCCGGTGTTCCTACACAAGAACGGTCCTTCGCGCGACACATCGTGACCGCGCGGGTCCAAGGACATCGAAAACGCCTCGTGGCCACCGACGCTTCCTTGCCCGCTCGGCGGTACGGACGATGGCGAGAGCGTGATCCCCGTAGCCACTCGATCGCGCGACGGAAACCGCGGCGAGCCAAGACCGAGTTCGGGAAACGCCATGCCTACGACATGTGCTGTCGCCCGCGAGGCTGGCTCGTTACCGGGATCCGTGGCGCCAGTGCTGCTGGTATTGACCGGCGTCGTAAGGAAGAAGGCCGAACGCTGATCAAGGCGGAACGCTTCTTCCAACTGTTCCTGCGTATCAAACGGCTTTTGCAGCAAAAAACCGGGCAACGTCACTGCCGTGCCGGTGCGTTCGTGCCGAGCGGCAATACCCGGCGCAACCGCACTGCGCTGCAGGCTTGCCGCCGCGCGATATCCCACCAGCGGACCAGACTGAAAGCACAACGCGGCAGTGCCCATCTCGATCGCCGAGTCGCGACCGGTCAGCAAGTTGCGATAAAAATCGATCCATCGACTGCGCGCGCTGAAATCCGTGGTCGCCTGAAAGCGAGGCCGGAAAATCCGCTCAGCAACTTCCTGCCAGCCGGCAAAGGCGGCACCTTCGTGCCCGCCGTTGCCACTACGCATGGACACGATCTGATCCGCGATGGCGTGTGCGTCACTGAAGGACACCGGCGGTTGTGGCTTTGGCCGTTGGTTTCCGTCGCTATTGTGCACGCGCACATCGAGGCCGTGGCGCACATGCGCGAAGATCGCGGCGAGCACGTTGTCACCTGCGGTGTTGATGTTGACCGTGGCGGGCAACAATGGCTCGACCACCGAGTCGATCGCTGGAAACTCCTGCGTGACCGGGTAAAGCAGGAAGAGACGAAACTCCGAAGGCAACAGGATCTCACGCGGCACCGGCTTTGAGGACGAGCTCATCACGAGCCCAAACTCTGCGGCGTTGGTTTTTAGATTGCGCAGGCGAACGACGCTGCCAGCGCCAAGACTGAGCGCGCCCTTCACGACAAGCTCCCGCCCGTACGGCGGCGCAACATCGGCAAACAAGCGCTCGGGCCGGCCATAGGTTGGCGCCGACAGCAACTCCGTCTCGCCATGGAATGCCGCGCTCAGCAGATCCAATTCGCCGGCCGTGAAGCCACCAAAACCGCTGGCTTCCACCTCCGAGAGTTCGCGCGGGTCGCGCAACGGATGCCGCACTTTGCACGTGCCGCCGGTGCGGCCATCAAACGACCACGCCGCAGCAAGCACGCACCGCCAATCGAGCACCAGTGCAGTCTCTTTGACCGTTTCGTGATCGGCAGCCCGCATGAAGCCGCGCTCCACAAACATCGAGCGCGTAAGGTCGCGCAGGGTGCTGCCCTGCTTCTGGCCATAGCGGATCACCTCGTGATCGAGCCACACCACACCGGTGTCGGGCAGCTTGGTGGCATCGTCGAGCGCAATCGAGGTCGCATCACTGGTGAAGTCCGCCGCGAGCCTTGCTGTGAGCCCGAGCACATTGGCAAACAACAACGGCGAACCGGCGTTGAGCGGGAGGAAGCGTTGCAGATCGTAGACCTCGCCACCAAATCGTGCGCGACCAGAGAGCTGCAGTTCCTTGAAGGTGTTCGAGGGCGCATCGGGATACTCCGTGCGATCGTCAAACATGGGCGTGGCATCAAGCACGCCGTGACCCTGCGCCGCAAGGCTGAGCAGGTCTTCGCGCACGCTGGCAGAAAGTTGCTCGGCAGTGACCTGTTCGATGGCGTGCGTCGCCGCATCTGCGCCGCGGCTCATCGCCACCGCAAACGGCAGCGACAACAGCAACAGCATGGTGACTGCAATCAACACCGCGATCAGTGCGATGCCGCGCTCATCAGCAAGACCAACAGAAGCAGTGGTTCGCGTCATTGCAGCACGCCTCCCTGGCCGACGAGCAACGTCTCCGTGCGGTCCTCGGCAGCGATTCTCAGTTCGATTTTTGGCGGGGCGATGGGATTGCCATCGACATCGAAGAACACCCGCAGCGCAGCAAGCGGCAACACACCGCTCGGCAACTCCATCCGGTCCGCGTAGACGTAGGCCATCAACTGAACTTCGTCGAACGCGCCGTCAACCTGCTCAGCACTGGAGCCAACCTCAAGCTGGTCGCTATCGGTCTGCAAGATCGCATCCGTGCAAGTCGCGCGATCCAGCACGCGACCGTCCACTGAAAGCCATACTTCCTTTCCGTCAGCGGCAATCTCAAACGTGCACCACCGCCCTACCGGCAGCGACTCCTTGGCCTGCAACTGAATCACCAAGGCGCTGCCGCCAGTCGTTTTCATGCGCATCCGCGGCATGGCATCGCCATCGAGCTCGACAGTAAGACCCTGCGATAGCGACATCAGCATCCCCGCATGGCGCGTCGTGAGCTTGAGATCAAAGCGAATAGCAAAGCCGGAACTCAGGTCAGCGACCACTGGCGGAAGCGGCACCCGCAGCAGCGCAAGCCGCTCACCCGGCAGGCAAGTGCGCGCCTTGCCATAACGGCCGTTTGCCAACTCAACGCCACCGAGGATGGCATCCATCGCGCTATCGATTTGGCGCTGATCTGGCTCAAAACTCCACACCGCTATCGGCTGCAAGCCGTGCGCAGAGACCACCGCGTTTTCGCCATTCTCCGAAGGTGTAATCCGCACCTCTGTCGGCAGGCAAGTCATCCGCGCATGCAAGGCCGCGCTGCGCAACTGGCCCGCAATCGCCGAACGCGCCTCCGATAACCCCGAGCCACGCCCAAGGAAGCCGATGCCGAGCCCGAGCAGCACCGAAAGGATGCCCGCAACAATCATCATCTCCAGCAGGGTGAAGCCCCGCGCGGATGCGCTGCCTGTCAACGGAAGTGCGGCACTGGACGACATGGTGCTTGTTACTTTGGCTTCTCCGGCCAGCTGAGGTCGTCGTCCGTGCCAAACACCTTGTCGATGCCTGCGGATAAGAACTGGAACTTCTCTTTGCCAAGTGGCATGCCATCGACGTTCTTGGCCGAGTTCGCGATGACCACTTGGCCCTCGCCTAGTGCAATCTGCTGCGCCTTGGCAAAGCCACCGTTCTGGGTCGTCTTGCTGAAATACGCGAGCGGAGTGTTCCAAGCGTCGGCAAACTCGACTCGATCCTTCCGACCGAGCAATGGCAAGATCGCGCCATTGTCGTCGCCATCCGTGTTGGTGAGCTGCGCAGGGGTATCGGTGAAGTCCGCCCCCGAAGCGCGCGCCTGGCTCAAGAACGCAACCAGCGATTCGATGCCGGTGTTCTGACCGTTGTCGCTCTTCAGCTGCAGCTGCTTTAGCGGATCGACGAAGTCATCCGGCGGGTAGTAGCCGTGACCATTGCGCTGAAACGTTTCGCAGCCAGTCGTGAGTTTCGCGAAGTTGGCAACCGTGGCGGTCTCGTTGGCATATTGCTTGCCAGCCAACAGGTCAGGCAGGAAGGCAGCGGCGAGCACCCCGAGGATGCCGATCACGATCAGCAACTCCACCAGTGTGAAGCCATCGCTGCGATTGCCGAAACGAGATGCACGTGGAGTATTTCTCATGTCACAAGTCCTTGCGCCGCTCGAGGTGGTAGTCATCAAAGCGCGCGTCGGCGTTGACACCTTTTTGACCCTTGACGAAAAGCGAGGTCTCCAGCTCATTGCTGGTCTGACCGTTGAGCATCTTGATATCACACTGATACACCACATCGCCGTCCCAGATGCACAGTAGCCGTAGCGAACGACTGGCCTCGTCACGCGGTTCGACACGCAACTCGATCACGTGCGCAGAACGCGGCGATGCGTCCGTTGGCTTGATCGCGGGCTGCAGCGGATCTTCGCGCCCATCCTGCAGGTAAAGAAATGGCCGGCCATCGCGGAAACCAGTCCAGACGATGAAGTCGTTGCTGCCGTTTGCGCCAATCCGGCTCTGGAGTCGCAGGCCGGTCTCGGTGCCTTCCTGTCGGTGCTCGGCGCCAAACTGCAACCGCACCGAGGACGCAAGAAAGTTTTTGCCCTTGGCAATCGCCCCCATCCGCGCCGCCGAAACTTCGGTCGACTTGCCGAACACGCCTTGAAACTGGATGCCGTGATCCACGATTGCGGCGCCGAGCGAGCCATCACGCTTGCTGCCACTGCCATCCCAAATCGCACCGAGCTCGTTGCGTTCGAAGTGGTCCTCGAGCTGCTCCTTCTCGGCGTGATTTTCGATCAGCCGCCGCGTGGCCTCAGCCCACTTGCGGAGCGGGTGCTCCTTGTTGCTCTGCAGATCCTGAATCATGCGGTCGAGAGTCGCCAGCGCATCCTCGGAACGATCTTGACTGTAGTCAACCACGCAAAGGCCCGCTTGCGCCTGCCGCGCCGCATCATCGGACTTGTCCTTGATTGCCAGCAAACTCACACGCTCAAAGGCCGCCACAGCACCGCGCGGATCCGCCGCCTCAAAGTGCGCGATCGCCTGCCGCAGCAGCAACGCCACCAGCGGGATCGAGCTCAGCTCCACCGCGCGATCCGTGTAGCGCATCGCCGCCATCGCCTGCGTCGGTTGATCTGCGGCACTTCCGGCGCGCGCTTTGGTCGAATGCAATTCCGCGACTTCGGCAAGTGCTGGCGCACAGTCATCGTAAAAGCGCAGCGTCTGCAGCAACGAGTCCTCCGCTTTACTGAGTTGACCGGCAACGCGATGCACGCGGCCCTTCAAGTAGTGGGCATAGGCATACTGAGGGTTGGCTTCAAGCGCACGATCGAGCCAGCTGATCGCTGCGTCAAACTGGCCGAGCCGCAAATACAACAGGCCGATACCGGCAAACACGCGATGCCGCAGCAACGGCGATTGATCGGCCACCGCCTCAAACGTGCTCAAGGCTTCTTGCCACGCGCCTAGCCGCAACTGTGTCGCGCCAATTCCTAGTTGCGCGGCAGCGCCCTCCGGGCCCGACGCAGCTTGCTGAAATCCGTCCTTCGCCGCGGCGAGTGCCCCATCCGCGTAGTCGATGCAGGCCCGGACATACGAAACCGTGTCGCCGCGCAATAGACCAAGCATCGTGCGCGCCGCCGCCACATCCCCAAGCCCGAGCTGGCAACTGATGATGATCGTGATCACGCGCTTGCGGTCCTCGTCATCGACGACTGCACCAAGTGCATCGATCACCTTCTGCGCTTGCTCCATCGCCTCCTTGCCTCGCCCTCGCTTTTGCAAAAACTCCGCCAGCGACGCATGCGTGCGCGCATCGCTCGGCATCGCCTGCACCGCGCTTCGCAAGTCAGCCTCGGCATCCTTCCACAAGCCAAGCCGCGCCTGCATCTGGCCCAGGCCTTCATGTCGGAACGCCGCTAGTGCGCCGTCACCGGTGGTCGTTTTGTAGACTTCCAGTTCGAGCGCAAGGTCGCCACGCGCGTGCAGCACTCGGACCTTGGCGCGCAACGCATCAAGGCCGCCACCTTGCTTGGCTAAATCCTCGGCCTGCTGCAAAGCAACGTCATAGGCCCAGCCCGCGTCTCGGCCCTTCTGCAGGAGCCAATCGATAAACACGAGCCGCTCAGCGGCATGGCCAATGTCATTCGGCAACTTGCGTTTGCGGCGGTCAACTTCGTTCTTGAGCGTCTCTGCGAGCCGAACCTTGGTGACCTTCTGGCGATTCTCAGCATCAAACACGGACTTCTGCTGCTGCAACTTTTCAGTGGTCAGGCTGAACTGCAGGAAATCGATTTTGATCGCAGCGAAGTCAAACTTGTCGTCCTCGAGGTCGAAGCGATCGACACCGGCCGAGGGCGTGACGACACCAAGCAACGGGGCGCGCTGGCCTTCCAGCCAAAGCTGGTCATAGACATGGCTCCAACGTTCCTGCGCCATCGCCCGGATGCCAGTGGTCGGCGACTCGGCAGTCGCTGGCTTGCCACCCGCTGGCTTATCGGCAGCGATCCCGGCCGGCGCAGCATCTGCACCTGCATCGCTTGCACCATCGCTTGCACCATCCGAGTCCGCCTTCGGCTGCAACTTCACGCCCTCAACCACTTCGCCAGAAATCCGCAGCAGTTCGGCATGTGCCAGATCCGGGCCAAGCTCAAGCGGCAACGCCACCACGAACAACGGCAGCAGGGCTGGGAACGGCAGATCACGCGGCGGCAGCGGCTGCGTCTCGCTCGGCTCGCGGAACCACTGCCGCAAAGTCGCCTTGTCCAGCTTGGTCATCACGAGCGGTGACTGCAGAACCGACTGCGGCACATACTCCTTGGTCAATGGTGCAAACTTTTGGTTGATGCGCGGATCGGCATTGGCGCTGCGCCACCAGAAGAAGGCGACCAACAGCGTCGCCAACAACAACACTTGTTCCTTGCGGATCGCCATCAGTTGCTTTCCTTCGGTGCCTTGAAGGCGATGCCGAGCAGCGCGCCCTTTGCCAACAGCGGTTCGCCGCGACGCGGCGACGGGGTAATCAACAGTGACTCCAGCGCGAGCGTCTTGCCCGGCTGACGACACGACTCCAAGAATGCCTGCATGACCGCCGCGTCGCCGCGGATTTCAAACAACACACGCTGCTGCTCGACCAGTTCACGCAAGTCGACTTCACCGGCTTTTAGGCGCTGCGTCGTGTTGCGACTCGAACGCCGGTCCTCAATCAGAAACGACAGCGACCTGAGGCCCTGAGCGGTGGGGTCTTTTTTGCGCAGTTGATCATGCAGCAGCCACAGGCGCTGACTCGCAGTATCGATGATCTCAAGTCCGAACATCACCGCGCGAACGTCATCCACCGCCGTCGGCGATGGCCACTTGAGTTTGTCATCCGCGACGTCGACGGCGCGTTTGTTGGCTTCTTTTTGCAGCCGACCTTTCAGCTCGCGGCCCTTCTTGCCCAAATACTCGTCGGGCGCCTGGCCCTGGCCCTCAATGAGCCACGCGGGGTCGTGCGTGAAGGCAAGTTCGGACTCCAGCCGCGCGCGCTCAGCCTTCAACTCATCCGCTTCTTTGGTGACCGAAACGCGGACTTGATCGTCGTAGACCGCGTTATCCGGATTCTTGGCGGCGCTAACGAGCGCACTCGCCTGACTCAACTTCGGCCGTGGATCGTTGATCGTCTGGATCACCATGCGAGCCACGATGAACACCACGCCGCCCAGCGCACAGCCGAGCAGCCAGCGCTTGTTTTCCTGAACGAATACCCCGATTTCCATCAGCTCTTCCCCCCGAAACGAAACGTAAAAGTGAACTCCACCGTGCTGCTGGTGCTAGGCGGCAGCGTCTTGTCGAAGGCGACCACCTTCTTTTCGATCAGCTCCTTTAGCGACTCATCGCTGTTCAGCTTCTTGATGTAATCCTGCAGCACGAGACCAACCTCCACGCCATCGATCTCCTTGCCCGCCCCTTGGATCTCCACCACCGGCACCCGCTGGCTACCAGCACCGCCGCGCTGCACCACCTCGAACTTGCGAATCCAAAGTTGCGGCGGCAGGTTTTCGGTGACGGCGCGCATTACCCGCACCGCGCTGTGCAACGGCACGGCCTGCGAAGCGAGCAGGTCGACCACCGCCCGATCCTGCTTATTGGCTAACACCAACTGCTGCGCGGCCTCATGCACGCTACGACTCTGGCCTTGCGCAGAACGCACGCGCGCAAACGTCTGACTGGCTAGCTCCACCGAGGTCTTGGTGTCTTTCCAGTGCAGCCAAAGGAACACGATCGCCAGCGCTGCGGCGACGATGTTCCAGATGGTCCGCTGCTGAAATTGCTGCTGCTTGCGCAGCCATGCGGGCAGCACTTCGAGCGCATAGAGCGTGTTGTCAAGGCGCGCCACTGCGAGGCCGAGTGCTACCACCGCTTCGTAGCGCATCGCCTGCAGTTGCTCTGCATCACTCGCCGGCAACAAAGAGCGGTCGAGGTTTTCGAACGGATCAAACAACTCGATCGGGCAACGCAGGGCTTCACGCAGCAGGCCGCGCAGGCCGCGCAACCGTGCGCTGCCGCCCGCGACCAACACCTTGTCGAGACGCAGGTCGGCAATCTTGGTCTGCGCCTTGCAGAACGCGAGCGAACTCTGGATCGCAGCAACGATCGCATTTGCCGCACCGCCCGCGGCCAGCGTCACCTTCTCGGCCTGCCCCGATGCGAAGCGACCACGGCTCTGCGGGTCGAGGTCGAGCAGGTCACTCTTTAGTGCTTCGGCCTTGCGCGGGCTGACGTTGAACGCCGCAGCGATCGCATCGTCGAGCACCTTGCCGCCGCCGCTGAGGTTGCGGGCAAACAACAGGTCCGTGCCCTTCACCAACGCAATGTCGATCGTCTCGTGGCCGATGTTGGCGAGGCAAACCACCGAGTCAGGCTCAACCGGACCGCACTTCAGAAAGGCGTTGTAGAGCGCGATGCAGTTGGGCGTGTAGCCACTCACGGACCCCTTTGCCTCGGCGACCAAGGCACGCAACCGGTCGAGCGACTCGTCCTTCGCAAGTGCCAGCAAGATGGTGTCGATTTCGGCCTCGGCATCCTGCGTCGGCAGCAGGTTGTAGTCCGCCGACAGCGAGCCGCCCGACTGCAGTGCGAGGTCCTGGATCTCCAGGTCCATCAGGTTCTTCAGCTGCCAGTCTGGTGTCGGCGGCACTTGGCTGTAGCGCAAGTTCATGTCGCGGCCCGCCAGGCCACAGACCATGCCGCGCAACGGCAGCCCCGCCATGGCGAGGCTGTGCATCCCCTGTTCGGTTTGCACTGCCTGGAACCGCGTGATCGACACGCCGTGCTTCGAGGCCTTCGCCGCCAGCACCTTGATGCTGTGGCTGCCAATGTCGATTGCGACGCTTTTACCCGCCATGGTGTGGTCCTCAGTTTCCGCCCGGCAGGTGCCGGGTGACGTATTCTCTTACCAACTTCGCCAAGGCTGCCTTCTGCGCTTGATCGAACGATTCTGCCATCCGTTGCAGGCGCTCCCGCTCTTCCGCGCTGCGCTGCTGGTCGAGTTTTGCCAGGTGATCCGTCGCACGTGCGTAGAGCAACTCGATGACCGCGGGATCCGGCAGATTGGCTTCCGAAAAACGCCGCCGCAGATCCTCGAGGCCACGCGCAGAACGATCAAAGCCACCCCGCGTCGAGAAGAACTCCGCATCATCCAAGTCCTTGCCAAGCTGCCGCACAATTTCGGCGATCTCCGCCTGCAGGTCACTGCGCAAAGTAGCGGCCTGTACCATCAATTCGACATCATGTGGCAACTTGCTACTAAGCTCGCGAACCTGATCGAGCGCCAGTCCCTTTTGACCTCGTTGTGCATTCTCGCGCGCGCTGCGCAACAGCTCCTGCGCTGCCTGCCGCTCCTTGCGAAAGCCGAGCACCATCAAAACCTGCGGCGCTGCAACCGTGAGCCGGAACTGCCCGTTGGCGAGCTTGCCCTTCAGGTCGGTCTTCGCCGGCAACATGACGAGGCAGCGCGTTGCGCGATCGCCGAGCAGCAGCATGTCGGTGCGATATTCAGACGCCGCTGCAGTGCTGCTAAAACCGTTCTCACCGAGCACCATCAGGCTGTTGGCACTGTCGGCGGTAAACAATAACTGCAACGTCTCAACACCTTCAGCCGTGGCCGTGCAGCTGCGGGCATCGCATTCGACAGCCAGCTTTTTGCCGAGGTCCGAGAAGGTCAGCAGGCCTTGCTCAAACAAGCCCTCGAGCCCAGGCGGTGCAGCACCCGGCAAGATGCCAAGCAGCACCGCAGGCTCTTCCTTATCCATCGACCGGATGACGACGCTAGACCCCGTACTGAGGATCGTGCTAGCAGCTTCTTCGGGCTTCCTCTGCAACAGTTCGCCGCCCGCGGGGCCATCGAGCACCGCCACGTCGTCAACCTTTACGGCACCACCTGTTGGCAACGCAGCAACCAGTTCGACGCGGCAACGGTCCGCGTCCGGCGGCACCGCAACGATCGCTTCGATGCGCGCCCACGACTCACTTTCCTGCAGCATCGTGCCACTACGGAAGTGGAACGGGTTGGCTTCCAAGCTACTGAAGAAGTGCAGCCGCACAGCGACCCGCGCAGCGCCCTCGGTGCGCACATGCGCTGCGACTTGGACCGTGCGATTGGGGAGCACAGAAAGCTCCTCGCTGGTCGTAGCGACCGCAAAATCTGTCTGCTGCTCCTTATTAACCGCCGCAAAACCGCCGCTGCCGGTGTTGGCCATACCCGTAAGCTGAAAACCCGAACCCGCGAACCGCAGATTCCAGCCCTGCTCCTCCTCGCACGCGCCAAACCGCAGCCGGTTCTTGTCCACTTCCAGCGGCCCCTTGGCCCCAATCGCCACCACCGCTTCGCCGACTGGCTGCTGACCGCGCCACCAGACGTAGCCGCCCGCTGCACCTGCGGCAAGGAGCAGCGACAGCAGCAACGCGACCGATGACTTTGGTCGCGCGGTCTGCAGGCGCGACGTATCGATTCGAACCATCGCCATCGACGGGTCATCAACGGCCCCAACTGCTGGACTCGCCGCATCGAGGTCGCGGAACACGATCCGCACCCGGCCGACCATAAAAATATCGCCGGGATTGAGCACGACCTCGGTGACGCGACGGCCATCGAGCATCGTGCCGTTGGTCGAACCAAGGTCGCGCAACACATAGCGGTCGCCGTCCTTCACGACTTCGGCATGCACTCCCGATGCTTTCTCGTCGGCGATCACAACGTCGTTGCCTGGCCGCCTACCGATACGGTGCGAAGCCGCAAGCGACACGACATCACCTTGCCGATCCCCGTCTAGGACCTCGAGCACGAATTGAGCCATGCGATGGAAAGTAACGGCCGGTGCGACCGACCGAATGCAGATAGTTTGAAGGGCCGTTGCCAAAGCCCTCTTGGTGGCCACCGAGCAATTAACACCACCGTTAGTAAGTCGAAGGCTTGCGGTAACGACAAGGGTGCTGGCCAAAAGGGCTAACTGCCAAACGTTACGCCTCGCCAGCGGTGCGGGGAAGCGGCTTCTCCGACGGCCAATCGCAGGCCGCGGCCAGCGCCCCGCGCGCCACCAGTTCGCGCTGCAGCAAAGCCGCCATTTCCAGCGTCAGATCCGGCAACCGGGTCGGCGATCCGCCGGCGACGAAGACCGTGAGATCGGCCAACGAAAGTATTTGCTGCAACGGCCCCTGCTCCAGCGCCACAGCTTGCACCTTGGCCGTTGGCAGCACGGCTTGATACCGCCCAATCACGCCAAGCCGCAACCACAGATGCTGCTCCAGAAGCCGAAAGCCTAGGTTGCCAAAGCTCAGTTTGCCCATCACAAAGGCGAGCGGCACGAGCAAGAAGGCGAGCGCGGCAAGGGGGCCTAGGAACGGAATGCCAGCACCGCAGAGCAACAGCGCCACGATGGTGCCCTTCAAAGTCATTCGAAAAACCAGCCGATGCGAGGCGCGGCGATACCGCGTCGGTATGCCAGCACAGCCCACCGACAGCGCCGGCAGCAGTTGGTGCACCACGGCAAGCGGCGCCATTGGCACCACCACGCAAAAACCATCGGCTTTTTCTTGGCCAACGGCGCGACCCGTAGCCGCGGAATCTGCGGCGACCACCGCAAGGCCGAGCAACCGCCGCAACCAAGTCTGCTCGATCGTCACGCGCTGCACGCGACTGCGCGGCAAGGTTTTTTGTCGGCGCGTGAAAAACCCGTAGCGCGACAGCAGCGTGTCACCGCGCAGGCTGAGCACGAAGCCGTGGAAAACGAGCAGACTGCTGACCGTGGAACTGATCACACTGGTGGCGAGCGCGGATGCGACCAAGGCGCACAGCAGCAGCGCTACAACAAACAACGGGAAGCCTCGCAACCACTCAAAGAAGGAGCTGGCGGCGAATCGCAGTTTGACCAACATCCCCAGTTGGTCTGCGACCTGCAGCGCCGCAAACGCGGCAATCAGCACGGTGCCAAAACGCAAATCCGTGAAGCCGCGCATCATCAAGTCGACGGGATTGGCTTGATAAATCGTCCACTCCGGTAGCGCTGCCGTTGTGGCCGCCGGGGGCTCGTGCGACGGGGCCGCCAGAACCTCGACCTGCAAGCCCTGCTTGTTCTGCAGTTCTTGGCGCGCCTGCAACAACAGTTCGCGCAGCGTCTCGGCCTCGGCGCGACCGAGCGAATCTAGCACCGCCTCAGCACCCCTGCCCGACGCGGTTTCCACCGAGGCAACCGTGATGCCAAGCAGTCGCCGCAAAATCGTCGCCTCAAAGCCGAGATCCTGCACCCGATCAATCGGGATGCGCCGTTCTTGGCGATTGAAGAGCCCTTCGCGGGTTCGCAACTCGGTCCGGGTCAGCGTGTATTGAAACGTCAGGTAACGAATCAGCGCGACACTTAGCGGCAACAAAAACAGCAGCGCCGCTAACACGAGAAGGTAGCGGTTTACCAATACGCCGAGGACCAACGGGAGTGCCGCACTGCGCAGGGCATCGAGGGTCCGCAATAAAAGCACTGCCGGATGCAGGTGTCCCTGCAGCAGCGGGACTTCTGGCGCGCAGGAAGGCGCGCTGTTTTGCATGATCTCGGAGGGTGTCATCTCAGAGAATGTTCGCGCCGCGCAATCGCAAGATGCGATCGCGCAGTTCTTCCGCTCGCGGCACAGACAAACCGGGCACCCGGAACGACGACCCTTCATTGCCTGCCGTAAAGACCACCAGTGTCGCTAGGCCGAACATGCGTTCGATCGGGCCGCGCACTAGGTCTAAGTGCTGCATACGCGGCACCGGCACCAACCGTTCTTCGACGAATAGAATGCCGTAGCGCATGCGCATCAGCTGTTCGTCGACCACAAACCGCCAACGCGAAAACGCCAACGGCGGCGTAATCAGGGCCAGCAAAACGATCCCAAAGGCGAACGCTTGCATCGCCTGCCACGTGATCGCGGGCAGCTTTGGATACTGCTCGCCAAAGTAGTGCGAAGCGCTGAGCAAAAATGCGACCGCCACGGCGGCACGCATCAGGTCCGTGACATACCAGTAGATCACGACGCGCCGTTCGAGTCGCTCGCTCAGCACGGCATTCTCGAGCTCCGGCCCAAAAGGCGGCGACCCAGCGCTGTTCACTTCCATGCCGCGAGCGTGCCGCGAAAGGCCTAGCAGCGCAACGGCAAGCTGCGCGGTAACGTTCTAAGCCATGCGCAACAACCGGAAGTATCACGACCGGATCGCAGCCAAATATGACCAGGTCTACGACTCGGAGTATTGGCGCTTCTACCGCGACCTGTCCTGGCGGCACTTGAAGCCGTTTCTACCCACCCACCGGCCGGCGACCGGCGCCGATCTCGGCTGCGGCACGGGCTGGTTTGGTGTGCGACTGCTGCGCGCAGGGCTGCACACCGTGTTCCTTGACCCGAGTGGCAAGATGGTGGAACAAGCGCGCGCAGCAGCCGCCGCTGAATCCGCACGCGGACTCACCACGACATTCGTGCAATGCGGGCTTGAGGACATGGACGCGGTCCCAGACCAGAGCCTCGATTTCGCCACCGGCCAAGGGGACCCGCTGTCGTTCTGCGAGTCACCCGAATCGGCGCTGCGACACTTGCACCGCACGATCAAAAAAGGGGGCCATCTCGTGCTGTCGGTCGACAATCGTTGCGCCGGCGTGCGCGCGCTGCTCGACGAGGGCGCAGAACAGGCTGCGCTAGACCTGCTGCGCACCGGCCGAACTGAGTGGCGCGCCGAACGCGCGGAAGAGCGCTTTGGCATGAAGATGTTTGATGCAGAAGAACTGGCCACGCTGCTAGAGCGCAACGGCTTTGCAATGCGCGGCTGCATCGGCAAGACCTGCCTCGTGCAACGCCGTCACGAAAAGCTCCTGGCAACCCCCGAGCAGCGCAAACATTGGTTTGCAGCCGAGGAATCGGTGCACATGAAAGCCCACTGGTTTTCCGCGGCTTCCCATTTGCAGTTCATAGCGCAGCGCAAGTAGCGCCTGCGCGCTCAGCGACCGGCGGGTGCGCTGGCTGGCGATGAGCCTGTGGATGGCATGCTTGCCGGCGCTGTGGCAGGTGGCTTGTTGAGTTTTTTTGCCACCGCTGCCCGTGCGCGCTGATCAAGGTAGCCGAACACGCCATAGCCCAAAATCAACAGCAGCGCGACCGACGCGAACCCAATCGCCCGCAGGTTAGAAATCGGCACGGCCCGTCGCAGGTCCATTGCCGCGTCTAAATTTGCGTCGAGGCGATACCTCATGAGTGAAAAACCGGGGCGCGCGCAATTGCGCACCAGAACGATTGGGGTGGCTGACGGGATTTGAACCCGCGACCCTCAGGACCACAACCTGATGCTCTAACCAACTGAGCTACAGCCACCGTGCGAGCTGGCCTTGCAGCCAACTCGGGGCCGAAGACTCTGCCGCTGCTTTGGGTGCGGGTCAAGGTCGCGCACCGAAAGTGCTGCGCGCGTGCTTGCGCGTTTGCGTTTCTGTGGCTAGCTTCCGCGCCCCAAAACGAGCCTCCATAGCTCAGTTGGTAGAGCAGCGGATTCTTAATCCGCGGGTCCAAGGTTCGATCCCTTGTGGAGGTACCAATCGACGTCGTGCCACGAGAGTGGTGCGACGTCGCGTCTTTTTGGGATAACGCCAGCACGACGTTGCAAGGATCGCTCTGATCCGCAACCGACCTCATAGGTCCGCCCGCTCTGCGGTGTCGCTGAGCATGGAATGTGGCGCCTGCTTAGGCACCTTGGGCAGATGCAGCACGAAGGTCGTGCCAGTGCCTTCCACCGAATCAAATCGCACGCGCCCACCGTGGCCCTGCGCGATTTCTTTGACGATGTGGAGGCCGAGTCCGTTGCCGCTGATGCCGCCGGTATTGCTGCCGCGCTCAAAACGGCGGAACAGCCGGGCACGATCTTTCGCAGGGATGCCGATGCCGTTATCGCGGATGCAGATCTGCCACTCGTCGCCCAGGTCCTCCGCCCAAACCTGCACACACAGGAGGCGGCCTTTTACAGAATACTGCAGCGTGTTGCCGAGCAAGTTGGCGAACACCTTGGTCAACGCCCACTCGTCAGCCTGTACGACTGGCAGCGGTTCGATCCGGATCTGAGTATCGCGCGACTCGATCTCATATCGCATCGAGCTCATCACCTGCGCCATGAGCAGCGTCAGATCGACCGGCTGAAAGCGCAGTTCAACACCATCGTGATCGAGGCGCGAACTGTCCATCAAATCATGGATCAGGCGGTCCATCTGCTGCATTGCCTGCAGGCCATTCTGCACCGCTTGACGAACATTTTCCGACAGCGCTCCGAGGTAACCCTTATCGAGCGACGACAACATCAACCGAACCGCGGTGACCGGCCGGTTCAAGTCATGCACCGTGTTCTGCGCGGCCGTCACCAGCTCGCCGACCTTGCGTTCGAGCAGGTTCTTGTGCTCATCCAGTTCGCCGTAGCGTTGCGCAAGCTCGAGGTTGCTCTGCACGGTGCGGTCGAGCAAATACTCTTCCACTGGCAACGCTTGCACGGCCTTAACTGGCAAGGCAACGGGATCAGGCAAGTCTAACTCGCGGTCGAGATCGATTTCGAGTTCGGCATCCGTGAGGACCTCACCCTCTTTCGGTAAAGGCGCCAAAGCGACGGCTGCAATCGACACTGCTGAGTCGGCAATTCGCAGTTGCGTCTGTGGCAACCTGTCCAGCGGCACTTCGCAGTGATCACGCCGCACCTGATCACAAATCTCCCACAACTTTTCGCACACACCAGAGGCAACCTGTTCGGCGTTGATGTCGCCGCGCGACAGCCCAAGCTGCCGCACCTTGTTCGCAACCAATAATCCGGCGGCGTGCACGAACGTCTCAAACACCCCCGAGCCCTCGGTCGCAACCGACGGGAACGCCTCAACCGCATCCGCAAAACGGAAGTAACCGTCGAGCTCGCGCTCGCTCAGCACATCTTTCAGATCGCGCTTGTTGTATTGCACGACTACTGGGATCTCTCTGCCAGACTCCGCGCGCAGGTTGTCGCGCATGCTCTGCAGCGATTCGAGATTCTCCTGCAAACGACTCGCTTGACTGTCGACGACGAACACCACGGCATCGGCACCAGCGAGCACGTATTTACGCATCTGCCGGTATTTGGGCTGACCGGGCACCGTGAATCCCTGAATGCGGATTTTGAAACCCGCGACGCTGCCGAGATTGACCGGCAGGAAGTCAAACAGCAACGTCGACTCTTCCTCGGTGTTGATCGACACCAGATGAACTTCGTTGCGCGGACACAAAATGCCGTGCACGCGCTGCAGACTAGTTGTCTTGCCACCCATTCCTACTCCGTAGTAGACGAGTTTGGCGTTGATGGTTCGATCCGCGACGTTGATGAATCCCATGCGTTTGCAGCTTTGCCAAGCTACATCGGCACAAGCAGCCCGCCGTCTTCATCGCGACGGCACAAGTTGCGGCGACTTTGCCGCTGACAAAAGTGTGAGCCAAAGCACGCCACCAGAAATAGCGGTGGTGATTGCCTCCTGCGTCTGCTCTGGCGAAGACTCGCCAAGCGAGTTCACCATGGCATCGGTGATTCCATGACAGCCGAGCAACAACAGGGCGCGCGCCCTCGGCAATAGGCCGACGGGGTTCTGCCGGAACGACAGCAGGACCTGTGGCGCATACGGCGGCACGGCCCACTCGCGCTGCAATTTTTTGGCGGCATTTGCGACCTCGACGGCGAGCACCGGCTCGGCAGCGATCCGCGCGAGCAGTGCTGCCAACTCATTGCGTGGACCATCTGGCGCACCAAAGTCCTTGCCGCGCCGATGCATCATCACCACCGGTTCAGCACTGAGGAATGCGTAATCGACGAACGGCGCGCCAGCCTGCATTTCAAGGTAGCGGTAGGTGCCGAAGGTTGCCTGCGCACGAAACCGCAGCACCTCGATCGCAAGCGCAAACGGCAAGTTCGCAGGAGCCGGCATCGGCGCTCGAAACGCCGCCGCGATGAATGCGCCCTTGGTCCGTTCGTTGATCGTGTATTCCACAACTGCCGCGCCACGGACATAACCTCGATCGACCGGCACCGGCACCGTGCGCAAAAGCGCTGCGCGCAAAATGTCCGCCACCGGCATCGAACCGATCACCACGGCGCGCACTGGTGCCACCAACGGCAACGCAAACCGTTTGGCGAAGTCCGCGACTGCATACTGCTGCGCCGCCCTTGGCGCGCCGCCACGCGAACAACCACCGGCCGTAGCAAACGCCAACTCGCGCCGCGCGCGACTCTGCAACACGCGACCGGGCAACAGCGCCTCCTCATCGTCGGCATTGAGCGCGGCCCGCGCCAACGCCAACGCCAACGCATCCGCATCACTCGGCAGCTTTGTTGCCGCAAGCAACGTGTCAAACCATGTTGCCACCAGGGACGGCGGCAGTCCGTTGGGCAATAACAACTGATGCAGCGTCACTCCATCGAGCACTTCGCTGCCGACCTCCGCGCCTACCGGCAACACCGCCAATACCCGCCGATCGCGCAGCAACGACATCGCTTGCGCCAGCACGCGCTCCTCGCCGGGGTCCGCGCAATGTGCATTTGGCATTGCCACCACCACCGCCGAAGCCGACAGCTCATCGCCGACCAAAACGCGCAGGCCATGGCCATTTGAGAGCTGCTGCCAGTCCGGCGCCTGCGCCATCGCGAGTGCCGTGGTCAAGGCGACAATGCACCAGTTTTTCATGCGCTAAAAACATTCGCGGAAAGTTCCAACACTCGATCGGCGACCGCGCGCGCGAGTTCGTGGTCGTGGGTAATCAAGACCATGGCAACACCGCGCCGTTCGCATAGCTCGAGCAGGCATAAAACCATCCTTTGCGTAGCAACTGGATCGAGCGCCAAGAACGGCTCGTCAAGAATCAGCACCTCGGGATCCGCGGCCAAGGCGCGCAGCAACGCGGCGCGACGCCGTTCGCCGCCCGACATTTGCGCAGCAGTGCAGCCGAACACAGCGGCTGGCAGCTGCAATGCAGAAGCGAGATCTCTCACCGCTACGCCCGGCGCGGTCACTTCTGCCAGCAACGACGCCAGTGTGCGGCCCGGGGTTAGCGAAGCAAACGCGTCCTGGAACACCATCTGCACCGCAGTCGCTCGCAGCGGCCGCTGCACCGTGCCGCGCTGCGGCGTGAGTTGGGAAGCCAACACCTTGGCCAGCGTTGTCTTGCCCACTCCGGAGGCCCCGGTCACCGCGACGATCTCGCCGCGATGCAGCGTAAAGTTGAGGCCGTCAAACAAACGGCTAGCACCGAACTCGACCCCGATGCCAACCGCCGCCAGCACGACCTCTGCGGGCTCCGTTTTCCTGCGCGCGCGCACGGGTAACGATGGCGATTTCTGGCTGCCAAGCCGAAATGCGCCCTCGACAAATTCATAACTCTGCGCGCCGAGGCCATCGATCAACTGACGATCGTGCGTTGCCAGCAGCAAAGCGGCACCGCGCGCCTTCAACGTCTGCATGGCAGCAAGCCAACGCCTCATGCTCTGATCGTCGAGGCTGGTGCTCGGTTCATCTGCGACCACCAAGTCCGGCGTGCGCAACTGCGCCACCGCGAGCAGCACGCGCTGGGCCTGACCGCCCGATATTTGGTGCGGATAACGCAACACCAACTCGCTCGCAGCGTCGATGCCAAGCTCGCTTAATGCCACAGCGGCCGCGGCTGCGGTGCAGTTCGTCGCCTGCTGGATCTGACGACCGATCGGCTGCAACGGGTCGAGCGCGGACATGGCATCCTGCACAATGAAACACAGCCGTTCGCGGCGCAGCTTGCGCAGTTCTTCTGGCGTAAGGACTGCGGTATCGCTGCCAAACAGTTGGACGCGACCGCTTACCCGCACGTGCGGACGGTGGTTTGCAAACAGCGCATGCAGCACGCTCGACTTGCCCGAACCAGACGGGCCGCAGAGTGAAACGGCTTCACCAGGCAAGAGCGATAGCTTTGGCAAGGCCACAGCAAACGATGGCGCGCGTTGCAGGCTCAGACCCTCGACTTCGAGCAACAAAGGCACGGCGTCAGATCGCACGACAAACGCAGCGCCCCTGCAAGCAACAAGTTGGCCGCCGTCGCCAACGACTAGCCCCCCAGCTAGCAGCGATCTAGGCAATAGCCCTATGCTGCGGCTCATGAAGAGACCTGTCCGCTGCTGCCTCGTCCCCACCTTTGCCGCCGTTCTATGCCTCACGCTGCCAGGCCACGCGCAAGGCAATCTTAGCTCGCTGCAGCGTTCGTTCGGACTACAGCGCGATGCCCTATACGGCGGCAAAGACCTGCCGACGCAGGCGCAGGAAGCGGCCTTGTTGCAGCAGCAGACCAAAGCATTGCAGGAGTTCTTGGCCAAAGACCAAAGCCCCGAACGATTTTCTGGCGCGATTTTGCTCGCCGAGCTGTACCTGCAACAGCGCGACCGCGAAGCAGCCAAAAAAACCCTGCTCGGCATCGATCCAGACTTGGCGCCGGGCCGCTTGCTGTTGACCGCCGCCGACATGCTCGCGCACCTTGGTGAAAAGGCGCAACGCGATGCGCTGGTGAAGCAGGCGCTAATGAAGTCAATGCCGCGTGAAGAACGACTCGCGATGGCGGTCGTGCTGATGACGCAGCTGCGCGAAGTAAAGCAAGGCGAGCAGATTTTCGCCGAGGCACTGGCAGCAGCCACCGACGACGAAGCCCGCGCCTTGGTGCGCTGGCGCCGCTGTGACGCGCTGCGCGGCCGTGAGGACCTGCCAGAAAACGCCTGGTTCGAAGCACTTTCACAGCTGGCAATGGAGCTGCCCAAAACCTACTGGGGCAGTGTCGCGCGCGACCGCAACCTCGCATCCGAGTTTAAGCTCGGTGGTGAGTCGATCCCATTCGCGGTGACCACCTTGGACGGCAAATCGTTCGACTCAAAAGCGCTCCGTGGTCGCGGCGTGCTGCTCGTGTTCTGGAACACCTTGGACGATGGCAGCAAGGACTTGGTCAAGGCGATTGCCACATTGCAGCAACAACACGGAGCCGAGCTAGCCGTGCTCGGCATCGGTCTCGACGATAACGCTGCCGCCTACGCGCAGCAGAGCACGAAGCTCGGCGCAACCTTCCCGCACATCTGCGACGGCAAAGGCCCGCAGACGGACCTTGCACTGCGCTTTGGCGTAGAGATCACGCCAACGATTCTGGTGATCGACCGCAATGGCAAACTCGCCGGGCTAAACCTGCATGTCGACAATCAGGTGACGCGCGACGAACTGACTGCGGCACTAAAGCGCGCACTGCTGCGTTGATCGCAGCGGTGATCGCACTGCTGCGGTGATCGCAGTGGTGATCGCACTGCTGCGGTGATCGCAGTGGTGATCGCAGCGGTGATCGCAGCGGTGATCGCAGTGGTGCGTTGATCGCAGCGGTGATCGCAGTGGTGATCGCACTGCTGCGGTGATCGCAATGGTGATCGCAGCGGTGATCGCAGCGGGATCGCACTGCTGCGGTGATCGCAGTGGTGATCGCAGCGGTGATCGCAATGGTGATCGCACTGCTGCGGTGATCGCAGCGGTGATCGCAGCGGTGATCGCAATGGTGATCGCACTGCTGCGGTGATCGCAATGGTGATCGCAGCGGTGATCGCAGCGGGATCGCAATGGTGATCGCACTGCTGCGGTGATCGCAGCACCGCAGGACCGCCCCTTTGCTACTCAGATGGCCGCCGTGCAATCGATCTCGACCAGCGCACCCTTTGGCAGTTCTTTGACGGCGATGGTCGCGCGGGCCGGTTTGTGCGTGGTGAATCGCTTCCCGTAAACCTCGTTGACTGCGGCGAAGTCACCAATCGACACGAGAAAAATCGAGCAACGGAGCACGCGGTCGAAGCCACTGCCGGCGGCCGAAAGCACTGCCGAGAGATTCTGCATAACGCGCTCTGTCTGTTCGGCAACGGTGGCACCCACCATCTGATTGGTCGCTGGATCGAGCGAGATCTGGCCACTGCAGTAAACGACGTTGCCAAACTTTACCGCTTGGCTGTAGGGGCCAATGGCTTTGGGAGCAGCGTCGGTCTGAACGATTTCGGGCTTCATGTGGAATGCTGAGGTCAGGGTTACTGTTGAAGACGTTCGCGCAAGCGGATTTCGACCTGCGGCGGGACGAAGTGGCCGACGGCGCCGCCGCTTCTCACGATCTCTTTGATCAGCGACGACGAAACAAAGCTGTATTCGACGCTCGGCATCACAAAGACCGTTTCGATGCTCGGCTGCAGATGCCGGTTGGTCAACGCCATCTGATATTCATATTCAAAGTCCGACACGGTGCGGACCCCGCGCAGGATTGCACCGATGCCCTGAGCGCGACAAAAGTCGACGACTAGCCCTGGGAACGAGGTGACGGAGAGCCTTGGATTCTGCGGCAGCACTTCGCGCAGCATGGCAATCCGCTCCTCGACCGTGAAGGTCGACGCTTTCTGCCGGTTGATCGCGATCGCAACCGTCAGGTGATCGAACATCGGCAATGCGCGCTCGATGAGGTTGAGGTGTCCGCACGTGACCGGATCAAAACTACCGGGATAAATGGCCGTGACCATGGGGCAAAGAATGTAACCGGCGCGCATTTCGGTGCACGGAGAGTCTGTGCCGCCGCATCGAAGCCACATCGTCGCACTTGGTTGCCTTGTCGCCCTAGTCGCCGTTTTCCTCACCCGAATCCACTTCGGCATCGCTGCTGTGTGGGCCGTCAGCTGGACGATTGCCATCCCACGCGGCGGGTTTGCCCTTGCCGGCCTGGCAGCACTGCCAGTGCTACTCGCCGCCATGCCGCGCCCCGATGCGCTGGCAATGGCAATCCCGAACGGCCCGGTAACGCTGTTCGGCAGCGTGACCTTAGTCCGGCGCGACTACACCGAGAACTCCAGCGGAATCGAAGTGACCGCGAACGGACTTCGCTATCGAGCCTACATAAAACCCGCCCTTTGCATCCTGCCGGGGGACCGCATCTGGCTCACGGGGCGCGGCACTGAGGCCTGCGTGCCCGATGGTGCGCCTTCGGTGCAGGCTGCGGCCAGTGCCTGTCGTATCGAGCCTGGCGCGCAATCGCTGCCGCGAGCCTGCACCGAAATCCGGCTCGCGCTCGAAGCACGACTGCACGCATTGCTGCCACTCAATGAGGCGCTGCTGGTCAGCAACCTCGTGCTCGGCTCGGGCACCCGCGTGCCAACCGACCTCGCCGCCGCACACCGCGCCACCGGTCTCAGTCATCTACTTGCAGTCAGCGGGGCACATGCAGCGATGCTCTCGATGCTGCTCGGACTGCAATCGTTGCACGGCGGCCGACGACGGCGGATCGGCACGGTGCACCTCACGATCGCAATGATGCTGCTCTTCAGCTATGGCGCGATCACTGGCTTCGAGCCGCCAGTGTTCCGCGCGTTGGCTAGCTACGCGCTCGCCGGATACGGCATGCGCACGGGCCGCAAGCTCGGCGTGATGACCGGCCTCGCATGGCCGGCACTGTTTAGCTGCCTGCTCGCACCGGACGGCATTCTCGGCGCGAGTTTTTGGCTCAGTTACGCCGCCGTCGGGGGACTCTGGCTCGCGGGCCCGCCACGCGCCGACACTGCGCTCGAACGGTTCGTGCTCTGCCCGATTCGCGCGTCGTTCTGGGCAACCGCGATGACTGCGCCGTGGACCCTAGGTTGGTTTGGCCAGCTCGCACCGTGGACCGTCCTGCTGACGCCGATCCTGGCGCCGCTCGTTGCCGCCTTGTTGTTCCTTGGCCTCGCGACATCGATTGGCGCGCTGCTGGTGCCAATGCTGGGCACCGTGTGCGCCATGCCGCTGTCGATCCTCGCTCGGACCTATGCCAACGCTGTCCAACTCGCCGACTCGCTGCCAGCCACGCCAATCCATGCGTTCACCACGCCGTCAATGATATGGCTCGCACTGGCAGCCATCACCGGCCTCACCGTTGCCGCAGTCCTGCGAACGCGCGGCAGTGCGTTACTCGGCTGCGCCATCGCTGCGCTGCCGCACTTCCTACCGGCCGCGCCGCCCGATGCGCCTAGCCTGCAGCTGTTCGCAATTGGGCATGGCCAGTGCTGCCTCGTCACCAGCAACACCGGCCGCAACATCGTCATCGACTGTGGCAGTCAACAAAACTTGCTCCTGCCGGCGCGCCGGCTCGAACAAGCCATGCACCGCCGCTGCATTGACGTGTTGGTCCTAACCCACGCCGACCGCGACCACACCGGCACCGTTAAAGGGCTATGCGGGCGGCTGCCGATCCTGCGCGCCATTCTGCCTGCTGCGATGCGCGATCATCCTGCCGCCCATGCGCTCGCGTTGCAGCACTGCAAGATCACATTTCTACTGCCGGGCGAACGGGATGCAGGAGAGCCTGGCATCACCGTTGCGGCGCCGCGCGTCACGGCTGCCACGGACAACGATGCGAGCCTTTGGACGACGGTGGCGTTCGTTGGACTGTCGGTGCAGTTGCCTGGCGACGCGCAACAACGCGGGATCGAAGCGGCAATCGCCGAGCACATTGCCGGTCGCGCGGATGTGCTCGTGCTGCCCCACCACGGCCGCCCCGAGGTCGCCATCGACACGCTGCTGGATGTCGTGCAGCCCCTTTTGTGCCTAGTGAGCAACCAGTGCGGCGAAGGCAACTCCGTGCAGGGTGGCACAGTCGTCCGACGCGGTGTGCCAACATTCGCCACTGGCGAATGCGGCAGCATCCTTTTGATCGGCGGTGCTGAACCGCGCATCCAAGGCACGCAAGGGCTCCTGCTGCCAAAGCGTGAAAAAGGCGACTAGTCGCTTACTCACCGCAAACTCACCGCGATCACTGCGGCTGCGCGGCCAAAGCGTGCAGACAAAGCAACGCCATCGCCGTGCCATAGCAGCGACCAAGTTCATGGCTGTCGACGAAGCAACCGTCGAACTCCGGCAGATCGAGCACCAGCTGCCGCTGCTGTGTAGCAAACAGGCCGCGTTGCCCGGCATCCGTTAGGTGCATCGTTGCTTCGGCGCGGCCGAGCATGTCGAACCAGAAGAAAAAGCCGCCGTAACGATACTTGCCAGCGTGGTCGTCGTATTTGCGCACCGAAGCGAGCTCGCCATGGTGCTCAAAGCCGGTCTGCAGCGCGGCCGTAAGCTTTACCAAGTCACTCTTTCCCCATTGCAGCACAGCGAGTTCGCACAACGGCGTGCGGCCAGCACCAGCCGGGACAGCCTCGCGCGGTTTGCCGTTGCCTGGATGGCCATAGGTGTAGACGCCATCCGCCGTGCGGCATTGCAGCAGCGCGCGCAGTCCACGCAAAACGACTTGCGCATCGACCTTGGCGCCAACGTCGCGCGAAGCAGCGAGCGCCTGCAAGGCCGTCGCGATCGCAAACGGGTTGCCATATTCATGAAACCATACGCCCGTCTCCGGCTGCAGATTGACCACCGCTGCAACCGCGGACTGGAGCATGGGCTTCAACGCTTCGCGCTCGTTGGGATGCAATTGGTGGTAACGCGCAAGAAACCGCAGGCGGTAGGCAAACGCCCAGAGGATCTCATCGCGATCACTCAGCGCATATTTGCCGTCGTTGCCCGCAAGCGCCAGCAACGCAGAGAGCTGCTTACTGAGCGCAATGCGATCGGCCTCGGGCAGCGTGAGTTGCTTCTCCGCCACGCGCGCCTCGGCGCACAGCAGTGCCTCGCCGGCCAAAAAGCTCACTGCGGCGTAGACGTTGGGCAGACTATCGGTGCCACCAAAGTCATAGAGGCTGTCACGCAACACGCCGTCCTCATCTGGCATTCGCAGGAGGTATCGCACACTTTGCTGCCACAGCTGCTCCTCCGTGAAGGTGCCTTTAGGTGCGCGCGATCCTTCGACGCGTTCGCGCAGCACTTTTTCTGGCACCGGCAAAAAGTCTTCAAAGCCGTGCACGAATGGACCGTGGCCCAAAACCTCCATCGCACCTTTCCACGCAAACGGCGAATCTTTGCAGCGTTCGACAAGTTCCTGCCAGGCGATGACGGAAGCCCCGGTCTGACCGCTCCTACGCAGCGCCGCGCCGCGCAAGAACAGCGCTTCGGCAACCACCGCTGACGATGGCTCTTTTAGCAGCATCGCCTCGATCGCTTGCAACGCGGCCTTGTTGTCGAGTGCGCGATACGCATCCCAAGCTTCACGCAACGCCGGCGCAACGGTGAATGGTTGCGGGGACAACGAAGCGAGTTCGCGCAGCGGCGCCTCAAACCACTCCGGCTGAAAAGTCGTGATCTGCGACATGCGTGCACGTTCGTGCCCTTCTGCATCGAGCACCAACCAACCAGGCTCGATAAACAACAGCGGCCGCAGGTTGTATTGCCTGGCGAGTTCCCCCTTCGGCACCTGCTTCACGGGCACGAACGACTGCGACAACAACTCAATCGTCGACGGCCACGAAAACGGCCCCGCCATCATGTAGCAATCCAACTCGGACTTGCGATCCATCGGTGAACCGCTGACGGATGGCACATACCAAAACACCAGTTTGTTCTGCGCCTTGGCATCAACGAGGGCTTGGCTCACAGAATCTCGCCACGGGATCGCCGAGCCTGCGCGCTCGGCCATCGGGGACGGCGGATTGCGCTCCTTGCGCGTCGAGTTCTGCGCGGCAACGACAGCGAGGAGACCAAACAGGACCACGAAGCGAGCCGAAATCATGCGGCGAAAGATAGCTAGCGCCGGCTTTGCCCTTCGCTGGTAAAACCTCGACATTCGACTGATTCTCGACTCGCTTCAGAGATCCAACATGCTCTTACGCTCGATCATCGCCGCCACCGTGGCGCTCTGTTTGTTCCCCGATGAAGGTCAATGGCTCCCGACGCAAGTGCGCGACTTTGATTGGCCCACACTACAAAAGCGAGGCATGGCGCTCACGAAGGACGAGTTCTTTCATCCGACCAAGGGTGGCGTGCTGTCGGCGACAGTGCAGATCAATGGCTGCACCGCGTCCTTCGTCTCCAGTGACGGGTTGCTGATCACCAATCATCACTGTGGTTTTGATGCGATAAGCCAACTGAGCAGCCCGGAGCACAACTGGCTGCGCGATGGCTTCGTCGCGAACGAACGCACTAATGAAATGCCCGCGACCGGCGTCGTCGCATCGGTACTGAAGCGCATCGAGGACGTCACTGCGGTGATCCACAAGGCGCAAGACGCGGCAAAATCCAACCTTTCGCGCTGGGACATCACCCAGCAAACGATCGCAAAGTTGGTCAGCGATGCGCAGGCGAAGGAACCCAACACCGTTTGCACCGTCGCTAGTTTTCTCGAAGGCAAGGAATACCAGCTCTACTACCGGACGCAGTTGACCGACGTGCGCCTCGCCTACGCCCCGCCCCGCGCGATCGGCGAATTTGGCGGCGAGACCGACAACTGGGAATGGCCCCGGCACACCGGCGACTTCAGCATCTTTCGCGTCTACGCAGCACCGGACGGCACGCCGCGCGCGCACCACAAGGACAACGTCGCCTACCACCCAGAACACTTCCTGAAGACTTGCAAAGACGGCGTGCAGCCGGGCGACCTGGCGATCATCATGGGCTACCCGGGCAACACGCAGCGCTACAAGTCGAGTCGGGCTGTGCAGACGCGGCAAGGCTATGTCTATCCGCGCCGCGAGGCAGTGCTCGCCGCGGTCATCAAGGTGATCGAGCAGGCAGCAAAGCAGGGCGAGCAGCGCGCACTCGACCTCGCCCCTTCGATCAAGCAGCTTGCCAACGTCCAGAAAAATGCCAGCGGGATGGTGTTTGGCCTTGCTCGCAACGCCGTCGTCGAGCGCAAAATGCGCGAAGAAACGCAGCTGCGCGAGTGGCTGCAACAATCGCCGGATCGGCAGCAAAAGTTTGGCCACGTGCTCGACGACTTGCTCGCGATGGACGAGGACGAGGCGGCAAATGTCGAGCGCGACTTCGCGATCAGCTTCGTTGTCAACTTGATCAGCAACGCGCCGCTGCTGCAGGTTTTGATGGATGCTTGCTTCGCTGTGCTCACCACCAGCAATGGCGCATTGCCACTGCGCCTACAGAAGGCCATTGCGAGCGACACGCCGATGGCTGAGTTCAACAGCCTGCAACAGCCGATTCTTGCCGTGCTACTAGCCGAGTTGGCCACGGTAAAGCCGCAGCAGCGCCTGAGAGGAACGGAGGTGCTCCTTGGCGCGGATGGAATCGCGATCCTTAGTGGGCTGCTCGCGCAGACCAAGATGACCGATAGCAAAGCCCGCGCTGCGCTTTTTATTGGCGGCGCCGAAGCCGTGGAAAACAGCACCGACAATATGATAATTCTTGCGCGCGGCCTCGCCGCCGAACGGCGCGATTACCAGTTGCGCTCACGGGAACGCCAAGGTCAAAACCTGCTGGTTGGTCGCCGCTGGATCGAGGCGCAGGAAGCGTTTCGCGGCAAGCAGTTTTATCCGGATGCCAACAGCACCTTGCGCGTGGCGATTGCCACTATCAAGGGCTACTCGCCGCGCGACGGGATGACGAACCTCCCGCAGACGACGGTTGCAGGGCTGCTGCAGAAAGAGACCGGCAAAGAACCATTCGCCAACCCAAAAACGCTGCTCGCCGCCGCCGCAACACGTTCGACGAGCCGATGGTTTGACGCGCGCATCGGTGACGTGCCGGTCTGCTTCCTGTGCGACGGCGACACCACCGGCGGCAACAGTGGATCGCCGGTAATCAATGGCAAGGGCGAGTTGATCGGCCTCAACTTCGACCGCGTGTTTGAGAATGTCGCCGGCGACTTCGGCTGGAATGAGGAACGCTCACGCAACGTCGTGTGCGACTTCCGCTACATCCTTTGGGTTATGGAATGCGTGCTCTCCGCACCCGCGCTACTGAAAGAACTCGGCGCGTGAACGGCGGCCTTTACGTCAGCTGCAAGCGGACTGAGCCGCTTGCTCGACTTCGGCTTCGTAAATCACAACATCTGGCAGTTCGCGGTAACGACCGGCGATGTCCATGCCGTAGCCGATCACGAATTCATCAGGGATTTCGAAGCCAACATAGTTCAGCAACACATTGACGACGCGCCGCGACGGCTTGCTGAGCAGCGTCGCAACCAGACAGTCCCTGGCGCCGTCATTAAGAAAGCGCTCCCGCAGCGCTGCAATCGTTCTGCCAGTATCAACTATGTCCTCGAGCAGGATCACTGTCCTGCCGGCAACCGGCACGGACGGGCCGCCGGAAATCTGAACCGTGCCACTGCTAGTTGTGCCTTTGCCATAAGAAGCGGCGCGAATCTCATGCACTGGCAAACGGCCGCCGAGGCCGAGTTGAATCTGACGGGCAAACAAACGCGCACCTTCGATGACCGACACCAATACCGGTGGCTCATCGCCCATCTCCCGTTGGATCTGGTTTGCGATTTCGCGGGCACGTCGAACGATCTGCTCGTTCGCGATCAAAATACGAAACTTAGGAACGTTGATCACAAGGTGCTTGTGCTGCTGGGCCAACGAAAACAGTATGGCCAAAGTCTTTGGCGATGCACGGTGCACATTCCAGAGACGTTGTCAGCGAAGAGGATACAATGTCGCATTGTGTCAGCAACCAGTGGGCCTTAAGTCGCGCCACCAAAAGCACCGGCTCGCCTCACACTCATCCGTTCCTAGATAACACATGGGCATGCTCACCCACCACTACGGTCCAAACGTCTATATCATGGACGATACGTATCTGCTGACCCTGCTCGCCAAGCTCGGTGCACCAGAAACCGGGACAGCGGCGGTGCCGACCTTGGTGCGGGCCGCATACCACCGCCTTGTACAGGAAGTGTTAGCCAGCGAGTTTCCAACTGTCGAAGCACGCATCAAGACGCGAATGGCCGCGACCGAACCGCAAGGTTTCTACCAAGGGCCAATGCTATGCAGCGACACGCGACTGGTTATTTGCTCGGTGATCCGTGCCGGCATCCTGCCGTCGCAAACTTGCTATGAGACGGCCACCTCAGTGCTGCCGCCGCAGAACGTCCGGGTGGACTTTTTAAATATCTCGCGCGTGGTTGACGAATCGAAACACGTGGTTGGCGTGCGACTCGATGGCAGCAAACTCGGCGGCAGCGTCGAAGGCGCGATCATTTTGATCCCAGATCCAATGGGTGCGACCGGCAGTACGGTGTGCCGCGTTGTGGACGTCTACAAGGCAAGCGCCGAAGGCACGCCAAAGGCCATCATTGCGCTGCATTTGATGGCGACGCCAGAAGCCCTCCAGCGCGTTGGCGCGATGCACCCCGAAGTGAAAATCTATACTGCGCGCTTCGACCGCGGCCTGTCGCCGCCCGAGGTGCTGCTGGCAGCGCCAGGCCTCTACGCAGACCGCGAACGCGGCCTCAACGACGTGCAATACGTTGTGCCAGGTGCAGGCGGACTCGGCGAGTTGCTGACGAATAGTTGGGTGTAGGTGGAGCTAGATTGATTTAGGCAGCCGCAGGATCGGCAGTAGCAGCTGGGAAAAATCGCCGCACGGAGCTGTTTCGCGAGGCACTGAGCAGTCCTGCCATTAGTAGAGCGGCCAATGAACCCTGTTCTTAATCGCACCGGGAGCTTTGCGGTGCGACGAGCTTTGCGATGCGAAGAGCTTTGCGATGCGACAAATGGTGCGCTCCGGCAGTGCTGGCGATGGCAGGTGTGCGGGCAGCGCTGGCGATGCGGCGACCACAATGCGCTTCACTGCAGGCAACGAGGGCCCATTGCTTGGCAGCCGGACCAGCGTTCGTGAGCGATCGCGGCACAGGGTATGGGGTGGCACTCGTAGTCGATGCAGTAAACCGCCTCGTGCAGTGCGAATCGGTCTAAGGACGAACTGGGAAAGAAGTGGGGCGGCGGATGGCGGCGCATGGCGCTGCGCGGCGCATGGCGGTGCATCGCGGCGCTGCGCGGCGCATGGCGGTGCATCGCGGCGCATGGCGCTGCGCGGGGGGAGCTGGCGACCACGACGCGCCTCGCTATGGGCAACGAT
>BJHM01000007.1 GCA_014192625.1 Planctomycetota bacterium
ACGCGACTGGCGGTGCGAGAAAAACCCGGCTGCAGCACATCGCACCGCATCGCGCCGCACCGCACTGCACTGCACATTTGTTCGAAGGGGTTCGCGGGCTTTTCGTCGCGCATCAAACGCGAATGGCGGTGCGGACAAAAAAGGCTGCAGCACATCGCGCCGCATCGCACAGCACCGCACCGCACTGCACATTTGTTCGAAGGGGTTCGCGGGCTTTTCGTCGCGCATCAAACGCGAATGGCGGTGCGGGCAAAAACAGGCTGCAGCACATCGCGCCGCATCGCGCCGCACAGCACCGCATCGCGCCGCACAGCACATTGGCTCGAAGGGGTTCGCGGGCTTTTCGTCGCGCATCAAACGCGAATGGCGGTGCGGCAAAAGTTTTTGACGCGCATGTTCGCAGCTACAGCATCGTCGACGATGCGACTGGTCAGATGGCCATCTGTGGCGCTGCGCTAGCGGTTGCTGATCCGTTGAACTAACTGCTGCACGAGGAACGACACTACACGGCAACCCACATCGCATATCACCACCGGCGAGTCACTCGGCACAGTCACCATGGCGGCGGCGGCGCAGGCTTGGCACCATCACAGTATGCGCGTCATCGACCTTGCCACCATTCAGGCAATCATCAAGCCCGCGACAGCGCTCGCCGCCGTCACAGAGGCGTTCATCGCCTATTCCAACGGGCTTGTCACCACGCCACCAGTGGGCCATCTAAACCTGCCCGAAGCCAACGGCGAACTGCACATCAAGTATGGCCATCTGCGCGGCTCACCAACCTTCACGGTAAAGCTCGCAACCGGTTTCTACCGCAATCCCGAACGCGGTCTCCCATCTGGCAACGGCTGCATGCTGGTGTTTGACGCGAGCACCGGCGCGCTGCTGATGCTGCTGGAGGACGAAGGCTGGCTCACGGAGTTGCGCACCGGACTTGCCGGCGCGATAGCGGCGCGCGCGTGCGGCATGACCAATCCGCATCGCATCGGCATCATTGGCACTGGTGTGCAGGCCCGCTTCCAACTGCGCTGCCTGTCGCTCGTTTCCCCATGCCGCTCTGCGATGGTTTTTGGCCGGTCACCCGAACGAACTGCGCGCTATATCGCCGACATGGAGCAGGACGGCTTCGAGGTCGTTGCCGCATCCTCGATAGCAGAACTAGCTCGACAATGTGACCTGCTGGTCACGACGACCAACAGCCACACGCCATTGTTGCATGCAAACGACCTGCGCGGAGGCATGCACGTAACGGCAATGGGTGCTGACGGCGGCGGCAAGAACGAGCTTGATCCGCACATCTATGACCACGCCGGGCTCTGCGTTGTCGACAGCCTCTCGCAGGCATCTGCATTTGGCGACACGTCTTTTGCATTGCAACGCGGCTGCGTCTCACGCAGTCAGCTAACCGAACTTGGCATGTTGTGCGCAGCACCAATACAGCACCGCCAGAAAGGCCTGATCTCCGTGGCAGACCTCACCGGCGTCGCGTGCCAGGACCTTGCCATCGCAAACTGCGTCGTCGAGGCTTTGACGCGTTGAATATGGCTACCCACAACACTTCATAGCGGCCATTTGCATGGAGCATCATGGTGAGCGTGCGGTTTTGGCCGTCGAACTACCTAGCTCTCTTGCAGTGCGTTTAGCGCGCTACACAAACGGTTAGCCGCCGATTCTTAGCGCAGCTGGTTTGCGGCACCGCCATGGCTGATGGGGATTACTGGCAGTTGGCGCAGATACAAAGCAGAGGTTGACAACCTGCTAGAGACGCAAAAAACCACCGCCAACAATAGCGTCCAAAAAGCGGCCCCTTGCGCAGCAGCCATGAAAAACGCGCCGCCAGCAACTTGCAAAAAAACCCTACGCATTGCTACGCGAAAACGCGCAAGCCGCCGACCGCGTGAATCGCCAGCAACTAGCCAAAAACCCCTACGCATTGCTACTGGCCGCAACTACGCACAATGAAAAATACCTTGGGACCAAATGTGCGCCGAAAGGTGCCACAGCGGGTCCAGGCAGTCAGCTGCCACTGCAAATCCGATTCTCTATTGCACTGATTTGTCGCACGGCCGATCGCGTTTATCCAATGCAACCAATCAAAACCCGCATCCTGATCCTCGCCATCCACGGCGAGCTCGGCCTACTCCTCGAAACAATTCTTGCGCGCCTTTTTCCCAATCAATGCGTGCAGCACCCAGATTCGCTCAGTGATGAGATAGCGCCGCAAGACTTTTTGCTGTGCGAGTATCCAAGCGAAGATTTTTTACACTGTGCGCAGCTGCGTCATGACAATCGGATCGGCATCCTGATTGCTATCACCAAGGAGCATCATGCGACCACACTCGCACGCGCAGCCGGAGCCGACATTGCGTTGCACCATTCCAATATTGGGGACTTGCGCTCTAAAATCATGGAGCTGCGCCAGAATAAAGGCGGCCCGCGGCCACGCGACCCTGTCTCGGCTGCAATCGACGACCAGTTCCGCAATATGCCCGGCATCCTTTATCACGCCGATCCAAAAAATTGCCGCTTCACATTCGTCAGCCAACACGCAGAACAGTTGTTGGGCTACCTGCCAGAAGATTGGCTGAAGGACGGTTTTTGGCTTCAACAACTGCATCCAGATGATCGCGCCAATAGCGCCTCATATCGCAGCAAAGCTTTGCAGGACGGAAGGAACCACCAGTTTGAATGTCGCATGATCGCCAAAGACGGGCGCGTCGCATGGGTGCGGGACTTGGCGCAGGTCATTACAAAGAACGGCCATGTCACTGAGATTCGCGGCGTGCTGGTCGACATCACCGCGCGCAAGCAAGCGCAGCAGGCCCTGCTTGAAAGCGAACTTCGATGGCAGTTCGCAGTCGAAGGAGCAGGTGACGGCGTTTGGGACTGGGATGCCATAACCAACAAGGTCCAGTTTTCGCACCGCTGGAAAGAGATGCTCGGCTACGAGGACCATGAAATCGGCGACGGGCTTCACGAGTGGCAGGATCGAGTGCATCCGGACGATTTGCCAGAGGTGATGACGCTGCTGATGCCGCACATGGAGGGCAAGACCGACAGCTACTCCAGCGAGCACCGCCTGCGCAGCAAGGATGGCCGCTGGAAGTGGATACTCGATCGCGGCAAGGTGCTAGCGCGCGATGGTAATGGCAAGCCCATACGCGTGGTCGGCACGCACAGCGACATCACCACACGCAAGTGCGACGATGCGCTGCGATTTGAACAAGCCCGGGTAATCGAGATGATTGTTCAGGGTGCGTCAATGCAGGCGACCCTTGACCGCCTGCTCCGCGCCTTCTCACAGCGCTATGACGGACTAATGTGCGCGGTGCTGTTGCTCGACGACGACGGCAAACACCTGCGCGCCTGCGCCGCGCCTGATTTGCCCCCTGACTATGTCAAGGTATTCGATGGCTTTGCTGTTGGCCCCGGTCGCGCTTGCTGCGGCACCGCCGTTCACCTGCGAGAAAGTGTATTAGTTGCAGACATCGAGAACGACCCGCTCTGGGCACCATGGCGGGACCTGCCTTTGAGCTTTGGGATTCGCGCCTGCTGGTCCTTGCCGCTTTTCAATTTGCACCGCGAGGTCATCGGCACTCTTTCGGTGCACTCCCACCAAACAGGCTTGCCCACCGAGTCGCACCTGCAGTGGATGACTTCGGCGGCCCATACCGCGGCTTTGGTGATCGCCACCGCACGTGCCGAACGGCAACGCAGTTCGCTGGAGCAACAGTTGCGCCAAGCGCAAAAGCTGGAAGCAATGGGGACGCTGGCCGGCGGCATCGCGCACGACTTCAACAACATCCTCGCCGCGATTGTCGGCAATGTCGAACTCGCGCGCATCGAACTCGATCGCAACAGATCCGTGCGCCTCAACCTTGACGAGATTGCCATCGCCGCGCAGCGCGCTATCCAGCACGTGCGTCAGATCCTCACTTTTAGTCGCCGCCAAGTCGCCGAAAACAAACCGATCTCCTTGCTAGCCCCCGTGCATGAGAGCGCCCGCCTGTTGCGTGCAACTTTGCCAGCAGCTGTCGAAATAAAACTCCACGTCGCAAAGGATGCCCCCGATGTCTTGGCCGATGCGACACAGATCCAGCAGCTGATCATCAACCTCGGCACCAATGCGTGGCATGCGTTCGAAGGCAGGCATGGCTGCCTCGAGATCAGCTTGGAGCGTACGAATGTTGTTGCGGAGATTGCATGCCTGCACAACAACTTGAAAGCAGGGGCACACGCGCTGCTCACTGTCAGCGATAACGGCATGGGCATGGACCAGATGACGCTCGATCGCGCTTTCGAGCCATTTTTCACGACCAAGGCGCAAGGCAAAGGCACGGGCCTCGGCCTCTCCGTCGTCCACGGCATCGTCCGCAACCATGACGGAGCGATCGCAGTTGAGAGCGAGCTCTGCGCTGGCACCAAGTTCCGCATCTGGTTGCCCGCGACGGACAAGGACACTTCGCATACACAGCCGCCAGCAAAACCACTTCTGCAACGTGGCAAGGGTCAACGCGTGCTCTTCCTCGACGACGAACCGCAGCTCATTGAGCTAGGACGAAGCATGCTTACCTTGCTTGGCTATGTGCCCGAAGTTTTCACACGGGCAAGCGATGCACTTGCAGCGCTGACAAAAGAACCAAGCCGCTTCGACGCAATTGTTACCGACTTCAACATGCCCGACATGTCCGGCCTCGACTTTGCTGCTTCGGTGCGCAACTTCAATCCTCACGTTCCCATGCTGCTCAGCTCTGGATTCATGACCGAAGAAGTCCGCGCATCCGCGCTCCAGCGTGGCATCCAGAATTTCATCACAAAGCCCAACACCATGCAGGAACTCAGCGGCTCCCTACATGCACTACTGAACGCCTGAACGCATCCGATGCGCCCCTGCTAGCGAACCAAGAGGCATGGTCAAAACCTGGCAACTCCGGTCATCACTTTGGGTGCCGCACACACCTGATGTGGTGTTCCCGTTTTTTGCGGAGGCCAAAAACCTCCAAGCGCTGACTCCGCCCTGGTTGTCGTTTGAGATCCTTACTCCGCAACCGTTCTCGCTGCAGCAGGGCACACTGATCGACTACCGCATCACGGTGCGCGGCTTTCGGATGCGCTGGCGGACTCGCATTGCGAGCTTTGAACCGAGCCGCCGGTTCGTCGACGAGCAGATCCGCGGGCCATATTCGGTCTGGCATCACACGCACACCTTTACCGCGCAAGACGGCGGCACGTTGCTAACCGACACTGTTGTGATGCGGCCAAAAGGCGGGCTGCTTGCGGGACTAGTCTTCTCAATGTTCGTGCGCAAAGACGTGGAGCGAATCTTCCGCTATCGATTGCAACGCATGGCGGAGCTGTTCGGATCGAAAGCGGAGTTCGGCGTTGTGGCATGGGAATCGAGCAATGTCTCGCACCGCGAAAGGCAGGAAAGCACCACTGCCAACGACCTGCCAACGACTCGGCGGTGACCTAAGGGAAATCCCAAAAGCCGGACTCTTGCTGCTCGTGCTCACTCTCCGAAGAAAGAGGCTGGTAACCGATGCCGACCAAGAACTTCCAAGAGCTGAAGGCGACCGGCGCACTACCCTCGCCGCCGGGAGTGGGACTTGAGATCCTGCGCCTCACGAACAAATTTGATTGTTCGATCGAAGAGCTTGCTGCTGCCATTCAGATCGACCCGGTATTAACGAGCCGTCTCCTGCAAGTGGCCAACACGAGCGCGGTGCGCGGCTCGCAACCGTGCGCAACGATTCAAGCGGCGGCAATGCGACTTGGCCTACGGTCCGTACGCGCCATCGGCCTCGGCTTCAGTCTCGTTTCAGGCCATCGCGCAGGTCGCTGTTCCGGTTTCAACTACGACGCGTTCTGGTCGCAATCGCTGGCGCGCGCAGTCGCTTCGGCAGAGATCGCCACGCGCTGCAAGATCGGCGAAGCCGCGGAATTGTTTGTCGCCGGTTTGTTGAGCGACATCGGCACGCTGGCTCTCGCCACCGTGCATCCCACTGACTTTGCCGAAATCCTCACTAGACCTGAGGCTAGCGATCCTTCGCTGCGAGCTAGCCTTGAACAAAAACGGTTTGGCATCGACCACGCCGAGGCCGGCGTCTCGATGCTGCAAGAATGGGCCTTGCCCGAAGCCATCGTGCAGGCGATCAGCACCGTCGATTTGGTTGCTGCACCGGGCACGCAACATGGCGCAACCATGAGCCTGCCGGCGGCGGTGTGGATCGCTGCGCGCTTCGCTACGGCACTAACCAATCCGACCAGGCGACCCATCGCACTGGCAGAGGCGCGCCGCGCATTGGAGAACCTGCCTTCGATCGCCAAGGAAACGCTGCCGGAATTGTGGATCACCATCGCGAAGAGTTGGCGAAGCTGGGGCGCGGTGCTCGACATCGTGACCACCGAGGTGCCACCGTTCGAAGAAGCGCGCACACCAACAACCGGTGCCGAGTCCGCGACTAAAGAACTTGTCGCAGAGGTGGCAATAACGAAGCCGCAAGGGGCCCGCATCCTGATTGTCGACGATGACCCGACAACAGTGCGCCTGCTGCTGAGCCTGCTGCAGCGCGAAGGTCACGCGGTCGTTACCGCTACCGGCGCAAAGGAAGCCCTTCGATTGGCATTTGAGAACATGCCGCAGATCCTGATCTGCGATCGCAATATGCCTGAGATGGATGGCGTTACCTTGATTCGCAACCTGCGGCAGTTTGAAGCAGGCCGCCGTGTCTACGCCATCTTGCTCACCGCCGACGACACTGAAGAGCAAGCGGTCAGCGGACTCGATGCGGGCGCTGACGACTACCTAGTAAAACCTTTCCGCCCCAAACTTCTGATGGCCCGCCTGCGCGCGGCCATGCGAGTGATCCATCTGCAAGAGCGCGTCGATGAGGCCCGCGTGACGATGCAGGGGCAGGTCGCCGATCTGGGCGTGCTCGCGCGCAATCTGCAGCATGCGGCCATCACCGATACGCTCACTGGCTTGCCCAACCGCCGCTTCGCAATGGACCACCTCCGCGAAGAATGGCAGCGCGCCTTCACCGCACGTTCGCCGCTGTCGCTGCTGATCCTTGATGTCGATCGCTTCAAGCGCGTCAACGACACCTTCGGCCACGCCGCCGGCGACGCTGTGCTGACTTTGATTGCAAAGGTCCTCCAGACCAGCGTTGCCTCACAAGGCACCGCGTGCCGGATCGGCGGGGAAGAGTTTGTCGTGATCCTGCCCGGGACCGACGCACAACGGGCGAGGATGATCGCAGAGGCATTGCGGGCCGTGATCGCAAACACACCAGTGCGCGGGCCAAATTTTGAATGCATGGTCACAGCAAGCTTCGGGGTCGCGACCGCAAACGCATCGATCCGCAGTTTTGAGCAACTAATGGGGCTTGCCGACCAAGGCCTCTACATAGCGAAGAACAGTGGCCGAAATCAGGTGCGCGGGACTCAGGAAGATGCGTCGCGCAGGCCTGCAGCCAAGCCGGCCAGCTAGCACCGCTGCACAACAAATCATGGTGGGCAGCAATGCTGCTAGCATCTGTGGACCATGATCCGCGCCACCCTGGCTTTGTTAGTCTCGATTGGCCTGCTTGCCGCACAAGGTGACGTTGCCAAAAAAGACCTGCCGACCAAGCCGGCGCGAACACATTCATTCTTCATCGCTGGGCCACAGTTCACTGGCATCATCGGCGAGGACGGCAAAGACGTCTGGGACTCCAAGCAGCCGCACGCTCGCGATGGATACGTGCTGGAAAACGGCAACGTGCTGGTGACGTGGACCGAGCTCGCCGCCGAGGTGACGCGCGAGGGCAAGGTGGTGTTCACGTATTCCAAGTCGAAGGACAACCAAGAACTTGGCACCATCGAACGTCTCGCCAACGGCAACACCTTGATCACCGAACTCGGCAAGCAGCCGACGCTGCTCGAAGTGAAGCCGGATGGCAAGGTCGACATCACCGTGGCACTAAAGCCCGAGACCGACAACGCACACATGCAAACCCGCATGGCGCGCAAACTCGACAACGGCAACTACCTCGTGCCTCACCTGCTCGCGTTTGCGATCAAGGAGTACAAGCCAAACGGCGAGGTAGTCAAAATCATTCGCACGGACCTGCCAGAACTTGGCGGACCGAAAGCGGAGAACTGGCCGTTCACGGCAATCCGACTCGCTGACGGCAACACGCTCGTGGGCCTCACGCACGGCAACAAAGTGGCCGAGTTTGACAAGGACGGAAAGCCAGTTTGGGTCGTCACCAACGATGACCTAGAAGGCAAGCCGATCGTCGATGCGTGTGGCGTGCAACGTCTTCCCGACGGCAACACCGTGATCGCGAGCTATGCCGCACCACATGGCATCAAGCTGTTTGAAGTGACGCGCGACAAGCAGATCGTCTGGAGCTACGCGGGCCCGCACAACGTCCACCACTTCCAGATTTTGACCACCAACGGCGTGCAGATACCGGGCAAGCCACAGAAGTGAGGGTGCATGGATTGATCTTCGCGGCGCTCTGCGCCACGGCCATGGCGCAGGTGCCTTTGCCGCAACGCTACCAGGACATTGGCGTGCTGCGCTTTGGTGCAGACGCGGAAGGTGGCGCGCCATTTGTGTATGTCGATGCTGCACATCCTGAGCGCGGTGAGATTGGTTTTGAGGTCGACCTCGCCAGGGAGCTTGGCCGGGTATTTGGTGTGCGTATGGAGCGCGTTCAGTCGCAATACGAAAACCTGGTGCCGGCACTCGAACGCAACAACTTTGACATCGTGCTGAATGGCTTCGAGCCAACCAAGGCGCGCTGCGCGCAGGTTCGATTCACGCGGCCCTACTACATCTTTCAACTGCAACTGACCGTCAATACGGCAACGACCGGCATAGCGGGACTTTTAGATCTCACTGGCAAGCGAGTCACCGTGCTGGGCCAATCGCAAGGTCACCAGGTCGTGCTGGCTGCACCCGGCCTTGAGGCGGTCGTCCACGAGAGCAACGTCACCGCCTATCAGGATGTGGTGAACGGCCACGCGACCGCTTCGCTCGCCGATCTACCAATCGCACGCGCATTGCGACCCATGTTCCCGGGGCTCACGGATGTCGGTGCCCCGTTTGGCGAATACTTCTATGCGATCGCCGTGCGTCGCACCGAACCCGAACTGCAAGCGGCACTCGATGCAGCAATCGCGCAGCTATTGCGCGATGGGACGCTCGAACGGATCTACCGCAAGTGGGACCTCTGGGTGCCTGCTGAAGCCGCACTCGACGAAGCGCGTGTCGCACTCATGTTTGCCGAAGTGAGCACTGGCGCCGAGTCGGTAAAGTGGGGACCGTCGATCACATTATTGCTGCATGGCGCGCTGCGCACGGTGGGAATCTCCGTGCTCGCTTTCGCCTGCGCCTTGGTGCTTGGACTCGCGCTCGCCATGTGCCGTCTCTACGGCAACAGGCCGCTGCGCGTCATCGCACTCTGCTACATCGAACTGCTGCGCGGCACGCCAGTGTTGGTGCAGATGCTGCTGCTTTACTACGGCCTTGGGCAGCTCGAATGTCTGCGCAGTGTGCCCGCGTGGTGCTTTGGTGTTGTGGGCCTCGCACTCAACTACGCTGCCTACGAAGCGGAGATCTATCGCGCCGCCCTGACCTCGATCCCGCGCGCCCAATCCGAAGCGGCATTTGCACTCGGGCTTTCACCGATGCAAACGGTGCGTCACGTCATATTCCCGCAAGCCTTGCGCCTCTCGCTGGCGCCATCGACCAACGACTTCATCGCGCTATTCAAAGACTCATCGATCGTGATGGTGATCACTGTTGTGGAACTCACCAAGCAATATCAAATGCTCGCCAACGCGACCGGGCGATTCCTGTTGCTGGGACTTGTGACCTCGGGCATTTACCTCGCCATGAGCCTGCCGCTGGCCATCGCTGCACGACGATTCGAGCGCGCACTCAATAAGGATGCCGCATGATCGCGCTGCGCTCCGTCAGTAAAATGTTTGCTGGACGCTCGCTGTTCACGAACCTCAACCTTGCGCTCGAAACTGGCAAGACCACGGTGATCACGGGCCGCAGCGGGTGCGGCAAGAGCACGCTGCTGCGCCTGTTCAACCAGCTGGAACGCCACGACAGCGGCGAAGTGGTGGTCGGCGACCTCGTCATCCCAGCGGGGCTGCCGCTTGCAGAGTGGCAACGACGCGCCACCGAACTACGCCGCCGTACCGGCATGGTGTTTCAGGGATATCACCTGTTCCCGCACCTCACCGTGCTCGCCAACGTCACACTCGCACCGCACCGCGTATGCGGCACCCCGATCGCTAAGGCCGAAGCGCACGCACGCCAACTGCTCGACATGGTGGGCATGGCCGCTGCTGCCAATCGCTATCCAGCCCGGCTTTCCGGCGGCGAGGCGCAGCGCGTAGCCATCGCAAGGGCACTGGCAATGCAACCTTTGGTGCTATTGCTCGACGAGCCGACTTCCGCACTCGATGCAAACAGCACGAAGGACGTGATCGACGTGATCCGCAACCTGCGGCAACGCGGCGTCACCCAGGCGGTGGTCACGCACAACCCGACTCTTGCGCGCAGCCTTGCTGATCACTTGATCGAGCTGGAAATCCAGCAGCACTTGAAGGCTACCAGTGGCAGTCCGTTGGCCAATTGAACTACTGCCCGCCTTGGCGTGCGGCGCTCATAGTATCTAGACCCATCCCACCCGAAGATCCCGCCGCCGACAAACAAAAGCAGCGCGATGCGTTGGCCGTGGCTGCGCGAACAGGCCGCAATGCGACGATGGCGAGCATTGGACCGAAGTCGGTCACCCAGTAGCGCACCAAAGCGCACACAGATTGCAGCCGCGCTCCCAATCGGCGGCGGCGGCGGCGGCGAAACTGTCGCACGCGCCGGGCGACGCTATCACGAACGGGAACCGGCGGACCGAGGCAAAGGCATTTGCGTGCGAAGGGATTTCACCGCGATCCTAGCCAGCGGGGATTGCAGGGGCGCGGCCCGCGTCAGCTGCCGATCACCGACGCGCAGCCATTCGACGTGAAGAGACCGAGCACGTTGCTGGCCGTCAGGCACGCCGACTGCGTGTAAACGACCATCCCGACCAGCGAGAGCGCCGGCGGCACATTGATCGACAACAAGGAGGTCCCTGCTACCGAAGCCGCCGTGACCGAGCCGATCAACTGGTCGACGTTGGCATAGCAGCCGGGCGCGCCGAGGACATCCATCGGCAGCGCCGTTGCGACGAAGCCGAGGAAGGTGAACGAAACCGGCGACAGCGGGTCGATGTTGCTGGTCGTCAGATCCCAGTTGCCGCCGACGTTCGGTGCGTTCGATCCGAGCGAGAGCGGCACAGCGCTGCCGCAGCCCTCACCAAAGCGAACGCTGCGGCGAGTGCGCAGCAACTCTTGGTTGCCCGCCGCCGCCGAGAAGCCGGCGCCGATGATCAATTCGTCGCCCTGCTGCGAAAGAGAAACGCTGTTGACGCCCGAGACCGTGCCGACGTTGTTGAACTCGCTCCAGTTGAGCGGCACGCCGAACGAAGAGGTCCGGTCGGGGCGCGTCGCGGCGTAGACATAGAGGCGGCTCACCGGGCTTGGGCGGAACTCGGTGTAGATGATCTGCAAACCGTTGCCCGAAATCTCGACGTCGCGATGCGTGTTGCCGTTGTAAATCTCGCTGACCAGCGTCGGCGTCGACCACGGCAGGTTGTTGGCGCTGCGCGTCGAGCGGTAGATCGAGTTGTTGGCGCCGCCTGGGTTGCCCCAGCCGGTCGTCAGGAAGTAGCACTCGAGGCCGTCGTAGGTCATCGAGAACTGCAGCTCACCGCCGGGGCCGTTGAGCTCGATGACGTTGGTTGGCGTACTCCACGCCTGACCTGGGCCGCCGCGCGTCGAATGCCAGATGTCGAGGCTCAAGCTGGTGCCGCCCGTTACCGGCGTGCTGCCGGTGCGATTGCTGCTGAAGTAAATCTCGACGTTGCCGATCACTAGGAATGGCGAGTAGTCGGACTGCGCCGAGCTAAGGCTCGTCTCGCACGTAGGCGTGCTCCACGGAGCGCCCTGATAAATGCGCTGAGACGAGTATATGTCGAGCCCGCCGACGCCGCCTGCGCGGTTCGAGTAGTAGTAAAGCGTAAGGCCGTCAAACGAGAGGCACGGCTCCGTGTCGATCGACGTGCTGTTTAGAACCGCCTGTAATGAGGGTGTCTCGAAGCCCCCCTGCGCAGCAACGGATGCGGCTAACACGAAATAAGAGGCAAGCTGGGACGAAGCGAGGCTTGGCATGGTGATCCGGCAAGTTTGGGTATTTCCAACAGCTTCTCGAAACAAGCGAGAACTATCGCTTTCCTGTCTTGCACTGCCGACTTCACTTTGTCAAGCCTGGTGCCAGAGTTGCCTCCGGCAAGGCACCCGCCCGATTTCTCGCCCGCAGGAAAGACCGCTAGCCGCCTACACCATTAGCAGTTCCTCACCGGCAGCGAGCGCGCGGCCAAAAGCAGCGACCCGAGCCAACCATTCCGCATCGTTTATCCCCGTCAAAATGAACTCGCGCAGTGCGCGGCTGAGAGTGGGGAACGCCTCTTGAATCAATCCGTTAGTTTTTGCACCGTTAGAGCGACCCCAGCTCATTTTCGGATCGACGGAAGGCTCCTTCTATCTTGGCTCGACGGCGAGCTAGCCGCCCAACTACGCCGCAGCAATTTCCCCCACGTGTAACCGCAGCACGGCCCAGTTCGTCCACTTACGCCTGCCCCTGCAGCACAAACCAACAGCGAACAACGAAGACCTAATCGGCGAGTCGGCCTGCAGAAAAACCGTACGCACTTTCACCGCATTAAGGCCCTCCTTTGCGCAAACCCAGCGCCGTCCCTGCAGCGCCGCTTTCTCCGCCGCTGTCACCTTCAACGTCACCCACTGCCAAAACCTAGCCACCCGCGCAAACACCCACCGCGCTATGTCACTTGTTGCCAAACGGGCATTTGCACTGCCGACCTTTGGTGCTGTTGCTCGACGAGCCGACCTCCGCACTCGATGCAAACAGCACGACGGACGTGGATCCGCAATCTGCGGCAATACGCAATCACCCAGGCGGTGGTCACGCACAACCTGACTCTTGCGCGCAGCCTTGCCGATTACTTGTTAGAGGGCGCATTTTGAGTGCGCACAAAGTTACTGCGAGCCACGACCGCAGGTGAATGGCCTAGTGAGAAGCGCTAAGGCAGCGGCATACTCAGCGCTGAAATCGAATGCGCCAAAACAGCCAAGCACGCAGTATCTGGCAGGTCGTTGCAGCAGCGTCACTCGGCACCGTGTTCGAGTGGTACGACTTCTACATCTTCGGCATCTTGGCGGCCCAGTTCGGCAAGCTGTTCTTTCCGCCTGGTGACGAGACGCTCGGCTACCTATCGAGCCTTGCACTGTTTGGCGTCGGCTTTTCGGTGCGGCCGTTTGGCGCGCTGCTGTTTGGCAGACTCGGCGATCTCGTCGGTCGCAAATACACATTCCTCGTAACGATACTTGTGATGGGTCTCGCTACCGCGCTGGTCGGCATGGTGCCGACCTATGCGCAAATCGGCATCTGGGCACCGATCATTCTTGTCATCTTGCGCCTGCTGCAAGGTCTGGCGCTTGGCGGCGAATACGGCGGTGCCGCAACCTATGTCGCCGAGTTTGCGCCGCCCGGAAAACGTGGGCTCTACACCAGCTGGATCCAAACCACTGCGACCTTTGGCCTGTTGCTGTCTCTCCTGGTAATCGGGGCGGTGCGCTGGTTGATCCCGCCCGCAGACTTCGATGAGTGGGGCTGGCGCTTGCCGTTTCTGGTCTCAATCGTGCTGCTTGCGATCTCAGTGTGGATCAGGCTAAGGCTGCACGAGTCCCCATTATTTGCCCAGATGAAGGCGCTCGGCAAGGGCAGCAAGGCACCGCTGCGCGAAAGTTTTTTACGCTGGCCCAACGCTCGAATCGTCCTGATCGCCCTGCTCGGTGCGACCGCGGGCCAAGGTGTCGTTTGGTATGCGGGCCAGTTTTACGCGCTCCACTTTCTGACCACGACCCTCAAGATTCACTACGCGAGTGCCTACCTGTACATCGCCATCTCGCTACTGCTCGCCACGCCGTTCTACATAGTCTGCGGCGCGCTCAGCGATCGTATCGGGCGCAAGAAGATCATCCTGACCGGCTTCCTGCTCGCCGCGTGCACCTACTTCCCGATCTTCAAAGGCTTGACCGAGGCGGGCAATCCAACGCTCGCGCGCCTGATGCGCGAGTCGCCCGTAGTGCTGCACACGAGCGATCACAGAAACGCGCTCGAACTCACGCTGATGGCAGTAGCCGATGCAGCGAGCAAGATCGTATTGCCGCCAAAGAACGGCCAGACCGCCACGGAGCAGGCGCGTGGGTTCCTCAATCAGCGCGGCGTTCCGTTCACACTTGCAGCAGCGGCTGGCGATGCGGGGATTACACTCGACATCGGCGGCACTCAGGTTGCCAGCGGCTTCAGCGAGCAGGCCTATCAAAAAGCTCTCGACGACAGCGGCTACGGCACGATCACGATCAAGCTTGCCGATGGCAAAATGGCGGCAGACCCGAATGGGATCGACAGCAACAAGCTCGTGCTACTGCTCACGCTGCTCGTGCTCTACGTGACGATGGTCTATGGCCCAATCGCTGCGTATCTCGTCGAACTGTTTCCAACGCGCATCCGCTACACCTCAATGTCGCTGCCCTACCACATTGGCAATGGCTGGTTTGGTGGCTTCCTGCCACTGATCGCGGCTTCCATCGTGGTCTTCACGGGCGACATCTACGCGGGCCTCTGGTATCCGATCATTATCGCTGTGATGTCGTTCGTCATCGGTGCCGTGCTGCTGCGCGATCGCCACGATCAAGCTCTCGACCAAGACAATGCCGCCTGACCATCGTCAGGTTTTCGCGGGCGCATTCCGCCACATTTCGCACCGCCACAACTCATGATCGAACCGCGCCCGACACAGAACATCCGCCGCGTCATCACCGCCGCTTCGCTGGGCACGATGTTCGAGTGGTACGACTTCTACATCTTTGGCATCCTAGCAACGCAATTCGGCAAGCTGTTTTTTCCGGCGGGTGACGAGACGCTCGGCTACCTATCGAGCCTTGCACTGTTTGGCGTCGGCTTTTCAGTGCGGCCGTTTGGCGCGTTGGTATTTGGTCGGCTCGGCGATCTCGTCGGTCGCAAATACACATTCCTCGTAACGATAATAGTGATGGGTCTCGCTACCGCGCTGGTCGGCATGGTGCCGACCTATGCGCAAATCGGCATCTGGGCACCGATCATTCTTGTCATCTTGCGCCTGCTGCAAGGTCTGGCACTTGGCGGCGAATACGGCGGTGCTGCAACCTATGTCGCCGAGTTTGCGCCACGTGAGCGACGAGGGCTCTACACCAGCTTTATCCAGACCACGGCAACGATCGGCCTCGTCCTGTCCCTGGTCGTGATCGTGCTGGTCCAGCAATTCATGACCGAGCAGCAGTTCGCTGCATGGGGCTGGCGATTGCCGTTCTTGCTGTCACTCGGGTTGCTCGCAATCTCGGTATGGATCCGCCTAAAGCTGCACGAGTCACCGGTCTTTAGCGCGATGAAGACGCTCGGCAAGCAAAGCAAGGCACCGCTGCGCGAAAGCTTCCTGCGATGGCGCAATGCCCGGATGTGCATGCTTGTGCTGTTTGGCACCACCGCAGGCCAGGGTGTTGTGTGCCTCACCGGCCAGTTCTATGCCCTGACTTTTCTCACCACGACACTTAGGGTCGCCACCGCAAGCGCCTACTTCTACATCGCCGTCGCACTGTTAGCTGGCACGCCGATGTTCCTGTTCTTCGGCTGGCTCAGCGACCGAATCGGGCGCAAGAAAATCGTCGTGACCGGCTTCCTGCTGGCGGCTCTCACGTATTTCCCAATCTTCCGCGGCATCACCGAAGCAGCCAATCCAGCACTCGCGCGACTCATGCAAGAGGCCCCGGTCGTGCTGTACACGAGCGAGCACAAAAACGATCTCGAACTCACCCTGCTCGCCATCAGCGAAGCTGCGCAAAAGATCGTGCTGCCCGCTCCGGCAAAGGTGACCGATACCGAACTGGCGCGCAGCTTCCTCAATCAACACAGCGTCCCATTTACGCTGATGTCCGCAGCTTCTGGTGCACCGATCGCACTCGAAATCGGCGGCCGGCAGGTTGCTGTCGGGTTCACTGAAAAAACCTTTCAGGCGGCACTCGATAACACGGGATACAACGCCATCACGATCCAGCTGCCCGACGGAAAGAGCGTGGCAGATCCAGCGGCCATCCACGGCACGCGCCTCATTCTTTTGCTCAGCGCCCTCTTTCTCTACGTGACCATGGTCTACGGCCCGCTCGCCGCCTACCTGGTCGAACTATTCCCAACGCGCATTCGCTACACGTCGATGTCGCTGCCATACCACATTGGCAACGGCTGGTTCGGCGGCTTCCTGCCGCTGATCGCGAGCTCGATCGTGGTCGCCACCGGCAACATTTATGCGGGGCTATGGTTTCCGATCGCCGTCGCCATCGTGTCCGTGTTGGTCAGCAGTTTTTTGCTGCCCGAACGTCACGACAGCGAACTCTCCGACGACGCAGCGGAGTGATAAAGCGACGAACAAGACCCCGCTGCCGCAAGCTTGCGTCTCAGTAGGTGCCAAACACCCACTGGGCGCCCACCGTGTGGGTGAGTGGGATCCCGCTCGTGCTGGTCGTAGTGACATCGAAGACAAAACCCTCGCCAAACATATTGATGCCGTTAAACCCTGCGATATTGGGAATCGAAATCGGCAGCGAAGCTACGCCCGCGGCGTTTGACACAGTCACGAAGTTGCTGCCGCCACCGACGTAGTTGAACAGGTCCGCAATCGGCGTTGCAGTGCGCGTAAATCCGAGTTCGATCACCACGAGTGAAAATGCGGGGCAGTTACTAACTGTCGGCGTCATGGTGGTGCCGAGTTGCGCATCACCAATCGAACTTAGTGACGGGACGCCGAACGCGCCAGCGCGGCCAGTACCAAACCGGTCAAAGCCAAACGCCCTCCCGCTCCGGTTGTGATCTAGCTCAATCGTGTAGGTCTCTGATTGCCCGGGCTGGATGGGACGGTCGATCCATTGGAACGCACTGCGAATGTCATACGGCCCAACCGAGCCTTGAGTGTTGGCAAGGTTGTAGAGCACGGTGTCTTCGAGGCGAGTGTAGAGGTCGACGTTGCCTACCGGCACATTTGTGTAACTGCCCGCCTCCCAGCGGTCGGCACCGGCGGCAAATTGGTCCGCGGTTTCGCCACAACTGCCGGTATGAAACTGATGGCCCGTCGAACCGCCGGTTGAAATGTTGGACAGGTATGCGGCACCACAATCGTCAATATCGGAGAGGTGGAAAAGGCTAAGGATGACTGGCTGCGCGCTGATGTTGGTGATTTGCATCCGGCAAACCAAGGCACCCGACGTCGGCCCAGTCGATATGGCCTGGTAAAAGGCCAGGGCGCTAATGAGGCCGCGGCTGTCAACGTTGGCCCATGTGGCAAAGCCGACCGGGCCTGCATTGATATATGAGGCTTGGCCGCCCCCGTCGTTGAATATGAACTCTCGCGTGTCGTTATTGAGGCGATAGGCCCACGCAGTCTTAAACAGCACGCCTGCCGGGTCACCCGCCGGATCCGCCCGCAGAAAGTCTCCGGTAGCCGCATACACGAGTGGCGTCGAGTTGAACTCAATGCCGCACTGAACGTTGCCGTTTGTCAGGTAAATGTCTAGGGTTTGAGCGACCAAGACCGAGCACGGGAACACGACGCAACCGAGCACAAATAACGATCGCATGGGGCACTCCAAAAGTTGCTTGCCTGAAGGGACTATCTGTAAAAAAGCTCGACACCATGACAGAGCGGAACCAGCACAAGCGCACCCGAATCAACCATCCTGCCGGGCCTCGAACCGAACCGGTTAAACTTCATCGCTACGACTTGCTGCGCCATCAATCTTCTTTGCCCTAAGCCGCGACTTACTATGGATCCATTCCGCCAGTGCCTCACAGCACGAACCTATCGATGATGGTGACCCTCATGCAAGCTAATGTCAAACGGGCTACCGCTACCTGCCCGAGCTGACGAGGCTGCGCTTTTTGGCGCGCTATGTTAATTGCCGTCCCGCGGTCGCCGCGGTCGCCGAACAGCGCGCGTTATTCCGGCAGCCCGCATTATCTCGGTTAGGTCCATACTAAATACCGCCGTCCGCGCATTGCGCGGGAACCAAAAGCAATTGGCATCCGTCAGGAGGCGAAAACTCACCGGGGTCTATTTGCGCGGCAAGTGCTGCATTGGCCATCCCCATCAGCGGCGGGCCATGCGTATCGGGAAAGCTCTAGGGGTGCTCACCAATAACCGTTGCCTGCTACAGCGCACGCTCACGATAGCTCGGCTCCGTGTATGGGCTCAGGTGAAAAACCTACTGAACAGGCAGCGCGCGCGACTCATTGGCGGCGAATTGCGCACGCCCTGCCAGTGAAGCCCAAGTTGCATAACCAACCTTGCACTGCCGCGTCCGGCCCCGAACGGGCGCGCGGCTGCCAACGGCATCCCTCCGCAAAATAGTGAACTTGGGCGCTACCGATGTTGGGCAGCAAAAACAGCGCACCGCAGAAAAACCGGCGGCGCGTAGGTGAAATGCGCGCACGAAGCAAAGGCTAGTCACGATCGCGGCTGGAATCGAATCAGGACTGTGACTCTGGCAGCAGGCCACGGTGGCTCCCGCGCAAAGGCTTCGTAGAATCCCTGCCCCCGATGTCGATCCGCCGCGAAGGTCCCGTCACCGAACGTCTGCACGCGCTACTGCGCGACCATCCCGGCGCCACTGCGGGCCTGACCGGCTCGCTCGATACCGCGATCGTCGACTACTCCCCGATGTTGCGTCGCCAGGCAATCGCGATCTTCGAGTCGGCGATCCAGTCGCGCTTGCAGGACCTATTGTCGCGCGAACTAAAAGACAAGGGCATCAGCTACTACACCATCGGCAGTAGCGGCCACGAGGCGAACGCCATCTTCGGCGCACTGCTGCGCACGACGGACACGGCGTTCTTGCACTACCGCAGCGGCGCGTTCGTCGCAGCGCGCTTGCGACAGGGCCGCGGTGAGACGCCGATCTTCGACGCGATGCTGTCATTCTGCGCGTCGGCCGAAGATCCCGTCAGCGGCGGCCGACACAAGGTCCTCGGCAGCCACACCACGTTTATCCCACCGCAGACCAGCACCATCGCGAGCCATCTACCAAAGGCCGCGGGCTACGCGATGAGCCTGCAGCGCATGGAGCGACTCGGCATCCCCGCCAAAGTGCCGTACGACAGCGTTGTCTACTGTAGTTTCGGCGATGCCTCGATGAACCACGCGACGGCGCAAGCGGGCTTTCAGGCAGCCGGCGCGGCTTCGCTGCACCTGCAGCCCTGCCCAATCATCTTCCTGTGCGAAGACAACGGCATCGGCATCTCGGTTCGCACGCCGGACACGTATGTCGCACGCATGATGGCCGATCGCTGCGGGCTCGAGTACTTCGCCGCCGACAGTAAGGACTATCCCGCCGTCTATGCACAGGCGCTCGCTGCGATTCAGTTTGCGCGCAGCAAACGGCGGCCGGTGTTCTTCCACTTGAAGACAGTGCGCTTGATGGGCCACGCCGGCAGCGATGTCGAAACCAACTACAAGACGCTCGATGAGATCGAACGCAACGAAGTGCGCGATCCGCTGCTCGCCTTCGCCGATCTGCTGCTACGGACTGGCACGATGTCGCCAGCGGCAATGCTCGCGATGTATCAGGATACCGACGAACGCCTGCGCCGCGCCGCCGTCGAGGCCGCCGCGCGAAACAAGATCACCAGCGTAAGCGAGATTGTGCGGCCACTAAAGCTGCCTGCGAACAGTGATCTGCAAGCCAGAGTTGCGCCGCGCGAGGAACGATTGCGCGTGTTCGGCGGCAAATTGCCTGAGGACGATGCGCGGCCGCGCCACATGGCGTTCCGCATCCCGCAGGCGCTGACCGACATCCTCGCCGCGCACAAAAACGCATTCCTGTTTGGCGAGGACGTGGCGAAAAAAGGCGGCGTCTACAACGTGACGACGGGTTTGTTCGACACGTTTGGCGGAGGTCGCGTGTTCAACACGATCCTCGATGAGACCACCATTCTCGGACTGGCACAGGGCATGGCACAGGCGGGCTGCCTGCCGTTTCCCGAGATCCAATACCTCGCCTACCTCCACAACGCGCTCGACCAGATCCGCGGCGAAGCAGCGTCGTTGCAGTTTTTCAGCGACGGTCACTGCAGCAACCCGATGGTGGTTCGCATCGCAGGACTCGCCTACCAGAAGGGCTTCGGCGGCCACTTCCACAACGACAACTCGGTTGGCGCATTGCTCGACATCCCAGGTCTCGTGCTCGGCATTCCGACTCGCGCCGACGATGCGGTGACGATGCTGCGCACAATGACGGCAGCAGCAGCGCAGCACGGCAAGGTGTGCATTTACCTGGAGCCAATCGCGCTCTACATGGCAAAGGACCTGCACGCTGCAAACGATGGACTGTGGCAGTTTGGTTATCCGCCACCAGAAGAACTGATGCCGATCGGCGAGGGTCGCACCTACCTCGAAAAGGACGGCGACGATCTCGTCATCGTGACCTATGGCAACGGCCTCTACATGTCGCTGCGCGCAGCGAATCGACTGCGCGGCAAGGGCATCGCCGCGCGCGTCTTTGACCTGCGTTGGTTAGCACCGTTGCCGATGGCGCAGATCAAGGCGCACGCATTGGCCACGCGCCGCGTGCTGGTCGTTGATGAATGTCGCCGTACAAGCGGTGGGCCAAGTTCGCTGATCCTCGCCGACCTGTGCGAGGACGCAGAACTGTCAAACTGCCGCTTCCGCCGCATCACTGCCGTCGACAGCTACGTGCCGCTCGCCGCCGCCGCCAACCTCGTGCTCGTGCAAGAAGCAGACATCGAACGCGAGGCGCTGCGCCTGTGCGAGGAGCCTCTTAGGTGAGCAACCCAACCGCGGTTTTGTTTTGTCCAGGCCGCGGCTCCTATGGCAAAGATGAGCTCGGTTTTCTCACGCGCACGCTGCGAAAAGGGCCGGTCGCCGATGCGCTCAAAGCAAGCGATGCTCGGCGCCGCGAACAGCAGAAAACTCCGATCAGCGAACTCGACGGCGCGGAGCAATACCGGCCAGGAGTTCATGGCGACGGGCAGAACGCTGCCGAGTTGATCTACTTCTCGACGCTCGCGCACACCGAGTTGCTGCGCAGCAAGTATCGCATCATCGCCGTCGCCGGCAACTCGCTCGGGTGGTATACGGCGTTATCCGCCAGCCAGGCACTCGACCCGACCTCAGGCTTTCGCCTCGTCGCCACGATGGCAGAACTGCAGAAGCAAAACGCGGGCGGCCAGATCCTCACGACCACACTCGGCGAAGACTGGCTCGCCGACGCAACGCGGTATAACGGCATTGACGCGGCACTCGAAAAAGTGAACGCACTCGGCGCGGATTTTTTCTGCACGCGCAGCATCCGCCTCGGCGGTCATGAAGTGCTTGCCGGCACCGAGGCTGCGATCAAGCAGTTGCTCGTTGCGTTGCCAAAGATCCGGCTAGGTGATCGCGATTACCCGTTCCGCCTCGCTGGCCATGGCCCGTTCCACACGAAGCTCTGTGAAACCGCCGCGCGGCAGGCTGCATTGACGCTCGCTGGCATACCGATGCGCGAGCCGCAATGTCACTTGATCGACGGTTTTGGCAACGTCCACTCACCCTGGTCCGCAGACCCTGCCAGGCTGTTTGATTACACAACAAACGCGCAGGTAATCGAAACTTACGACTTCTCCGCAGTGGTGCGCACAGCGCTGCGCGAATTCAATCCCGATGTGCTGCTGTGCGCCGGCCCAGGTAAATCGTTACGCGCACCAGTTGGCCATGTCGTGCTGCGCGAAGGCTGGCGCAATCTGCGCGACAAGCAGGCGCTCTTTGCGAGTCCAGTGATCGCGTCAGATTAGCGGCTGCGCGCAGCACTTTGCAGCTGTTTCCAGCAGGGGCGAAACAGCCAAAGGCGTTTACATCTTCGCCCCCGAAAAGACATCGAAGCTTTGCCAACAGGTTGCAACGGAGCTTTGGTATTGTCTCATGGTGTTGCGTTTCCCCTCCCCGACGAGTGGCTTTTTGTAATCTGTCAGGAGCATCTGCTTGCCCAACCATCGACCAGCGCTCGCACGGCACGCCCTCCTTGCACTTGGCTTTGCAGTCCTTTGCTCGAGCATCGGCGCGCAGACTCAGAACCAAGGCCCAAGCTCCTCGCGCGCGCCCTACTGCGTGCCCGCTGGGCCAGCCCATGTCGTTCGAAGCATTACGTCACTCACTACGGCGACGGACCTGATTGCCTTGACCGGCGGCACGGCAGGTACAACCTATGAGGTTGGCGGCATGACGGACGGCATGGGCGCCTATGACAACGGCGATGGCACCATAACGCTCCTCGTCAACCACGAGATCAGCAACACCGCTGGCGTAATACGCAGGCACGGGGCGATGGGCGCCTACGTCGAAGAACTCATTATCCAAAAGACCACGCTGCAGGTTTTATCGGGTCAGGATCTGATCCAAAACATCGTCGACAGCAGCGCGAACGTGCACAGCGCAGCCAACGCGAATGGGATCGCGTTGCACCGTTTCTGCTCCGGCGATCTGCCCGCCGAAAGCGCGTTCTTCAATGCGACCACGGGGCTCGGCACTCAGGATCGCATCTTCATGAACGGCGAAGAGAGCAGCGTCACGGGCTATTGCCTCGCCCACGTTGCCACCGGTGTCGACAAGGGCACGTCCCATGTCTTGCCCGGTTTCAGCCTCAGCACCAACGGCTCTGGCCTCACTGGCATTGGCAGCTATGAAAATCTGCTCGCCTGCCCACACCCCCAGGACAAGACGATCGTCATCGGCAACAACGACGGCGGCACCGGCATCATGAACAACGCGGTCGCGGTCTACATCGGTCAAAAACAGAGCGCTGGCACGGTCGTGGAAAAAGCTGGCCTGAAAAACGGCACGCTTCTGTTCATCAACGTTGCTGGCAACGCAGTCGAGATCGCCAACACCACCACACGCGCAACCAACATCACGGGTGGCCTGCGCTTCTCATTGAGTGGTACCAGTTCGACGACATTCTCACGCCCTGAAGACGGCTGCTGGAACCCAGCCAACCCGCGCCAGTTTTTCTTCGTCACCACGGATCGCTTGGACACAGTGACCAGCACCGGCCCAAACCCGACAATGGGCGCTTCCGGACCTGTCCAGTCCGGCATGTCGCGCTTGTGGCGGCTCACGTTCGATGACATCACCAACCCGCTGCTCGGCGGCACCATTGATCTGCTGATCAACGGCAGCAAGAACGAACAGAAGGTGCAGATGTTTGACAACCTTGCCGTCACTGCCAGCGGGCGCATCTACATCAACGAGGATCCAGGCAACTCAACCTACAACGGCAAGGTGTGGTGCTACGACGTCGCCACCAGCACCCTCGTCCCGCTCGCCAAGTTTGACCCCTACATCTGGGGGGAGCTCGCCATTCTTGGCGGCACGCCGGGCGCCCTCGCCCCGCACACCAACGACAAAGAGACCTCCGGCATACTCGATGTCAGCGACCTTTTCCCGCACAGCGCCGATGAGAGCATCCTGCTGTTTTCCGTCATGGATCACTCGAGCAACGCAGCCCTCGCCACCACTGCATCCGTGCAAGGCGGCCAATTGATCCTGATGAAAGTGGCGATGGACGCGGGGGTCCTCGCGTTCGGCATAAACTGCGGTCAGCCGGGCATGTCGCTACTGGGCAACCTAGGTTCACAACCTCGCATCGGCACGACCCAAACTTCGAGCCTGGCCCGCGTGCCGGTTTTGGGCCTTGCGTTCATGTCGCTCGGCCTATCCAACACCAACCTCAACGGCATTCCGCTGCCGATGTCGCTCAGCCCGTTTCGATTGACCGGCTGCTTTCTCTATCACGATGCGGCCTTTGGCCTCGCGTTTTCGTGCACGCCCACGGGCCCGACGACGGCCCAGTTCCTCGTTAGCATCCCGAGCTCACAGATTTTCGTCGGAATGAAGTTGTACCTGCAAGCCTTTGCACCCGACCAGTTAGCTGGCCCAGCTTTTATCATCGGCAGCAACGCGCTGCAGTTGACCATTGGCCTCTGAGTCATTCGCGATCATGGTCCGCGGCCACAACTCGCGCGGCAAAACGATTGCAGTCCTGCAACCGGCGCGTGACTCGGTCTTCCGCCAGATCCTGTTCAAGCTCGGCAAGGACCGCGGCGAAATGCGCGTGCTCCTCGATCCGCCAGAATTCGGACAACTCGATCTGCACATGCAAGTGGAGAACGCCCGTTGTCGAAGGCCCCCCTTGATAGGGTCCTCATTGCACGCTCGCGAACGGGCCGGGCGACCACGCAGCCGCTGTTCAACGATTGCGCGCCAGTTAGCAGGCACGCAATGGCAGTTGCGCTGCACGAAAATCTCGAACGTAAAGTAGCTGCGCCGACTGCGCTGGCGCGCGAGTAGCATCGCAGCCCCTTGCCTCGCCCGCCCAAACGCTCCACTACCCGTAAGCCCTCGCGCGCCTTCAAGCACCAGTTGCGGGTGCCACCAGCGCCGCCAATCGACACGCCGCAATGCCGCCACTTCGGCGTATGTGGTGGCTGCTCGCACCTTGATGTGCCGATCAACGAGCAGCTGCATGACAAGGTGCGCAACCTCGAAGCGCTACTGCGTCCGCTGCTCGGTGAAATACGGCTGCAATACACGGAGCCGCAGCACACCCCGGTGCACTTCCGCACGAAGCTGCTCTATCCAGTACGACAAGATCACGAAGGCAAGGCGACGCTCGGCATCTACGAGCCGCAGAGCCACGTTCTGGTTCGCGTGCGCGAATGCCGAACCCAGGACGAGAGCCTGACCGCGCTCGGTGTCTCGGCCGAACATTGGCTGCGCGCACTCGGGCTGATGCCGTGGAACGAGACCACCGGCAAAGGCTTTATCCGCGCGTTTCATGCTCGACTGTGTGCGGGAACCGGTGAACTGCTGATGGGCGTCGTCACGCGACCCGGCATGTTCTCGCAGGGTAAAGAACTGGCCGAACGACTGATGACTGCCGCGCAATCGCTGCCCTCCGCTGCCGAACGCAGGATCACGCCAGTCGGTGTCGTGCGCAGCATCAGCGACCGCGACGGCAACTTCCTGCTTGGCGATCGCAACGTGCCACTGATCGGCCGCGACTATCAGGAAGATCGCGTCGACGGCCTTACCTTCCGCCTGCACTTCGGCAGCTTCTATCAAATCCACCGCCACTCGAGCACCGTGCTCTACAAGCCAGCCTTGCAGATGGCGGGCGATGTGCGCGGCCAGCGCGTGGTCGATGGCTACGGCGGCGTTGGCACGTTTGGCCTTCGACTAGCCAAGGCCTTTGCCGCGCGCGTCGAGATCATCGAAGACAATTCGATCGCATGCGTCGACGCTTTGCACAACGCAAAGGCCAATGGCTTGCCGCAGGTCACCGTTATCGAAGCGAAGTTTGCGCAAGCTGAGTTTGCGCCGGAGATGGATCTGCTCTTGGTCGACCCGCCACGATCAGGCCTGCAGGCGGATGGCGTTTTGCGCGTGATCGCAGCAAAGCCCAAGCGCCTGCTCTGCGTGCACTGCTCGGCGGATTCGCTCGCGCGCGACCTAGAAGGCCTCCTTGCCGCCGGCTTCAAGGTCGCAGGCATGCGCCTCTGCGACATGTTCCCGCACACCGATCACGTCGAGGTTGTGACGATGCTCGAACGCAGGACGTGAGAAACGGTGCCTAGGGCCGGTTTGCCCTCTGTTCCCCGCAAACTAGTGTTGCGTGCAGGAGCGTGCAGCAGATGGCGCGGGAAGTGGACAAAACGGGCGGACCTTGGACAGTCGGCTGTCCACCGGGCGAACGCCCTTTGCCATGCGCCCACTTGGCAAGGGGACCTTGCGGATCGGGCGGACCTTGGAGCCGGGCCCAGGCGTCCGCTACCGTGGCCAGGCGGCTTTGAGGCACGCAGAAGGAACCCCATGCCCTCCCAATCCGACGACGTTCGCGTCACCCAGCCCGTCAGTCAGCCGGGGCGCATTACATGGCCTGCGCTGTGCGCAGTGTCGGCTCTGACTCATGTGGCCTTGCCTGCACAGGCCCTGGCCTGATGCCAAAGTCGCGCAAACATCTGGTGACCTATCACGGGGTGTTCGCGCGCGTAGCAGGCGACCTCGCGCCGCTTGCCCCAAGATGCTCGGTCCGTCAGTAACCGATGAGCCAGTCGATGCCGTTGCTGACGATCGTGTTGCCGGCGTTGACGCCCGGCGCGTTGGCCCAACTTTGCAGGTAGAGGTGCAGGCCGATCAGTCCAGACCAGTTCGGCCAAGCCGGACTTGACTGATCTCACCCATCTTCAGCGGCACAGCCGTCACTGTCGCCTTTCGGTAGTTGCCCACTGCAACAGTGCTCGCGCCATTCGCGCGCCAACGCAGGCGCGTGCGCAAGATCGGATGACCGGTGCCCTGACTCGTGAAGCAGGACGAATCGAAGAGCCACTGCACATGACTCGCCGCAACATGGGGGCCAAAGCCGTATGCCGTGTGGCCAGGCGCTTCCGTGTTGTCATATCGAGGCGGCAACACCACGCGGGCCTGTCGCGCGGGCAGAACTGCCAATAATAACAACGCTGCGAAAATGACTGAGCGCATCATTTTACTTACTCAGGAAGAGATGCCTTGGTGCAAGCCTGCCGCAAGCAGGTGGACCGCAGGCAAACCCAATCGGCCTTTTAACCTCTCGATAGAGGGGCCGCCCAGCTGACATGCCTTCGCTCGATGACGATCACACCAATGCTGCGACTCCACAGGCGCCCACGCCTGTCGCTTTTTTCCCGTAGACCGCACAGGGCATGGCAGCGAAGTATTGTCCCTCACTTGCACGCCGCGCCGGAGGCTACGTTTGCGATCTGAACAAGCCTGCCGCGCTGGAAAGCCAGCGCAATTGAGCACCCACCGCTCTCGCCCGCACAATCAAAGCCCCGCCTTCACTGCGCCAAACTTTTTGCAAAAACGCATGCACGTATCGACCGCGCACAAGATTCTGACTCTCGCGTTGTCCGCCGCCGCCTTCGCCCAAGTGCTCCCCAAGGACCGTGAGGCGATGGGCAAGATGTGGACGTTCGAAACTCCACCGCTCGCCTATCTGGAGCAGGAGTATGGCTTCAAGCCAGATCAACGCTGGCTCGACTCGCTGCGGCTCGCTTCGTTGCGGCTTGGTGAACGCGACAATTCCTGGTGCTCTGCGTCATTCGTCTCGCCAAAGGGACTGATCATGACCAACCACCACTGCGTGCGGGACCAAATCACGGTGCTGCAGGCAGACCGCGACTGGCTCGGCAATGGCTTTGGTGCGAAGTCGCTGCTCGGCGAAGTTCCTATCCGAGGCCTCACGGTGCAGCAGCTCGTCGCCATGGAAGATGTGACCGCGGAATTGCAGGCTGATATCTCACCCAACGACGACCCCGATGTCATCGCTATCAAGCGCGACACCAACCGCGTGCGGGTGCAGCAAGCAGCGGATTTGGCGCATCCCGGCTACCGCAATCAGATCGTGCCGCTGTTCCAAGGCGCGATCACGCATCTCTATCGCTACCGGGTCTATGACGACATCCGGCTCGTGATGGCGGTGCACTCGCAAACCGCACAGTTCGGCGGCGATCCCGACAACTTCACCTTCCCACGATGGAGTGCAGACTTCGCCTTTGTGAGGGCCTACGAAAAGAATGCGCCGGCCGACACCAGCGCGAACTGGTTTCGCTGGCGACAAACCGGAATCGCCGAGGGTGATCCGGTGTTTGTGCCTGGCAATCCCGGTAACACCAGCCGGCTGATGACGGTGACACAACTTGAGTGCCAGCGCGACATCGAGCAGCCAATCCAACTTGAAGAGTTGACGCACGGCATCCAGATCATTCAGCCAAAAGCCGCCCGCAGCGAAGCGCTGCGGATGACCGTGCTCAACTGGCAAAACAGCCGGAAGGCGGTCCGCTATATCGAGCGCGGCCTCGAATCCACCGCCAACATGCAGCAAAAGCGCGATCAAGAGACGCGCTTCCGCGCAGCGATCGACGGCAACCCTGAGTTGAAGGCCCAATACGGCGACGCGTGGCAGATTCTTGATGCGCTGGTGATGCGGCGCCGTGCTCTCATCCCGCGCATTACTTTTCACGCGGCGAGTTATTCACCGGTGATCCAACGGTCACTACTGCTGGCAAAAGCGTTCGATCCTGCGCGCGACGATTTGCAACGTTCTGAAGCGATGCAGGAAGCGATGGCGATGCCTGCCGATACAAACTCACTGCTCATGGCAATGGCCGCGGATCACTTTGAGCGGGCGGCAAATTGGCTGCCAAACAACGATCCCTATCTTGTCGCGGTCGCTGGCGCACAGCACGGCCGCACGACGATCAATTGGCAGGCGGCAATTGCGGCACTCGATCAAAGCTCCCTGCGCGACAGCAAGTTTGTGAAGCGGATCGTTGAAGGCGGAGCCGCACTGTTTGCTTTGGAAACGGATCCTGGTGTACGTGTCGGCCAAACACTCTTACCCCTCACGCAAAATGACGAAGTGGAGATGCGAGCAGTCGATGCCCTGATTTCTGTGCAAGCAGCTCGCCTCGGCCGCGCGCTTTACGCGATGCATGGTGATGGCCTAAGCCCAGACGCAACCATGACGCTGCGCTTCTCCGACGGACGCGTGCAGGGCTATGAATACAACGGCACGAGAGCGCCAGCGGCAACGAGCCTCTACGGCCTGTTTGCCCGCAACGTGGAGTTCGAGGGGGCCGCGCCATTCGACCTACCGAAGGCCTGGCTCGACGCGCGCGATCGCCTCGACCTCCGCAAACGGATGTGTTTTGCGTCCACCAATGACATCGTTGGCGGCAACTCTGGGTCTTGCGTCGTTGACCAAAACTTGCAGGTCTGCGGCCTCGTGTTCGACGGCAACATCGAATCGCTGCCCAACGATTTTTATTACAGCTCAGCCAGAGCACGAGCCGTCAGCGTCCATAGCGAGGTAATCCTCGAAGCACTCGAAAAGGTCTATCAACTGCCGCTATTGGTGAACGAACTACGCGGCTCAGGGCCAACGAACAAATAGCGTCAGACGGGCGCGCAAATGCTCCGCGCCCGCTGGTTGTGGGCGACACTTTTTTGCCCAGCACTGCTGCCAATGGAAAGCAGCGGTCACGTTCACGCTGCGAACTATGCGAGGTCACTGCGCGCGCGACTGCTCGGCACCAGCAAGAGCAGCAGGACCATCGCCAACACTTGCAGCACAGCACTGCTGCCAAAGGAGAGCAGCGGCCCATGCGCGTCCCAGATCGCAGACAGACACAGCGGTGCCGCCAGCGCGGCCACCCCTTGCACGGCGTAATACACGCCAAACACGGTGCCGCGACGGCCAGCACCGGTTAGGTCGGCGATGTAGCCGCGTTCTGCCCCTTCGGTAAACGCTGCGTGCAAGCCGTGCAGGGCAAACAACGGCCACAAGTAAATGGCGTCTTCGACAAGGCCAAAGCCGAGCATCACGAAGGCTTGAATGCCGAGCCCACATGCAATCACGCGGCGGCGCGAAAGCGAGTCCGACAATGCGCCCATCGGCGCAGCGAGGCCCGCGCGCACCAGGTGTAGCAGGGCCCACAACAACGGCAGCGCCTGCCTTGGCATGCCAAGCGAAAGCGCGCGCACTAACAGGAATAGATCGATGCCAGAGCCGAACGCGCCAAGCAACACGACCAAAAAGAACGGCATCAACCTGGCGACCTGCGCGCGTTCGCCGACCACAGGCTTCCCCGCTACCTGCCGCCTTTTTGCTTCCGGCTCGTGCACTCTTTGTCGGAGCAGCAGCATGACCAAGATGCCTGGCACCACAGCAAGCGCGAAGATCGCGCGCTCTTCAAAACCGACCCATAGCAACACTGCCGCTAGCAGCGCACCGGTGAGTGCCCCGCCGTGATCCATCGCGCGCTGCATCCCAAATGCGGCGCCGCGATCCGTTGGCGCCACCACATCAACCAGCAGCGCATCGCGCGGTGCCGAACGCAGGCCCTTACCGACGCGATCACACGAACGCACCAGAGTTGCCTGCCACGGCAATAGCACGAGGCAAAGCAGCGGGCGCACGGCGCATGACAGCCCGTAGCCGACAATGAGCCAAGGCTTCTTGCGATGCTGATGGTCCGACAGCCAGCCACTGGCGATTTTCAGCGCGGACAACAGCAGTTCGCTTAGGCCCTGCAAGAGACCAAGATCAAAGCGCGTTCCGCCCATGCCCAGCAGGAACGCGGGCAAGAGCGGCAAGATCATTTCGCTCGCGGCGTCATTGCAGAACGACACCCAGCCAAGCGTGAACACCAAGGCAGGTAGCCGCCGCCGACCCTTTGCCACAGGCGCGTTCACCATTGCACATAAGCCCACGGCAACCAACCGGCCACAGCGCCCGCATCGGGCGTGCCGAGCATTCCGCCAACCAGTACGGCATGCCCCATAAGCCGCAAACTTGCCGGCCAACGCAGAGTGGCCTCGATCTCGCCGCGTCGGCCAACGCTGCCAAAACCAAACCCTGTCAGGAAGATTGGCAGCACTGGTTGTTGCAGCACAAATGGCTCGAAACCAGCGCCGGTCAGGGGCAGCGACACTGTCGGGCAATCGAGTCGCAGGCAGAGGCAGTATACGCCGCCCGGGTGCGCCGGTGCGGATGCCGTGACGGTGAGACTGCCTGCCGTGCGGATCGCTGCGAGCGTGGCTACCGCCACTGCCGGCGGAGCCGATTGCAGGTTAGCAAACTCGACTTTGGCATCGCCAAGCACCGCGGTGCCAAATAGACCGTGCGTCAACGCACCATCGAGATCGGCACAGATGAGCACCTCGTCACACCATGCGGCGATATGAAAGCCCTGCACTTCGATTTCAAGGTCATGAAAGCTGCCGTCGGCCGCGGGCGCCTTGCCCTTGCCAATCACCCAAGGTTTGCCGCCGAGCATTCGTTCGAGCCGCAATTCGTCAGCGGTAAAATCCCACAGTAGTCGGTAGCCGTGCGCCTCGTCTTGCCAACGCGCGACAAGACCCGCACTGCCTTGCTTGGCGGTCGCACGAATCCGCGCACGAACTCGCAGATCGCGCATGTCGCCGTCGCCAAAATGGCGCGCATCCGCAAACGATTCAGTCACGTGCTGCGTCTGCTGTTCATGCGCGACCGGATCTGCACCGATTGCCACGATCACTTCGCCAGCGCGCGGCGCCATGAATGCGAGCGATGCCGGCCTGCCACCGCCACCAGCAGTAAAGCTCAGTTGCCACTCGCCCGAGGGCAGCGTGGCCGCAAGCGAACGACCCGCGCCATCAAAGGCGGCAGCACCGCTGGCACGCACTCCGTATGGCGCGTTTACAACCTGCAGGTCACACGTATCGGGGGCCTGCACTTCACGTTGCGATGCCAAAGCGCAGCAAGTGAGCAGCCATGGAAGCAACGTGCGGATGTTCATCTGGCTTTAGCAATAGCGCTTCACGCACGCACAGTCAGGTTTGCGCTGCTGCCAACATCGCGCAGAACAAGTGTGCCTGCTCGCGAGCATCGTCTAGCGCCACGTGTGTTTGGCATGGGCCATCGACGAACCAATGTTTCGGAAAGTTGCGCTTGATGCACTCTCGATATGGCTTGCCAAGCAGCGCCATGGCGAAGGTCTTGATATCGAGACCTGAGTGGCCAAACGGGCTGTGGCCGTGGAAGCGAATCAGATACCAATAGACCCACGTGAAATCCCAGGCCGCAGGATGCCCGACGAACACCGGTCGCAAAGGCAGCGCTTCGAGCCAGGCAGCGTAGCGCGGCATAACCACGGAAGGGTGCTCTGGCCCAATGCGCGTCTGTGCAAACGCCGCCGGATATTTTTGCCACCACAATGCAGTTGGCTTGTGCGGCAGAGCATCCGGTAGCAACTCCAGGTTTGCGCAAAACTCACCGATGACCGCGCCATCCGCGTGCAACGCCACCGACGCAAAGCTCAACATCGAATGGGGTCCGGGGATCGGCCCGTCAGCTTCTACGTCCGTGCTGACATAGATCTCAGTTGGTTCGCTCATCAGTGCGCGCAGAGTAGCAAAGAACACCGCGCCACCTGCAACCTATGCCTTTGGCGCACCTGTATGAGGACAAGGCCTGTTCGGCACTCGTGGCACGTCTGCAAGGGCACTCACTGTGTCAGCATCACATTGCTAGCTACTCGCACAAAACTGCGCATCCAGCTCGCTCACGATCAATCACACAATCCCGCGCAGTGCGGATCCACACGATCGAGCACGCACGAGCGAAGGCCCGCTAGCCAATCCTCACTGCTTATGTGAGAGTTTGGCCGGCAACGCAGGCCGTCGCTAAAGGACTGCGATCATGGGTGCCGATTAAAAATCAATGCTTCAGATTTTGGCTTCCTGTTGGGATGCTTTTAAGCAGTTGCCGAGCGTGCGCGAGATCCTCATGAATCGACTCCAAACTGCCTTCTGCTCGCAAGCACCGCTACCAATCCGCAACGGTCACTAAGGAACGCGATGCAAGGTAAGAAGGATTGGTTGCCGCAGGACTGCATTGACCTGCATGGGTTCACGCGCGCGGAGGCTTTTGCGGTAACCCGCCGTTTCCTCGATCAAGCGCAACAACGCGGCAGCCTCACGGTTCGCATCATCCATGGCCGCGGCGCGGGGATCCTCGCCGAACACATTCGCAAACTGCTCGACACGATGCCCGAGCAAGTTACCAATTACGGCGCGCTCAGCCCGAAGGATGGCTCTGGGGTATGGGTCCGACTGAGCGGCGCGCCAACGCGACTGCCAAAAGCGGACCAGCCCCGCAACAACACGCCTTCGGCCACACGCGACCTGCTGAAGGCTGCAAAGAAGCTGGATCCGAAATAGGGTTGCCCAGGCGCGGGATTGATCCGAAGTAGGTCTGATCCGACGCGCGTTAGTCCGGCAAGCGGACGAGGCGAAAGGCGTCCCGCCGAAACCAAACTTGCCCTGAACTGCTCTTCAGTTCGGCCACCAGCACAACCTCCTGCAAGGTGTCGGCAATCACGAACTCATGTTCGATTTTTTGCCAGGTTTGGGTGCCCGAGATCCGCTGCGGCGAAGTCGCATCACCCGACCGGCGCAGCAGCACGCCAGCCACGTCACCGCTGCCAACCACATCCTTGAGTTTGACCTTCGCCTCGAGGCGATAGTGCCCCGGCTTCAACAAAACGTTGGCGCGCCACGAACCGGTGCATGCACCCTTGCCCTGACTTGAAACCTTCAGCGCCTTGATGCCGTCGACCGGCGTAGCAGCAAGGCGCGCATTTTCAGTCGTGCGCGCTGCGAGCCAATCATCAATCGAGGCACTTTCCATGGGCGCAAGCTCCAGTGGCTTTGGCTCTGGCGCCTTCAGTTCACGTTCGAGATTGCGGCACCGTTGATCGAGGCGCTGGATAAAGTCCGCGGCGCGCGCGCCAAAACCCTGACCACCATCTTGGTCTCTCCGCCCGACAATTTTCCGCAATCGCGCGATGGCCGCCTCGATTCGCTTCCTGATCTCAGCACTCCGCAGCACCGGCAACAGTTCGACGAGCCGCGCCCGATAGCGCGCACGCCAATTGGACAACTTGAGCACGGCAGCGCCAACGAGCGACTCCGGCGTGGCTAGTACGGTCGCTTCGGCATCGCCGAGCAACTGATCCATGCCATGCGGCAGGAATTGGCCATGACCGCTCGCATCGAAGTAAAGCCGATAGTTGTTGCGGCTCTGCAAGTAGCCGTCCCAATGTGCAAGCATGCGCTCGAGACATGAAAACGTGATGAACGCTTCGATGTCGAGCACCGTAGGCAACTCCTTGCCTCGCTTGCTTGTTTCCTTGATCCGGCAAGCCTCAACCAACGCCGCCCTGTCCGAAGAAGTAGCTTTGTCGCCGATATCTTTCTCCAGATCCGCATCGATCTCCTGACAGAAGCCGCCGTCGTAGAGACTGCCATTGCTGGTGCCAAAATTGCGTTCCAAGAAACGCGCATCAAACCCTTCCTTTAGCACGTAGACGCCAAGATCGCGGTCGTCGAGATGCAGGCTCGCATGCGTGACGCGCGCAGCCGGGATGCCCGCCGCACGAAACACTTCGCTACCGAACATTTCGCTCAGCAGTGAATCGTCCTGCACCGAGTTGTTGAGGTGAAACTTCAGCAAGCCATGGCATGACTGACCCACTGTAAACTTGTCGACGTTTACGGTGATCGCCGGCCTCGCATCAAACTCCTGAAAGCTGCCAACCGCGCCCTTCAGCTTGATGCCGACGACGCCAAGCACCTTTGTGCCTTCGAGCAGAGTGGCCTTTACGTATTTGCGCGGCTCCTTACGAATGGCCTCGCGCGCCGCGTCGTCCAGCGTGATGCGAAAATCCGAGATCGTGCCGCGGCCAAAGAACTCATCAGCGCGCAGATTGTCGCGCGCAAAGTCTTTTCCCGCCTGCGCACCTAGCGCGGTGGCGAACCAGAACAGCGAGACCAGGACAAAAAGTGCGCGCATGGCAAACACGGGGCCCTCCGTTGTAGCCGATGCGAACGCCACGCGCTTTCCTGCAAGCAAGAACGTCGCTACCCTCATTCGCAGGTAACCCCCGCAATCCAGAATGACATTCACGCACAACGGCAAGTCCATCTCCAAGGTCGGCGTCATCGGTTCAGGCCAGATTGGCCCCGACATCGCGCTGTTCTTCGCCAAGTCGCTGTCGCCGTTCGGCGTGCAAACCGTCGTCGTGGATGTTGCGCAACAAGCACTAGACAACGGCAAGGCGAAGCTTGTGAAGAAGCTCGCGAAGGGCGTCGAGAGCAGCGCATTTACCAAAGAGCAAGAGCAACAGATGCTGGCTCACGTTTCGTTCACCACCGATTACGGCGCGCTAAGAGGCGCAGACCTGATCGTCGAAGCTGCGACCGAAAACAAAGAACTGAAGAGCACGATATTCACCCTGGTTGAGAGCCTCGTCGCACCGGATGCGATCTTGGTCAGCAACTCAAGCCACCTCGAACCCGAGGTAATCTTCAAAAACGCGACGCAAAAGGGCCGCACCGGCGTGGTGCACTATTTTTTCCCAGCCGAGCGCAACCTGATGGTCGAGGTCGTTCCGGGCAAGGACACCGCACCTGCAACAACGCAGTGGCTGATGTCTTTTTACGAGGCTATCGGCAAGGTGCCGATCCCGATCAAGTCGCGCTACGGCTACGCGCTCGACCCGGTGTTTGAGGGCATGTTCTTCGCCTGCGTGTTGCTAGCCGAAGCGGGCATTGGCACGACCAAGCAGATTGACCTCGTTGCGAAGCAGACCTTTGCAATGGGGGTCGGTTCATTCACCGCGATGAACATGGCTGGTGGCAACCCAATCACTGCGACAGGGCTCGATCAATACACCACCAAGATCCACTCGTGGTTTCGCACACCACAATCGCTAAAGGACAAAGTAGCGACGAAGACCAGCTGGGACGTTGCGGGCCGCGGCGAGATCGTCGAAGTCGCGCCAGAACTGCGCGCGCAGATTGCACAGGATCTGATGGGTGCCTACTTCGGGCTCTGCGGCGAGATCATCGACGCAGAGCTATGCACCATCTCAGACCTTTGCATGGGCCTCGAAATCGCGCTCGTGATGAAGCCTGCGTTTTTGATGATGAATGAAATCGGCACCAAGAACGCGCTCGAAATCGTTCGCGCCTATGCCAAAAAACATAACGGCTTCCCAGTGCCAAAATGCATCGCTGCGCACGGTGCCGAGAACCAGCCGTTCGCGATTGCCAACGTGCTGCGCTCAGATCGTGGCGGTATCGCGGTGCTGACGATCCGCCGCCCCAAGGTCCTCAACGCGCTCGATCAGGGCGTGTTCGACGAGATCGCGCAGCGCTTCCGCGATTGCGAAAAGGACCCGAAGATCGTGGGCATAGTGCTGACCGGCTTTGGCAAGAAAGCGTTTGTCAGCGGCGCAGACGTTAACTTCCTCGCCAAAATCACGGGGCCAGCGCATGGCGAGCAGACCTCGCAGACGAGCCAGCGCAGCGTCGATGCGGTGCAGGCCGTGCAAAAGCCGACCGTCGCAGCACTCAATGGCCTCGCATTTGGTGGCGGCATCGAACTCGCGATGGCGTGCGAGGTGCGCATCGCGCAACAAGGCCTCCGCGTGCTCGCCGGCCAACCCGAAGCCAACCTCGGCATCATTCCTGGTGCAGGTGGCACGCAACGCCTGCCGCGACTGGTTGGTATCGAGCGCGCTGCTGAGATGATCCGGACCTGCCGTCCGATCAGCAGCGAAAAAGCGCTCGCCTATGGCCTGATCCGCGAAGAGGTCGAGACGGATCTAGTCGGACGCGCCGTGCAGATCGCCAACGATCTCGCATCCGGCAAAATTCCGCGCGCGCGCATGAACACCGCGCCGCTCAGCAACGTGCCCGCAACCCTGCCCACAGTTGAAATCGGCCACCTATCGAAGAAGGTCGACGAGATCCTGTGCAAGGCGATCCTCGGCGGCGTGAAATTGCCGCTCGCAGAGGGCCTGCAGCACGAAGCAAGGTGCTTTGGCGAAATCTGTGGCACCGAGGACATGCAGCTCGGCACGCAGAACTTCATCAAGAACGGGCCCAAGGTGAAAGCCACGTTCGTTCACCGCTGAGCGATTGCGCCAAACTTTGCCCCGTGCGATCTAGCGAGCGAGCCTGGCGCCCAAAGCTTCGCCAACCGCAGACGATGAGGCCCCCGCACTAAACATCACCACTTGCCATCCCGCACCTTTGCCCGAATGCGCTTGCGCAGCGCGCGCCCCGTGCGATCTAGCGAGCGAGCCTGGCGCCCAAAGCTTCGCCAACCGCAGACGATGGGGCCCCCGCACTAAACATCACCACTTGCCAGCCCGCACCTTTGCCCGAATGCGCTTGCGCAGCGCGCGCCCCGTGCAGCACACACTGCCCCAAACGCGGTTAGGCACACCGCACATCAGCCGTCCGTCGGCGTCAATGCGTGCCGTTGCAACGGGCCAGCCCCAGCGGATCTACCTCGACACGGCCGTCGATCGAGAGGTCGCGAGCCATTTGCCCAACCGTGGAAAAGAGCATGGCTCAAGTCCGATCTTTTTTGCTCTGCCGCAGCAGGGCGGCAAAGGCCGCGCGCGGCGACTGCACGAGCGCTTCCTTCTTAGCTTTGGCGAGCCGTTTGATGCGCGCTTCCATGCGCTGTGCGCTACCGCGATCGCCGATGCGCCGTGTTAGCACAACCTGCAATGGTCCGCGACCGCGCAACGCCTTGGCACCAACGCCTGCGCGGTGTTTGGCGAGCCGAGCCTTCACATCCAGTGCTATGCCGGTGTAGAGCGCACCATCATTGCGACGCACAATGTAGATAAACCACGGCGCAGACTTCATCGGTTCACACCAAGCCAAATCGTCCGCGCAGGGCCACGTGTGCGCCGTGCACGCGTGGCAACCTCGGTGACCTTTAGCCCGCTCCGTTGTAGCCGCTGCACAAACGCGCGATCGGGTGCCGAGGACCAGACCGCGAGAACGCCGCCTTGCCGCAGCGCAGCGGTCGCTGCGGCAAGGCCGCACTCGTCATAGAGCCGATCATTGTCTTTGCGCGTGAGGCCAGCTGGGCCGTTGTCGACATCCAGCAAGATCACGTCGAATTGGGCACGACCTGAGCGCAGCACATTGCCCACGTCATCAAGCAGAACATGAACCCGAGGATCCCGCAGCGGATGCCCTGCCAAATGGCCAAGCAGGTCACGGTTCCACGCAACGACTTCCGGCACCAACTCGGCGAGCACCACCCGCGCGTTCTCATCCAGAAGCGCGAGTGCGCGCGCCAACGTGAAACCCATGCCAAGCCCGCCAACGAGTACGCTCGCGGCAGGCTTTCCGCATTTCGCAAACGCGAGTTCGGCGAGTTGCTCTTCAGAGCCGTGCATCCGACTGCTCATCAACTCTGTGCCATCGATCCGAAACGAAAAATCGCCATCGTGGCGATAACAACGCAACTCGCCGCGATTCCCAGGCACCACGGCCGTGCCCATCAGTTCGATTGGGATCATGCGTTGCTAGCGACGGTCCTCGCTCGCACTCGCAAAGAACAGCACCGGTGGCGATACCCGCATGGGACTACCACAGCCAAGAGGCCCGGCGTTGTCCACTACGCTGATGCCAACGCAGCAATCGACGTCATTTCCAGCGTGACTAGCAGCGCCATATAAAAATCCGGCAGCAACCCTTTGCCTGCGGCAAAAAGACAGCTCGCACATTGATAGGTGATTCTGCGAAACGGCTTACTTTTGTGGACCGCATGACCTTTTTACGGATCGTCTAAACCGCGCAGTATCCCACCACCAAGTGCCCCGCTGAAGATTGCCCCATGAAACCCTGAATGTAATCCCCACTGATCATCGCTCGGTTGCGGCACCGATTGGCGGGCTACAGACTTTGAGTATGCCCGCTGCGAACTGCAGGCGCAGTGCCGCCAAAGCACAACGCAATCGCGCATCCACCGTCAACACGCGCGCCGTCGCCTCGTCGTTCTCAGCGATGATCATGTTTGCGTAGGTCACCTCGCCAACCTCAAAAAGACGCTGTTGATCATGCAGCAGCTTCATCCGCAACGAAGCCAGTGGCAGCACATGCTCATAGGCATGCCGATGGGCCGCCGCCTGCTCAGCAAGCGCGAGATTGATGTCGCGCGCCACCAACTGAGCAGTCTTGCGGAGTTCGGCAGCACTCAGCAACAACGCGGCATCTTGTTCGGCGATTGCCGCTCCACCGAGATCGAACAGCGGCAACTCGACCTCCAAGCTGGCGGACATATAGGTCTGGCTACCTTGAAACTTGGGCCCACCACCGATGGCCGGAATAAATCTCGGGCGGGCATTCGCCAAATGACAACGATCGATCTCCGTCTCATACCGCGCAGTAGCCGCCTTTAGGTCCTGACGCTCCACCGCGGCTAGCTCGATCATCTGCGCCGCAGGTTCTGTCGTGGATATTTTTGTCATCGGCTCACTAAACATGAGGGCCACCGGCCGCTCGAAGCCAAGCGCAAACGCAAACGCAACCTGCTGCAGCTCTGCATCAGCGACCACGGCATCCAGCGCAAGACGGGCCTCCGCAAGGGCAGCCTCCGCCTGTGACACCTCAACCGCGGTGCCGGTGCCAGCCGCGAAAAACTTGCTCACTGCGGCCATGACTTTTTCTGCGACCGCGACCGAAGCCTGATTTGCGACAACGCGTTCGCGCGCGGCGATAAGTTCGTCGTAGCCGACACGAACTTCCAAGATGAGCTCCTGAATCTCGAACTCAAGCTCGGCTACTTGCGCGGCAGCCTGATGCTCTGCTGCCGAGATGCGGGTGCTGCGGGTGAGCAAACTCGCCAGCGACACGCCTATGCTCATCGTCTGCTCCGCGATCAAGTGACCAAAGCCGAGATAGTCCCAGCTCGGCGCAAACACCGGATTGGGCCACGTCTTTTCTTGCCGCAGTTGCGCTTGTGCACTGAGCCGCCGTGCCAAAAAGCTAGCGGCGTTTGGCGCACTGCTGAGCGCCAATGCTTCGCAATCCGCGCGCGACAAAGGGTGCTGCGCGACTTGCTCTGAATGCGGAGGCGCAAGCACCGGCAGGTCGACCGTCCCGCATTGACAACACAGCAGCAACGCGAGCGATAAGCAAAGATCACCTCGCATGGTCCACCTCTGGTGCAAGCCGTCCGCGCGCGAGCCACACGCAACCAAGCGGCACCACAAACAGGGTCGCAATCGTTGCGACGATTAGCCCGCCGATAACGGCGATCGCCAGCGGCCGCTGCAACTCTGAACCTGTGCCAAGCAGAAGCGCGAGCGGCAACAGGCCCGCGATCGCCGCCAGCGTGGTCATCAAGATGGGCCGCAACCGCAACCGCGCAGCCTGCACAATCGCCGAAGTTTCATCGACGCCGCTAGCAGCAAGCTGCTGCGCGCATTCGATAAAGATGATGCCATTCTTCACTAGCAGCCCAACCAACAGCACAAGCCCCATCGCCGAACTTACGTTGAGCGCCACGCCGCACATTTGCAACGCGAGCAACCCGCCGAGCTGGCCGAACGGCAGCGCAAGGAAAATGGCGAGTGGCAAGCGAAGGGATCGGAACTGCACGACCAGCAGCAAAAACACGAGCCCAATGCCGAGCACTGAGACCAGCAACAGTCGCACGAATTGCTGCTGCTGCGTTTTTTGCTGACCATCCAGATCAATCCGGACTCCAGGCTCCAACGGCATTGCCTGCACGATCGCCAGGACGGCAGCGCTCGCCGAGCCCAGGTCCCGATGCGCAACACCACAAGTCACGCGCACCATCGGCACCTGATTCTCACGCTCGAGTTCATTCTCGGAGAGCACCCGCTCAAAGTTTGCCACGGCCGCAACCGGCACTGGCGTTTGGCCCCGGCCGCGCAGCGCAAACAGCGCCGGTATTCGCTCACCAAACGCATCGTCAACGCGCCATTCAGCAGGGTATTGGACCCGCATATCAACGAGGCGCTCGCCTTCTTGCACCTGCGTAACAACGTGGCCGAGCAGTTGTGCGCGCACCTGACTCGCAAGGCCACCCACTGTAAGACCAGCAGATGCGACCTTCGGCGGATCGGGCCGCAAAACCAGTTCGGGACTGCCGAAAGATTTATGGTTCGTCACATCAACGATGCCGGGCACTGAATTGAGCAATTTTGCGACGCTATCCGCAGTGCGCTGCAGGGCGCGATAGTCGAGGCCGAGCACTTTTACTTCGATCGGGTCAGGGTTGCCTGCGAGGTCGTTGATCGTGTCTTGCATGACCTGCACAAACTCAATCTCTGCAGCCGGCACCGCGCAAGCAAGCTGCCCGCGAAGATCGTCGATGACTTCGGCAAGGCTTCGGTCGCGCTCCCGCCGCAACGCAACCAGCATGTCGCCCGTGAACTGCTCAGTCGCAAAGAAGCCAAGCTCTGCCCCAGTGCGCCGCGACAACGAAGCGACTTCAGGCGTGTTCAGCAATACGCGCTCAATACGCCGACACGCGGCGTCCGTCTGCTCAAGGCTCGTGCCGACTGGCATTGCGTAGTCGAGCACGAAGCCGCCCTCGTCCATCTCTGGCAAGAAGCCAGTTGCGACTTCCCCATTGGCGAGTAACAGGAGCGCAAGCAGTCCAAAAAGCGCGAGGCTTGGGCCGCGCGGCCGGGTAATCACACTCTTGACCATCGCGGCATATCGGTCCTGCATACGCCGCATAAAATCCCAGTCTCGACCTGCGCGCGGCGTGAGCCTTGGCCAAAGCATGAGCAGCGGGATGAAGACGATCGACACGATCATCGAAACTGTGATGCTGACACCAAGCGCCACTGCGAGACTCTGAAAAAACTGGCCGACCACACCGTCGAGCAGCACCAGTGGGACGAACACCACGATTGTCGTCAGCGACGAACCCAGGATCGCGCCGAGCACTTCCTGGGTGCCTTCGGCAACCAACGCAAACGACGCTTGGCCGGCTGTCTTTACCCGCCGTGCAATATTCTCAACGACCACAATCGCATCGTCGATAACGAGTCCAATCGCCACCGCGAGCCCGCCAAGACTCATCAGATTGAGCGACTGACCAAGCCACGGAAATGTCGCAAGTGTCAATGTGACCGACAATGGGATCGACAGACCAGCGACTAGCGTTGTTCGAAAATCGCCAAGGAACAACAGCAATACCAACACTGCGAGCACTGCACCAAGTGCGATCGCATCGCGCACGCTGGCAATCCCCGACTCGACAAGCTGTGCCTGGTCATAGACCAAAACGATCGTGCCGCCACCGGGCACTGTCTGCCGCATATCAGCGAGCACGCTCTGCACCTCGCGCGACAAGTCGGTAATGCGACCACCATCGCGCAAGAACAGGCTCACCACCACGCTGTCCCGATCACCGCCAGTCACGATGATGCTGCGTCTGGCAACCGACTCGCGCAAGCTGCCAAGATTGCGCAAGGCAATCGGCGGCAACCCTTCGCGCACGATGCACAAATCGACGACCTCGCTGGGTGTGTGCAGGCGGCCGTCTACCAACACCTGATTCTGCAGTCCCTCACCGAGCGTAGTCCCAACCGCAGTGACGGCATCCGCGTCAGAGATTGCCTGCTCAATCTGATCAATCGTTACGCCTGCGGTGGCAAGCGCAGCAGGATTGGCTTCAAAAACGTATTCACGACGGTCACCGCTCTGCACCGTGACCAAAAATGTATCTGGCAAACGCAACAACCGCGGACGCAACTGTTCCTCGGCCCATTCCGCAACTTTTGCCCGCGCTACTGGGTCCGCAGCATCGCGCGAACTCGGCATCACATTGCAGCTGATCACTGGGAAGATCGCGGGCGTCTGCTGCTCGATGACGATCCGCGCGTCACTCGGCACATCTGCAACGGCCACTCTGGCACGCACCAAGGCAAGTGCCTCGGCCATGTTCGTATCGGGCCGGAAATCGAGCGACAACTCGCTGGCACCTCGGACGGTTTTGCTACGCACTCGCGCCATGCCAGGAACGGCTACCACGGCGCGCTCAATGCGGAGCGTCGTCGAAATTAGCATGGCTCGCACAGCTTGATCGCCGCGCTCTGCAATCACCGCGATACGCGGAAATGACACGTGCGGATAAATGCTGCGCGCCGAAGTCAACGCAGCGCTTACGCCAAGCGACAACAGCAACACCAGCAAAGCAAACAGGGCCCGGCGGTGTGGATGCAAGCGTGCGAGCAACGTCACTTGCGCGCCTCACCCGAACTTGCACCTTGCGCATCGTTGGTTGCCTCTAAGAGCTTGGTGCCATCGGGCAGGTTGTAGCCACCATCCACCACGACACGCACCGCCGCCGTCACATCACCCTTGATCGCGACGCTATCGCCGCGTCGGCCGAGGATCTCGACCACCACCTTGCGTGACGTTCCATCTTGCTGGCAACAGATGCAGTGATCTTCAGAATCGATCCGCAGCACCGCCGCTGCCGGCACGATCACGACATCAAGCAACTGCTCCGTCTCCACCTCACCATGCACGTACGCACCCGGCAGCAGCGCGTCCGTGCCGTCGACCGCGCCCACGATCTCTACCAGGCCATCAACGCCAGCTCGCGCGGCGATGCGCACCAATCTGCCGGTGCGCTGCTTGCCGTTGGGATCCGCAAAGACCAGCTTCGCGCCGACAACCAAATGTGCGGCAGCGGCAGCACTGGCACTGAATACGACGATTCGCCGATTATCGAGCAGCAGTGAACCGAGTTGCGCAAACGCTTCTACATGGTCACCTGCGCGCGGAAAAAGGTCGAGCACACGGCCGTGCACCGGCGCCTTCACCACAGCCTCAGCCAGCGCCTGTTCCGCCTGCTGCAATAAAGCCGCAGCAGCAGCATCGGCAGCCTTCAAATTGTCCAGCTGAAACTCGGCGCCGCTGTCTCTCCATGTGCGGAGAGAGCGCTGCGCCAACTCATGCTCAAGGGCCGTTCGCTGTGCGGCAAAAGTCGCGTCACTCAGAGTCTTCTCAGCCACCAGTCCATCGGCGCGGAGTTGCTGCAGCCGAACCACGTCCGCCTCCGCTTGTTTGCGTTCGTTAGCAGACTTCGCCTCAGCCGCAATCAGTTCGGCATGAATGCGGTCGCGGCCACTGCGCTCAAACTCAACGAATAGATTTCTTGCCGTCGTCAACGCGCCGCGTGCAGTGAGCGTCGCCGCCTGCAACGGAGCTGGATCAAACTGCAAAATAACATCGCCCTGCTGCACTACGTGTCCGCTGGCAATCAGGACCGACAACACAAGGCCACCCGCACGGCTACTGATGGTGCTCACTGAGGCCGGCTCGGCAGCAACGGCACCAAAGAAGGGTTCCGCCAACGTCAAGTTGCCGCGCACATACGCAACCGTGCTGACAGAGACTTGCCGAATCACCTCTGCTTCATGCTCCGGCAATGCCACAGGTGGCGGCAGAGCGCGATGCAAAACAAAGCCACCCGCGAGGCCAAGTAACAGCAATGGAAAGCCTGATAAAATTAGCCGCTTGATGGGCGCTGTATTGATCTGCGGATCCGTCATTGCCTCAAACTCTAGCTATCGCCGCGAGGCATACTCCAACCGGAAGTTCTCATATCGTGTTATCGACAGAGCCGCGGCGGAGCGATGTCTAGCACGGTCTTTAGTCCAGGTTGCGCGCTGACTATGCCATGCAGATTGTTTACCAGGATCGCAGCAGTCGCCTGATCTCCAGCGATGCCACCAATAAACTTCAAGTGCACTGGTGGAGTGCTATCCAGCACGACCTCGTCACGTGGATCTGTTGCCCCCACAAACATCGACAGGTCGAGATGCACCAATTGCTTGCCGCCCGCCTTGCCATAGCCGTGATTGCGGATCCCTGCGACCTGTCCCTTCTCCACGGTCAAGAACGGTGTCCTACGTGCCTCGGTAGCGAGCACTGGCTCGACAGTTTGGTCAATCGTGTCAACTGTAAAACCCAGCGCCTTTGCGAGCAGCGCCACCGACTCACGCATCCCAATATGGCCAAAGCTGCCAGTCGCCATCTGCTGCTCAAACTCGGCCACGCTAAGACCCGCCCCCACCTTTTTCTGTAACGGTAGACGACGCGTGCCGGCATCAACCACCCGCGTGCAATGCACTGAGCGCACATCAAACGTCACCGCCGACGCGACGATCGCAACGAAGTCCATCGCGTAGCCTGGATTCACTCCTGTGCCGAGGATCGTCACGCCAGCCGCGCGCGCTGCAGCGTCGATCTCCTTGGCGACCTTTGGATTTTGCAACTCGGGCACTAGTAGTTCTTCGGTCGACGACACCACATCAACGCCGCAGCGCGCAGCGAGCAGCAGCTGATCCTTCACGCTTTGCATGAAGGACGACGTGCAGTGCAGCATCACATCCGGTTGCAGTTCGCGCAGCGCCGCAGCAGCATCGCCGCGCACCACAAGGCCGGTCGCACGACCCAACTCAAGCAGCGTGCCCAAGTCCTTACCCATCTTCATCGGGTCGATATCAATCGCACCAACCAACTGGATCGTGGTCTTCTGCAGAGCGAGGCGCGCGGCAGCCAGACCTATCGGCCCAAGGCCAAAAGACACAACGCGGAGTGGAGTCGTCATATGCAAAGTCGGCGGCAAACTGCCAGTTCAAGACAGCAAGTGCGGTCCTGATAGACAAGATGCCCCAAAGCGCGCGACCGAACGATGCCGAATCACAATTTCCGCCGCTACCAACGGGCGCTACCCAGTCACCGAGCGGGGTGGTCCGCGCGCGGCACGTGCCAGCACGACTCATGCCGCTGCATACCGATGTGCGGGTAGTAACTCACTGCCTTTGGCGCAGCGAGCAGGATCAATGACGTGTGAAACCCGCCGCCTGCGTGGGTGCGCAGCACCAATTCACGACCAATGCCCTGCCGCTGAAACGCAACATCAACCGCGAGGTCCGACAGGTAGGTGCAGTAGTGATAATCACTGATCGCGCGCGACACACCCACCAACAAACCATCCCCGGTGCGCGCCGTCACGAGCACGCTTGCGTTCTCCAGCATGCCCTCGATGCGCTCTCGATCGTCCACTGGCCGGCGTTCGGCGAGCGTGGAACGGCGCAGCACATCGACAAACTCATCGACTCCGAGTCCGGGCTCCATCGCGTAGCGAATCAACATGCGCTAGCCCGCCGCCGTAAAGCAATCGGCCTGCTCGCGCACCATCGCAGCAAACCGCGCGATCACCACATGGGAAAAGACCAACTCCGGATGGAAGCAGGCAGCAAGCACATTGCCCTTTTGCACCAACACTGGGTCGTCGCCACGAAACGCCAGCACTTCGCATTCTGGGCCGGTGTGCGTGATGCGTGGTGCACGGATAAACGTGCCCGTCGTACCGGTCGGCAAGATCTCGCTGCGCAGCAGGAAGGTGCCCGAGTGCAGCTGACGGCCGTAGCCATTGCGCACGACGGTGATCGGCAGGACACCAAAGCTGCGCTGCACTGGATTTTCGACGCGCTCGGCCAGCAGAATCATTCCGGCACAGGTGGCAAACACGGGCATCCCCGAGTGCACCGCATGGCTCATCGGCTCCCACAAGCCCTCGATGTCGAGCAGCCTTAGCATCGTCGTGCTCTCGCCACCTGGCAGCACCAGCGCCTTGATGCCAGCAAGGTCTAGCGGCGAGCGGATCTGCCGCGTCGGCAATTGCGCGCGCTGCAGCGCGGCTTCGTGCTCGGCGAAATCGCCTTGCAGAGCCAGCACGCCGGTGAGTGGCCCCACTGCGTCCACGTCAGATACCACGACCGGCGTAGCGCTCACTGGGCGGCATCACGTTGATGTCGATGCCGACCATCGGCTCACCAAGTCCAGCACTGACTTCAGCGAGCACCATTGGTTCTTTGAAGTGCAGCACCGCCCGCACGATCGCCTTGGCGCGCTGGACCGGGTTGCCAGACTTGAATACGCCCGATCCGACGAACACCGCTTCCGCGCCAAGCTGCATCATCAACGCAGCATCTGCTGGCGTAGCGACACCACCGGCTGAGAAGTTTGGCACTGGCAGCTTTTGATTTTCCGCCACCCAGGCGACGAGGTCGTAGGGCACGCGCAACTCGGCGGCCTTCTTTTCAAGGAATCGGAAGTCCTGGCCCTGCAGCTCGCGGATCTGCGACATCAGTGCGCGCAGATGGCGCACCGCCTCGACGACGTTGCCGGTGCCGGCCTCGCCCTTCGTGCGGATCATTGCAGCACCTTCGTGAATGCGACGCAGCGCTTCGCCAAGGTCGCGGCAGCCGCAGACGAACGGCGTCTTGAACACTCGCTTGTCGACGTGAAACTGCTCATCAGCAGGCGTCAGCACTTCGCTCTCATCGATGCAATCGACTTCGAGCGCTTCGAGGATCTGCGCCTCGACAAAATGGCCGATCCGAACCTTGGCCATTACCGGGATCGAAACCGCCTTCTGGATCGCTTTGATCATACTTGGGTCGCTCGCGCGCGCGACGCCGCCGTGCTTGCGAATGTCGGCGGGAACGCGCTCGAGCGCCATCACAGCGCAAGCGCCAGCTTCTTCGGCGATGCGCGCCTGCTCATCGTTGACGACATCCATGATGACGCCGCCCTTGAGCTGACTGCAAAATCCAATCTTGCGAACGACTTCTTCTGCTGTGAAGCCGGGCACGTGCTGGACGGGATGGTTGTTCTTGTTGGTGGTCATGGGAGAAAGTTTTGTTTGCGCCTGTGCGCGCGATGGCTGCTAGACGAAGACTCGTGCATTACTGACGACCTCGGCACCGAGCAGCAGCTGGCAGCATTCGGCGAGGACCTCAGCACCGGCGCGGATCTCATCGGGATTGGCACGCGACAGTGACAGGCGCACGCCGCGCGACGGCTTGCCCTGACTATCAAACATGCGGCCTGGCACAACGCGCACGCCGCGCTCGGCGGCAAGCTCGGCCAGGCGGTCACCGAGCCCAGCTTCGGGCAGTTCCAGCCAGCAGAGGTAGCCACCTTCCGGGTCGGTCAGCGTGCATCCTGACGGCAGCCTCACGCGCAGGTGTTGTTGCAGCGTCGCGTGGCGCAAACGCAATTCCGCGCGCAGTTCGTCGAGGTAAATATGCATCGCACCAGAAGCGACAAACTCGACCAGCGCAGCTTGTAGCAGCGGGCTGGTCTCAAGATCCATGTAGCGCTTCACCGCGCTCATCGGCCGCAGCAACTTCGGCGCGCCTGTCACCCAACCCATGCGCAGCCCTGGGAACAGGCCCTTGCTGAATGTGAACGCAGCGAGCGTCAGGCCGCGCGGATCGAGCTGCCGCAAAGACGGCGGTTGCTCACCGCGGCAGCGCAGTAAAATCTGATACTCGTCTTCGAGAACCGGCACGTTGGTCGCCACGATCACGTTCATCGCTGCACGGCGTTGTTGCTCGTCGAGCGAGTAGCCGGTCGGGTTGTGGAACGTCGGCATCAGATAGACTAGCCGCACATCCGGCGCCGCCATTGCTGCGCGCAACGCCACGAGATCGAGCCCGCGATGATCCATCGGCACCGGGATGGAGCGCAGGCCATGCGCCTTTAGCAGGCCATGCATCTGGTGATAACTCGGGTTGGTGAGCACCACCGCATCGCCGGGAGCACACAGCGTACGCAGCACGAGATCGAGTGCCTGCTGACCGCCCGACGTGATCAGAATGTCGTCCGGTAGTGGCCGCATCGGGTCCCACTGAGCGAGCTGCAAAAGCAACTCCGGCAGGCCCGCCGGCGAATGTGCATAGCCAAGCAACTCAGCGCCACGGCTACCGAGCACGAAATCCATCGCGCGTCGCAACTCAGCCACAGGAAAGCGCGCCGCGTCCGGCGACAACTCTGCGAAGTTGGCGACCTGCGTCCGGCCGCGCGGCAATGGCGGTGCGCCAACAAACTGCTGGGACTGCCGCAGCGCAGCACTTGCGTAAGCACTCAGCAACTCTGCGTCCGCGGCAGTCGCGCCCGCAGCCAACTTGCCCGGCAGCACCGTTGTGCCGCGCCCAACCACGCCCTCGACCAACTCCGAAATGCCAAGTTGGCGATAGGCTTCTTGGACGGTCGCGCGCGTTACGGACAGGCCCTCGGCAACCTGGCGGATTGCTGGCAAGCGGTCGCCGGCGCGCATGCGGCCACCTTGGATGGCCTCGCGATAAAAGCTGGCAATCTGTGCCGCCAACGACTGCTCGTCGCCGCGGTCAAGTTCTGGGATCAAGCTGCGTGCCAAGGTGCGCTGTTCTACCAATCAAAGTGGCACGGTCAATGGTGCCATATTGGCCGAGATCAGACTGAGACAGGCCTAGAAGCTCGTAGGCAAGGCCAGATCATCACTTAGGTCGTGCTTCAAAATCTGAGCGGGTGACGGCACTGCTCAATCCGACCACAGTTCCGCTCGATAGCTCGGGCGGTCATGAAGCAAAACATCTGGCGCACAACTTGTTGCACAACGGTGGCAATAATGGCTCTTGCGATGATGGGTCGCGTGATCCTGACGGACGCGGGCCCGCCGCCACCCACCAAGTGGTTAGTGGGTATCGCAACCGCTCCTCGCTTTGGGATCGCACTTGCGCAGGGCTATGGCCAGCAAGGTGCGGAGCCGATCGGGGAAAGCGTGGAGCGAATCGTGCCCGCGGCGACCATCCGGTCTCACGTGAACGCGGCATTCGGCAGCAACGCTTGCAGCATGGGAGCGCCACTCTGCCAGCTTCAACTGGCCGATTGCGGAGTTGATTTGGTGTGGGCCAACGTGCCCGACCGAGATGCGATTGAGCTATTGCTCATCGGCAAGGTCGAGTTTGCGGTGGTTGGCTCCAACCTCTCCGATCACGACACGAGCGCCGGGCTGCAAAGCACGGTGCTTGGTGCCGAGTTGTGGTCGCTCATTGTGGCAGAGGATTGCCCGCTAACGTCACTCACCAGTCAGCAAGTGCGCCTAGCGCTCACTGGCCAGCTGCGTGACTGGCGCGATCTCGGGCTGCCGTTTGGGCCGCTGCGAGTAATCGCGATCACCGACCATGGTGTTTGCGAACGCGCGGCCGGTGCGCTGATGCCAGGCGATGCCCTTTTGGAAAGTGCACCGCAGGTGGCGGACGATCAGGACGTGGTGAATCAGGTGCTCACTGCACCTGGCAGCCTAGGCCTAGTCCGCGCCAGCACAGTTGAAGAAGGGGCGAAGGTGAGGCTACTTCGGATCGACGGCACTTTGCCAACGACCAAGGAGTTCGCCTTCGGTCGCTATCGTGCCAGCTCACCGCTGGTCGTAGCGACCCGTGGCCCCGCGCAGGGGGCTGCCTTGCAATACATCGAGGCGGCGCGCAAGGCACCTGCTGCGCGCGGATTTAGTCCGCTGCAGTAGTTTTCTCTGCGCCTCACGGAGAGGTCGGATTCACCGGCGGGTGACCAGAGTGACAGCGCCCTGGTGGCAACTGTGCTCGGCCCCGCCGGTGCGGAATCAGCGATCCCCGCGCACAATCAGTGCCGGTACAGAATCAAAAGTGCCAGCGCAGAATCAAAAGTGAATGCCGCCGCCCACGAACAGGCCCGAGACGACAAAGTCCGACTCGAAGTCGCGGCCGTCGGCGACCCCGTTGCCATCCAGCTTGATGTAGCGATAGCCAAGGATCAGCTCGGTCTGCGCGATCGGCACAACACGCAAGTGAGCCTCGGCATCCCAATAAATCATGTCCGCATCGCTATAGTTGAGCTTGATGCCACCACCACTCGCTCCCAGCGAAAAATTGCCGAGGTCCAACTCAGTATCGAGGCATGGCATCGGTGCGACTGAAATCGAATTGATGCGCTCAAAACCACCGAGGGCATCGACGTCGAGGTCGACCCAGTAGATACCCAATTGGACGCCAATGCCGAGCCGCACGGCACTCGTTGGCAACAGGTTATAGGTATAAGACGTCGTCAGATCGTAGAAGTCGAACGACGTGGTCACTGCACTGTTAGCGGGAAGGTCACCAAAATTGTTTTCGAGGGTGCCCGCGCCCGTCGCCTTGTTATAGAAGCCGGACGTCTTTAGCCGATGTGCGCCCCAGTTCGCCTCAGCACCAACATACGGCGAGGCCTCGGTATCCCCGAGGCCAAGCCCCCGGTCGAAGTTGTTTGGTACGTTGTCCAGCACGAGTGAGCCCGCGCTGTTCTGGAGCGCCACGTTGCCATTTACACTGGTAAATGCTGCACCAACGTCGATGCGCATCGTCGTTTCTGTGCAACCAGCCAAGCCCAGAACGAACAACCCAAGAAGAAAGTGGCGGCAGGTATTCATGATAGAACTCCAAGGCTAGCAGCAGAATCAACTGCCACCGCCTATTCCCCAGCTATAAACCTCAACACTGCAGAGCAGCCTTGTTGATCCTTCGACAACGCCAACCTGCGCGGTTGATCCCGGCGATCCACGACCCGGACTCGGTGCGCAAGGTGCTCGGTGCGCTGTCGGTCCGCGGCAGTGCCGAAGCTGGCTCGCGCGCCGGCGCTGTGCCTGCGCCGCGGCGAACGGCGAGGAGGCGGCGTTCCGTCGTCGGCAACTGCAGCGTCGGCGACGCAAACGGCTGCGCGTTCCGCAGGTGGTGGGAAGCGGCCTTGTGGTCGGCGCAGTGCAGGCGGCACAAAACGCGGCAAGGGCGATACTCCAACCAGCGCTTCATTCGAGCCCAAACCCCAGCTCACGCAGCTCGCGCAGCAGGTCTTTACGTGCGAGGACATATGCGCTTGACCCACCCCAGAGTTGTGCCATCCGCTCGACCCAGCCCCTTTGCTCGGAGACCAACCGGCCCTGAAAGCCGCCGCGGTTGAGATTGGTTCTGCGTGCCCAGCTTCGCATCTGCTCGTCCGCAAAATCGAGCACCTCACTGGTGAAAGCCTGGTCATAGACCTCATGGTGCAAAACGCCACTCAGCGGCATGCGACCGCGCGACACCGGATCGTCGGTAGGATGGCCGATAGTCATGCCGTAGACGACATACGCGTGCGGTGGCAGACCGAGTGCCCGAGCAAGTTCTATTGGGTGATTGCGCGCCGAACCAATCATGCAGGCGCCGAGGCCTTCGCTCTCCGCCGCGAGTTGCAGGTTCTGGCCAAGCAGCGCCGCGTCCACGGTCGCTTGCAAGAACAGTTCGAGACTCTGTGTCTGCGGCTGCTCTTTTTGCCGTGCACATGCCGCAACGATTTTGTGCAAGTCAGCGCAGATCGCGACGAACACCGGCGCTTCATGGATATGCCGCTGGTCGCCACACAACTTGGCCACCGCAGCCTTGCGCCCCGGCTCGCTCACGGCGATCACGGCATAGGCTTGAATAAAACTCGAGGTCGAGGCAAAGCGCGCCGCGTCGACGAGCCGCTCTAGCTGCCCTGCTAAAAGCGGCGTGGATGCATAGGCGCGATGGCTGCGGTGACGATGCATCTGCTCAACGACGCAGTGAGGTTCGGCCACCAGAGAGGCACGCGCGGCGCGCAAATCATCGGGCAGATCGAGGTCGACTCGCACCCATGGGTTGCTGGTCGGCACAACGCGCACCCGCGCAGGATCCCTTTGCACCACGGCACGCAGCGAATCGACCGCCGGATCCATGACTTCGACAAACACTTCGCGCCGCATCGCCACCGGATGACCGGTCTTTCCGCGAAACAGCGGCAACGCGATGCCACAGCCAGGCGCGCGCGCAATCGCAGCGACCGCAGCAATGGTGTCGGCGGTGACCAGCGCGTAATCGACCGGCAACGAGATAACGACGCTCGTGTCGGACGGCACAACGGCAAACCCAGCGCGCAGACTGTCCACCATCTCGCCATCGCCGCTCAAAAAAACCACCTGCACGGCATCGGGCAACGGCGGCAATGCAGCAGCACCAAGCGCGCGCACGACCAGCACGCGGCTTAGTCCAGCCTGCAAGCATTGCTCACAAAGCCGTTCGATCGCGGTCTTGCCAGCGAGATCCAGCAACGCCTTGTCAGCGCCCATGCGCGAGCCCTTGCCGGCGGCTGGAACAATGGCGACGGTAGTCATGACCACCGTTCTGCCAGAGAAACGGCCAAGTTCAATATGTGAGGCCGTTCTTCCGCACGTGAATCAGCGGTTCGCGGTCAAGCGCACCTTCGCCGCCGACCACTTCGCCACAGACAACCGTGTGGTCCGTCCAATCCGCCACGCTGCCGCGCACCCGGCATGCAAGGTGTGCAACGGCAGCGCGTGGATAGGGCACGCCGAGAATGCTCATCGCAAGGTCGATGCCGACAAACGCGTCGGCACCTGGCTCAAAACCGCGCGCAAAGTGACCGAGCAAGGGCTTGCTTGCCGCATCGAGCACCGAGATACAGAACTCCCCGCTGTGGTGCAAAAGCGATTCCATTGCGCGCCCCTTCTTGAGCGCGACGATCAGCGCAGGCGGCGCAAAGCCAACCTGCTGCACCCATGAGGCAAGCATGCCGGTTGCCGCTGGACCGTGGCCCGCGGTCAGGATGTAGAGCCCACTCGGAATCCGCGACAGCGCGCGGCCGATCGCCTGTTGCATGCCTTCGTCACTCATCCGCCACGGATCTCTTTCAGGGTGAGCAACGACACGACCTTGAATTCGGCGCGAAACGCGGCGGCATCAGGATCTTCACGATCGGCGATCGCGGTGACGATCACCGGCACTGCGCCAACCTCGCGCACCGCCTCGATCGCCTTGCGCGCAGAACCGCCAGTAGTCACCGTGTCTTCCACAATCGCAACCAGCTCGCCGTGGCAGAGGTCGCCCTCTATCCGCGAACCGGTGCCATGGCCCTTCGCTTCCTTGCGGACCAAAAACGCCTTCAGGTTCTGGCCGGTCTCAAAGCTCAGCGCCGCGACCGCGCTCGCGATCGGATCCGCACCAATCGTGAGACCGCCTACCGCCGTGATCTCGGGATACTTCTTCAGCTCCAAAAGCAGCAACCGCGCGATGAGCCACAAACCCTCCGGATGCAGCGTCACCTTTTTGCCATTGATGTAAAACGTCGACTTCTTGCCTGAAGCAAGCGTGATGTCGATGCCATCTTTGTAGGCGCGTTCGCGAACGAGTTGCAGGAGGCGCGCTTTTGCGGCCTTTGGTTCAAACGTTGGGGTCACCTGCAAATGGATATCGCTAAGTTGGGCGCATGTCCAAGGACAGCCCGCCGGTCGACCACCCTCTATTTGAGTTCGTCCAGCAACGCACGATCCAAGCAGACGAACTTGCTGCGCTCGCTCCGCCTCTCGGCCAGTGAAAATGGACTGCCCCAGATCCATATTGCGCCTCTGCGGCGTGCGTGCAGCTGATCTTGCGCGCCTGCCGATGCCAAACGGTTGTCGAAGTCGGCACGCTCGGCGGCTACTCGGCGATTGCGATGGCGCGCGGCCGGGCTTGGGGGATTGCAATCCCGCTGCCACTTGATCAATAGCCATAACGGCAGCAGTTCCGTCCAAGGGTTTCTAGGATTGCTTCGCGTCCTTTGCGGCAATGGGCTTGTCGTTGGTAGTAGCTTGATGCAAGAGTTTCGCTTTGCCCATACCCTACGCGCTAAGACGGTCGCCTGCCCGCTGATGGACGGGTGATCACGCTGGAGATCGAGCCCAGGTCATGCCGAGTTTGCGCGCAAATGGATCACTCGGTCGGACCAGCACCATAAAATCGAGGTCCGGCTTGGCGACGCGCGCAGCACGCTGCACAGCATTGCGGACGACTCTGCGGATGCGGTCTTCCTCGATGCGGAAAAAGAGGGCTATGTCGGCTATCTTGTGCAGGCAATGCGCATCTTGAAGCCTGGGGGCCGCTTTCTGGCAGACAACGTTTTTGCTGGCGGGCAAGTCCACCTGCAAACCTCAACCAGCAATACTGCGCGGTCGATCCAAGCCTTCCTTGCGGCAATCGAGCGCTCGCCCCTGCTGAAAACCGTCATCGTGCCGCTCGACGATGATTGCCTCATGGGGGTGAAGCAGTGACCGCCGCTGAAAACGCGGTTGCGCCAATGACCCATCGGTGGTTGCATCGGCAACTCATGCCTCAGGATCTGCAAGTCGTAGCTGACTTTGCCACCGCAGAAATCGCGGTTCGAGGTGGCATAGACAGCGCGCACCTGATCGTTCTCAATGGTCAAAACGAAATCGCCGCGCGCGCCGCTGCCGAGCAAGGTGCCGCAACGTTTCGTGGTCCGCTGCCGGCACGGCCGCATCCTTGCCCGTGGCGCACGCTGGTCGTGATCCCGACCTACAACGAAAAGGACAACCTGCTGGCGATCGTCACCGCGATCCACAGCTACCTAAACGTCGACCTATTGATCGTCGACGATGGCTCACCGGACGGCACTGGCCAGATCGCCGACCAACTTGCGGCCAGGGATGCGCGCATCCACGTGCTGCATCGCGCTGGCAAACAAGGCCTCGGCACTGCCTACATCAAAGGCTTCGCGTTTGCTGCACAGCACGGCTACGAGCGCGTGTGCGAGATGGACGCGGACTTCAGCCACGCACCCTGGGACCTGCCGCGACTGGTGATGGCTTCGAAGGAAGCCCAACTCGTGATCGGCAGTCGCTACGTGCAGGGCGGATGCACGATCGGCTGGGACCTGAAGCGGCGCTTGCTGTCGCGCGGCGCCAACCTCTACACGCGCTGCCTGCTTTCATCGGGGATCCGCGACAACACTGCGGGCTTCCGCTGCTTTCACGTGAACGCGCTCCAACAGCTCGATCTCAGCACCGTCCGCGCGCAGGGGTATGCATTCCAGATCGAGATGGCTTTCCGGATGGTGCGAGCGGGCTACCAAGTGCGCGAAATCCCAATCCACTTCGTCGACCGCTTTGCTGGCAAGTCGAAGATGAGCGGCAAGATCGCTCGCGAAGCACTGCTGCTGGTGCCGACACTGCGCTTCAAAGTAAAGCGTGGCCGCAAGACGCCGCTGCCGACCTAGCGCGTCACTCCTTATTGGCAGCGAGTCGATCCTGCTCGATGTCGGTCAACATCTGATCGGTGATGTCGCCGGTCGGATAGTTGCCGTCGAAGCAGGCCATGCAAAACTTCAACTCGGTCTTCGTGCGGCGCACGGCTTCCACCATCTGCTCGATCGTTTGGTAGAGCACATAGTCCGCGCCCAGCTCTTTTGCGACTTCAAGGTGGTCCCTGTTGCGCGCGATAAACTCCCGCTTGGTGGACATGTCGATGCCGTAGAAGCACTGGTGCAAAAGCGGCGCTGAGTAGCTCGCGAGATAGACCTTTTTGGCGCCCATGTGCCGCGCGATCTTGACGATCTGCCGGCTCGTGTTGCCGCGCACAATCGAGTCATCCAAGATCAACACGTTCTTGCCTTCAAACTCAGCACGGATCGGGTTGAGCTTCTGTCGGATCGTGTCCCGACGCACTTTGTCGTTCGGCATGATGAACGTGCGCCCGACGTAGCGATTTTTGTGGAAGCCTTCGCGGCACGGGATGCCAAGGCTTTCGGACATGGTCTGCGCTGCCGTGCGCGCCGACTCTGGGACCGGAATCACCACATCCGCATGTAGGCCGGTCTGCCGCCAAGACTCTGCGAGCGCGGTGCCGAGGTCGAGCCTTGCACCGTAGACCGACACGCCATCGAGGAAGCTGTCAGGCCGCGCAAAGTAGATGAACTCAAAAATGCACGGCCGGTGCTGGGCAGTAACAACTTGCACGAACTGCGGCTGACGATCCTCGCCAATCCACAACAGCTCGCCAGCCTTCAGATCGCGCACGATCTCATAGCCTGAGACATCGAGCACGACCGACTCACTGGCAACCGCGTAGCAGTATCCAGCATCGGTCTTCTTGCGACCAAAGATGCACGGCTTGATGCCGAACGGATCGCGGAACGCATACATGCCGATGCCTGCGATCGTGCCAACCACCGAGTAGGCACCCTTTACGCGCTGGAACGTTTCGCGCGTCGCCTCGACAACATCCAGAAGCGTGACCGCGACCGCGGACCTTCGGCTGATGCGATCGGCAAACACGTAGAGCACTGCTTCTAGGTCGCAGTTGCTCGCGAGCTGCACATGGCGCTTGCCAAAATAATCGCGCTTCAACTCATGGAAGTTGGTGACGTTGCCGTTGTGCGCCATCGCGATGCCGACCGGGAAGTCGATCCAGAACGGCTGCACATCGGTCTTGTCGCCGAGGCCAACGGTCGGATAGCGGACGTGCCCGACGGCGAGGTGTCCCCGCAATCGATCGAGATGTTTCTCCTCGAACACTTCGCGCACGAGACCAAGTCCCTTCTTGGCCTGAAAGCGCTCCTTGAAGGTGACGATGCCTGCCGCATCCTGACCGCGATGCTGGATCGCGAGCAGACCCGACAACACATCCTGCAAAACATCAGAACCATCAGGGCCGAAGATCGAGATGAAGCCGCACATGGCGTGCGAGTCTAGCGATCCTTGCCGCCCGCACTACGAAGTCATCGCCTGACTAACGAACTCCTTGGCGAACTGTGCGGTGTGTTCCCTCGAGCTTCGACAAACGTCATGATCACACTCGGCATGACCAACCTGTGCAATATTGACGGCGTCCTCAAGGCGGAGGCGGAAGCCAGCGTCCCAATCCTTGACCGCGGCTTCCTGTTCGGTGATTCGATCTACGAAGTAATGCGGACGCGCGCCGGATTTATGTTCGGCTGGCGCGAGCACCTGCTGCGGCTAACCAAGTCTGCTGAAGGGCTCGGATTTGAGCTCGACCTCGACACTGCGACAATTTTGCAGCGCATCGGCGCAACAGTTCAGGCGGCCGGCAATCCTGAAAGCTATGTGCGGATCATCGTGACGCGCGGTTCAGGCAGCGCGCCCAACATCGACGTCGCGTATGCAACTGGTCCATTGCGCTGGGTCGTGATGGTGCGCCCGTTGCCGACGCTGGCGCCTTCCGCGCGCCTGCAGATTATCGACCGCTTGCGCAACGACCGGCGCGCACTCGACCCAGCAGTGAAGAGCGGCAACTACCTAAACAACGTGCTCGGTCTCGCCGAGGCCAAGGCGCAAGGCGCCACGGATTGCCTGTTTCTCGACGCACAGGGAAAGGTAACCGAAGCATCTACCTCAAACGTATTCACGGTGCGGAAGGGCAAACTCTGCACGCCGCCGCTGCAGGTAGGCATCCTCGCCGGTATCACCCGCGCATTGCTGCTCGACTTCTGCCGCACGAATGGCGACGAAGTGGCAGAGGTTGATCTAACCGCCGACGACCTCCTTACAGCAGACGAGGTGTTCTTATCAAGTTCCCTGCGCGACATCGGACCCGTAACCCATATCAATGGAAAACCCATCCGAGACGGTTTGCCGGGGCCGCGCACGCAGCGATTGCTGACTAGTTTTGCGGCTTTCTGCGACCGGCGGGCGCAAACTCTAGACGGGCCCGAAATGGCCCGCTTGCGCCTGCGAGGTTGAGCGGCCCTGAACGGCCGCTAACACGGCTCAGCTACCAAGGGCTGAACCAAGAATACTTTGGATCCGCTCGAGTGCTGCGCGATAACGGCCCTTAGCCATTTCGCTGTTGCGGACCGCGCTGATGATCCCATCCAATGAACTGGTATTGATTCCGGTGGCCTGCTTCACGGCAACGACTTTACGCGGCCGACCTGGCCCACGCTTTTCCGTGCCGACCAGCGCAGCATGGGCCTTAGCGCGCGTCACCTTGCCCTCACCCCGAGCGCTCATCTTGACGATGCCGAGCAGCGCCTGTGCGCGGCCAAACATAATCGGGAACGTCTTTAGATCTTTCGCGGCTGCTGCGCCCCTGACCTCCGCATAGCTGATCTTCTTGTTCTTCTTGAGCTGATCGATGATGAAATCCATCGTCGGCGACCGTTTATTTGCAGCCATTAGATTTGTTTTCTCCTTTTCCGAGTTAGCGACAAGGGCTTCTTCCCTGTCCAATTTTGGTAGACTAAGGGGCAATATAAGCCACCGTCAAGCAAGCCAAACATTAATCCCTGTCAGCGCGCTGCTTTGACCAGCCAAGATTCTGCCGGGCCAAGCAAAACCGAGGGGAGCGGCAGCAGCGCTTTCTGCAGCGTGTGCGCCAACGCCAATGATGTGCGCGCGGTGTTTGGCAGGCTGCTGCACATGAATACCTCGTCAATGATGACCACCGACGGCTCCGCTATACGAGCTATTGCCAAGGCGTTTAGGTTGGTCGGCGACAGCACCAGCGCGTCACACTTTCCGCCGGTGTAGTCCTCGGTGCGCAGAGCCGCGCCGGAAAATACAATCACCGGCCCGCCTGGAAAGCCCACGCGGTAACCAAACGACAGCGGCACGGAGCCATCCGCGAGGCTATGGCCAAGTGCGGTAACCTTTACGCCGCCAGGCTGGACGTAGGATTTACCAGCCTCAACCAAGGGCATGTCCTTCATGTCAACAAATGGCAGATGAAAAGCGATATGACTCAGAAATGGCCGGTGGTCCTTGCTGGCGGCCAGGCGCAACAGCAATTGGTCATTACGCCGCGTCATGTCGATCGGCTGGGTAAGCAGCAGGAAATTGCCAAGCCCCCATAGGCGATCGGGAATCCCCATACCCGCAACATCGACGAGACAGCTGTCCGTCAATATTGGCGCACGAATCCCCCAGCCACTCTGTGGCAGTCGGAATATTCGCACGCTGTGAGCAGGCGGCTCCTGCTTTGCGTCTTCTTCGACCTCAAGCATGCCTTGCAGCCAAAAGAACGGAACGCCGTGTAAACTGATACCGGCAACTTCGCGCGACATGCGGCGATGAATGCGCGCCTGCAGCTCGACAAAATCAATCCGCGGGTAGTCCGCTATCTCGCGTTCAAGCTGCTCTAACAACAACAGGCGCTCTATACCGCCGGTTGATTCAGGCGGATCCTTGCCGTCATGCAACACCGGCGGGTGTGCGGCAAAACCGCGATATATCTTGTCCCAATACGCAGCTTCCAGCGGCGCTGGACCAACCAGCTTGGGTGGAAATTCCGGCATCACAGATTGCAGCAGAGGCTCATCAATCAGCATCACGCTGCCATAGAGGCCAGGGTCAATCACATCGGCGCAGCCAAAAGTCCAGCCGATGCGAGTCTGCGGCAACGGGTCCGTGCCCTCGTCAAAATCGTTTACCACGATATTGATATCGAGCACCAAGCCGGCTGCGGGCGCGTGGCCTGCTGCGAGAATATCAGACCACGGGATCTGCATTTCATAGGTCGTGATCCCAGATTCCTTGTCATGCACGACGACCTGACGGCCTTTCTCGAGCATGTTCGATGACCCGCGCAGGCGGTCCCACTTCATCACCTTGTGCGAGTCTTCCTGAGCAAGCCAAAAATCAGCGTCATCGATCCGCTCGCGGTTGCGGCCAAGCTTTCGCGTGTTGCGGTCGACATCGATTGATAACAGGATCGAATCAGCAACCGGGATCTCCTGCATCAGCGTCTGCGCGTCGAGCGCGCGGTGCCAGTCGTCCTTTACGGTGCAGGCAAAATACAGCGAGTCATGGTCCCACATGAAGAACCCAACGGCCGCCAGATCCTTGGGGCCGCGCCACGCATTCTGCGCCGTACCTGACAACTGTCGCTGATCGCCAAGCTCAATCGCGGGCAATTCCGGCCAGTCGAGTAACGAGCCATCGATAACGATTTGACGGTCGCTGCGCTGGCACGCAACCGATAGCGGCACCGGCATCGGCGTTTTTTTTGTCGGGGGATTCGGATCCTGCTGAGCAGCAATGCCGAGGGCGATCATGGTCAACGCATTCACGGACTAAGGATCCTTCGCAGGGTGAGGTAATTGACGATGGCGTGAGCAGTCGTTGCGGCCAGCAGTCCGGCACCGGACCAGACTAGGCCACCAAAAATAGCTGCACTAACAGCAGAAACCGGCAGCCAGCAGAGCATGCCTCGACCACTATTCAACAGGACGTAGATGGCAACCGTAATCGGCACACCAACAGCGTCCTGAACGGCTGCGCGAAAGAATAACTCTTCGGCAACCGCCGAAATCAGCGACAGCATTAGCACTTGATGGTCATCAAGTTGACCCAGTATCTCGCGGATCCGCCCCTCGCAACTACGTATTCTAGGCGACCACTTGGCAGTGACGGTAAGCAGCATTGTCATCAAAATGCCCGCTGCGAGTCCCGTCATCGCACCAACAATTGGCCCATGATCTCCGAGCGCCATGGCAATCACGAATTCACGCCGCTCGCGAAAACCCAGCCAGATCCACGCTGCGATCACAAGCAGGCAATAGAACACCAGCGCCCCTGTTAGCAAGCGCGGCTGAGGGCCCTGTTTGTCGGTCTCGAGGCTCATCGCTGTAACCAACGTGATCGCACCGGTGGTCCAATCACGCAACGCGGTTGCCCGACGAAGTCACGAATCGGCAATGCGCCCATCTGCCGACTATCACGCGAGTCAAACGAGTTGTCGCCTAGCAAATATACGGTGCCGGGCTCGACATGACTGGCATACGTATGCATCGCCACTCCGATCATGCGTTCACGGAAATAATGCAGGTCGCGGAACACCGAGCATCGCGCCACGCGGACGGATCGCGGACCGATCGCCCCAAGATGCAGCAGATTTTTCGGCATTGGCTGCGCTGTCGGCGTATCTGCGGAGCGCCACTCGGCCTTCAGCACTTCGCACCACAATGCGTCGGCACGACCTTCAATGGCGAAAAACAGGCGCCCATCCAAAAAGCCAAACTCGACCCGCGTCTTTGCGACACCAGTGATCACTGGCATCGTCCCATGTGCTTTTACTTCGCCATTGCACAGCAGCTCGACAGTGCCAACGCTCGGCCGCCAATGAAACGTAAAGTCATCGGGCCGCAACATGATTCCAGCAAACACATGCTCCGCACCGTTCAGTTCTAACGTGCCATCAAAGCCCGCATCCTCGACCGTCACGTTGCCGCCGTCGCGGTGACGCAAACCCAGCACGTCAAGAAAGCTCACGTCAACAGCGCGCGCGGTCGACAACCAGCGGTCACCAAGGGTGCCGCCGTCTCGCAGGCGCAAATTGCGAGCATGCCTCGTGAGCGAACTTCGCGCCTCGTCGACGTTCTCCAGCGAAGGCAATTCAATCGCCGCACCTTGCTGCAAACCCCTGGGTAGCAGCAGGCACTGCTCGACCGGGTCTCGATTGCGTGATGGCCACTCAAACCACGTAACGCGCAGGTCGCGATCGATGACCGGGTCCTTGGTAACGCGCTGTAAACGGTTCGCATCAGGACCAAGCCAGAGATCGCCGTCGCGCAGTTCGAGCCAACAATGCTGCAGATCGGCGCCGATCGTGGCAACTCGCTTTACGAGGTGACTGTTGGGGTCTTCCGGCGAACGAAACACTGCAAGGTCGAAGCGGCGCAGGGTGCTCGCAGCAACGAGCTTGTCGACCAACACGATGTCGCCACTCTCACGGCTGCCGTAGAGCGTTGGCTGCATGCTGTCTGTCGGCACGATGTAGCGATCGGCAACAAAGCGGCGCAACGCCTGCAGCGACAGCCACGCGACGAGCGCGACGATGGCGATATCGCGGACCAAAAGCCGCGTCGGCGAACCCTTTCGTGCCTTTTTTTCGTCCGGCAATCCCATCGATTGATTCATGTTCCGGTGGGGAAAAACCGTTCGTGAAGCTTGGTTACCGCGCGCCGACAATCAGTGTCATTGATGACTACTGCAAGCGTACTGCCGCGCGCGCCTTGCGAAGTGCAGCGCACCGGCACGCCTGATTCGGCGAGTGTCGACAGCACCATCGCCGCAGCACCGCCGCCCATCGCGCCGACCTCGCCAACGACACCGACCAGCGCCTGATCGCGTTCACAGCGCACATCGCCAAGCGTACGCAACTCCGGCAACAAGCTCTCTGCGAGCACCGAGTCGATCGCGATGGTCGCCGTCGCCGGCGACAACGCGATCGGCGAAACATCCACGCCTCGCGCACTGAGCAGTTCGAAGAGTCGCGCAAGAAACACGTGCTGCGGCTGAATCCTCTGGGCCGTTATCGTGCACAGAAGCAGCGCGAGTCGATGCGCGATGCCACGTACCGGCCGGCCGTCGCGCACGGATCCTGCGACGATCAGCGTGCCCCTTGCCATCGGTTCTTCGGTGTTGAGCACGCGCACCGGAATGCCACGACTCATGGCGGGTGCCATCGTCGCTGGGTGCAGCACCTTGCTACCAAACGCCGACAACTCGCTCGCCTCATCAAAGCTCATCTCGCGGATCGGCAAAGCGGCCGGCACGAGTCGCGGGTCGGCAGTGCGCACACCATCGACATCTTTCCAGATTTGAATCTCTGCCGCCTTCACGCCCGCGCCAATAAGTGCCGCCGAATAGTCGCTGCCATTGCGCCCCAAGGTCGTCACGTGGCCTTCTCGGTCCTTGGCAATGAAGCCGGTAATCACCGGAACGCCCTCCAGCAACGCGATAGCGCGACCAATGCGCCCCTCATCCGGCAGCGGCCGCGCGCGCCCAAACGCCGAGTCGGTCAGGAGTCCAAGGTCCCATGCATCCACCGCATGTGCGGGCAGCCCTTCCGCAGAAAGAAATGCCGCCACCGTACGAGCGCACAGCCTTTCGCCGTAGCTGGCGAGATGGTCCATTACTTTTGGATTTACTGCGCCTACGAGTTGCACACCGCGCACGCAATCCGCGAGTTCATCGAGCAACGGGTCGAGCAGGTCATGTGGTAAGCAAAGTTCTGCCAGCACATCCCGGTGGCGCGCCGCTATCGCGTTGGTATCCGCATCGCCCGCTGCGGCTTTCTCGGCCATGGCCAGCAGCGCGTCGGTAATACCTGCATGCGCCGACACAACTAGCGCTGGGCGCTGCTGCGCCCGTTCCTGCACAATGGCAGCAACCTGCCGAATGGTACGGCCATCGCTTACCGACGAGCCGCCGAACTTCATCACGATCACATGCGCATGATGCAGGAGGCGGCTCCTCCGTGCGAGTTCTCAGCGAATCAGGCATGATCCGCCGTATGACGCGCATCGAGGAACTGATCCACGACTGGAATTCTCAGGATGGCGGAACGCGGCCGCAGCGCCCAATCCAATTTGACGACGAAACGCTCCGCGACGGGCTGCAATCACCCGCGGTGACCGACCCCCCCCTTGCACAAAAGCTCGAACTGCTCGAACTGATGGACAAGCTCGGCATCCATACCGCCAATCTAGGCCTACCTGGCGCCGGCGGCCGGCCGCGCGAGGACATCCTTTCCATGGCGCTGCACATAAAAGCGCAGCGACTCAGCATCGGCGCCAATGTCGCCTGTCGCACTGTCACAAGCGACATCGAGCCGGTGGTCGAGATTACGCAGCGGGCGGGCATGCCAATCGAGGTCTGCGCGTTCATTGGCAGCAGCTACATCCGTCAATACGCGGAGGACTGGACGCTCGAAATGATGCTGCAAAATACGCGGCAGGCGCTGACGTTTGCGCGCAACCACCAATTACCGGTCATGTATGTCACAGAAGACACGACGCGCGCGCGGCCCGAGACCATCCGTGCGCTCTACGAAACGGCAATCGAGCTCGGCGCCCGCCGGTTGTGCGTCTGCGACACTGTCGGCCACGCGACACCGCAGGGAGCACGTGCCGTAGTAAAGTTTGTCCGTGAACTCGCTGACCAACACGACAAGACGATCGGCATCGACTGGCATGGCCACCGCGACCGCGACCTCGGCATCGCCAACTGCCTGGCTGCGATCGAGGCTGGCGCCGACCGCGTGCACGGCACGGCGCTAGGGGTCGGCGAACGCGCTGGCAATGCGCCAATGGATCTGCTGTTGGTCAACTGCCGCTTACAAGGCTGGATCCAAAACGACCTGACCACACTGCCGAAATACGTTCGGGCGGCGGCGAAGGCGTTGTGCGTCGACATCCCTCACAACTATCCGGTGCTCGGTGCGGATGCGTTTGAGACCGGCACCGGCGTGCACGCTGCCGCAGTGGTAAAGGCGTATCGCAAAGGGGATGTCGCCCTCGCCGACGCGGTGTATTCCGGCGTGCCAGCGCACATGGTAGGCCTTCAGCAGCACATCGCCGTTGGCCCGATGAGCGGCAAGTCCAACGCGTCCTTCGCGCTCGAGAAGCTGGGCATTGATCCCACCGAGCAGCGGGTGCAAATGGTCCTTGCCGCTGGCAAGTCGAGCAAGCGGCTACTCACCGCTGATGAGATTCGCGCAGCAATACAAAACTGATCCGTCTCAGCTTGCGCCAAAACGATGCGCCGCGGGTCAAGCAGGCACAGCTATGCGTCGATCCCATACTTTAGGTAACGCATGGACCAAGTGCTCGACATGGCGGTCGTCGATGAGCTGCTGTCGCTAACAGACGAAGGCGATCCAGAGCTGTTGCTCGATTTGATAAAGCTCTACCTCGACGATGGCCCACTAAAGATTGACAGCCTGTTTCGGGGCATCGCTGCGGTCGATTTCGACGAAGTGGAGCGCGCCGCGCATTCGCTGAAGGGCTCCTCGGGCAACCTCGGCGCGCGCTTGCTGCAAGAAACCTGCGAACAGTTGCAGAACACTTCGCGGCTGCACGATCAGAGCACGACCAGGCGCCTTACCCAGCAGGCAATGGCGCAGTTTGCTGACGTCCGCGCCGAGCTACTGCAGCTGCAACGAAGATACTCCTAGCACTACCTAGCTACTGCGCGCCGTGGCGACGCAACTCACCACCCGTGGCAATCGGCTTTGCTGGCTGCTTCACCGGCGCCCTCGTGACTGGTGGCTTCGCGGGTAACTCGACTTGCTTTGCCGGCAGCGTGAAAGGTGCCACCTGCTCCGAAGGGACACCGCGGGCCCCTGCTGGCAACAGAGTCTGGGTGTCCGCAGCTACCCCGCCCGACTCCCACGTGCTGGCCTTGCCCTGGTAAACGCACCGATGGCACTTGTGATAGTTGCAGCTCTGCCGCGAGAGGCAGTCGGTGGTGCTGATCTTGTGCAAGATCAACGGGGTCGATGGACCCTCGATGGTGGGGCAAACTCTCATTCGGTTGGTGTGGTGGTAGGCACGGCTAAAACTAGACCACCGCTGTTGCGGCATTGCTCAGGATAGGGGTAGCAGGGGTCGGGTCAACGACGAGCCGCACTCAGAACCTCGCGCCAGATACGGATGCACGTATCAACGGCGATCGGTGCCATGTGACTGTGGCGCGACAACTCAAAGCAAACGGGGCCTCGGTAGCCACTGTCATGCAGGGTGTTTAGCACGGTACTGAAACTCACTTCGCCAGTCCCCGGCAACAGATGTTCGTGAATGCCGCGCCGCATGTCTTCTAAATGCGTTTGTGCCAAAAACGGGACCAGCGGCGGGATCACGCTCAGCGGCTCCCCTTCCCATTCAGCGTAAAGGTGGCCGATGTCGAGTGTCAGCAGAGGCGCTTCCGCACCCAGGTCGCTACGCAGTTGCCGCCATTGTGCGGTGGTTGCAACCGCCATTCCAGGCTCAGGCTCAAACGAGGGCACAAGACCCTGATCGCGAATCGCCGCGCAGGTGATACGCACACCATCGCGCAACAACTGCTGCGAATCCGGGCCGGGCAAATGGTCGATTCCGGACCAGAACGACACGACACGAGCGCCGAGATCACGGCCGAGCACGGCACAGCGACGGTAATAATCAAAACGGCGCGCACGCAGGGCGGCATCGCGCGTCATCAGCGTCGGCTCATGCTTGTGCTGCGGATCGAGCACAAACCGCGCACCGGTCTCGATCACGACTGTGAGCTTTAGTTGCGTGAGCAGTGCAGCGATCGCGTCCACCTCGCGCGCGCTGCTGCAGAACGGATCGAGATGACCAACGTCAGGCGTCAACGCCACCACGCAGACACCGCGGTCGGCGAGCAACCGAAGCGCCTCGTCGAGCCGGTGATTTTGCAGACCGCTGGTGTGGTATCCGAGCTGCACGACGTGCTGTCTTATCCGCGCCCGCCGCTACTCGGAATCCCCGTCGTCAAACCGGCGCGCAACACCGCAAAGAAACCCCCGTCGTGACGGTGTTTGGCAGGCAGCGTGAGTTCGGAACTCAACAACTGAACCCCGTTGCTGAGCACCGAACGCACAACATCGAGGTTCTCTTCGGGCTCGATCGAGCAGGTCGAATAGACCACTCGGCCACCAGGTTTTACGCAGCGCAGCGCCTGCTTTAGTAGCTCCCGTTGCAACTCGGCCAACTGCGCAAAACTGCCGCTGCGCAGGCGGTAGCGGACTTCGACGCGGCGAGCAAGCACGCCGGTATTGGAGCACGGCACATCAACGAGCACCGCGTCCGCAGTGGCAACGGGCAGCTTTGCCGCGTCATCGAGCACCACTAAGCGATCGCCGAGCCGCAGCCTTTGCACGTTTTCAAGAATGCGCGGCCTTCGCGCTACATCGATGTCCCATGCGAGCACCCGCCCGGCTTGACCAACACGCTCGGCGAGCAGCGTGCTTTTAGTGCCCGGGGCAGCGCACAAGTCGACGATCGTCTCGCCTGGCGCGGCGTCCACCGCGAGTGCCGCGCGCATCGCCGTCGGATCCTGTGCAACAAAAAAGCCTTCCAGAAATGCCGCCGTACCAAACGGTGAGGCACCGCCAGTCCAGCGCACCATGGCGCCGTCGACCGCGCACTCGACCGCCGCGGAGGTGAGCTTTGCGGCAAGGTCTTCCGCAACAACACCCCGACAGGGGCGCAGCGTGATGGCCGGCACCGCGCTAGCCGCCGCGGCAATCTCAGTCACGGCATCCTTGCCATGATTTTCTTGCCATCGCGCAACCAGAAAATCGGGCAGTGAAAAACGCACCGCCAACAGTTTGCTCGGATCACTGAGCAGTGGCTTTGACAGTTTCAGGAGCCGGCCTTTCAGCAAAGCAAACTCGTGCAGCGGCCGCTTGGCATCCGGCTCCCCATCGCTCACACACTCCGAGAGCCTGCGCAGAACAGCATTGGCAAAACCCTTGCCATGCTGCACCAACTCGACCGTCTCATGCACCGCCGCGCGCGCGGGCACGCCGCCGAGCAACAGCAACTGGTAAGCACCAAGGCGCAGGGCAGAGCACAACCTTTGGTCATCCGGCAGACCACGATGCGCAAACACCGCGAGTGCCGCATCGAGAAAGCGTTGGTTGCGCAGCACGCCATGCGTGAGCTCCGAAGCGAAGGCGCGTTCGCGCGGCTCGAGCTGTTCGTGTTGCAGGAGTTCGGCGATGCGTTCGCCGCGTCCGCGTTCGAACTGCACCAACGCACGAAGTGTTGCGGCGCGAGCGGTCATGTTTCGTTCTAGCAGTAGCAGGTCAGCTAAACCGCGCATCGGGCGCGATGTGATGTCCGCGCACAAACTCACCCGCGGTCATATTTCTTCCGTTCTCAGGCTTAATGCGGGTGATGCGGAACAGGTCTTTGCCGGTGCAAACCCGAATGCCTTCTTCGCCAGAAGACTGAAGGGCACCTGGAATCCCGAGGCCGTAGATGTCCTGCTCAACGAAACCTTCCATGACAATGAGTCGCTTGGCGCCGAGCCGCGTCTGCGCGCCAGGCTTTGGCGTCATCGCTCGCACCAGAAGGTCGATCTTGATCGCCGATTGGCGCCAGTTGATCACGCCGTCGATCTTTTCGATCTTCTTCGCGTAGGACACCTTGCTGTCGTCCTGCTGTTGATACTTGGCCTTGCCTGAAGCAATCATCTGGATCGCATTCACCAGCGCCTTACCCGACAACGCCGCGAGCCGCGCGCGCAACTGGCCTGCGTTTTCCTTGGCGTCGATCGGCGTTTTTTCCTGCAGCAAAATATCGCCGGCATCGAGCGCCTCGATGATGCGCATGATCGTGATGCCGGTTTCGGAATGGCCTTGCCAGAGTGCATGCTGAATCGGCGCCGCACCTCGGAAATACGGCAGCAACGAGGCGTGCGCGTTGATGTGGCCCAACTTGGGCAGCGCCAGCAACTGAGGCTTTAGGATCACCCCGTAGCTGATGACCACGCCGAGATCGGGTTTCAGCGCATGCAACTGGTCGATGAACTCGGCCGAATGCGGATCTTCCGGCTGCGCGCACGCAAGCCCGAGCGCTTGCGCCGCAAGCTTGATTTCGTTGTCGTAAATCTTACGGCCACGACCGCGCGGCGCGTCGGGCTTGGTGACCACAAGCAATGGCGCAAGGCCACCCGCCTTTAGGGCCTGCAGAGCAGAAACAGCAAACTCACTGCTGCCAAAGAACACTGTGCGAAGGTCTGGCAAATGTCGTTCGTTTTAGGCGCTGCCGAGTTGATGACTGATGCGTGGCAAAGAAAGCGTGCGGGCGCAATCATGCGGGACGAACCATGAACGTCGAACAACCGAATCCCGGCAAAAACGAAGCCGTGCCATTTTCGCCAGCCGAGCGGCGGCGTTTGACCGTGTTTGGCGCGCCCGCAGAGCTGGTTTTGGTGCCCGAACGTGCAGCGCGCCCCGGCAAACCCAGCGCGGACCGGCTTTTGTTTTGCACAGACGTCGTCACGCGGATTCTCGCCGAAGAAACGTCGTGGCAGGACGAGTCGATCGCAATCACACCTAATCGCTACCCGTTTGCGGCAGCCCAGCAGATTTACTGGGCCAGGCGCAGGACCCGAGAACACGACGCGGTGTTTTTGGCCAGCGTGTTCGCGGCCGTCGATGGCTGCGGGGGTGCAGGCATGATCAACAATATCGGCGCCGCCGCGTCGATCCCGCACGCACATGCACATGTGACCAGCGAGCGGTTGCCGTTCCTCGGTGCGCTACGCACACTGCCGTTGACGGCGGATTGGTTTTCACCTTCAACCTCGGTCTCCTTGGTGGCGGCGGATTTGCCGCTGTGCCTGATCGGCGTGCGGGGGCCTGCCGCAGCGCGGGCCTTGGCCGTTGCGGCGCTGCAGATGTGCCGCATGACGGCCGCGGTCAACATGGTGATGCAAGACGGCACAACATGGCTCTACCCGCGTTCTGCGATCGAGACGCCGGCACCGCACTTTCCGTATGCGCTCGGCGCCGCCGAGGTTTGGGGTCGCTGGTGCTACTCAGACCGCGCGGCTTTCACAGCCGCAACCTCGGCCACACTCGAACGTGCGCTCACAACCGCCGGCTGCGCGGCACTAGCGGTCTAGTCTGACGAGGCTACTTCGCCAACGTCCGGCTCACTGCGGTCGGGGATCTGCGATTGGGCCAAATCCCCTGACTCGCCCTCGTGCTCCGCAAGTTCTGCGTCGCGCCTTTGCTGCAACTCTTCGTCGGCAGTGATGCCTGCGAGAATCTGCTCCGCCGTGACCTCATCGCCACCGCGGAATGCGAGCTGGATCGAGCCAAAACAGTGCTCTTGGTGAGCGCGCAGGTAGCCCTGCTTCATCATCTCAAGCAGGGCGATGAGCGTGCCAATCAAACCGTAGCGGCCCTCGCTCACGTCGAACACATCGCGGAACTCAACGTCGCGCTTTTGCCTAAATCGATCGAGCAGGCGGCGGGTATAGAAGCCAACGTCACGCTTCTGCACCTCGATATGCATGGTCGCATGCTGGCCAATCTCGTCGAGCAACTTGCTGAACGCGGCTGTCAGATCCCAGACTTGGATGTTGCCGATGTCGAGCAAGTCATCGTCATCCTGATCCTGCAGATGACTTGGCACCGACAACACGAGTGGCGCCTGCCGCGAGCGCACATCCGCGCGCGTGTCCAACTCCCTCGCCAGATCGCGGTAACGCTTGTATTCCAGCAAGCGGCGGATGAGGTCGTCGCGTGGATCTAGCTCCTCTTCTAACTCGATAACCTCCGACGGCAGCAGCTCCCGCGACTTGATTTCCATCAAGGAACTAGCCATCACCACGAAGTCGCCGACGTCTTGGAGGTCAAGTTGCTGCAGGACCGCGAGGTGCTTTAGGAAGTCCTCGAGGATTGCGGCAATACGGATTTCGTGGACATCAACTTCCTGCTGCTTCACCAGGTGGAGCAGCAAGTCCATCGGGCCAGAAAAAACAGGCAGCTGAACACGGTACGACACCTACAGAAAGCATAGCGTCGAGATGCGATAATCTCCGAACTCAAATGGACCCCAGAATCGAACGTGCGCGCAACATTGTTGAACGCGAAGCCGACGCTGTTCGCCAAGTGGCGGGACGCATCGGCGCAGACTTCGCACATGTCGTCGACCTAGCTCTGCAGCTAAAGGGTCGCATCGTCACAGCCGGCATGGGCAAGGCTGGGATCATCGCGAGCAAGATTTCGGCAACGCTTGCCTCGACCGGCACGCCGTCGATCTTCCTGCATCCGGCGGAAGCGATTCATGGCGACCTCGGTCGCGTTGAGAAGGGCGACCTTGTGCTCGCGTTCTCCAAATCGGGCGAGACTGCAGAACTGCTCGTGCTCCTGCCGCACGTAAAGGCCGCAGCCGTGCCGATCGTCAGCGTGACGCAGAGCCGTAACAGCACGCTCGGCCGCCACAGTGATGTGGTGCTTGAACTCGGACCGATTGACGAAGTGGGACCCTACGGACTCGCACCAAGCGCATCCACCACTGCCATGCTCGCGCTTGGCGATGCGTTCGCTCTAGTCGTTCAAGAAGGTCGCAACTTTGGTCCGCAGGATTTTGCGCGCTTTCATCCGGGTGGTGATCTTGGCCGCCGCCTGATGCGCGTCGGTGAGTTGATGCGACGTGGCGAACACAATCCGAAAGTGCAGAGCGGCTGCACTCTGCTGCACGCGATCGAAGTGATGACGCGAACTCCGGGGCGACCGGGCGCCACCAGCGTGATCGATGCGCACGACAAACTGATTGGTTTCTTCACCGACGGCGATTTACGTCGCCTGATCGAGCATGGGCTGCAGAGCCCGCGCGAAATTCGAATCGACACCGTGATGACTGTCGGCCCACGCAGCATTTCGGACGAGACGTTCGCACTCGAAGCGCTCGCGTTGATGCGCCAGTTTGCCGTCGACCAGCTGCCCATCATCGACGGCAATGGCCACCTGATAGGCCTGCTCGATGTGCAAGACCTGCTCAACCTCAAGATCGGATGACCAACCCAAAATCCAACCACCAGCCCGGGCGCACACTGCCGCCCGAATCCTTGCTTGCGCAAGTGCAGCTTCTGCTGCTCGATGTCGACGGCGTGCTAACCGACGGCCGCGTCTGGTTTGACCACGAAGGGCGCGAGTATAAATCGTTCCACATGCACGACGCCTCAGGCATCGTTTACTGGCACCGAGGCGGCGGCCGTTCGGGCTTCCTGTCAGGGCGGGGTGGCGAGATCGTGCATCGGCGCGCACGCGAACTCGGCGTGCACGAGATCGTGCTCGACACACTCGACAAAGGCACTGCACTTGCAGCGATCCTGCAACGCCAGCTGCTCACGCCATCGCAAGTTGCCTATGTCGGCGACGACTTGCTGGATCTTCCGGTACTTCGTCAAGTCGGGTTTGCGGTGACCGTGCCTGAAGGCAGGGCCGAAGTGAAGGCTGTGGCTCACTACATCACCACCGCCAAAGCCGGTTTTGGCGCTGCGCGCGAAGTGGTTGAAATCCTGCTGCGCGCACGCGGCACCTTCGATGCGATCGTGAGTAAGGACGGGCGACCGTGAAACGCCTGCTGCTGTTTCTTGTGCTGCTGGTCGCGGGTTTCGTTGTGCTCAACGCTCTCGTCGACACAGAAAAGGCCACGGAACAGCCGGTCAACACGCAGACCTTGCCGCGCCCCGCCACGCAGCAGGGCGCAGGGATACAGATGCCAAGCGACGGCATGACCATCTCAACCCAGATCAGCGGGCCACTAAAAATCGGCCAGGTGCGGCTCGTTCCGACCGGCGACGGCAGCCGAAAAGAAACGGTCTACGAACTGTCCTGCCAGAACACCGTGCCGCTGGCAGATGGCACCTACCGCCTCGATGGTGTGACAGTAAGGCTCTTTGACGCTGGCAAGCATGCAGCCAACATGACTGCGGCACAGGCGGTCGTTGCGCTGCGCGAGGATGCCAACGGCAAGCGCTCGGTCCGTGAAGACAAGGACCTCGAACTCACGGGCGTGAACTTCGATTCGCTGCAGGGTGCGCGAATTGGCGAACTGCACATGGAGTGCGGACGGTTGCGCGCACAAATCACGGATGACGCGATCAAGCTCAGGACACCAGATGACCAAGAGCCAGTGGCGATCCGCCTCGGCGGGCAACGCGCAGGTTCGCTAAGCGGCCGCGGCCTGCGAGCTCACCTGCCTAAGAACCGCACTGATGATCAAGGCACCCTCGACATCGTGATCTTGCGTGATCCGATACTTGAGACGCAGGGCATCACGGCAACAGCGCAAGGCAATCTTCACTATCTGGAGCTGCTAACGACCGGCTCTGCGCTGCTGCAGTTGGATCAAACTGTTTCGCTCGCGCTGCAATCGGCCAGCCTCAGCGCCAATAGCAACCAAGGGCTGACTTCGATCGTTGGCGATCAGTTGGTCTGCGCTCTGCAGCGCAATCGCCAATCGAGCGGTGGTGAAGCAGTCATCTGGGAGCAGATCCAGTTGCGTGGAGCGCCCGCTCGCGTCGACAATCCGAGCTTTTCGTTGCGCAGCCCAAAACTAACTGTCTCCAAAGGGCTCGATGGCAAGCCGTCGATGATCACTGCACATGGTGGCCCGGCACAATTGATCCAGCGGGGCGCGAACGATACCAGCAGCACCTTCGTCAGCGACGCGCCGATCCGACTGCTGCAGCCAAGTTCGTCACTCGCAGCGCTGCACTTCGGATTCGGCTTCCCTGCCTATGCGCTGCGCCCGCTGAGTGCCATGCAGATCGTGGTATTTGACGGCAAGTGCCATCTCGAAACCAACGACGGCATTCGAGTCGATGCCAACCGTGGTCTGCGACTATTCAGATTTTCGGCGGAAAAGGCAGGCGGTCCAGCAATCGCGCAGGGACTCGGCGACGTGGTGATTGAACAAGGTGGCGGCACCGACCGCACGGTAGCCACCGGTAGCGCAGGCTTCCTGCTCACGCGCAAGCTGGACAGCTATCAGCTACAACTCGGCGAAGATGATGCAGCGGCCGCGCAAACATTTGGCCTGCGCCGCGGCGAGGTTGTTCTGCTTGGCACCGGCACCTGCCTCTTGACGCGCACACTAAATGGCACTGCAAGCATCTTGGCGCTCAGCGATGCCGGCTCGATTCAGGGGGCATTTGGCAACGACCTCGGCGCGGCCGATCACCTAACGAAGCTCTCCGCCACGCTCACAAAGAGCGACCTGAGCGAACTGACAGCCATTGGCAAGGACGCGCACTTCACCTTCACGCGGTCTAGCGAACGCATCTCAGCATTCGCCAATAGCATCACGCAAACAGGCCGAGCGTCGTGGCAGTTGCTTGGCATCCATGAGCAGCCAGCCCGCATCGTGCGGCCGTCGCAAGGAAAAATCCCCGGCGGCGAACTCTCAGCACCCAACATCGAAATCCATTTGCTTGGCGCACAAGATGTGATGCTCGACGCAAAGGCAGATGCCCTTTTGCCCGCCGCGTTCCATGCAACGCAAATGGCAGACACGGACGCGAGCCTCAGCGTTATCGTGAAAGCACAACGCATTCGATTGTTGCCGTTCGCCCTTCCAGGTGCGGTGCGTTTGGCCCACCTTGGTGGCATTCCTGGCGTGCTGGCAAATCGCGTAGCTTCCTCAATGGGCAACGCCTGGGTGCTTGCCGAGGGAGCAGTGACAGCAGACCTGCAAGACGGCACTCATGGCACCTCGCATGGAATCGGCGAGCAGTTGCTTTTGAGCCAGGGTTCCCTCGCAGGTCTATGGACCGGGGAGGCCAGCACTCAAAAGTTGGCTTCGATCGAGAACCTTGCGCTCGACGGGCGTAAGACCACGGCGCGCGGCGCGCGAATCCGATTCTTCCGCGCCAACGGTGACCACCTGGCCGTGCTTTTGACCTTCGTCGATGGCGGCGAGCAACTCCCGCCAACTCTCGAACTGAGCGATCCGCGCAAACCAAGCACCGAACCGCTCGCGCATCTACATGCCGAGTGTGCGAGCGAAATCGAAGTGACGCCTACGAGCGTGCTGTTCCACGGGCCCGTGAAGGCCTACAGCCTGTTGCCGGATGGCAAGAAGGACGAGCACGGTATGAGCGTTGATGCGCAACGCTTGTCGGTCAAGCGCTCGCCGGAAACCGGCAGCGTCGAACTGGTCGAGGCCAAAGGCAGCGTCACGATCGAATGGCAAGAGCTGACCGCGCATAGTGACCAGGTGGAAATCGATATGCGCCAAAAACGCTGCACTGCCGTCGACCCGCAAGGCGCAGAGGTTCGTCTTGGCAGTCGCCACTATCGTGCGCGCCGCATCGAAGCTAACTACGTCAACTACTCCGTGCGCACCTGGTTTGGCGGATTCGGACAGGCGCCGAGGACCGACGAGAGCCGATGAGCCATCGCGCTAAAACGGTGATCGCCCTAGCAGTGATGACTGCTGTGCACGCCAATGCGCAACAGCAAGCTGCGCAGGCTTCGCCCTACGAACTCACCTATGCCTTTGGCAGTATCGAATCGCAAGGCGACTTCACCGAGACGATCTTCTATGGCGGCTTCCACTTCGCATGGCCGTCGCTGAAGATCGAGATTCGCGGCGCATCTGGAATGCTGCAGAGCGATCGGGAAGCTACGCGCAGTCGGGTGGCAAGGACTGACGGCAGTAAAAGCCCGCCGCGCCGCGGTATCGATCCGCCGGAGCCACGTCGCAATCTTTCGCCGGAAGCGATGCACGCTCGCGTCAACGAATTTATGCAGGCGCTAGGGCAGTCGCCGAAGCCCGCAACGGAAAGCGACCGCGACCTCTTCGCTGTGCCGCGCTTTCTCTACTTTGAAGGCGACGTGATCGTGATTCGCGAAGGGGTAGAAGTTGCGCGCTGTCGTCGCCTGTGGATCTCACCACAAGACGACCGCATGGTGATCGAAGGCGCGGAACTGCGTTATCGCACCGCGTTGCGCGGCGGCGGCTTCGAGACGATGTCTGTGCGCGGCGAGCAAATCGAAAAACAAGGGAAGCGCTGGGCCGGTCGCAATCTAACCTTCACGACTTGCGATGCTGGCCAGCCACACCTAGCGGTGCTGAGCGGCGAATTGGAAATCGTCGAAAGCGGTACGCAGTTCGAGGTCTTCAGCCGCGGCAGCACCTTGCAGTTTAGCGGCACCAATGTGCTGCCGCTCCCCGATGCGCATTTTTTCACAGGGGAGCAAACCAGCCTGCCGATCCGCAGCGCCTCGATCGGCTACTCAGGCAATGATGGCGTGCTCGCAAATATTGAGGTGGGGACTTCGTGGAACAAGGTCGGTGGGGCTGCTCACGAATGGCTTACTGGCCACTCGGCTAATGAGTTTCGCGGTGACTGGACCCTCGATGCTGGATTGATTGAACGACGCGGTGCCCCGTTTGGCAGCAAGGTTGATTACCGCGCCGAAGGCCTCTATCGCGGCAGCCTCGAGGGCTACTACCTCGATGATAATGGTCCTAATCGCCGCGAGATCTTGGACTACATCGATGGAACGACCATCGACACGCGCGACCGGAACATGTTGCGCACCGAGAACAAGTTCTTTCTCGGCACGGACACGCATGTCGACTTGCTTGCGTTCCATGCTAGTGATCCAGCAGTATATTCTGAGTTCTTCGGCGGGGATTACCGCGGCCTCATGCGGCCAGAATCGAGCGTGTATCTCCACTCCGGCTCGAACAACGTGCTTTTCACGATCGGCGCACGCACCAACATCGACACGTTTAGCTACCTAAGCAACCGCGCATTAGCGAATAGCTTCATTGAGGAACTACCGCTCGCGACACTGAACCTTATTTCGCAACCAATCGCCAATACGCCGTGGGGCACGCCGATCGTGCTCGATACGGCAACTGAGGTTGGCCAGCGCCGCTTCAAATACGATTCGCGCTTCGGCCGGACACCACCAGAGAATCGAAACCCGGATACCACGCTGCGAATCGATCAAGCAGTCGAGCTTTCGGCGCCATTCCAATTGGGCCCGCTCAACCTCCGCCCGTTTGCGGCGACAGAGTTGACCTTTTACGACGAGACCGAGGCGGGCGGCGATTATTCGCGGCTAGCGTTCTCGGCTGGCGTGCGTGCCGGCATGCGCTTCCAGCGCACCTTTAACTGGCTCGACGCTGAAGGTGCTGCGCAGGCCATGCGGCATGTGATCTCCCCGATCGTCACTTTTGCGGATCGGTTTCATGTTGATGGTCAGCCGGACATGTTCTTCCAGTTTGATCAGGACGATGCGCTAACAGAACAGAATCTTGTTCGCTGCGAGGTGCGCAACCTGCTGGAGCGCATGGAAGGCGGCGAACTGAAGCCCGTCACCTACGACTTCATCTTTCTCAATCTTGCGCAAGACTTCTGGCCAGATGCTTCGCGCGACAACGAAGGCGAGCAACTTGGCCTCGCCTACTACGACTTCCGCCTCCGCCCGCGCGCCTACTGGATCCCATTCGAGAACTTCGCCTACAACATCTACGGCGAACACGACTGGCAGCAAGGCTTGCGCGCGCTCGACACCGAGATCCAGTTTGGCAAAGTGATCGGCTGTGACTGGACCCTGGACTATCACAGTGACAGCGAGACTGACGCCGCGGTCGGCCTCGGCGCCAGCACCTCGCTCTACGATCGCTGGCACATCTACGGCGCCGGCCAATACGACCCGGCAGCCCAAGAGTTCCTCAACTACACCACGGCACTAATCCGCCGCGATCACGACTACTCGATCACCTTCGGGGTCAACTTCGACAACTACGAAGACCAAGTCTCGTTCAACGTCAACTTTGAACCAAGGCTACCCGGCATGCTGCACGCACCCGAGCGCGGCGGGCCTAACAGCAGAAGCAACTTCCAGCAACGCGCCGCCGCAGGCTGGTGACCGGCTGGTGATCACCACCGGCGACTGGTGATCACAGCGGTTCGTCAGAATGTCCAGCCGACCGACAACAGCACGATATTGTCATTACGGTCACGGCTTGGCGCTGGCGTGTTGTCATAGTCCCAGACCCAGCCGATCTGCGCGATCATGGACTTGGTCAGGTTGGCCTGCAGCTTGCTGCTCATCTGAAAGTAGATGTCCTCTGAGTTCTCGATGCTCGGGTACGCTTCGGTGCCATTCATGATGCGCAGCGTGTCGCTAAACTTGTAGGTGACCTTGTAGGCAATACGCGCTGCCACGTAATCATTGGGCGGCGTAGTAGAGACGTAGCTCTCGTTGAAGTAGGAGAGACCGGACTCGAACTGCAGATTGGTCGTATCCGTATCCACGACCTGATAACCAAGACCAGCACCCGCCGTATAACGCAGGCTGATGTCAGCAAGTGCGTCACCGAGCACGCGGGAGTTTACCAGCCAGTAAAAGTCCTTACTCTGGCTAATGAATCGGTCGTATTTGAGCCCGGCACCCGTGCGGCGTTGCGTCAGATTCCATTGCTCTTCGTTGACCGCTGGCGTACTCGGGTCGTCGAACTTTTTGTCCTCCGCGTAGTCCCATGACGCATCAAAGTTGATGCGATCCGATTCACTGCGACGCACCGCATCGACCGCGGCACCTATTGCGCGGCGCTCCGTGTTGCCCGAACTCAAACTGCCACCGATTGTCAGTGAGCCAGTCCAAGATTCCGGAACGCGGGCCGGCGGATTGATCTTGGCGAGGCTTGCAATGGTCAGCGTTGGAACCACTGGGCCTTCACCCTCAAGCTTCAAGTTGCCACTCTCGATCGCCGCAATGCGCCGCTTCAGAAGCTCTCCTTGCTTCGTCAGCAGTTCAACCGGAGCTGCAGTGGCGATATTGGCGATATTCGCGATGGGGATCGTGATGTCACCAAGGATGCCGCTGCCAAGGACGAGCTTGCCATCGGCCATGCTTTTGAGCTGGCCCGTCAAAACGTCGCCGTTGATGAGCGTGATCTTGTCCTGAGCAAAACTGGCAGCGGCACAAATTGTGACGGCCAGCACGGTGCGAAAAAAAGTACTGAGCAAAGTCATATCGCGGTTGGGGTTGGGTTGGGTTGGGAGGCGTTACACGCCTTCCCGCACCCTACAGAACAAAGCTAACATCACAAGTTGTCAAGATACTTGCCGGGCTCGTAGTTGCCGAGGTCGATGATTTTGGTGCAGATGCGATCCAAAAAATATCGGTCGTGGGAAACTACGACCATGCAACCAGGAAACTCTTGAATGCCCTCCTCGAGTACGCGCAGCGTGTCGAGGTCGAGATCGTTGGTGGGCTCATCAAGCAGGATCAGATTGCCACCGCGGCGCAGCATTTTGGCGAGCTGCACGCGATTGCGCTGACCACCTGAAAGTGAACCCACAAGTTGCTGCTGGTCCGGACCGGTGAAGTTGAACTTTGCTACATAGCTACGGCTATTGATCTCGATCTTGCCGAGCTTGATCAGGTCCTGACCGTCGGCAATCTCCTGCCACACAGTCTTTGTCGGATCGAGCGTCTCACGCTCCTGATCGACATGGCACAACTCGACCGATTGGCCTACCACCACGCGACCGCTCTGCGGCTGCAGCTTGCCAGTGATGAGCTTCAGGCACGTGGTCTTGCCCGTCCCATTCGGACCAACGATGCCGAGGATGTCGCCAGGGGCCATTTCAAACGTGAGGCTTTCGACGACGTTGTTCGTGCCGTCGTAGGAAAAGTTGACCTTCTCGAAGCGAACCACGGTCTCGCCAAGCCGCTTGCCGGCAGGGATGTGCAGTTCGACCGTGTCATCGTTCTCCTCAACCTCCTGGGTGAGCATCTTGTCGTAGTTGTTGAGCCGCGCCTTGTTCTTGGTGGTGCGCGCCTTCGGATTCATGCGAATCCACTCGAGCTCCCGCTCAAGGAACTTCGCACGCTTCTGCTCAGACTGCTCCTGGCTCTCCATGCGCTTCTGCCGCTGAATCAGATATTGCGAATAGTTGCCCTGGTAGGGGATCGTCTTGCCGTGCCAGACCTCAAGCATCCAACCGACAACGGTGTCGAGGAAAAAGCGATCATGGGTAATGACCACGACGGCGCCCTTGTAGTTGCTCAACGTCTCTTCGAGCCAGCGAACGGTTTCGACATCCAGGTGGTTGGTTGGCTCGTCGAGCAACAACAAATCTGGGTGCTCGAGCAACGTGCGACAGAGCGCAACACGACGGCGTTCACCGCCAGAACAAGCGTTGACTAGCTTGTCGCCAGCCGGCAAATGCAGCTTGGTCATCGCGGTTTCGATGTGGCGATCGATCTCCCACGCATCCTTAGCTTCGATTTCAGTCTGCAGTCGCTCAAGATCCGCCATGACCTTATCCATCTCAGCAGGCTTGAGATCCTCACCGAGCTTCATGCTCAGATCTTCGTGCTGCAGAAGCAGGGCGCGGATCGGCTCGACCGCGAGCTCCACATTTTCGCGCACCGTTTTGCCCTCCCAGAGCTTCGGCTCCTGCGGCACATAGCCAACGGTCTTGCCCTCGGCGAGGCGCGCAACACCGTCAAACTCCTTGTCTACCCCGGCCATGATTTTGAGCAGGGTCGACTTGCCGGCGCCGTTCTGACCGATGACGCCAATCTTCGCGTTCTCAAGGAACACCAGACTGATGTCCTTCAGCACAGGCTTCTTGTTCTGGTAGCTCTTGGTGAGCCGTTCGATGGCGAAAATTGGCTTGTCACTCATGGCTGTCCGCTGGAATGGGCGGAGCAACATAAAGAAAAACGGCCCGCGGATCCACAAACCCGCCACGCGCTTGTTGCGCTATACTTGGCCAGAGTGCTTTCCTTCCTCGACATGATCGGCGGCAGCGAGATGCTGATCCTTCTAGTGATCGGCTTGCTGATGTATGGCCGTGACCTGCCGCAGGTGGGCCGCAAGGTCGGCAACGTGGTCGCTCAACTGCGCCGCGGAATGAATGATTTCAAGGATCAGATTGACCGCGAGTCGTCGGTTCGCGACCTCAAGCAAACGGTGCAAGAGACTCTGTACGATATTCGGCGAGTAGCCGCCGTGCCGCGCGTGCTGATGGACCCGGCCAACGCCGTGCGCCAACTTGCCGAGCAGGGCATGCAGTCCATTGCGGGCGAATCGCCGCTAGCTGAAGCGCCTGTCGACCACTCAGCAGACGCTCCAATGCAGCCAATAACTGAGGCCGAGCCAGCAATCGAGCCGACGGCGGCGCCGCCTATCGAGCCGCCAAAGTCACACTGAAGCGGCCCTACCTCAGCGACGCGGCGGCAGCTTCTTTGCGGGCTTGAGAGTGTCTTGGATCGCTTGGTCGCCAGCATCGAAAATGCTCATCCAATCGCCCACTGCGTCCTTGCCGCTTCCGCCACCACCATTGGCGCGAGCTGTCGCGCGCTGCTCACGCCGCTTGTGGTCCGCATCAAACCAGGTCTTGAATTCTGGGAAGAGGGTGCCGAGCACCTTCTTGTTCTCGGAGACGAGACCGACGTATGGGTAGACCTCGACCTTGCACTCCTTCTGCACCTTCATCATCGTTTCGAACGATGTAAGAATCGGCATGACTATGCAAAGCACATCATCGAACAAGTCGAGCGGCACGATCAAGTGCTCGAACAACACCTTCTCAGAGATTCGCTTCTTCGCCTCTTCTGAGATGTGGTAGTTGCTCGCCATCAAGAACGGCAGTTGGAAGTTCTCGGCCACCAGCTTGGCGAGATCCCATTCCGTAATATGGCCTGCACTGACGAGCGTCTGCACGAATGGCTCGCCGTATTTATCCTGCGAATAGAGTGCGTCCGTGATCGCCTCCGCAGGAACAACGTTCTTCTGCGTGATCACTTCCGCTAGACGGACCGACGTCAACTTTTCGAGTCCCTTCACAACCACTGCATCGGCTAGATAACCAATCAATCTTGAGCCTTCGATGCCAAGGTTGGCTCAGGCATAGACAACAAACGTAAGCAACGCGTGCACCAGCAGTACAAGGCTCATGCCTATAACGATGGCGCGGTTGACGGCATCGCCCACCTCAGCGCCCGATCGCTTGGGACCAATGCCAAGGTGATAGCAGGTGACCGCCACTAGGTAGCCTGACAACGCCGCCTTGACTACGACCACGCGCAGATCCGCCGCGTCAACATGACTAAAAAATGCGCTGGCCCAGCCGGCCGACGAGGTTCCCGCTACGACTTCGCTCGCAAGCATCGCGGCGAACGATGCCGCAACCACACCAACGAACGTGACGATCGGCATCGCCAGCACCATGCCCCACACCAGTGGTGTCAGCAGATAGTCAGATGGTCGTATGCCCATGCTCACAAGCGCAAAAACCTGCTGATTGCGCTTCATCGTGCCAAGCCTTGCCGCCGCGCCTGCTGCGACGCGGGCGGTGAAGAAAAAACCGCTGAGCAATGGCACCAGCACCGCGATCAAAACCTTGCCTGTGCCACCAAGCAGCGCGCTCTCAAATGCGCCTTGCATCGGGTTGTTGCGCAGCGCGAAGAAGGTTGCGAGACCGCCGATCACAGCGGTCCCTGCGGCAACGAATGCCAGCGGACTCAGTGAGCACTGCAGGGTTGTGCGTAGGACCTGGCCGATTTCGACCGGTGGCAGACGGAGCACGGACTCAACCAACGTTTCGCCGATGGCTGCAAGCTGCAGCAGTTGCCGTTTTACACCGTGCAGCAATTCATCCCCATCGCCCTTGGCTGCGGGACGCAACGGCACTCGCGGCACTTTCGACAAAAGCTCAACTGCGCCCAACGCGACCAGTCGGAGCGTGCGCTGCGTTGGGTCAAGTTCGATCACGCCATCCACTAGGCCTTTGAACGCAGCAATGTCATGGGTGATAACAACGGTAGTGGCAAGCGGCGTGCGCTTTTGACTCTCGCACAGCAACTCCGCCATCTTGCGTGCTGCCGCAGGATCGAGACCTGCTGTCGGCTCGTCACAAAACAGCACCTCCGGCTCGCCAACCAGCGCGCGTGCGACCGCGAGCCGCTTGCGCTGTCCACCTGAAAGCTGCGTCGTCTGCTCAGGCACCGGATCAAGGCCGACCTGAGCTAGTAATGCAGGTGCAAGTTTGAGGCTGCGGCCAACGGTGCGAAGTGCCAGCTCGATGTTTTGCCGCGGTGTCAGTTCATCAAACAAGCCCTCTTCCTGCAGCACTGCGGCGATCCGGTGGCGCAGTTCTTTTGGCATCCCGCGCTGTACAGCAGTACCGAGGCAGAACATTTCACCCTGCGTGTGAAGCTCCGGCTCGCGCGTCTCGAGTAACCCTGCTGACAGGCGCATCAGACTCGACTTGCCGCCGCCACTCGCACCAACCAACAGGTAGAAGCCGCCAGCTGGAATGGTGAGGTCCACATTTTCAAGCAGCCATTCTCCGTCACGTCGATGCGCAAGTGAGAAGCGGCGCAGTTCCCAGAATGGTGCGGGCATGGCAATCAACCCTTGGGGCGCAAATCTACCGGCACGCTATCGAGCGGCACGATCATCGACTCGCTTTCATGCCTTGCTCGTTGACCATAGAGCCCGATGACCACCCCATCGACCTGCACTGGACCGCCGCGATAAAGGTCTAGGTCTGGCTTTACCTTCGGCAGTTGCACATCGACCTGCGGCCTCGCTGCGCCGTCGCCACGCACGGCGCGAACCTTGGCCGCGAGGCCGTCGCTTTTTGCCTCGTCAAACGAAAGTCGATCCGCGGGTGTGATGCGCAGGTCGGGAGGCGCATCTTCGAGCACAAGCACCGCAAGGTCGCGCCCATGCGGATCGATCCATATGCGGTGCGCGCGCAACACCGGCCCGCTCGGCACCAATACTTTGATCTGCTCTTCTGCGATCTCTGGATCGCCATCAAAAGGATCTGACTCTGTGTAGTTGCCATCCGCGGCGCTGCGCGGCACAAGCACCGCCGGACGGCCGCTGCCGTCGAGAAACAACACGCCGGTGCCTTCGTGATGCACTGCATCTGATGGGCTAAATAAATCCTGCTCAACTGCGGTGTAGACGATGCGCACCAACACCACCGGATCATTGTCGACTTGACCCCCCTTGAGCTTTGGCTGCAGGGCACTATTTGGCACCTCGTCCGATTCCGCGTCGGGCCGAGCGGTGGCAGCGGCAGTGCAATAGCCGTCTTCCACCATGACACCTTCACCAGGCCGGGTGTAGTAATTGACGAACGGCTGCAACAACGCATTGACGTCGGCGACGCTAAATCCAGTGAGTAAGGCGCCGGACAGTTGCGGCCGCGCCACCCAGAACGCGCTCCTGTCGGTGACCGTCTTTCGGTAGGCGTGCGCTATCCGCAATTCCAACTCGACATGCGTGCCGTCCTCGGCAAGCCCAACACTTCGCACCTCGCCGGTGGTGGTCCCGCGAAAGATCACCGGCGAGCCAACCTTCAAGTTGTGGTTCTCGGGCACCAACAACGTCATCAGCAGATCACCGTGAATCAGCGGCGCAAGCGCCTCTTTATCACTCTGCACGGGCGGCCTTTCTGAGCCGCCAAACACGGTGCCTTTGTGCAACAGTGAGCCGCGTTCATGCGGCGTGACAAACGCGATGTAGGTATCGCGCACCAGCGTGTCGAGTCCGCTGATGCCACTCGCAAGTCCAGCGAAGCGCGGCGACACGATCCAAAAAACACTGTTCACGCAGGCCTGGGCGGCACCTTCTGGATCAAGCTGCAACCCAACGATCGCGCTGCTGCCATCCGCGATGATTTGCACCGACGAAACCATGCCAACCGCAACCCCACGGTAACGAACGTCTGCACCAAGCCGAAGGCCATGCGCATCGTGGAACTCAACCGACAGGCTGATGCCCTTTTGCACTTCTGCTCTGTTGAACATCCGCCAGAGCGATGCCGCTCCGAAAGTTGTCAGCAACAGGATCAGGAGACCGAACAGGTAGCGAGTCGAATGCATGGTCCTCGGATGCGGGCCACAATGGCCGAGTCAACAATCCAGTTGTCAGGCAACTCATACGGCGAGTCGCATCGCAAAGTGTGCCTCTTTATGGCGGCACCAGTCTGCCGGCGCACGCCCGACAACTGCGCGGGCGCTGCCAAATATTTGACGAAGTTCTAAAACTAGGGCCACGAGCAAGCCGCCGCTTTAGCCCAAGGGTCGTGCCGCGTGATCAGAAGTCGAGATTAGTTGCTTCCAATGCATGCTTCTCGATGAACTCACGCCGAGGCTCGACTTCGGGTCCCATCAGCACGGTGAACATCTTGTCGGCCTCAACCATGTCACTGACGCTGACGCGCTTTAGGGTGCGTCGCGACGGGTCCATTGTCGACTCAAACAACTGCGACGGGTTCATCTCGCCGAGGCCCTTGTAGCGGTAGATCTCAACCGCGTTTTCGCATGCCTTGCTGATCGAGGCTGCGGCCTCGATGAGTCCATGCACCTGTTTCTTCTCGTCGCCAGTCTGCACTTCCCAGGTCGGCTTGTCGCCGACGCGGACTGTGTCGAGTGTGATTCCGAGGTCGACAAGCTTCTTCAAACGCGGCTTCAAATCGCGACCGGCCAACAGGGCATAGATCTCGACGTCTGCATGCTCGCGCCGACAGGCAGAGTCCGAACCTTCGTAAACAACCAGTTCGCTGCCCTTCGCGGCCTTCAGCCTCGCCAACTCTGCACCAAGTTGCGCCTCAGTGTCGAGGAAGGCACCCTTGCCTTTTTTCACTATGTAGTAAGCGGGGAGATCGCAGTCAGGCATGCGAGCTTCGGCGATGAACTCAGGAAACGGCACAGTGCCCTCAGCAGGCATTCGCTGTTCGATGTTCATCACCTTGCCGACCGCATCGACCAGGTTTTTGAGTTCGCGGGCAACAAACTTTTTACCGCCGATTTGCTGCAAGCTGACATTGCCAAGGCCAAGCTCGGCCATGTATTCGACCTTGTCATCTTCTGTGACCGCATATCGCTCGGTCTTGCCCTTGCTCAAGCGATACAGCGGCGGCTGCGCCACATAGACGTAACCACGCATCACGAGCTCCGGCATCTTCCGATAGAAGAGCGTCAACAGCAGCGTGCGGATGTGGCTGCCATCCACATCTGCGTCGGTCATGATGATGACCTTGCCATAGCGCAGATCCTTGAGGGAAAACTCTTCGGTGAGGAAGCCCGTGCCGATCGCACTGACGATGATTTGAATTTCCTCGTGATCGAGGATGCTGTCCACCGCCGCCTTTTCGACGTTCAAGATCTTGCCTCGTAGGGGCAAAATCGCTTGGTGGCTCATCCGTCCCTGCTTGGCTGTGCCGCCTGCAGAGTCACCTTCGACGAGGAACAACTCTGCTTCATCGCGCGGCGTTCCCTTCTGACAGTCGGAGAGTTTTGCTGGTAGGCCACCGCCTTCGAGTGCCGACTTGCGACGCACCATGTCGCGAGCCTTACGCGCAGCTTCGCGGGCACGCAACGCATCCATCGCCTTGCCAAAGATTGCCTTCGCGATCGCCGGCGACTCCTCAAACAAGGTGCGCAAACCTTCGCCAACGATCGTTTCGACGATCGACTGCGCCTCGCGATTGCCGAGCTTGATCTTGGTCTGAGCCTCAAACTGTGGGTCCGGGACCTTCACGGATAACACCGCAGCGAGCCCCTCCTTGAAGTCCTCGCCAGACGGGATCGGATCCTTTTCCTTCAAGAACTTCTCGTTGCGCGCCCAGTTGTTGAGCGCCCGAGTAAACGCGGTGCGGAAGCCAACAAGGTGCGTGCCGCCCTCGATCGTGTTGATGTTGTTGACGAACGAGTAGACGTTTTCGTTGTAGCCGTCGGTGTATTGCAGTGCGAGTTCGACCCCATAGATCTTCTCAGGGTCCTGCTCACTCGGCATTTCCTTGCTGATGTAAACGACATCACGGTGCAGCGGACTCTTGCCAACATTTAGGTCGGCGATGAAGTCCTTCAGGCCGGCGGGGAAGTTGTATTCCTCAAACTTGTTGGTGCGCTCGTCGGCGAGCGTGATGTTGAGGTTGGTGCTACCCATCAGGTAGGCAAGTTCGCGCAGGCGTTTGCGGAGCACATCGAATGAAAATTCGACGGCCTCCATGATCGTCGGGTCCGGCTTGAACCGGATCATCGTGCCGGAACCTTCCGCCTTGCCGATGACCATCAACTCGCTGGCTTTCTCACCCTTGGAGTAGGTCTGACGATGCACCTTGCCGTCGCGAATGACCTCAACCTCAAACGGCTCAGAGAGTGCGTTTACGCAACTGACGCCGACGCCGTGCAGGCCGCCACTGACCTTGTAGCTCGACTTGTCAAACTTGCCACCCGAGTGGAGCTTGGTCAGGATCACTTCGATCGCTGGCGCACCACTCTCATGCATGTCGACGGGAATGCCGCGACCGTTGTCCTTCACCGAGATCGAGCCATCGGTATGGACTCGCACATCGATCCGGTTGGCTTTGCCTGCGAGCGCTTCGTCAACTGAGTTGTCCACGACTTCCCAGACAAGGTGGTGCAAGCCTTTCGATTGAAGGTCGCCGATATACATGGCCGGGCGCTTTCGAACCGCGTCGAGGCCCTCGAGCACCTTGATGGAACTGGCGTCGTAAGTTTGCAGTGACTGCATATTGGTGTCAGACATGTCCCGTTCCTCCCAGTCTGAATTGTAACTGGGCTACTGGTCGATCTTGGACGAGTTCGTTAATGCGTCGCCGCAATTCTTCGCGGCGGAAGCCCGTCAACTCCGCGAAGAGCGGCGCCGATTGAACTTCAAGTGTGAGTTTGCCATTACGAAATCCAAGGACCTCGCAATGCGGTCGTTGTGATTCCGGCAGGATGCGATCCAGCGCCTCTGAGTATGCGCCCTTGCCGCGTTCGCGGTTGGCTTGCTTCATGATCTGCCGCAGCAAGTCGCCTGCGGGAAGAGGGTCGGGCACTGCGTCGGATACCTGTGAGCTTAGGTGCCGCTGATCGGCATTACGATGTAGGTGAAGGACTCACCCAGGGTGAACTTTGCTGGCATCGAGTCGTCTGACATATCGAGGCGCACACTGTCTAGGTTGCAGACCCGCAGCGCTTCGAGAATGTAGTCCGGGTTGAAATTGATTGAACCGCCCGCGCCCTTTTTGGTGATGTCCATCGATACGTCGGCGCGACCGCGCGAGTTGCTCTCGGCGGTCAGACGCAGCGCACTTTCTTGAACCTCAAACCGGACCATGCGCAGATCGTCGGAGCACAGAATCGCTGCCTTGCGCAAACTGCTCTCCAGCATCGAGCGATTGATTTCGACCGTGGTGTCTGCGGCTTTGGGCACGACGCCTTCGTAATCAGGGAAGCGACTCTCCAGCTGCTGGCTCAGCAAGTGCGCCTTGCCGAAAGCAAACTCGATCTGTTTATCGCCGACTGAGATGGTGAGTTCTTCCTTGCTGCTGTCGGGGATCGCACGAGCCAAGGTCGCTAGCGCTCGCACTGGCACCAATGCCTTGAACTCACCCTTGCCGCCATCGAGATTGTAGTAGCTGATCGAAAGTCGCCGGCCATCGGTTGCCACCATCCGCAGACAGCTACCACCAAAGTCCATCATCACGCCGTTGATGGCGTAGCGGGTTTCTTCGCGCGCAGCAGCAAATGCTGTTTCTTTGATCATCTGCAGCAAGCGACCTGCTGGCATCTTCATGCCGCGGCCAGGCTTGATTTTTGCCTCCTCTGGGAAGTCGGCCGGGTTTTCGCCAAGCAAAACGAAAGAGCCGCCACCACTTTCGATGCGACAGCGCATGTCGGTGCTGTCCAAGGTCACTGTCGGGTCCGATAGCTCACGCAGCAGGGCTGCGCACTCGCGGGCCGGAAGCAAGACCTTGCCCTCCTTAGTCACCTTGACGGCCTCAAGTTGGACCTTTACGGCCATCTCAAGATCCGTGGCAAACAAAGTGATGCCGTTCTCGTTTGCCGTCAGCAGAACGTTCTGCAGAATCGGTTTCGTGGTCTTGCTGGGGACCACTGAACTAACGATGGCGAAAGCTTCTTGAAGCTGAGTGCGGTCACAAAGGATCTTCATCGCTGCTATGTCGAAAGGGTCGGATCTTGAGAAGCCTGAGACTGTCTGATCGCTGCAACACGGACTCTGAGAGTTATGAGAGAAGTACTCTCTCTTCACTCTTCATCCGTGCCGTTTGAAGTGTGAAATGGTAGCGATAACAGGCACCCGGATCGACTTGGAAACCCCGTAGATATGGGCTTCCTACGCATTCGCGGCGCAGGGGAAAACGATTGGAAATCAATCCGAACTAGTTCACATCTCAACATCGAACTAGTGCTTATCTGATGGCTCATGTCTGGATGTCGATAAGTCCCAAGAGTTCTCCGACGATCCACTGCAGTGGACTACAAGGCTTACCACTGGCTTTGTGACACATTGCGCCCCTAGCTGCTGGACAGACAGTGACCGGCTAGTCCTTAGCGTCAAAAGAAGCAGCGGCCGCAGGTTGGCCACTCAAGGGATCGGCGGGCAGTAGAAAAGCGACATGGCCACGTAGCACCGTAAAGCGCAGCTACCGACATGACCCCATGTAGCACCGAAGCCGTGAACTAGACCGGCCCGGTTGCTAGATCAGACAACCTGCCTGCCGCGGGATGCGGAAATCAGCGCAGCTGGCGCCCCATTAGGCGCGCGCCAAGTCCATCCAGCATGTCCTTGAACATCCGGTCGGTCTGGGTGCGATCTCGGATTTTGGTTACCGCGTAAAGTACGGTGGTGTGATCGCGGTTGCCAAATATCCGGCCGATGTCTTCGAGCGACATCTCGGTGTGTTCGCGCAGTAAAAACATCGCGATCTGGCGTGGCAGGCTTACCGCCTGCGTCCGGCTCTTGCCGGTGAGGTCGCGAGCCGAAAGGGCAAACTCTGCCGTGATCAGGCCCATCACATCATCTACCGACACAAGTGCAAGTCGCGTAACGGCGACACCGCGCAGCGCTTCTTCGGCTAGCTGGAGGGAGATTGGGCGACCAGTGATCGCGGCAACGCCAACGACCTTGATCACGGCGCCTTCGAGCTCGCGGATGTTGACTGTGACGCGCTCGGCAATGTAGTTGGCGACTTCTTCAGTTAAATCAACGCCACGGCCCTTGGCCTTGCGCCGCACGATTGCAACGCGGGTATCAAAGCATGGTGCCTCGATCTCTGCGACCAAGCCCCACTTGAAGCGCGACACCAGGCGCTCTTCGATCGTCGGGATATCGACCGGCGGCCGGTCCGAGGACATGACGATCTGCTTTTGTGCGTCGTAGAGCGCGTTGAACGTGTGGAAGAACTCGTCTTGCGTCTTGTCCTTGCTCGCAAGGAACTGGATGTCGTCGATGACCAACACGTCCACCCTGCGGTGGAAGTTTCGGAACTCATCGAGCGCGTTGTTCTGGATTGCGTTGATGAACGTGTTGGTGAAGTCCTCACAGGAAAGGTAGAGCACCCGCGCTTGCGGGGTCTGCTTCATCACGTTTTGGCAGATGGCTTGCAATAAGTGCGACTTGCCAAGGCCGACGTTGCCGTGGATGAACAACGGGTTGTATGCCGAACCCGGATTTTCACCGGCGGCAAGTGTGGCTGCGTGCGCCAATCGGTTGCATGGTCCCACGATGAACTTATCGAAGGTGTAGTTTGGATTGAGTTGAGCCCTACGCAGCTTGTGTTCGTGCACGCTTTGGCCAAGTGCCCTGCCACTGGGGGGCATGCCAGCGGGGGGCACGCCTCGCGCCTCTGCAAAACGCGGTGGCTCGGCACCTTCGACAATGCGGTTCTCAGCCAGCCGGACGGTCGCATTTGCGCCAAGAAAGGCAAGGCTGTCCCAGCCATCCTCGTTGCGGACCGCAAGTAAGAGCTTGCGCGACTTGCCATCGATGTTGGCGACTTCCTGCAACGTGGGCAGGTGGTTTTTTTGGATCCAGTCGCGGACAAATTGACTAGTGACCGAAAACTCCATTTCTCCGTCGTCCATGCGGCAGATGCGCAGGGACTTGAACCAAGTTTCAAACTGTTCGCGCCGGATCTTGGCGAAGAGTTTGGTAAAAATAAGCTCTTGCAGGTTTGGCTCGGCTTTGAGGCCGAGCTCAACAGACGGGGAATCCACCATGTGGAGAATTGGTGGTCGGTGAGCGACGCCCATCTGGGGGAAGGGCGGCGGTTACGCGACAGAGAGGGCTGATCGTAGAATCACTACGGCCAGGCTAGCCGCAGTAACATTCCACGTGAGTGCTTTCTGTACCGACCCCGAGCAAACATGCCAACACTTCGGCCACATGTTTTTTTCTGAGATCGATCCCTAGTTGGTGAAATGACTGATGTGCTTGTAGGAATAACGACTTGAGAGCATCAAGCGCCGGTCAATTTTTTTTCTGCACTCGCGCAATAACTTGGGAAAATAATTCGGCAGCTCGCGCGCCGAAGTTCGAGTCATCATTTGGCCCAAAGCTGACTCGAATGCAGCAGCGCGCCTGATCCGCACTCAGCCCCATTGCAAGCAATACGCGTGGTGGTAGCGGTGAGCCTGAAGAGCATGCGGAACCTTGCGAAATTGCGATTCCTGCAAGATCAAGAGCTGGCAAAAGACTGCGGCCATCGACGTTCAACACCTGCAACAGAAAAGTATTTGGCAGACTTGTTGGTGGTGTCAACGCGACCCACAAGGGATTGAGGCTCCGCAAGGTTTGTTCGAACGCGGATCGTGCGCCGGCCATTTTTTCAGCTCGCATCGGTTGCTCAAGAATCGCCAACTCAATCGCCAACGCAGTGGCAGCCGCATGTGCTGGACTGACTGTGCCAGAACGTAAGCCGCGTTCCTGGCCACCACCGCGCAGCAGTGGCAGTAGGCGTTCCGTTGCGTGTCGCACGACCAACAATCCGGTACCACGTAGACCGCCTGCCTTGTGCGGCGAGAACGCAATCGAAGTGGCGGCAGCACACGCTGCGCGCACAGAGATACGACCAAGGGACTGGGCGGCATCGACATGCAGTGGGATGCCAAGCTTTGCGCACAGTTGCGCAGCGGCAGCTACGTCTTGGATGGTGCCTACTTCACTTTGGCCGTGCACCAGGCAAGCGAGGCCAACAGGTGTGACTGGTTCGGAGATCGCTATGCGTGCGTTACTGTCGAGTTGCCATGTGACGATGCCGCGTTGTTCTGCCGGCTCTCGCACCGAAGCATGTTCGACTTCGCCAAGCAGGACGGGCAAGTGAAGAGCACCCAGGCCGCGCACGGCGAGATTGTTGGACTCGGTGCCACCCGACGTAAACAGCACATCTTCCAACGCGACAAAGAGCGCCGTTGCGATTTGTTGTCTTGCCGTCTCAACCTCGTTGCGCGCGCGGCGGCCACCGGCATGCAGGCTCGAAGGGTTGCCTGGGCAGCGATGCTCGACCTCGAGGAAGCGTTCGAGTACGCGCGGATCCACAATCGAGCCAGCGTTGTGATCGAGGAAGAAGTTTGGCGCGTTTACGGCACTCATCAGCATCCGTTGCGACCAATGATTTTGGTGTAGAGATTCTGATACTGCTCAACCACCTGCGCGGAAGAGAAGTATTTGACCGCGCGGCGGCGCACAGCCTCACTTTGCTGGCGATAGAAAGCAGCGTCTTGCAAGAATGGCATCGCTGCGAGTGCCATCGCTTCCGGATTGTTGAATGGAGTAAGCGCGCCGGTATCCCCAAGCACTTCGGCCACACCGCCGACGCGCGTCGACACGCATGGCACGCCACAGCTCATGGCCTCCAACATGCTGAGTCCAAAACTCTCGGTCTCCGAGGCTGACAAAAACAGATCCGCGTCAGCGAGCACCTCTTCAATGCTGTCTTTCGCACCGAGGTGCTCGATCGACGCACGGCAACCGAGTTCGATGCCGATGGTGAGAGCTTGCTCGCGATCGGGGCCATCGCCGACGAGCAGCAGGCGTGCCGGCATTTGCCGTTGAATGTGCGCAAATGCGCGAACCACATCCTCGGTGCGCTTCACTGCTCGAAAATTGGAAGCATGAACAAGGACGCGCTCTTGGTTGGCGCGTTGGTGCCAGCGAGGGCCTTTGCCTGGCTGGTAGCGATCCACATCGACGAAGTTCGGGATGACATGAATCTCACGCTGCACGCCGAACACGGCCCGAGTCTCATCAGCCAGATACTTGCTGACCGCGGTCACCGCATCGGACTGTTCGATCGCAAACTTCGTCGGTCGCGTGTACGCCGGGTCACTGCCCACCACGGTGATGTCGGTGCCGTGCAGGGTGGTGACGAACGGGAAGCACGTGCCGCACATCGTGCGTGCGAGGTAGGCACTGATCGCATGTGGAATCGCGTAGTGGACATGGAAGACATCGATGCCGATTTCTTCGTGCACTTCGAGCATCCGCGTGGCGAGCGCCAGGTCGTAGGGCGGGTAGCGAAACAGCGGGTAAGCTGAAACTTGCACCTGATGAAAGTGCAACCGGGGGATGCCATGCCGCATTCGGCTTGGCCGGTCGTAGCTCAGTAGATGAACTTCATGACCGCCGAGTGCCAAAGAATGGGCCATCTCGGTGGCAACAACGCCACTGCCGCCGATGGTGGGATAGCACACAATGCCGATACGCATGGTGCGTCATGCTACGAGGCGGGGTGCCATGTGTGGCAAGCTCCTGTGACAAGAGCAGAACTCAGCGGGGTTCTTCGATCTCAAAAGCCATGGGCAGCTCAAACACCAGCCATAGCTCGCTTGCGGTGTCGACCGCGAGATTGCAGCGGCCATGGAGTTGCGCGACGAATGCCCGCAAAGTGAGCGCGCGCTCCTTCAGGTGCGTGTCGGCGGCTCCGGGACTTGAATGCAGCTCGAACAGGACATCATCCCCTTCGCTGCGGGTGGTGATGATCAACTCGCCGCCACTGCCGGCGTGGGCGGCTGCGAGCGAGAGTGCGCGCTGCACGGCACAGGTCAACATGCCAGCACTACAAGCGACCAATGGTAGGTTCGTGCCGAGCCGTTGACGCACGAGTAGCGGATGGCCGGTCGCTTGCACGATCGATCGGGCGCAGTTGCCGACCACGCGATTGAGATCCGCGTCCTCATTTGTCTGGCACTCCGTCGTTTCGAGGATGCAGTTCACCAACTCTTGCAGTTGCCCAGTTTCGTCGCCGAGCGCATCGTCAACGCTGTCGAACTCCTGCCAGACTTCGGCGTTGAGGAGTTGACTGGCGTGTGCATCGATACGTCCGAGGCAGTTGCCAAGCAGGTGCTGCATTTTGCCGAGATTCAGGTCGCGGTCGCTTGCATCCATGGACGCTGCCCTATCGACCAAAATCGCAGGCGACTTGCGTGCTAGCGCCCACGCCAAAGGTCTAAGTCGCCGAAGGTGCGCTCGATCAGCCCTCAGCTTCGCCCGGCATAGGCGATAAAGCCCCAGCCTTCGCCGCTGCTGTTTTCTTACTTTGCGCAGGGGCCGCAATAACTTTTACCCCGAGCATGTGGAGCAGTTCTTTAGCGAAACTGTCGTAGTCGCGCGCGCCATTGCTGCCGGGTGCATGTTCGAAAATAGTGCGACCAAAACTTGGTGCTTCAGCGAGCTTCACGTTGTTGCGAATGCGCGCCTTGGCGAGCAGGTTGCCAAAGTGAGCCTCGATTTCGCGTAGCACCTCGATGCTCAGGTTGGTGCGCGCATCGACCATGCATGGCAGCACCATTGCGACCTTGAGGGCTGGATTGAGGCGCTTTTGCACCAGTTGAATGACCTCCATCAACTTGGCCATGCCTTGAAGGGACAAGTACTCCGCTTGCATCGGGATGACCACGTGATCGGCGGCGACGAGCGCGTTGGCGGAGAGCACGCCGAGCGAGGGCGGGCAGTCAAAGATCATGAAGTCGCAGTGTGCAGTCTTGGCAAAAACGTCGATCGCTTCACGCAGGATGGTCTCGCGGCCGATGCGGTTGGCGAGCACCTGTTCGACGCCGGCCAAGGATGCGTCACTCGGAATGACGGATAGGTTTTCTTGCGAGGTTGGCTGCACCAGATCGGCGAGTGGCGTGTCCTCGACGAGGAGGCTCGTCATTGTGTTGCTCTCAAGGTCAGGTCGCTTATCGACGTGCACCGTCAAGTTGGCTTGCGGGTCCATGTCGAGCAGCAGCACCTTGAAGCCGAGCCGAGCGAGCGCGGCGCCGAGATTTACTGTCGTCGTCGTCTTGCCGACGCCGCCCTTTTGGTTGATGACCGCGATGCTGCGCATGGATGGACCTGGAGAGAGCGCATCGCGTCGGCGAAAAACCGGCGCTGCGGCGCTCAGGCCATTAGAGAACTCAGGTCGCGCAGGGGCAAAGGTCCATCGATTACGAATGGCTCCGCAGCTACACAGCCGATGCGCATTCCATTAAATCGGTCACGAGCCTGTGCGCGCTCCAGCACGTCCACGCTCTGCAGTAGATGGGCGCGGTCATTTGGTGCGAGCTGGCTCTGGTAACAACGGATGACCTCGGCTTTGCGGTCGACAAGATCGCTGATGTCAATGGCGAGGCTCGGTTCGACCGGAATGTTACCGGGATAACGCAGCAGCAATCGCGGCCGATGGGGCGCGCCAAGTTCGGGCGCGAAGTTGCGCAAACCTGCGTGGAAGAATGAGCGGGTAGCGAGCTGAGCTACGGCTGTGTGATCTGGGTGCACGTCGCGCTCGACTGGTGCGAACAAGAGGCGCGGCTTCGCTGCGCGGATGGCTGCGACCAGCGCTCTGGTCGAGGCATCATCGACGACGACCGAGGTATCGGCGAGACCAAGATTGTCGCGCGCAACTACGCCGAGCAACTTGGCAGCAGCCGCAGCCTCAAGCAGACGTTCGGCGGCGCTGCCGCGAGATCCCTTCTCGCCGCGTGTGCAATCGACGATGCCACAGCGGAAGCCTTGCGCAACGAGGCGCAGGATCGTGCCGGCAGCAGCCATCTCTACGTCGTCGGGATGCGGCCCCACGAACAACACATCACAAGCGATCACGTCACAACTCCAGGATGCCGTGTTCGGTTGAGAATGGATCTGCCGCATCGACCAATGTCGCGCCCAAAGAAGGACCATGAGTCACGAGGAACATCAGCGGCCCGAGCACGCGTTCTTGCAGTCGGCTGCGCGGCCTGAGGCATGCGCAAAGATTGCGGATCTGTCGAAGTCCAGTGCCTTCGCGGTTCTGCCGTGCGACGCGCAGCTTTTGCGCGAGCTTGCCGAGTTCATCGCTTGCCTTGGTGCGCGCGCGGTCGATCGCCGACAGTAGCGAAGCGTCGACAGTCACCAATCGCTGACCAATCTGATCGAGCGAGTCGCGCAAGCGGGTGGCAACGTCGTCGATCTCATCCTCGACACCGCCTTGAGCCTCACTCTTGATACCTGCTCCGAGTTTTTCCGGCCCTTGTTCCAGGTCGGCCAGGTCCCAGCCAAACTTAGTGAGGATGCGCTGCATCGACGGCTCGACCAGCGTGAGCGAAGCGCGCGGGATGAAGGCTGGTTGTGGTACGCCGAGTAAACGGTAGAGCGGTGCCACGACTGCCAAATAGCTGAGTTCGCCGGGACCGACGACGAAGCCGATCGTCGGCAGGCACGCATCCTGCCAAAGCGGGCGCAGCAGTGCACCCGGGCTGAGGTTTTCCGGGCTGCTGAAGCGTTCGTTGTCGGCTAGCGGCTGACGGCGTTTGCCAATCGTGTCAAACATCAGCGTCGTTGAAGGATCGATCGTCACGTCGACACCGAGGTCGGTGAGCTGGTCGCAGCTCTGGCGCACCACGTTGCGGATGCTGTCTGCCTTTGTCCACCAGCTTTCGAGGGTCGCAAACGCTTGCATCGGCAAGTCGCGCGGTTCGATGATCAACAGTCCGTGCTCGCCGAATAGCGCGAACATCATGCGCGCCATCGAGTCGCCGAGAGTCTCTTCTGGCGTGCGGGAGCGGAATAGATCCAACGCCCACTTGCGGTACTCGGACTGTGGAATCAGTGGGTCGATCTCATCGAGGAGCTTCTGCACTTCGTCGCCGCAGCGGACCGAGCGCAGCGGTGCGCCATCGCGCTCAAGATCGAGACGGAAGCGTTGAATCTCTTGGCCGCCGTTGACGAGGAACAGTCGATTGGCTTCTTCTAGATCGTGGTCGTCGCTGTGGTTCCAAAACACCGGTACGCAGCGCATTTCCGGGTCTGCCTGCTCGATTTCGCGGCAGAGGCGGATGGCGGTTGCGACCTTGAACAGGCTGAACAGCGGCCCACCTACCAGTCCCGGCTGCTGGCCGGTGATCACGAGGCGCACCTTTGGATTGGTCAGCGAGTCCGCATTGGCAAGCACGGCCGAAGGCGCGTCATGCCGTTCGGCATAGGCGCGGAACGCAATGGCGAGCGCCTCGCGCGGCACTGCCCTGGGTGCTGCGCTTTTCGTTTTGAACAGTAGTTCGGCAACGTTCTTCGGTCGCTTGCCAAGGTAGGCGCCGACATCGAGGTCATCTTCGAGATATCGCTGGTGCACATCAGATGTGCCCAGTTGACGAAAGGAGATGTGTCGCAACGTCAGTTTCTCAGCGTCAGGTGTTCTAAGCATGGGCGGCATGTCGGGCGACGGCGAGACACTCGGCTGCGAATGCCGCCGCCGCAGAGTCGATTTTGTGGAGCCATCCCGCGTCGTCGGGCGTGAAGGCCTGCATGACACCGCGGCTCTGATTGATGAGCGCACCGAGCCCGCGTCGATCGAAGGCGGCAGTTAGATCGGCAACCTTGCCGCCTTGCGCGCCGATGCCGGGCAGTAGTAGCCACGAGTGCGGCAAGCGCGCGCGCAGCCGGGCAAGTTCTTGCGGCCATGTTGCGCCGACTACTGCGCCGACTGGTGAGTAACCATCGAACTGCGGTAGTTCGCGGCCCCATTGCGTCACGGCATCGGCGACTACATCGCACAGCGATTGCTCGCCGATGCGCAGGTCCTGAAAATCGGCTGCGCCTTTGTTGCTGGTTCGAACGAGCACGAACACCGCTTTGCCGCCGCGCTCTGGTCTGCAGTGTTGCAGGAATGGCGCCACCGAGTCGGTGCCGAGATAAGGGTGAAGAGTTAGCGCGTCGGCGATTTTGAAATGCCCTTCGGCGTAGGCTTCAGCGGTGCTGCCGATATCGCCGCGCTTGATGTCGCCGAGCACCAGCAAGCCATGTTCATGTGCGACCGCGCAGGTCGTTTCGTATGCCGCGTAGCCAGCGCTACCAAAACACTCGAAGAATGCGATGTTGGGTTTGACTACTGGCGAATGGCGCGCGATCACAGGCAGCGCGGCGCGATAGAACGCAACGATGCGCTCGACAGCCGAAGTGCCCCTCACTTGTTGAGGCAGTGCGTCGATGCGCGGGTCGAGCCCGATTACAATTGGTGCAGCGCCGTTGTGGATGCGCTCAGCAAGCTGTTGGACGAAGGAGGACATGACCGAACGCAGAGACTAGCGCTTCATCGTGTCGGTCCCAGTGTTCAACTGATCCAGACTCACACCATCTGTCACGGCACGAGCGCGATCAGGAGGTCGTTTGAGGATGCGAACTTGTGCGGGGGCTGCTCCAGCAGTGCCGCCTCAGGCAGCATCGCCTGCAACCTGGCGAGATGCCGCCGCCTGGAGATGATCAGGGTGTGCGGATAATTGGTCAGCGCGTTGCGCAAGCGGTCCCCGGTCGATGGTTCGCCGGCCTCTGTGTCGACGACCTCTGCTTCGATGGCCGGTAGCAGGTAGAAGCTGGCGGCGGGCACCGCATCGAATGACAGCACTCGCCATTGCTGCCAGTCAGCGCGGAGCGAAGCCTCGTGGCGCACCAGCTCGGCAAACTCGCGCCGCGTAGTATGCAGGCTGTTTCCGATCGGCACCTCGACACCAAACCACAGCAGTAACAGCGCCCAGATGCTCGCCAGCGAAATGAGGAGGCGTCTTTGATGCTGCGCGCTGGCGAGCGATTGCCAGCCATGTGCCAGTTGCAGGCACGCGATCGGCAGCAGCGGCAATACGTAGTAGGACCGTCGTGATCCGCAACCGGTCAGAAACGCGAACACCAAGGCAAATGCCCAGAGGAGCCAGCGTGCGCTTTTAGTGAGCGAGTGGCGATGCAGCCAGGTCCGTCGCGCGAGCCACGGCAGCCATAGGCTCCACGGCAGCAAATACACCGGTAATTGCACGAGGTAGAGCCAGACCGGGCCGTTGTGATCGAACGGCGCAAAATAGCGGGTCACATTTTCGCGGAACAGGGTCCAGAGACTCGCCTGTTCCTGCCCCACCACTGCGGTCATTTGCGCCAGCATGAACGGCGCAAGGAAGCTCGCTACGGCGCAGCTGCCGATCACGAGGCAGGCAACGTTCCAATGTTGAAGCCAGCGTCGCTCGCGCAAAAGGTCGGGCGCGATCACGAGCCCGCACATGACCATTGCAGCGGGACTCTTTAGCAGGCTCGCTGTCACGAGAATGGCGAAGAAGCCTAGGTAGCTACGCCAGTCGCTGCGTTCGCGATGTTCGACATACCAACAGACTGCCGCGGTCATGCCACCCACTTGCAGCATGTCTGCAGAGGCAACGCGGGACCAGAACACGAACATGAATGAGGTGGCAAGTGCTGCGCCGGCGATTCTGCCTGTCGCGGTGTCGAATAGTCGCTGGCCGATCCGCATCGTGCACCAGATCGATAGCAATCCGGCGGCAGCACTTGGCAGGCGCAGTGCAAGTTCGGACAGACTGCCGGTCACCCACGCAAGCGACAGCATCAGCCAGTACGAGAGCAGTGGCTTGCCATAGTAAGGCGTAGTGAGCAGCGACGGATGCAGGTAGTCGCCAGAGCGCTGCATCTGCTGGCAGATCAACCCAAAGCGGCCTTCTTGAGTCCACAGTTCTGCAACGCCCAGCATGACGACCAGCGGGATCGCAAGGATGGCAACCAATGGCAGGTTGCTCTTGGCCTGCGACAACAAGTATTCAGCGGCGCGCACGAGCTGTGCAGGATAGCGCCTTGCTGTGCGTCAGCTCGACTGCGGCAGCATGAGTTTGTCGATTGCCTTGATCGTTGCTTCGACCGCGCGCTCATGTACGACCCCAAGTAGCCAGCGAATCTGCGAACGCGACAACGTGGTGTCGAGATCGGCATCCTCGGCTTCGGGGTAGAGCACGGGTTCTTCGGGGGCGGCAAACGCCAGCGGCGGCAAGTCTGGATCGACCCCGACCTGTCGTACTTTTGCCAGCAACGCGTGCAGGTCGGTGCCACGCAGCACCAAGATTTCCCACGGCTTCTCATCCAGGCGGCGCGCGAACAGTTCGTTGAGCGCGAGCACGTGGCGGCACGGTTTTTCTGGCAGGTCGCACGAACAGCCGAAGGTGACTCGGCGTGGTTCTGGGAACAGCGGTTCGCCGACGATGCGAGCGATCAATCGGTCGAAGGCGCGTGGCACTCGGCCCTGTTCGAGCGCCTCGACGATTGTTTTGCTGCGCCGCAGGACGCGGATCACCGTTGGCCAGTCTTTTTGCGGCAGGATGCGAACCTGGAGGCTGACCTCGTGGATCGAGCCCATCGCCCCCTCCATTTCCGCGCGCAGCGAACCCGGACGGATACGCACCATCGACTTGCGGATGCTTGGCAACAATTCAAGAGCAGCGGCCAGACGCTTGTCGTCGATGCCGCGCGTTGCTTCACGCCGCCAACGTTCGCCGAGCGAGACGGTTTTTCGATCGCTCATGTCATCGCCTCTTTCCGGTCTAGCACCAGCAGGCGCTTGAGCTCATCGTTGCTGAGTTCGGTAAGCCAGCCTTCACCAGCTGCGAGCAGGTTCTCGGCGACCTCGCGCTTGCGTTCGAGCATTTGCTGGATGCGCTCTTCGAGCGTGCCGGTGCAAACAAACTTGTGCACGAAGACGTTGCGCAGCTGGCCGATGCGGAAGGCCCGGTCGGTTGCCTGATCCTCGACGGCGGGGTTCCACCAGCGGTCGTAGTGAAACACGCGATTGGCGGCAGTCAGGTTGAGGCCTGTGCCACCGGCCTTGAGCGATAGCACAAAGACGCGCGGCCCATCGACCCTGCTCTCCTGGAAGTCGGTGACCATCGTGTCGCGCTCTTTCTGCGGCACGCCGCCATGCAAGAACAGGACTGCCTGGCCGATCAACTCTTCGATGTGCGTTTTGAGCAGCGACCCCATTTCTTTGAACTGGGTGAAGATCAGGCAGCGGTCACCTTCTTCGAGGGCCTCCTCGACCATCTCGCTAAGCAAATCGAGCTTGCCGCTGCGGCTGTGCAGCGAACTCCCATCCATCAGGTAGTGCGCCGGGTGGTTGCACACCTGCTTTAGCCGGAGCAGCGTGGTGAGGATTGCACCGCGGCGATGGATTCCTTCCGCGGCCTTTTCGACTTCTTGCAGACCCTTGCGAACAACCGACTCGTAGAGAATCGCCTGCTCTCGCGTCAGCGACGCCGCAACGATTTGCTCTGACTTTTCTGGCAGGTCGGCGACGATGTCGCTGTCGGTCTTTAGGCGGCGTAGCACGAACGGACGAACCAACCGCGCGAGTGCGGCCATCGAACTCTGGCGGCGCTGCTTGACGATCGGGTGCTCCAGAGTTTGCAAGAACTGGCTACGTGAGCCGAGCAGGCCTTCGTTGAGGAAGTCCATGATCGACCAGAGGTCGAGCGGCCGGTTTTCGAGTGGCGTGCCAGTGAGAGCCATCCGGAAATTGCCACGCAGTTTGCGCGCCGCACGCGATTGCTGCGTGGAAGGGTTCTTTATGTTTTGCGCCTCGTCGAGGATCACGCCCTCGAAGGGGCTGGTTGTCATCAACTCTTCGTCGCGCTGCAGCAGGTTGTAGCTGGTCAGCACAACGTCCGAGGCATCGAGCATTTTCTGGAACTCTTCGAGTGTCTCGGCGCGGCCCTTGCCGTGGTGCATCGTGACGCGAAGTTCGGGAGAAAAGCGCAGCAGTTCTCGCCGCCAGTTGCCAAGCACCGAGACCGGGCAAACGATCAAGAGCGAGGCTCGGCGTCCCTCTTGTCGGCGCCAGTCGAGCATCACTGCGATCGCCTGCACCGTCTTGCCAAGGCCCATGTCGTCAGCGAGGCACGCGCCGAATCCTTGGTCGAGGAGGTAATACATCCAAGCGTGCCCACGCTGCTGGTAGGGACGCAGACTGCCAAGGAAGCCGCTCGGAATCGTGCGCGAATCGACGGAGCGCGACTTCTCGAGGTTCTCGATGATCTGTTCGAGGCGCGGCGTGCTCGCGATGGATTCCATCGCCAGGCCGTGCAAGTGTGATGCGCCGCCAAGCCGCAAACGAAGTGCTTCGAAGAAGCTGATGCGCTCCCCCGACTCATTCATGCGCCCCTGGAAATCCTTCAGGGCCTGCCGGTCCTTGGGACTCAGCAGGATGGGCTTGCGATCAAGGAAGACAAGTGGCGTGCGCGCTTCGACGAGTTGATCAAACTCAGCGCGCGTGAGTTCTTTTTCACCGATCGCGAGGCTCCAGCGGAACTCAAACCAAGGCCGTGGTGAGCTGCCTTGTTCTTTTGATTCGGACAGCGTGACGCGAGCGGAAAGGCGCTCGACAGCATCGATGCCTGGTAGCCGCAGCTCAAAACCTTCCGATTCCAGCATCGGCAGGTGATCGAGGATCAGATCCAGTTCGGCGCGCGTCAGGCTCGCTTTGCCGTCGCCCATATTCCGAGCGCGGTGCAGCGGCGCCAGCTTCTCTGAGATCTGGTCAATCGTATGCTCTAACTTCTGGATGCTCTCTTTCGACAGTTCGTTGGCGAAAGGCGACAGGGACAACCGCGCGTGCACTGCCTCGATCGTCTCAAAAAAGTCGACGGTTGGGATCGTGCGCACCAGCACCTGCAGGCCCCAAGGCGCAGTCTCCTCGAGCGGCTTATCCGGCACCAAGATCTCCAGCACGGGGATCATCGTCGTGTGCCAGAACTCACTTGGCAGCCGTTCTGCGCGCTCATATTTGGGCGTCGCGTCACCAACAATCTGGTCGATCGCCTGACCAAGGAAGCTCACCAACAAGTTGCGCGGTGTGACCGAATACACTGGGTCATCTAGCAACGCGGCGCGCGCAGTTTGCATACTACCGGGCACCAACTCAGCTAGCGCGGCTAGTGCCCATTGCGAATCCGGCATCCAGTGCGGCGCAAACTTTGCCACGCCCGGCTGGGGGGCTGGCGCAAAGTCGCCGCGTGCGCGCATCAGCATTGCAAGGCGCGAAGCTAGCGCGAGCAGCCGCAGTGACGGACTAAGGGAGCGTTGATCTAGCCCTGCAAGCCAAGGCACGCATTTCCCAAGCGACAAGGCCTTGGCTGGAATGGTCCATAGCGAAGGCGCCACGCGCTCATTGCTGCGGTCTTCTTCATCCTCGTCTGGTTGGGCGGGTACTGGCCGCAGCGTGGACTCTTCGACCGGCAGTAGGATCTGTAAGTCGACGTTGCCAAGGTGCGCGATCAATTCCGGCGGAAGGGCCGCGCTGATATCAGCACCTGTTTCATGCCAAAACGCGATCCGCGCGTCTGACGGTGAGCGCGCGTGCAGATACGCGGCCCCGATTTCTTCGAGAGCTAGCGGCGAGTTGCCGGGATGGACGGACATCGGCGCCAGCTCAGACATCACTGTGGCTTTTCCAGAGTCGAAGGATGTTGCCATTCCTTGTCGACTGGTGCGCGTGTGCGTTCGTTTGCTCCGTCCATCGAGCGAGTTGCCTGATCCGCCAACGTGAATAGGAACAACAGCGAGAGGAACAGGAATGAACAGAGGAACGCGATCTTGTTGATGGGCGTGTCCCACCGCAAGTGCATGAAGATGGAAATGACCAGCGTGGCCTTCACCGCCGCGATGAGCATCGCGATCAGCAGATTTGCCGAGCCGAAATCAAATCGCGAAGTGATGACGGTGATGGCGGTCAGGATCAACAGGACGATCAGGATCTTCAGAAACGTCGCCGAGGAGGTGACGTGATGCGGACCGTGATTTTGCTGATCGTGGCCGTGAGCTTTGTGAGTGTCGTGGGAGTCGTGCGAGGACATCAGGGCACCAGGTAGAGCAGCGGGAAGAGGAAGATCCAGATCAAGTCAACCAAGTGCCAGTAGAGCCCGACTAGGTCAACCGGCAGGAAGTAGTTTGCGTGGAAACGACCTTTTGCAGCCCCAACCATAATCCAAATGATCAGCCCGGCCCCGACCAGCACGTGCACACCGTGGATCGCAGTCATCGTGAAGTAGATCGAGAAGAACAGGCTCGGGTTCTGCACGCCAACCATGACGTTGTGATAGTCCTTGAACCAGCTCAGCTGATGCGTTGCTTGATCGTAATCGGTGCCGCCGAAAACCGGCAGGAAGCCGTGATCGAACTTCGCTTTGTATTCGATGATCTTCACGACCATGAAGATTGCCGCGCCGAGCAAGGTCAGTCCGCAATAGATCAACAGTTTGCGTTTCTGGCTGGTCTGCGCGGAACGCACCCCCATGGCCATCGTCCACGAACTGATCAGCAGGACCGTGGTGTTGAGCGCGCCTAGCTTCCAGCTGAGTTGTTGGCCGCCCAAGCGAAACGTCTCGGGGTAGACCTGATGGAAGAAGAAGTAGGCCGCGAACAACCCGCCAAAGAGCAGGATTTCTGTCGCAAGGAACAGCCAGAAGCCGAGCTTTGCCGACTGAAACTCCTGGGTAGGCGAGTCGAAGTGGTGCGCGACGGTGTGTGGCAGAAAGCCCGCACCCGGCGCTGGAACGACGATTCCGTGATCGTGGCTCATGTGGATCAGCTGCAAGGCGTCTGCGTGGTGCGCAGATCAAGGGTGGTGTAGTCGTAGACCTCAGTGGTCACGATCGGCTGTTCGTAAAAGTTCTCTAGCGGTGGCGGCGTTGGGGACAGCCATTCAAGGGTGACCCCGCCCCACTCGTTTTGCATCGCTTTTTTGCCCGTGAAGATCGACAGCACCAAGTTGCCGACCATGAGAGCAACACCTGTGCCGATGACCAGTGCGCCAATCGTCGATGCTTGGTGGAAGCCCTCAAACTCCGGCACGTAGGTAGCGTAGCGTCGCGGCATGCCACGACTGCCCATGATGAACTGCGGAATGAAGGTGGCGTTGAAGCCGACGAAGATCAGCGCACATGCGATCTTGGCATAGAACTCGCTGTACATCACGCCGAACATCTTCGGCCACCAGTGGTGCACGCCGGCGAAAAACGCCAGTGCGATCGAACCCATCATCACGTAGTGGAAATGCGCGACGACGAAGTAGGTGTCGTGCAGGTGGATGTCGACGTTGAGTGCGCCGAGGATAACGCCAGTCAGCCCACCGATCGCGAATATGATCAGGAATGACAGCGTGTAGAGCATCGGCGAGTTGAGGGCGATCGAGCCCTTCCACACCGTTGCCACCCACGAGAACTCCTTGATCGCCGTTGGGATGCCAACGAAAAACGTCAAGAACGAGAACGCAAACATTGCGTAGCTCGACTGACCGCTCGTGAACATGTGGTGGCCCCACACGAGGAAGCTGATCATGGCAATCGCGATGGAGCTGAACGCGATCAGCTTGTAGCCAAACAACGGCTTGCGTGAGTGCACGCTGATCAAGTCGCTGATGATGCCGAATGCGGGCAACACCATGATGTAGACAGCCGGGTGCGAGTAGAACCAGAAGAAGTGCTCGAAGAGCACGGGGTCACCGCCGAGGCGTGGATCGAAGATGCCGATGTGATAAAGGCGTTCGAACGCAACGAGCAGCACCGTGATGCCGAGTACCGGCGTAGCCAGCACCTGCAGGATTGCGGTGGCGTAAATTGCCCACACGAACAGCGGCATCCGGAACCACGTGAGTCCCGGTGCCCGCAGCTTGTGCGTCGTGACGATGAAGTTTAGGCCAGTGAAAATCGAGCTGAAGCCCAGCAGGAAGATGCCAAGTCCGACCGACACAACTGCTTGATTTGTGTAGATGCTATATGGCGCGTAGAAGGTCCAGCCCGTGTCGAAGCCGCCCGCCACGATCGCGTAGAGCGCGAGACAGGTGCCAGATAGCCACAAGTAGAAGCTCAGCAGGTTGAGTCGCGGAAGGGCAACGTCCTTTGCGCCGAGCATCAGCGGCAACACCATGTTCCCCAACGATCCCGGGATCGCCGGAATGATGAAGATGAACACCATGAAGACGCCGTGCAGGGTGAAGATCTGGTTGTAGGTCGCGTTGTCGAACAACACGCCGGTCGACTTCCACAGGTGCAGGCGCACAAGCATTGCGAACACGCCACCCGCGAGGAGGGCGAGGCTCACGCCGATCAGGTACATGATCCCGATCCGCTTGTGGTCAAGGGTCCCGGCCCACGACCAGAACCCCTTCGAGATCTCGAGGTAGTTCTTCTTCACAGTATCGTGCGAGCCTGTGGCTACGCCCATGGCTGGTGCATTCGTGGTCATTACAGCCTCACTTCTTCTCGCTGCCGGCATTCGACAACGACTTCATGTATTCGATGATTCCCTTGACCCGCTTCTCATCGATGACCTTGTCATCAAAGGCGGTCATGTTTGCTTTCTCGAAGCCGACGACCTTCTTCTGATCGGGCTTGCGGATCGACTCAATGACGTAGGCTTCGTCAACCGTCACGGTCTTGATTTGACCGGCTTCTACGACCTGTTCCTGCTTGCCCCACAGGTCCTTCCACGTTGGGCCAGTCAACTTGGTCCCGTTGATTGTGTGGCAACTGGCACACAGTGACTTGTAGAGGTTTTCGCCGCCCTTCTTTGGATTCTTGTCGTCCCACGTATCCCAAGGACGCGTGCGATACACATCGGCGGACACGACGTGAACCTTGGCATACATCTGGCTGTGGTCCTTGCCGCAATACTCGGCGCAGAACAGGTGAAACTCACCCTCTGTCGTCGGCTGGAACCACACCGTTTGGAATCGCCCTGGCACCACATCTCGCTTCACGCGCATGGAAGGCATGTAGAATGCGTGCAGCACGTCCGATGATTCCAGAGTGAACGCTGCTGGCTTGTTCACTTCCAGCCACAGTTCGCCCGAACTCGGCACCGCGTCATTTGGGTAGAAGAAGGTCCAGTTCCACTGCTTCGCGAGCGCCTTGTATTGGCGTGCGTCAGCGGGCACGACCGTCATGTCGAGGCTGCCCTTCCATCCCCATGCGAACATGACCATCACGATGATCAGTGGCACCACTGTCCACACAACTTCGAGCGGTGTGTTGTGGGTTCTGTTTGATACCGCCGGCTGGTCGAAGGTCTTCCGGCGATATTTGACTACCGAGTAGAAGAGTACGCCGGTGATAAGAACGAAGAAGAAGATGCAGACGACGTATGTGAAGTAGAACAGGTTGTCGACGTGGGAAAACGTCGAGGCCAGCTTGGTCAGCTGCCCATACTGATCGACACCTTCCGCCATTGCGTGCACGGGCTTGGCTGGGTCCTGGAGTAAGTAGGAGATCACGGTCGGTCCTCTGAAGAATCTCGGTGGAGGCAGCTCAAGTGGTCGCTGGAGTAGTGTTCCGCTGCCGTTCGCGGCGGACCATCAAGAAGATCATTGTGGAGATACCGGCGAGGGTGAGAACTCCGCCGATTCGCATCACCGTCATCGCAGTGACGGTGTAGGTGTTGGTGCGCGAGTCGAAGGTCAGGCAGCTGAGCCTGATCTTGTCGAGGAAGCTCGCATTCTCGCCTTTGCTGGCCTCAAGGAGTGCAAGTCGCACTGCTTCGGGCTCAAAGCTCAGGCCGGTGATGACGCGGTTGAGTTCGCCCTTTGGCGTCAAGAACATCAGCGCGCCAGGATGGTCGTAGCGATTGTTATGGCCGAGCCACAGGTAGTGGAAGCCAACTGTCTGAGCGAGCGCTTGGATCGATTGCTCTTCTCCGACCAAGAAGCGCCAGCCCTCAGGTCCACCAACGTGATGCAGTTTGTTGAGGAACGTCTGCTTGCGTTGGAAGGCTATCTCGGCGGTTTCACGCGGGTCGATGCTGACGTTGACGAGCTGGTAGTCCTTGCCGGGCACCAGATCAATCTCGTTGATGGCATCGAGCATCCCATGAATCACCTGGCCGCACATGTCGGGACACGTGTAGTAGCCGAGCACAAGGATCACGGGGCGATCGCCGGGAAACAGTTGCTTGAACTGGAACGGGTTGCCTCGCTCGTCCGTGAAACTCAGTTCACGGTCGATCATGGCGCCGACTCTGTTCTCCATCGAAGCCGCCGCCTGAACGATATCGAGTGCCTGTGCAGCCGAGTGCCCGCCTTCGCCCTGCGCCTGCAGCGCGGGCGTGAAAACGGCGCAGGCGATGGCTAGCACCGCTGCTCTGGCGCTGGTGATTGCAGAACGGCGACTCACTTGGCGACCATTTCCTTCATGACCTGCTCGATCGACTTCTTCGACTTCGAGTCATCGCCTCTGAGGAAGGCTTGTTCGACCGACTTCACATCCATTAGCTCGGTGTTAGGCAGCAAATCGACCTTCCGATTGCGCTCCTGCGTCAAGACGCGGTCGAATAACGGCATCAGGAAATAGAAGGAGACGAAGAACACAATCGAGGAGCCGATGAACCAGAGTGCGGTCGGCTTCGCGTCGATGTCCCGCTCGGGGTCGATTGGCTCTGGCCGAGCAGCGCCCTTGCTGGCATGTGCGGAGTGGGTGTGAGGTGTGTGGCCCATGTTGCTACCCCTAGAGGTTCTGGAAGTTCAGCGCCTCGGACAGACGCGGGTCGCGGGTTGGGATCAAATTATGTCTGCACATGTTGATTAGTGTGACGCTGCCCACAAGGCACAACATGCCTAAGTAACAGGCAGCATCGGTCCACTGCATCCCGTGTAACCAAGTGCTGAGTTGCGCGCCGAATTGCCCTGAAACTGCCGCGGCGCCGTCTGCTCCCCCTGCATCTGCTCCGTGCGCAGCCATGGCATTGGGCATTATCAAGAATTGCATGTCGATCCAGTGCAGGACCAACAGGAACACTGCACCAAAACCAAGGGCGTAACCGTTGCGCTTGATATGGCGCGACATCAGGAACGCGAACGGGAATAGGAAGTGACCGAAGATCAGCATCGTGCCGACCGCGCCCCAACCACCATCTAGGCGTTTGGCAAAGAAGGACGTTTCTTCAGGCAGGTTGGCGTAGCTGATCAGCATGTATTGACTGAAGTTCGTGTAGGTCCAGAAGACCATGAACGTGAACAACAGCTTGCCGAGGTCGTGGTAGTGCTCGGTGTTGATCGACTCCCGCATGTAGCCCTTCCCCGTGATCCACTTTGTGAGCAGGATCGTGAAGGCGAAGAAGGCCATGTAGCTGCCTGAGAAGTAGCACACGCCAAAGATCGTGCTGAACCAGTGTGGATCGAGCGACATGATCCAGTCGAACGATGCGAATGTGATCGACAGCGCGAACAGCAGAATGCCGGGAGCAGCAACGCGCGACATTCGCAATGACAGCGCCGGGTCACCTGAGTCATCCTGCTTGAGGGACCAGCGACGGAAGATGAAGGTCAGGCTGAGCCAAATCGTGAAGTAGAGGACCGCGCGGACGCTGAACGCGCCCTTGTTGAGCCAGCCGTGCTTGCCCAGCAGCACTTCGTCACCCTCATGCGGGTGGGTCCAGTGCTCGTAAAGCTGATCGATACTCAGGTAGATCGGGATGAACAGCAGCGCCATCAGGGGCAGTGCACCTGCGAGGTTTTCGGCAAAGCGACGAACACCCACGCTCCAGCCGGCGCGCGTGATGTGTTGGACCATGACGAAGAACAGCGCGCACAGGCAGATGCCAAGCGTGCCCATGTAGGCCGTCAGGTAGCTGAATGCGATGCGGGTCTTGTGCGCCGGATCGCCACCCATGCTGGCGATAAAGCATGCACCCAAGAGTGCGATGCCAACTACCAACAACGCGTACTTGCCGATGTTGAGAGCGCCGTCTTTGACCCGAATGACGATGTTCGGGGCCAGCTCTTGAATCGGTGGCGCGGTCAATGTCGCAGACATGATTACTGCTTCCCCAGAGTTTGAAGGGCGCGGACGTAGTGAATGATTGCCCAGCGATCTATTACTGTGATGCGCGCCGCGTAAGAGGGCATCGTGTTCTTGCCGACCGGGCTTGACAACACCTCGAAGATTTCGCCGTCGGTCAGATTGGCGACGCGGTTGTCCTTGCCCTCCACCACGTGGAAGTTGGGGATCACCACTGGCCAGCGGCGGCCGACCATGCCGTGCGCCTGAGCGCCATTGCCGCCTTGGCCTGAATACCCGTGACAAACGGAGCAGTTGATATCGAACCGTTCGCGACCGCGCTCGAGCACTTCGTTGGTCAGCGGCAGTGGGTTCTTCAACCAAGTGCCGTCCACGTTTTTGCCGGCCTTGTTTGGGTCTGGCATCAGGATCGGATCTGGCAGTGAGCCGCGCGCCACAACCGAGACCCTGCTTTGCGAGTCGGTGACAGGCAGGCGCATCGCGCGGCCGTCAGCCCAGCCATCGAAGGCAGAAGCCGATTGGGCTTTCAGCTTTGGCTGGAAGTCCATGTCGAGCACCAGGTGCACGGGGGGCGAGGTCGAGGTGCCGCCACGGCAAGCGAAGAGTGCCAGCGAGGCAACCAATATCATGAGCGTGCGAATCAGCATGTCAGTCCTCCACGAGCTCCACGTGCTTGCCGCCGATGCTCTCCAAAAACTTCTTGGTCTCGGTGCGATCAAACTTCGCGTCCGAAGCCTCGATCGACAGGAAGAACCGATCGTCGGTTGCTCGCTCAATCGTGCTGTGTGAGAAGATTGGGTGGTGAAGTCGCGGCAGTTTGTTGATGCCAAACATCCCGAACACAGCACCAAAGGCTGACAGCAGGACCATCAGCTCGAAGGTCACCGGAATGGTGGACGGCCACCAGTAGGGCTCCTTGCCAGCAACCCACATCGGGTAGTCGACGGCGTTCATCCACCACATCATCAACTGCGCGAGGAAGATGCCGGTCGCGCCACAGCAGACCACGAGCCAGCCGAGATGGCTTGGGCCATGCCCCAACGCCTTGTCGATGCCGTGCACCGGGAATGGCGTATGGCTATCGACGCGGGAGTAACCCTTCTGCGTGGTCTGTTCCGCAGCCTTGTAGATCGCGGCCGCGGAATCAAACTCAGCTACGACGCCCCAGTAGGTTGTCATAGGACTAGTGCGCCTTGTTGTGGCCGCTGGCGTGATCCTGGCCGTGGCCTTGATCATGCCCGTGGTGCGGGTTGGCTTCCGGCATGACGCCCTTCAGTTCACTGATCGCAAGGATCGGCAAGAAGCGACAGAACAGCAGGAAGAAGGTGAAGAACAGGCCGAAGCTGCCGATGTAGGTCAGCACGTCGATGATCGTCGGCGAAAAGTAACCCCAACTCGAAGGCAGGAAGTCACGGGCGAGAGATGTGACGACGATGACGAAGCGCTCGAACCACATGCCGATGTTGACAAAGATCGAGATGATGAACAGCAAGGTTGGGTTGCGCCGGATGCTGCGGAACCAGAAGAACTGGGGACTGATCACGTTGCATGAGACCATGATCCAGTAAGCCCATCCGTAGGGACCAAAGGCGCGGTTGATGAAGCAGAATTGCTCGTATTCGTTGCCGCTATACCACGCGATGAAGAACTCCAAGCCATACGCGTAGCCAACCATCGAGCCGGTCAGGAGCAGGATCTTGGCGATGTTGTCGAGATGGTTGAGCGTGACGAGTTCGTGCAGCCCAAGCCACTTGCGCGCAGGGATCATCAGGGTCAGCACCATGCCGAATCCCGAAAAGATTGCGCCAGCGACAAAATACGGCGGGAAGATCGTCGTGTGCCAACCTGGCACCAGCGAAACCGCGAAGTCGAAAGACACGATTGAGTGCACTGACAACACGAGCGGCGTGCTCAGTGCGGCCAATATCAGGTAAGCCTTCTCGTAGTTGACCCAGTGGCGATTGCTGCCATGCCAGCCGAATGCAAAGATGCCGTAAGCCCGTGCTGCAATCGTCCGACCGGCGCGTGCGGCCCGGTCACGGAACGTAGCAAGGTCAGGGATCAGTCCGACGAACCAGAACAGCGTCGATACCGTGAAGTAGGTGCTGACCGCGAACACGTCCCAGAGCAGCGGGCTCTTGAAGTTGGGCCACAGCAGCATCTGGTTGGGGATTGGGAAGACCCAGTAGATCACCCAGATGCGGCCGACGTGGATGGCAGGGAAGATGCCTGCTGCCATGACCGCGAAAATGGTCATTGCTTCCGACGCGCGATTGATCGATGTGCGCCATTTCTGGCGGAACAGGAACAGCACCGCGCTGATCAGCGTGCCGGCATGGCCGATACCGATCCAGAACACGAAGTTGACGATCGGCCAGCCCCAGCCAACGGGGATGTTGTTACCCCACACGCCGACGCCGGTGAAGATCAGGTATCCGATCATCGCGCCAAGGTTGAGCAGCAGCGCAATGGCGATGCCAAACATCAGATACCAACCCTTCGGCGTGCGGTTTTCGGCAACGCGAGCGACGATGTTGGTGACGGACGCGAAGTTGTTTTTGCCTTCGACCAGCGGCGCGCGGCGCAGCGGGTTTTCCGGCTCGTCGATGATTGTGATCGAGGTCATCGTCAGGCTGGGGCTTAGGCGAGTTTAGGGTTGGGATTGCGGACGCGGCCGAGATAGGTCGTGCGCGGCCGAGTGTGCAGCTCTGCTAGCACGCCGTAGTTCAGTGAGCTGCCGCGCAACTGTGCGACGGCGCTGGTCGGTTCGATGATGTTGCCAAACGTGATCGCCTGGGTCGGGCATGACTGCGCGCACGCAGGAGTGACGCGGATGTCGTCAGGACCATCGCCCACCTTCTTGTTCGCCATCTTGGCTTGGATGCGGCCACCGTTGATGCGTTGCACACAGTATGTGCACTTCTCCATCACGCCGCGGCCGCGCACGGTGACGTCCGGATTGAACGCCATCTTCTTGGTCTCGGGGACCTGACCCAAGTAGTCGAGGAAGTTGAAGCGACGAACCTTGTAGGGGCAATTGTTGCTGCAGTAGCGTGTGCCGATGCAGCGGTTGTAGACCATGTCGTTGAGGCCGTCGGCGGAATGCGTCGTAGCGGCGACGGGGCAGACGGACTCGCACGGCGCGTTCTCGCACTGCATGCAGGGAGTCGGCATGTTCGCGACTTGCGGGTCGTCAGCCATCTCCAACAGGTCGTTGAAGTTCTTGTTGTGTTTGACATCGGCGACCGAGCTGAAGTAGCGGTCGGCGCGGATCCAGAACATCTCGCGGTTGTGGGAAACCTGCGTCTTGCCCACCATCGGGATGTTGTTCTCGGCGACGCATGCGATGACGCACGCGCTGCAACCGCTGCAGGCGTTCAGGTCAATGACCATGCCCCACTGGTAGGGGGACTTCTTCACGTCCTTTTCGCCGCGCGCCGGGTCGAAGCGATCGAGCCAGAGTGACTTGTCCTTGTCTGCTGCGGTCTTGCCTTCGAGTTTTGCTGCCTGGGCGAGCGGCGACATCATCGGCGCCCAATCTGGCTCGCGCGTGTGCTGCTCCATCGTTGCTTCACGCACAATAGCGCGACCATTCATCGTGCCTTGGTCTTGCGTGCTTACCAGGCGATAGGTGCCCTTCGCTTTGGCCATGATGCTTGGCAGCAGCCACTGATTTGCGACGGTACGAAGCGTGAAGGCATCAAAGCCAGTCGTTGCACGATCGTCGGTGCCGCGCGCGACTCGGCATTCTTCGGGGAGCTTGCGGCCCCAACCAAGGAAGATGGTCGCGCAGTCGTCGGCGTGACCGGGCAGGATCCACGCCGGAATCTGCAGGCTCAGGCCGCCCACTGTGATCGTCAGCAGGTCACCGTTTTTGATGTCCTTGTCGCGTGCCGTCTTCGCCGAGATCATCAGGGCGTTGTCCCAAGTCAGCTTGGTCAATGGATCGGGCAGCTCCTGCATCCACGAATTGTTGCCGTAGCGCCCGTCCCACATTTTTGGGCAAGGCCGCAGCGCCAACTCAAACTCATCCGCCTTCCTGGTGGATTTTGGTGCGAGCGAAAGTGCTGCGTTGTTTACGCCGCCGACATCGAGCGTGACCGGTTCGGCCGCGAATGCGGAGTTGGGCACCACGCCTTCGTGAAGTGCGCGGCGCCAGAAGGCCTCGAAGTCCGCCGGGTTGCCGGTCTTGGCCTTCCAATAATCGCGCAGCAGATCGCAGCCGTAGCTGGTGTCGCGCGCGGTGACGAGCGACTCGTAGTTGGGTTGCTGTGCTAGGAACGCGACGAACTCAAGCGCTGAAACGCCACTGTGCAGCGGCGCGATCATCGGCTGTTGTAGCGACACGGTGCCGTCGTGCGCATGGGCATCGCCCCACGACTCAAGCTCGTGCGCCATTGGGAAGTGCCACTGGCAGTGCTGACCGGTTTCGTCACGGTGCAGGCCAACGTGAATCGTGTGCTTGGCTTTCTTGTCGTGCAGCAACTTGCCAAACTGCAAGTCGGCTGGAGCGTCATAGATCGGGTTGGTGCCGATGCAGGCCAGCACTTCAACCTTGCCTTGTTCCAGTGCGGCCGCGAGCAGCTTGATGCTAGCCACCGAACCGGCCTTCAGCGATTCCGGTAGCGCACCGATGGCTTGCGCGCCCATTGGATGCGTGGTGAAGGTCACCGTCTTGCCGAGGTTTTCGAGCCGCGCGTTGATCGCGTGCACAATCGCGTGCACCGCGGCTGGCATGCGGGGCCCAGCGACCACGGCGCACTTGCCAAGGTTGGCCAACAGGTCTGTGGCGATGGCCGCGATATTCTTGTCGTCGCTCTTGTAGGGCGCGAGCGTCTTATTGAGGTCGCTCGTGGCACCGACACCGAGTTGCGCAGCGAGCGCCATTGCTTGCGCGGCAACACTCGATGGTGTCATGCGGAACCGATGGTCCGCCATCGTGCCGGTTGTCGAGAAGCAACTCTCGTAGACGTAGAGGCGCGAGATGTCAGCGCCTGGCTTTGGCGCGCGCCGGGTCTTCGCCCAGTCCCTTGCATTGCGCAGGTTGTTGCCATCCAGTGCTAGGAAGTCATTGTCGAACGACACAACCACGCTGGACTTGCTGTAGTCGACGTGCGTCTCGACCGCTTTGCCGAAAGCCGCCTTGGCACCCGCGAGTTCTTCGTCGTGATGCAGCGCGTCCCACATGTAAAAGCTGGCTTCCGGGAACGCGTCCCGCGCCTTGCCGATCATCGCGAGCAGCGACGGCGACGAGCTTTTTGGCAGCAGCATGTGCAGCCCGGCACCCTTCTTGGCGAGCAGCTCTTTTGCGGTCGTTTCCCAGAACTCGTAGAACGCCGTGAAGGTCTCGTTGGGGTCGTGCGCTGCGTGCTCTGCTGCGCCGTGCTCTGCTGCGCCGTGTGCCTCAGCATGCGCTTCGCCCTTACTTGGCCCGATCGCCATGTTGCTGCGGCCTGGATCGTAAATCTGCAGCAACTCAGCCTGCAGGCGTGCATCGCTGCCGCCCAAGCTGCTTGGGTGATCTGGATTGCCCTCGATTTTGATCGGGCGACCATCGCTGCTTTTTACCAGCACGCCGATGCCGACGCCGCCGCGAGTGAGCGTGGTGGCATACACCTGCGGGATGCCCGGCTTGTAACCCTCCGGCCGCTTGTTGAACGGCAGGATGTTGGTCACTGGCTTGCGGCAACTGGTCATGCCTGCAAGCGCGACCGTGGCCGCGACGGCACTCAGGAAGCCGCGCCGCGAAACTGCGTCGGGGGCCTCCGTGATGTCCTCGGGGAACTCGCGCGCGACGATCTGCTGGAACTCAGGTGAGTTCTCCAGCTGTTCGAGGCTGCGCCAGTAGGTCACGCCTTGCACAGGGGTTTGATCGGAGATCGAACTGGAAACGATGCTGACTTTGCTCATCGGTGGCAGGCAGAGCACTGCGTCGGGGGATTCAACTCGTTCGCATTAAGACGCATTTCGGCAGTAGCGATGCTCGTGTCCGTTGGCTGCCAATCCATCTGCGTCACCTTTACGCCGGCAGGCCTGATGTGCGGCGCTGCATTGCGATGGCAATCAAGGCACCAGCCCATGCTCAAAGGCTCGACTTGGCGCACGACTTCCATCTGGTCCACGCGCCCATGGCAGCTAGCACAACCAACGTTTGCGCGCACGTGCACGGCGTGGCTGAAATATGCGTAGTCCGGCAACATGTGCACCTTCACCCAGGGGATTGGTGGGTTGTCGCCCTTGCCGTCGCCGTAGTTTGCGCGCAGGAGAGGAAGCAGGCGACTATCTGTCTTCACCTGCTTATGGCAGCCCATGCACGTGTCGGCATCAGGCACTGTGGCGTGCGGGCCTTCTTCCACTAGGCGATGGCAATAACGGCAGTCTAGGCCGAGTTGGCCAGCATGCAGCTTGTGGCTGTAGGCGATTGGCTGGAGCGGCTCGTAACCGACATCGGTGTGTCGCGGCGAGAACCAGAACCAAACAATGAAGGTTACAGCTAGACCGGAAGCTGCCGAGCCCATGCTGAGCATGGCAGGCACCTTATTGGTCCACTTTGGAAAAAGGACGGTCAAGTCGTTCCCCTCCGCGATTCGGGGGTGAGCAAGGGTAAAGAGGCAGTTGTGAACCCGTTCCCGTAAGCCTTTGGGTCGCAAAGACTCAGGGTTCCAAGATGCAGGATTGGGAAAAACTGCGCTTGGGTCCGGATGGAAAGGGCGAACGTCGTAAAAGATCGAGCCCTTGCGGTCAATTTCAGAGTTGTAGAACTCTTAAAGTTTTGGCCACAATCGCTGGGAAAAATTGGGCATCAGCGCAGGTGGTTTCGCACAAAATCGACGATTGCAGGTAGCACCGCAGTTTGCGCGCGCGGGTTGGCATGCATGTCCGCAGGTGTGACCCAGAGACTTTCGGCGCTGAGGGGCTGCAGCACTGGCAGCAGGTCAAGTAAAGGGATTTGTTCTTGCTGGCAGAACGTTGCGAGCATTTTATGCAGTTTCGCAAATGGATAAATGCGATTTGCACCAAGCCCTTGGAGAAATGGCCAGACGCTGACCAGCAGCTTGCACTGGTGCGCCCCACACCACTCACGCATTGCTATAAGTGACTTCTGTGGAGCACCTTGCTGCCACATCGCTGCATAAGGCTTGTCAGTGCCATAGAGGCCGGCTTTGGTCCCCTCCGCTTCGCCGATACCTAGCAGGGTGTCCACCCAGGGAAAGTCTGGGTCTAGGTCGAGTTGGCTTTTGCCCACCACCGCAGCGATCCGGTCAAACAACTGCAATCCGGTGGATTGCGGTGCTGGCCCCATGACGAATAAACCGGAACTGGGAATCAGGTCATTCAGGCAAATCGTGACTAGCACGATGTCTGGCTGGAACGCACCAAAACGGGTGCGCAGTCCGCTCTCGTATTCATCGACGGCGAGCGCGCCACTCGCGCCACAGTTGATGGTCCGCACGTCGCCCAGTTCGGGGCGGAGCGCGTTTTCTAGCAGCCGCACCCAAGTCAGTTCGGCGGGCACCCCCCAGCCAAAGGTGAAGGAGTCACCGATGCAGACAATGCGTCGTTCCGCCGCGGCTTTGTTGTCTGGCCTGAGCTCATCGCGCTCGCGCAGGCCGTAGCGGTTGATGTTCACTGCAACACAGCCGCGCGCATCAAGCCAATCGCGCCGCAGCACGTCGTTGTCTTCGTAGCACAGCCAAAATTGCGCGCCGGGAGCAAAGCGGTAGCGCTGCCGCGGCGTCTGATCCGCCGGTAACTCCTCGATGAGGTTCAGTTTTTTGGCAGCGACCATCGCCGCATCTCCCGGCTTGCCAACAGTGTTGCCATCCGCATCGCGAAAATAGAGCTGACCCAAGTTGCGCGTTGGCTTGCCAAACGTTCGCAGCAAAAACTCGGCAATGCCAATAGCGGCGCACAGCCCCAGTAGCAGAGTGAGAAGTCGAATGAGCAGGGGGCGCACGGTCACTTGCTCATGATGCCATCAGGGTCGCTTCAGCGCATCGGCGAGCAGTCTTGCGAGCGCTGGCGTGACGATTTGCTGCGCCCGTTCGTTGGGGTGCATGTCCGCGGGGCTGACCCACAGATCCGTGCATTGCTGTCCGCGCAGGACCGGCAACAGGTCGAGGAATGACAGATTCTCCTGCCGACAGAAGTCCCTCACCAACTCGTGCATCTTGGCAAACGGATAGAACGCGCCGGTTTCCAGCGACTGAAGGAACGGCCAGATGACGACGGCAGCTTTCGCGCCGTGTTGGTCGCACCACTCGCGGATCTCGCGGAGCGACCGCTGCGGCGTGCCTTTGACCCAATAGCACTGCGGGGTCTCTTCCTTGTTGCGATACCAGAGGTGGTCCGCAGGCAACTGCATCAGTTCAGTAACCCAGTCACGGGTTGGATCGAGGTCGAGCGGGTGTTGTGCGGCAATGCCACGCGCGAGGTCGCTCAGCAATCGCGATTCGTGCCACCACCGTCGCTCGCTCTCGGGTAGATCGATGGGTGCCAACGCTGCGGTGGCAAATTGGCTGAGTTTGCCGTTAGTCACCAGCAAGTCATTGAGGCAGAGAGTGACCAACACGACATCGGGCTGAAAGCGGCCATGGCGGTGTTGCAGCGCGAGTGAATACTCGTCGACATAGGCAGACCCAGCGCCGCCGCAGTTGAGCACCTGTACATTGGCGCCAAGTTTGCGCAGTTCCTGCTCTACCAGCACGGGCCAGTTGTGATCCTTTCGCACGCCCCAGCCAAGAGTGAACGAGTCGCCAATGCAGACGACGCGCTGCTCTCCGGTTGGTTTGTTGAGTGTGAGGTCGTCGCGGTCGCGAATCCCGAACTGGTTGAAGCGGTATTCAACGCAGCCGTCGGTATCGAAGTAGTCCTGTCGCGCACCGGTGTAGCAGATGAAAAAATGTGAGTTCGGCAGCCACGTGACGTTTTTTAGCAGTGCTGTTCTGGGCATGGCATAGCCCTCGCCGAACCAGTTATTCGAAGATCCCGCGAGCGGGGTCGTTTTGGTGCCAATCGGGATCGCAGGATCGGGCCATGGCGCTTGGATGCTCAGTCGAAACGCCAACTCCTCGGCCACCGTGATCGGGCCGAGGCCAATCGGTTGGTGCTCCGCAGTGCGGAAGTACATTCGATCGCGCGGCACCGCAACCGGTTGGCTGCGCCAAAACCATTCTGCGAGCCCGACTGCCCCCGCCAGTGCGGCTGATACGAGAAGCAGACGGGTAACGATCTGGTTCATGAGCGAGGTGTCGACAGTGCGTTACTCCAAACCCTATCCTATCGCGCCTTCATGCATACCTACGTGCTTGGCATCTCGGCCTACTACCATGACTCCGCTGCGAGCCTGTTGTGCGATGGCGTAGTGGTGGCAGCGGCGCAGGAGGAGCGATTCACGCGCAAAAAGCATGACGCGGGCTTTCCTCTAAAGTCCGTCGAGTTTTGCCTTCAGCAAGCGGGTATCGCGGCCAAGGATCTCGATTTCGTCGCGTTCTATGACAAGCCGCTGATGAAGTTCCATCGCTTGCTCGAAACGTATTTGGCGCACGCGCCGTTTGGCATTCGCTCGTTCCGGCTGGCGATGCCTTCGTGGATGAGCAGCAAGCTGCATATGCGCCGTGAGCTGACGAAGGGCCTTGGCTGCAGGCCGAAGAACCAATTTGTTTTCCCCGAGCATCACGAGAGCCACGCGGCGAGCGCGTTCTACCCGTCGCCATTCGAGGATGCTGCAGTGTTGACCATGGATGGTGTCGGCGAATGGGCAACGACCTCGATCGGCATTGGCGAAGGCAATTGCCTGAACCTCACGCATGAGATCCGCTTTCCGCATTCGCTCGGGCTGCTCTATTCAGCCTTCACCTACTACTGCGGTTTCAAGGTCAACTCAGGCGAATATAAGTTGATGGGTCTAGCTCCCTATGGCGAGCCGCGATTTGAAAAACTGATCCGTGAACACCTGATCGACATCCGTGCGGATGGCAGTTATCGCCTCGACCAGTCGTACTTCGACTATTGCGCCGGCGTGACGATGACGGGGCCCAAGTTTCACGCGCTATTTGGTAGTGCTCCGCGCAAACCCGAGTCGCCACTTGATCAGCGACACATGGATCTTGCCGCTTCGATCCAGAAGGTGACCGAGGATGTGATGCTCAAGACCGCGCGCTTTGCCCACCAGATCACCGGCAAGAAAAACCTCTGCCTCGCTGGTGGCGTCGCACTCAATTGCGTTGGCAACGGGGTGATCTTGCGCGAGGGTCCGTTCGACAATATCTGGATCCAACCTGCGGCTGGCGATGCCGGTGGCGCACTCGGTGCAGCTTCGTTCTTGTGGCACCAACTGTTGGACAAGCCGCGCACCGTGCAGGCGATCGACTCGCAGCGCGGCAGTTTGCTCGGACCAAAGTACGAGGCCAAAGAAATCCGCGATCTGCTGCAATCGCAGCAAGTGACGTTCGAGGAGTTGGCCACCGAGCCCGCGCTCGCAGACCGAGTCGCTGAGTTGATCGAGCAAGAGAATGTCATCGGCTGGTTTCAAGGACCGATGGAGTTTGGTCCCCGTGCGCTCGGATCGCGCAGCATCATCGGTGACGCTCGCTCACCAAAGATGCAGAGCGTGATGAATCTGAAGATCAAGTTCCGCGAATCATTCCGACCCTTTGCGCCAATCGTGCTACGCGAAGACGCGAGTGAATACTTCGACATCAAACCGCAGCATGACAGCCCATACATGCTGATCGTGGCGCCGGTGCGCGAGGACAAGCGAAAGCCCGTGGATACGTTGGCCACCGGGCTCGACAAGCTCAAGCAATTGCGCTCCGTGATTCCGGCTGTGACGCACGTCGACTATTCGGCGCGGCTGCAAACCGTCGACAGCGAGCGCAATCCGCGGCTCGCCGCGCTCATGCGAAGCTTCAAGCGGCGCACGGGTTGCCCGGTACTGATCAACACGAGCTTCAACGTCCGCGGCGAGCCAATCGTGTGCACGCCGCAGGAGGCACTCCGCTGCTTCTTTGGCACGGAGATGGATGTTTTGGTGTTGGAAAACTTCGTCATTCGCCGCACTGCGCAAACCAACCTGCCGGTGATCGATCGCGAGAAGTATCTCGCGGCGTTTTCCCTGGACTGACCATCATGATCAAACTTCAGCTTGCACCAGATGCCCGGATGCTGCGTCAGTTCGGCTGGGCAGCACTGGTTGCGTTCCCGCTGATTGCGCTGGTGTTTCGGTGGCGTTTTGGGCTGCCCGATAACTGGGCGTATGGAATCGGTGCCATGGGGCCAATCGTATGCCTTACCGAGTTAGCAGGTGTTCATGCCGTTGCGCGGCAAGTGTTCCGCGCGCTTGTGCTGCTCACGTTTCCGATCGGATTCCTGCTTTTTCCAGTGCTGATCGGCGCGATCTATTATTGCGTGTTTACTCCGTTCGGATGGACCATGCGCCTGTTCGGCCGTGACGTCATGAACCGCCGGCCGGATCCCAAATTGAGCAGCTATTGGCATGTTCGTGGCGCCCCCCGCCCCAAGTCGAGCTATCTGAAGCTATACTGACTCACCGTAATCGAGAGGCCAATGATGAACTTAGATGCGCCCAAAGAACCGCCGACCAACAATGACTTTCTGGCTGCGGCGCAGCACAAAAAACAACGTGGGCTGATTTCCGAGTTCATCGGTTTTATGGCCGAGAACAAGCTGTGGTGGATGACGCCAATCCTGCTTGTCTTGTTAGCAGTTGGTGTGCTGTTGGTGCTCGGTGGCACTGGTGTATTGCCCTTTGTTTACATTCTGTTCTGAGCTGTTCTGAAAGATGATTGTCGTGCGCAGGACCCTATGACACCCCTGCGCTACGGTAGTTGCTCTGGACGCAGACTGAGACTGCGTCGAGTTTTCAGACACTGAAGTTTAAGGGCGTCCGCAGCCCATTCGATATTCACGCGTCACATACGAGGAGATGGAATATGCGCGATCATGGACTTGACACTTATTTGGCAGGAATCAAAGAAGTTGCACTGCTATCGCCGGAAGAAGAAATTGACCTCGCAGGCCTCGTGCAGAAGGGCGACCGCGAGGCCAGGGAGCGAATGATCCGCGCGAATCTCCGGCTGGTCGTCTCGATTGCGAAGAACTACCTGAATCGCGGGCTTACGTTCATGGACGCCATCGAAGAGGGCAACATCGGTCTAATCAGAGCGGTCGAAAAATTCGATCCCAACGCGGGATGCCGTTTTTCGACATACGCAACGTGGTGGATCAAGCAAGGCATTCGCCGTTCGTTGATCAATTCCGTCAAGACAGTGCGCATTCCGAGCTACATGAATGAGATCGTGGCGCGCTGGAAGTCGACTGCAATGGAGCTTAACTATCGCCTAGGCCGTCGGCCAACTTCGGGGGAGATTGCGTTTGAACTCGATCTGCCCGAGCACACCTGGAACTTGGTGCGTGAAACGGTGCAGGCTAACTCGCAGCCCACCCACTCGGCGACCGATGATTCCTCTTTGCACTCCGGTGACGAGGTCGAGGACTCAAAGAGCAAGCGGCCCGAGGACATCTTCTTTGAGGGCAATGAGCTGGACCGCATGCATCAGTTGCTAGGCGAGCTCCAGGTCAGCGAGTCGCGAATCCTCAAGTTGCGTTACGGGCTCGTCTCAGGCAAGGGGATGACGTTGAAGGCGATCGGCAAAAAATTTGGCATCACGCGCGAGCGGGTTCGATTGCTGGAGCAGCAAGCGATTAAGAAGCTGCAGCGGATCATGGGGCGCGAGTTTGACGAAGGTGAGGCCATTCCCATCAGGCGAATCGCTGACGGCCTGTTGGAGTGACCTGCTCAGTTGCAGGCTTGTTGGGTGGTGAAGTGGGCCTCGATCGTGTGCAATAGCGGGGTTGGTGACTGCTCCAAACAAGCTCAGCTCCCCGTTGGCCATGCGTGGTACCTCGCTCTACGTGCATGTGCCCTTCTGCGTGGTTAAATGCGGTTACTGCGACTTCAATTCCTACGTCATCACTGATGGTGAGAGCCATGACTTGTTCCTCGGTGCGCTGGATCGGGAGCTTGCGATCAGCGGCGTGCCAACGGCGCCAGTCTCGGTCTTCATCGGCGGCGGCACGCCGAGCTACTTGGATCCAGCGCGGCTGACGCGCTTGTTCGAGATTTTGCGGCGGCACGTGGACTTGGACCGTTGTCCGGAGGTCACGATGGAGGCCAATCCCGAGAGTCTCACCCGCGAGAAGGCGGCGATTGCATTGGCGAGTGGAGTGCGGCGGGCAAGTATCGGCGTGCAGAGTTTTCGGGCGGATCGACTGAAGATGCTTGATCGAGCACACTCAGCAGATCACGCGAGGTCTGCGTTTGCTGATCTCCGCAGTGCCGGTTTTACCAACGTAAACCTCGACATGATGTTTGGCCTTCCTGGCCAGCAGCTTGAGGAGTGGCAAACCGATCTCGAGGAGGCGTTGCGGCTGAAGCCAGATCACCTGTCCTGCTACAATTTGACGTTTGAGCCGGGCACACGTTTTCACCATGAGCTTGAGCATGGGCGGATGTCGCGCAATGACGAGTCCATCGACTCCACCATCTTCACATGGACCCGGCAGCACTTGCATGCCGCGGGGTTCTCCGCCTACGAGGTCAGCAACTTCGCTGGCCGCGGCGGCCCTTGTCACCACAACGATCACTACTGGTTGCAAGGCGATTACGTTGGCGTGGGCCCAGGCGCATCTAGCCATCGCAGCGGCGTGCGATGGACCAACCTAAAGGCGCTTGAGCCATGGGCGCGGTTGTGTCTTTCGGGCGGACGGCCTTCAGCAACGGCAGAAACGCTAACCCCCAAGCAACGTGCGGGCGAAGCTGCTTGGCTGGGTTTGCGTCGCGCGGATGGAGTTGATCTCGAGCAGATTGCATTGAGCACTGGGATCGACGTGGCCGCATTATTTGCCTCTGCGATCACGGCAAATCAGAACTTGGGTTTTCTGACCATGCGTGGGTCGAGGCTGCTGCTGACGGACGCAGGGTTGCTATTCGCGGATCGTGTTGCTGGCGACTTCTTGACGCCGCCGGGCTAAATCAGATGCCGAGTGACAGCCGGTCGGCGAGCAGTTCAGGCAGCCCGGCTTTGCGGATCTTGCGTTGCACAGCGGCGATGTCGTATTCGACGCGCTTGATGGCGCAGATCATGGTCTTCGTGTCATAGACCGCATACGCAGCTCGCGGATCGCGGTCGCGCGGTTGACCGACGCTGCCAACGTTCATCAGCACTTTGCTAAACGGTTCAAGCGAAATTTCGATCTCCGCGGGGTAGGCGATTTCTAGCGGTTGATCAGGGTCCTTGCCTTGGCAGTAGATGGCTGGAACATGGCTGTGCCCGATGACGCAAAGAAAAGTTTTTTGTAGCGCGATGGAGTCCTTTGCTTCCAGAGGGCTCAGCACGTAGCCGAACTGGTCAGGCAAGTTCAGCGTCCCGTGCACGACTGTGTAATCGGTCCGTGCAACGACTAGCGGCAAGGCCCGCAAAAAATCAAAGTCGCTGGGACGAATTTTGCCGCGCGTCCACAGGATCGCTGCCCGCGCAAAGTTGTTGAAGTAGGCGGTGTCGAGTATCCCGAGCACTGCTGCGTCATGGTTGCCCATGCTCACCGTGCACTTGAGGTCGCGCACCACGTCGATGCACGCGGTCGGGTCTGGGCCATAGCCGACGATGTCCCCCACCTGAACCCATTCGTCGATGCGTTCCTTGCGCATCTCGAGCACCACTGCACTCAGTGCTTCGAGGTTGCTATGGATGTCGCCAAGAATGCCGATGCGCATGGGAGCTCAACTTGTCCCCTTTTGCGCGGGCAGGATCAACAAGAACAGTAGCCCGAGCCATTCGAGGCCTAGGGTTTGGTAGTGGCGCGAATCGAGTCCCAGCCCAGGTGCAAAAATGGCGAGCTGCAAGATCAGCACAAGAATACCAGAGGCCAATACCTCGCCTCGGTGCGCAAGATGTCTCGACAGTGCTACCATCGTGAGCATCGTTGGCAAGCAGATCAGTGGGATGGCCAACGAGGCAGTCAGGTGCAGGGTTTCACCATGCGTAAGGACGCCCAATAGCCAACAAACGGCAACGCCGAAGAGCGCGAAGCCAAGCGTCAGTAGAACCGCCGCTGCCGGACCCGCAGGCCCGCTGCAAGCGCCCCGGTAGTGATCTCCATAAATACTTACTGATAAACTACTTACAATTATTACCACAAATATGGCAAGTGCGACCGACGCCTCGGCCCAAACCTGTGCACCAGTGGCTAATGGAGGAGCGCCAAGAATCACTAAGCAGAGCCAAGCGACCGTAGCCCAGAGCGGCAGGGCTCCCAAGGACCGAGCCACGAGTTTTATGTGTAGCAGGATAAACCGCATCGCTTTACTTCACTCCGGTGCACAGACACGGTAAAGCACGAGGACTAGGATGCAATCTAGGGGCATAACACGATCCGTAGCCTTGGCGAACCAGAAGGGTGGCGTCGGCAAAACAACAACCGCCATTCATCTGGCGCACGGCCTTTCTTTGTGTGGCCACCGGGTAGCACTGCTTGACCTTGACCCGCAAGGCAACGCCACGGTCGGAGTTGGCGGTGAGAATGGCCTGCCTTGTGATTTTCCACAGCTTCTGCAACTGCCCTCGGGGTTTTATTTGTTGCCGGCTAACTTGGTGCAGGACCCGACGACCCTGGATCGAATGATTCTCCAGTTGGCCGAGGCTGGTTTTGATTGGGTAGTTGCCGATTGTCCGCCACGTATGGACGAATGGGGTTGGGCAGGTGTGAGGTCCTGTATGCAGGTCATCGTTCCTGTGCAGGCCGAGTTTTTTGCTATGCAGGGCCTGTCGCAGATGCTGGCCACCCTGGATCGGATTCAGCAGCACCGGCATGGCTTTGCGGAGCTACTGGGGGTGCTCCCAACCATGGTCACCCCTTCCGACCAGGTTAGCCAAGAGGTGTTGGCGGACTTGCGCGAAAACCTCGGAGACCGCATTCTTCAATCTACGGTACTCCGCGACCCGCAAGTCGTTGAGGCTGCTAGCCACGGGCAAACCCTGTTTCAATACAAGCCACAGGCGCCCGCCACGTTCTGTTTCTCTGAGCTGGTAAGAGAGGTTCTTCATGGTCGATCGTAAATTGGGTCGTGGTCTTGATTACTTTCTCTCTGGTGCACGCACGAAGCCAGCGCCCGACGTGACAATCTCTCGCCCCGAGGAGATGGTGACGTCGCTGGAGATTTCCCGCCTTTCACCCAACCCTCGGCAACCGCGTCGCGCATTTCCAGAGGCGGAGCTCGCCCAACTCGCAGACTCCGTGCGCCTAAGTGGCATCCTCCAACCTATTCTAGTGCGCAAGGTGGGCGAATCCTTCGAGATCATTGCTGGCGAACGTCGCTGGCGCGCCGCGCAGATGGCAGGGCTGGAACGGGTCCCGGTGGTGTTGCGGTCGGTTACCGAGGAGGAGTCCGCGATTTTTGCGATCGTCGAAAACCTGCAACGCGAAGACCTAAATGCCATGGAGAAGGCGAATGCCTTCAAGCAATTAGTGACGCAGTTCCAAGCGAGCCATGAGGATATCGCCAAGCGCGTTGGCCTCGATCGGTCCACCGTCGCCAACTTCATGCGGCTTTTGGATCTGCCTACAGCTGTTCAGGAGCATGTTTCACGTGGAACACTAAGCATGGGGCATGCCCGCTCCCTGCTTGCCTTGAGCGATGGGGAGCTCCAAGTGCAACTTGCCGATGATGCGATTCGGCTGGGACAGTCTGTTCGCGCGTTGGAAGAGCGAATCCGAATGGTTCTCGAAGCATCCAAAGGCGAACCCCAATCCAGTCCAGCTGCCTCGTCTAGGAAGGAACCAGTCTGGGTCAAGGAGTTAGAGGAGAACTTGGCCGAATCGATTGGCGCCTCTGTCCGCATCCGCTACGGGGCTAAACGGAGCAAGATCATCATCGAGTGCTTCGGTCGTGAAGAATTTGAGCGCGTCTATGATCGCCTGAAAACCAAGCAGTAGCTGCGCCAGCCATTCGCCCCGATCACGCTCCCAAGGCCAGGAGGCGCAAGAAGTGCGGCCAGCGGCGCGAGCGAGCGATCTAGCTTTGCATCTGTGAAAGTCTTGGGCGCATTGCCTAAAATCTCGTCTGTGCGCCGACGAAGTGATCGCCCTTGCGCCTCGGATAATCCGTCCCAACGAAGCGGACCCGTATTCTTATAGTCCTCACGCAATTGTCGCCGTGCGTAAGCTCAGCAGTGCAAGCAACGGTGTGCTGCGGGCTTTTTGCTAGGTCCGCGCGTGCAGTCATCCCGATCAAGGGGCGACTGCGCGGGGGGCTACAGCTTGGTGACGGACTCGATCCGAATGCTGTCCGCCGGGCGGCCGTGGCCAGCCTTTTCTTCATCAGCCTTGGACAGTGAGACGTCGCAGAGTGCCTTGAGGGTATCCAGACCCTCCGTGACATACGCAAACACCTGTCGCTGGCCATCGAATACGTGCGATAGGTCGTCGACGCTGATCCACAGGCGCTCGACTTCCGACTTGCCTTCAGCGCCACCGCGTGCCGCAACAGCGCCTGGGAAGTGGCTCAGGTTGGTCACCTCATCGATCAGCTGTTCCTTATCGATCGGCTTCGTAGTATCCCAGTTGGAGGTGTTCTCATCCTTGGTGGATGCGAAGCCAAAGTGGAATTGGGTGATCGCAAAGTTGCGTGTCTGTTTGGTCGGGCGCCACAGTTCATCCACCGACAGCCCATTCCAGAAGTTGGCCTCGACCAGCTTCTGAAATGCTTCTGAGTGCTTGGGCGCTTGTAGCGTCATTAGCGCGATAGTGAACTCGCGTCCGCCGGATAGCTTGACCTTATATTTAGCGGCATCTACAGGGATGATTGGCTGCGCGAAGGCGGACGGAAGCTTGAATGTCTGCTCTTTCGCAATTTGTGCGCGGAGCGCTTCGACCATCGAGCCAGCGACCATCGGGCGGAGCTTTTCCTCTTCTGGGGCCTTAGGTTTTTTGGCGGTCGTGTCTTTGCTCGGTTCTGCTGCCCGAGCTTGGACTGGATAGGCAGTCTTCAGCACTAAGGCATGATTTGGGAACTCAGTCTCAAGCGCCTTGCAGGTAGCTTCGGCCTTGGACCAGTCCTTCTCCTCTAGAGCGCGATTGGCGATGAGCCAAATCAAGTAGGGCTTTTGGCTGTTATCTGCAGCCTGCCGTGCTTGCTCGAGCTTCTCCAGCGGCGCCTTCTCAAGCGCTCGTAGCTGGGCAATATCGATTGGGTCAAGTGCTTCTGGGTCGCCACCATTTAGGTCGTAACCAGCATCAAGCAAAGACGATGCGGCAAATGCAGACCAGCGAGCATCAACCTGCTTCTGGTTGTAATACTTTAGGCCGTAATAAAAACCTAGAGCGAGCACTAGCAGCCACATCAGGCCATTGAGCTTGGCGCGGTGCCGGTCCCAAAGCATCTCGATTGGCGCGGGGCCCTGGGTTCCTTCCACAGGTGGGGGGGTAGTAGCGGACATCGTTGGTTAGCTGCTTTCGATCTTGGTCGTGTAGTCAATCACCATCTCGGTTACCCCGTGCTGCCTGGTGATGCAGTAGTCAGCGGTGTAGCGCCCGCGTGAGAATTTGAGCCGCCGAGTAGATTCGTCCGGTCGTTCATCGGACACCATGGTCCAAGAATGTTGCGGCATTCGCAAAAGCAGGTGGCCAGCCACCTCATCAATCTTGGGTTGGCCGGTGTATATGTAGTGGGCAAAACGCCAGTTCGCCTCTTCGCGGGAATGGCTCTCGTGGAAACGTTCGTAAAGGGTCATGCCGTCGGGCACGACCAGATCTTGGAACTGGACGGCGTTCACGCCGTCGTCGTTTGAAGTTTGGAGGTCACTAGTTTTGCATGCCGCAATGCATGCGGCCAGTGCAAACAGTATGAACGATCGCAAGCTGGGCATTGGCAGTTCTCAGAGCGTTCCTAAACGATTTTCGAGTGTCGGACTCTACCGTCGAGCCCTCGGGCAGGCAACGAAAGTGAGCGGGCATTGCTGGACTGGGCCTGATTCCTACACTTTAGGGGTCCCAATTCCGCAACGCGCGGCTTGCCAAATCCGATGCTGCTCAGTGACGACGTAAGGAGAGCTCATCTGCTGACGCTCGCTACGCTGGTACTGAATCGTTCGTGGCTGCCAGTGCATGTGACCACCGTCCGACGCGCCCTCTGCATGGTGGTGCGTGGCGTAGCTCGCATCGTCGCCCCAGACACGCTTTCCACGCACAGTTTCATGGAGTGGATTCAGCTCCAGATTCCGCCGATGTCGCCATTTATTCGCTCGCCTTCGGTGCGAGTTGCGATCCCCGAAGTTGTAGTGCTGAATAGTTATGACAAGGTGCCGTGCCATGAAGCGCCCTTCACGCGCCGAAATCTTTTCCTGCGCGACGACTTTACCTGCCAGTATTGCGGTGGTCGCTGCACCGCGGATCGGTTGAGCGTGGACCATGTGGTGCCGCGATCGCGCGGCGGCAAAACGACATGGGATAACTGCGTCCTCGCATGCGTACGGTGCAATGCGCGCAAGGCCGACCGCACCATCAAGGAGGCTGGCCTAAAACTTTTGCGTGCACCGAGACGTCCGCGCTGGACACCTTACATCAACCTTAGGTCTGCTCAGTTGCTGGAATCTTGGCAGCGTTTCGTGCCGGAATCTCGTCGTGGCGGGAGCTTTGGCTAGGAACAATCTGGCGTGCAACATTGCTTCACTTGAACCTGCTTCACTTGAACCTGCTTCACTCGAATGAATATGCGATCCATCCTTAGCCTGCTTGTGGCGGCCTTGTTGTCGGTCCCGTGCATCTCGCAGAGCCCTGCGCAGCTAAAGCAAGAACTGCGCACCAAGGAGGCCGCAGCGAAACAGGACACTGACGCGCTATTTCAGGTTGGCAAGTGGGCGGAAGACAAGGGGCTCAGTGCGGAGAGCAAGCGCATTTACCTAGTGATCCTGAAGCTGAAGCCAGCGAATGAAGCCGCAAACAAAGCGCTGGGCAATGAACTCTTCGAGGGCAAATGGTTGGCGGGCAAGGATGCCGCGATTGCTCGCAAGAAGGCGCTTGAGGCCGAGTTCAAGGCGAAGGGCATGGTCGAGGTGGGCGGTGTCTACGTTGGCAAAGACGAGGTCGCCGATGCCAAGCGCGGGGTCTTCCACTTTGAAGGCAACCTAGTGACCAGAGAAGAACTGCAAGCCTTTGGTGCGGGCAAGGTCCGTCATCCGGTTACCGGCATGATCATTGAGCCTAAGTTTCTTGAGGAGGCGAAGGCCCGGAAGTTTCCGATTGGCACCGAAGGTCGCTGGGCCGACGAGAAGGACGCGGATGCTTTCCACAATCAACTTGAGAAGCCGTGGTTCGTTCGCTCAAGGTATTGCACTCTGATTGGCACGTTTCCGATCAGCAAGATGGAGGAGTTGAAGGCAATTGCTGACAGCGGCGTCGAGCGTGCTTGGCTGTTGATGGGGAAGCAGCTTCCACATCCGGCCAATCGTCCCGTGATTTTGATCGCTGCGACGGACGACGAGTTCAAAGAATACGGCACCAAGTTTGGCGACGAGACGTCTGCGTTCGGTGCGTTCCTCGCCGGCGACTCGGAGCGGCAAGTAAAGTTTAAGCTCGAATACCAGGGCGAGACGCGGCCAGCGATCTGCAACCTCCTCCACAAGGCTTGGGGGCCGTATTATCTGCGTCATGCGGCAGGCCTAGCCTACGCAAGTGGCCTTGCGGAAGATGCTGGCACCGAGTTGCCTCTCTGGCTGCTGCATGCGTTCGGCGGCTATGCGAGTCGCTTTGACTCCAGCAATGACGCGGGCTCATTCGCCGAGCAGCATTTAGCCAAGGGCGGAGTGAAGGACCTGAAGGCGTGGCTCAACTCCTTTGCACTCAATGGTGAGATGGAGCCGAAGGAACTCGACTACAACGTGTTTCAGGCAGGCCTGTTGCTGTCCTTCATTGCCGACGGCGACGAGCCAAAGCTGAAGGAAGCGATGAAGGAAGTGAGCGATGCTATTACCAGCGGCAAGACCAAGGTTTTTGAGAAGTCGCTGGAGAAGTTGCAGGCCGCGCTGATCGCCAAAGAGGTGGAGTTGCGCGCATATCTGCAAAAGCTGATCAAGCAGCGAAGTGCGTGACCTGCTGCTCGTCAGCTGACAGAATACGTCGTCAGCGGTCTACCAGAGCCAGCGCCAAAGCGGGTTTTGTCACTCGTTGGCTGAATTCGGCCGGTTTCTAAATCTCATAGTTCACAATGCTCAAGCAATACCTAACTCTCGCCCTTACCTGCTCGCTGCTGAGCGTATCTATTCTGGCCCAGCAGCCGTTGCTGCCGTTTTTGCCAGCAGACACGTTGATGGCAGTTTCGGTCCCCAACCTCGAAGCCACTATGGCGTCGATGTCCGAGATGCCGCTCGCCAAGATTTGGCGCGAAGAAGAAGTGCAGAAGTTCTTGGGCGACGCGCGGGAGATGCTGAAGACGCGCATTGACGAGATGCTCAGGGAAGCAAAGCAGATGCATGAGCAGGGCGCCTTCCCGATGGACCCTGAAAAGTTGCTGAGCCTGCGGATGCGCGGCGGAACTTTTGCCATCACCAAGATGGGCCTCAAGATGGGTGATAGTGGGCCAGAGCCAGAGTTCGGCTTCATGCTTCACATGGACTTTGGCGAGAGCGCGGAGCAGTGGAATGCTCTGATCCAGCTCGGCATGGGAATGCTGAAGGAGCGCGCCTCTTCGAAGCTTTCGATGGAAGAGTCCAAGGTCGGCGACGTTCGGGTCATCAGTATGGTTCCGATGGGTATGCCCAACCTTGGTGCAATGGGGATCAACGTCGCCATGGTCCCAAATGGCATCCTGTTTGGCACCTTGAAGGATCAAGTGCTTTCGGTTGTCGAGAGCATGCAGAAAGGCAAGCCAGTGCTAGCTGAGAGTGCCAACTACAAGAACACGCTAAAGCACATCTCCGCCGATGGAGTTGAGGCCGAGGTTTACATGCGGCCTGTGGGCTTCATTGATTTTGGCCTAGCTGCTTTGAAGATGAGCGAGCAGTTGAACCAAACTCTGAATTTGGACGTGGATGGCTTCACGCGGAGCATCGATGTGATGGGCTTGCGCGCAATGCAGGCCATGGGCGCTGCTACCTCCTACAAAGGTGGAAAGGCGATCACGACTAGTTTTATGGGGATCCCTGCGCCATCGCGCACGCCAGTGGTGGAGGCGATGTTCGGCGGCAGCAAGACTCTGGATCAGGGCTTCCTCAAGTGGGTGCCCAAGGAAGCGGTGTCGTTCCATGCTGGCACTGTCGATGCGTTGTCGCTCTACGACGGCATGATGGATGCCTTCAAGGCCTACAGCGAACCGCTCGCCACTCAGATGAATGCAGAAATGGCAAAGGCCGAAAAGGAGATCGGCTTTAGCCTGCGCGATGACCTGTTTGGTGCGATTGGCGACACCTACGCGTATTGGTATATGCCGTTTTCGCCAACGCCTACGCCGCCAGAGTCGGCATTGGTAGTGAAGGTCAAAGACGAAGAAAAGCTCCTCAAGGTATTCCGTGCGATTGCTGCAAGAAGCGATGGGATGTTCACGCTCGATGAGTCCGAAAAACGTGGTGTGAAATCGTATCAGGTCCGGATCAACATTGAGCAGTTGAATGCGATGCCTGTGAACCCCTTTGAATCGCTGACGCCGACCTTCGCATTCAAGGGTGGCTATATGGTCGCAGGATTTAGTGCGAGCGACATCCGGCGCGTGTTCAAGATGATGGATCGCAAGGATGATGAAACCACGGCGGCCGCGGATATCCGTTCCAACAAAGAGTTCGCTGCCTACGCGGGCAAAATCCCTGCGGACATCCAGAGCCTCGGGTTTACCGACTGGAAGATGATGATGGAAAGCGTCTACACCGCAATCACGACTGCGCTTGCCATCATTCCAATGAGCGAAGACATCCCAATCGACACCGCGATGTTGCCGGATGCAGGGACCATCACGAAGCACATGTTCGGGTCGCTCAGTTACTCGCGCGCCGACGCGGCGGGCTACACGTGGAGCAATTCGAGCCCCTTCGGGATGGAGCTTGGGCTATTAGGTGTCGTCGGGGCCGTCATGGTCGGAGTCGGCGTCAGCATGGGCGGGTTCTGATCCGCGCGGTAATGCATCGCAAACAGCGCGTGTAACCAGATGGTTGAACGCGCCGTTTTGCGTAATGTGCCGATAGTGAAACTCCGCCACTCGATGTGCTTCTTCGGCCCGTTTCTGGTTGCGGTCGCCTGCGCTTCGGGCACCGCATTTGCGCAGCGCTGGCAGGAGTTGCAGGGGCGCAGTCGCAGCGGCGTCGTTGAAATGCGTCAGGCGGTGCTCGATGCAGGCACCGATACGCTCGCGCTCCTGGTCTCTTCGCATCCCGATGACCGCTATCTCTTGCCGGCCATCTATCTGCGTTTTGTGCTCGGCGTGCGCGTTGCCGTGCTGATTGTGTCCCGCGGCGGCGGTGGGCAAAACAGTTGTGGTCCGGAGACCGGTGACGCCCTTGAACGGATCCGCACGCTTGAAACCGAGGCTGGGTGCGGTCAGTTTGACGGGGCCGTTTATTACCTCGACCGTGCGGATCGCGGCTATCGGCGCACTGCTGCCGAGACGTTTGGTGAGTGGGGCCGCGATGACACGTTGCGAGGCCTCGTGCGCATGGTGCGCGAGATTCGACCAGATTTCGTTGTCACCACGCATAGCGCGGAGGAGTTGCATGGGCACGACCTTGCAATAGCAGAATTGCTACCCATCGCCGCTGCTCAAGCGGGCGATGCGAAGGTCGAGACTGCTTTGCCGCCGCATCGGGTGCATGGGCTTTTCCTTGGCGCGCTGATTTCAACCACGTCGCCGGCCATCGCATTGCGAGCGGATCAATTCGAACCCAATCGGGGAGGTGGCCTGCGCCGGCTTGCTTACGAATTGCTGGCAAGGTGCCACGTGAGTCCCGGCGCGCCCGATCCGATGGCGATTGTTTTCCCAAGCGAGGTGGCATTTGTCGCTGTCACTTTGCCTTGGCCAAGTGTGGCGAGTTGGACGAAAGGACTGCCGTCCCTGTTCGACCGGGGTATCTGGCCAGGCGCGGCTGAGAAAGCAAGTGACCTGCAAGACCGCTTGGGTTCAGGTCTACGCCAGTGCGGCGAAGATCCGTCGCGGTTGATCGATCATGCGGCTGAAGCAATCCGCGCCCTCGAAGGCACGCCTTGTCTTGCAGTGAGTGAAGCAGCAAGGCGGCGCGCACGGCGAATCGAGGCTCTGCAACGCGTCGTGCTGCATGCCAACGCCATTCAGATCGAGATCGAGACCAAGGCGGGAACCTTCGCTGTCCCGGGTGAGCCGATGTCGGTTGATGCCCGAATAATCGTCGGTGGACCTCGTGATGTCGATGCCGTGCGGCTGGTTGCGGACAACTCAAATTTGGGCTTCGAACCGATGGATGGCGATCAGCCAAACGTTGCAAAAGGTGGCGTGCTAGCAGGCGTCGTCACGTATCGCGTACCCCCTGCTGCACGCGGTGTCACCGACCCTATGGAAGCCAGTTTTCATGGGGACCGCTTCATTGCACCGTTGCGGCTGCAGTTCGTCTTGAGCGTTTGCGGAGTCGATATTCCGGTAGTTGTTAGTTCGCCGATTGAGGCGCGCATGCCGCTCGAACTCACTGTTTGGCCGCGCATGTTGCTCTGCCCGACACATCGCGATGAGGTGAAGTTCAGCGTCGAGGTCGTTCGCAACTCGGTATTTCCAGTGGTTGGCAAAATCGATGTCCGTGCACCGGCTGGCTATCAGGTGCGGGGCGATCGCACGGAGCTAAATCTGCAGGCTAGACGCGGCGAGACGTTTGATTTTTCGCTGCGGCCGCCCGCCGATCGCAAGAGTGGAGTTGATGTGATTCGAATCGCAATCGGTGAGAGCCGGGTGGCTTTGCCGCTGCATAAAATCGATGTGCAGATTGATCCGCAACTTCGCATTGGGCTCGTGCGCAATCGCGATGATGCGCTGGTTTCCGCGATCGGCGTCGGCGGGTTTGGTTTGCACTGGTCCGAACTGAGCGACACCGATCTCGCGGTGCGCGACCTATCGGAGTTTGACACGATCGTGGTCGAGGCGCGCGCCTTGCGCGACCGCCCTGCCGCTCGGCGTTCGTATCGTCGGCTGCTCGATTTCTGTGGCGCGCGTGGCAAACGATTGGTGGTTTTCTATCACAAGGATGTTGAGTTCGATCCGCCAGGCGAAGGCTTCATCGGTGCGCCATTTCAGCCGTTTGCCATTGGTAAAGAACGCGTGACGCATGCGGACGCGCCGGTCACGGTGCTACGTTCGGACCATTGCCTCCTGCAATTGCCCAATCAGATTTTCCCCAGTGATTGGGATGGGTGGGAGCAGGAACGCGCCCTCTACTTTCCGAGCAGCTATAGCAGCGAATATCAGGAGATTTTGCAGATGGGCGACCCTGGCCTGCCAGCGAAGCGATCGGCACTGCTCTATGCGCGAGTCGGGCCACGCGGCGAGGGAGAATACGTCTATTGCGCGCTCGCACTTTGGCGGCAACTCAAAAAGCTTCACCCAGGCGCAGTGCGCCTGCTCGCCAACTTACTTACCCCGCAGCCTGCCGCGAAGTAGCCCAGTTGCGCAACAGCAGGGTCCTACTGCGAGCCTGTGGTTGCTGCTGGTTTGCTACAGCTTTGGCAACCGCATCTGAGCTTGTGTGGAGCGGACCAACCGCACGTCCATTGGCTCACGCCCCGAACGAAGCAGGTGCATCGCTTGCGTCGGGATGAGCGAGTAGTCGCCGTTTTGGTAGGACAGTTCGAAGCGTGGGCTGCCGTTTGAGTCCTCGGGCATGCGGATCTCGACCACGCTGCGCGCTGGTATTGCAACCAACTTGCCTTGTATGTCGGTGTATTCCAGCCCAGTGTTCTGCACGACCTGCACTTGGCCGGTGCTTTTTGCCGGAGCGGGATCCGTGCCGTGCGGATTTTGCGGCACCATTGCGGCAGCATTGCGGCAGCGCGATGGTGGCGGGGACGGGGAGGAGCCATCTCCAGTTCTTCATGGGATGATTATCCGCGTTCGGTGGCGCGGGACTTCTCCGCTCTGGTTTGATGGACTATGACGGTGCCCTCGTCGTGTTCCTGCTTTGTATTCTGCTGTTGTCTGTTTGCCTACGGGCGCAAACACCTGCCAACAGTTGGTTCGCCATAACCGCTGGTGGCCCCGAAGTCGCAAGCGAGGTGCTGCAACGCGCCGAGCAAGCGGCGGAGGCAGCGCTTCAATCGTTGCAACCGGTGTTTCCGTTGTTGCCGCGGCAGCCATTTCGCATCGTTGTGCATGGCAGCGAAGAATCGCTCCCCGAAGGCCTGAAGGCTTCGCACCATGTTGGCTCGCCTGGTTTTGCGATTCCTGCGCAGCACGAGATTCATATTTTGGCAGATCTGGTGCGCCACGATTCGAGCGGCATGCAGGCTGTGATGGCGCACGAAATCACGCACGAATTGCTCGGTCAGCTGGCCAATCCGTTTGGTGAGCTGTTGCCGCGTTGGGCGCACGAAGGCATTGCACAGGTGCTGTCGGGCGAGACGTATCTTGATGCTAGTGAGGAGAACATTGTCTGGCGCGTGTCGACGAATCAGTTGCTGCCGTTCTCGGCGATCGAGTCAGACTTTCCGCGCGACCCAGTGCAGCTCAGGGTTGCCTACGCGCAGAGCTTTTCGTTCGTTGCGTGGCTCGAACAACAAATCGGACGAGCGCGGTTGATCAAGTTGGTGGATGAGATGGATAAGGAGACTTCGTTTTGGCGAGGGCTGGTCCTTGCGACCAACCGCACCAGCGCCGAATTGGAGACGGACTGGCACGACTATCTGCTGTACGGGTCCGGCGCGCGGTCCCGCTCCCTGCTGAGTCAGTGTTTTTCGCTCTTGATGATCCTCGCACTGCCCTTGCTCGCACTTGCCATGAGGCGGCGGATGCGGAGCGAGGCGAAAGTGCGCGAAAGAATGGCGGCACAGGAACGGCAACAGCCGCCGACGTTTGCTGAAGTGCCCTACAACCCGCCAGTCGACGCAGACTTGGACTTTGCTGAAGAGGACCGCGAAGACCGTAAGGACCACGAAGACCGCGAAGACCGCGAAGACCGCGAAGACCGCGAAGACCGCGAAGACCGTAAGGACCGCGAAGACCGTAAGGACCGCGAAGACTTTTAGGTCGAGCCTTTTGGCCGGGCGGCTTAGGCCTCGCTTCGCTGGAGTCACTGCCAGACGACAGGCCGCCCTTTGCAGCGGCTAGAAAAGCAGCAGGAAATCTCGACAAAAGTTGGCAATGCATGCCTCTGTTGCACACTGCGTCGAGAAGGATTGCGACCCAGCCCATGGTGAACTGGTAAAAGACTTGCGTGGTAAAGACACGCACTCCTTGTCGGCGGATTACTGCCGCTCTCTGCACGAGCCTCCTTCTCGCTGGTTGCGTGACCCATCAACACAACGTTGGGCTCGGGCCGACCGGCGCTTTGGTGACCACGGCGCGGCAGTATTATCTGCTGTTTGGATTCATGCAGCTAAACGAAGTCAACGTTCAGCGGATGGCGAGCGACTTCACGAGCTACGCAATCGAGTCTGAGTTTTCGTTCGTCGACATGTTGTTCACGCCGTTGTTCCTGCCCTTCACGGTGACGAGCCGGACAGTGACGGTACGCACATGAGTGCTACCCGGGTCTACAAGATCGACCCGGCGGCAGCGACGGCGCTCGCCCAGCGTTTGCGCGGCGAACTGCCGCCCGATGCAGACTGGTATAGCGTCGACTACGCGCGCTATGCCGTGAAGGCGCTCGACGCAAATCTCGTTTGCTACACAAGCGGCAAGCTGGTTCTGCAAGGCAAGGGAGCGGATGGGTTCGCGCAGCGATTCTTGCAGAGCTTTGATGACGCGCGAAAGCCGACCGAATCGCCAATCGCATTCGACGAGCCGACGATTGGTTCGGATGAAGCTGGTAAGGGCGATTACTTTGGCCCGCTGGTTGTTGCCGCTGTTTATGCGGAGCCAGGGCAGCACTCACAGCTGGCTGCGATGGGCGTGGCTGATAGCAAGACGCTCAGCGACAAGCGCATGTTTCCGATGTCAGAACTGATCGAGCGCACCTTTGACTGCGAAGTGCGGGTGCTGATGCCCGAGGACTACAACGCTCGTTGGCAACGTGAGCAAAACGTCAATCACGTGCTTGCGGATCTACATGCCGACGCGCTGGCTACGTTGTTGCTGCGTCATCCAGAGTCGGCGCTGATTGTGGATCAGTTTGGCAATGAGTCGCTGATCGCCACGCGGTTGCGGAAGATCCTTGGTCGGGCGCCGCGCAAGCTCACTCAGATACCGCGGGCCGAGGCGCATCCCGTTGTGGGCGCCGCCAGCGTCGTCGCTCGGGTGCACTTCGTGGAGGGATTTTTGCGTTGTGAAGAATCGAGCGGCACCGACTTGCACAAGGGAGGCGGCGCGTTGGTTGATGAATGTGCAACGCATGCGTTTCGCATTGGTGGTGCCGCTTTGATGGCAAAGATTGCCAAGCTGCACTTCAGGAACAGTGAGCGCCTTCCGTTCGAGAACAAATGAGAATTGCGCCGCAGTGTGGTTGGGTCGAAGGTGCCTGCCTGATGACGGCTGGCGAGTGCTTAGCCTTTGGCGCGAATACGATGTCGAATACTAGGCTCACTCCATGATCGGCGGTTTGGCGCAGGCTGAGGCCAAAGAAAATAGGGTCATTGCAGTTCCTCTTGCCAGCGTCTGCAAACGGATGTTTGTGGTGCTTGGCGAACCGCCTTACTTGGCACCTGCCGCTCCTGCGCAGTGCCAACATTTTGAGGGCGCGTGATGGAGATCGCCTTCGTCAAAATGGAGGGCGCTGGCAATGACTACATCTACGTCGATGCGATTGCCGCACCGTTTCCGATCGAGCGCGCGCCCGCGGCTGCCCGTGTTTGGTCTGATCGTCATTTTGGCATCGGCGCTGACGGATTGATTTTGTTGCTGCCTTCGCGCGAGGCGCCGGTGCGCATGGCGATGTGGAATGCTGACGGAACCCGCGGCGCGATGTGCGGCAACGGCCTGCGCTGCATCGCAAAGCTCGCATATGACCATCAGCACGTCCGGGCCGCGCAGTTTGCGATCGAGACGGACACAGGATTGCGCGCCGTAGAACTGAAGTTGACGGATTCAGAGGTTCGCAGCGTGGTGGCAGATATGGGCAGCGTGCGCTCATTCGGGGCCGAGATTGAGATCGCGGTGGCTGGACGACAGATTCGGTGTATTCGCGGCGATGCTGGCAACCCACATGCAGTGGTGTTCTTGAAAGGCGGCCTCGATGTCTTTCCGGTAGCCGAGATTGGCTTTGCGATGCAGGCTTTGCCCCAGTTTGTAGGGGGCGTAAATGTCGAGTTCGTAGAAGTGCAAAGCGAGACTTCCCTGCGGCAGCGCACGTTTGAGCGAGGCAGTGGCGAGACGCTTGCATGCGGCACCGGTGCTGCGGTTGCTACCGTGGTCGCATTGCAGCGCGGGCTTTTGCGCGGCCCGGAAGTGCACGTGGCACTGCGCGGCGGCACGCTAATTGTACGTCAGACCGCCACAACGCTTGTCATCGAAGGTCCTGTCAATACCGTCTACCGAGGCTTGGTGGCTTTGCCGGAATCGCATTGAGTTCTTTGAACTCGACGGCACACGTGACCGTGCTTTTCTAAGTGCTGCTATGGACAACCTCGGCTGGATTATTCCGCTTGTCGTTCTTGCCATCCTGACCATCTGGATCATCGGTGCTTTCAATGGGCTCGTTGCGCGCCGCAATGAAACCAAAAACTCATGGAGTCAGATCGATGTGCAGCTGAAGCGTCGCTACGACCTGATCCCAAATCTGATCGAGACGGCCAAAGGCTATATGAAGCACGAGCGCGAAACGCTCGAGTCGGTCGTTCGCGCGCGTCAGACTTGCGTTGACTTCAAGAACGCAGGCAGCGTTGGTGATCTCGCCAAAGCTGAGGGTGCGTTGAGTCAGTCACTGCGGTCGCTGTTTGCTGTTGCTGAGAGTTATCCCGACCTCAAGGCCAACCAAAACATGATGAGCCTGCAGGAAGAACTGGCCTCGACTGAAAATCGGATTGGGTTTGCGCGCCAGGCCTACAACGACTCTGTGATGCGCCTCAACAACTCTGTCGAGCAGTTCCCAGGCAGCGTGATCGCAGGCTTCGGTGGCTTCAAGCAGGCGGAATACTGGGAAGTGGAATCAGCGGAAGAGCGCAAAGTCGTCAAGGTCCAGTTCTGATCCGCGGTAGGCTCAATTCGTGGTATTCGCAGAAGAAAGTTTGCGCCAAAAAGTTGTGCTGGTCGCTGGTGCTACTGGTGCAGTGGGCGGTGCCGTTGCGGGCGCTCTGTTGCAGCGAGGTGCTCGCGTGGCGCTTGTTGCCCGTCATGCGTGGCAGGTGCCGAAGTTGCAGTTGGTGTTTGGCCGCGAGCGCGTGTTGTGCGGCCATGTCGGAGCGCAAGACAGCGAGGCTGCGGCGGGCTTCGTCAAGGGTACGTGGGATGCGCTTGGCCCGATTGATGCGCTGATCTGCGCCAATGGTGCGTTTGGCGCGACCGCCGCTGGCAAGGACCAGGCGGGTGATTTGCAGGGCCTGCTCGAAGCGAACCTGCTGACTGGCGCAAATCTCGCACGCGCCGTCATTGGACGTATGCAGCGGCGAGGCGCAGGCAGTTTGGTGTTTGTCGGTAGCGATACGGTCGGCAGTGGCGGCAAAAGCATGACCAACTATCTCGCTAGCAAGGCTGCGTTGCATGAATACGTGCGGGCCATGTCCTTCGAATTGCGCGGCAGCGGCATCCGGGTAGTGGCACTTGTGCCCGGCGTGATTGATACCAAGGCCAATCGCGCAGCGATGCCGTTGGTGGATCCGTCGCAGTGGGTGCCGCTGGTTGAAGTCGCAAACGCGCTGCTGCAGCTCGCGTTTGCGCCACTGCCAGACACGGGTCCCCTGTATCCGCCCACTGCATTGCGCTAAAATATCAGCATGTTCGTTTGCCGTAGCGCGTCGTTTGCACTGTTGATCAGCACCGCTGGGCTAGCGCAGCAGGATCCAGAAACTCTGGCGAAGGCCGTGGCGGTGTGGGTCGATTCTGACCAGGTTGACGCGGCCCTGCTCGCGCAAACCGTCAAGCTCGTGCTCGATGACAAGGCTGGGCTGCAGTGGCTCGGCGCGCAACAGCGTCCGACTTTGGCCAGGCACGACGAAAGGGCGAGCAAGGCGATAGCGGCGCTGTCCCTGCATGTATTGCTCGGCTTCCTCGAGCGCGCGAAGAACAGTGGCATGGTGTTTCGCGGCCAATACGAGCCGTTGCGTGCGCTATTGCCCGTCGCCACGAACACCCTGTTCGAGCTGTTGCTTCGCACGCCGGACTGGTTCCCGTTTTCGGAGCGCTCGCGCTTACTGCCGGCAATTCGGGATTTGCAGCCTGAGTGTCCTGACGATCGGCGGCTGACGGGCGTCGTCGAGATCGCTGAGAACACGGGCCTCGAGTCCGAGGCTTTTCGCGTTGAGGTCGCTTGCCTGCTTTGGCAATGGGGGCGCAAAGAATATCTCATGCCGTGCATCGATGAACTGAAGCAGCAGACCATGGAAGGTGATGCTGAAAACCGGCTCGTCGCTTTGCGTGCGCTCGCCAAGCTCTGGTATGAGGTCGCCGAGTATCAGAAGGCGGCCATGGCGCATTCGTCGCTCAAAAAGACGGCGGAGGTGGCTCGACAAAAGCTCGCTCCCACCGATTGGTATTGGTCTGCCTGTTGCCACGCGATGCTCGGCGAAGTGGATCGTGGAATTGCGGCGCTGCTCGAATGCGCTGCGCTGCAGGCGAGCGATACGGTCGATGAGTCGCGCAAGTTGCCGCGCAAACTGTTTGAGCAAGATCCAGAAGTTGCCAAGCTGCGAGCCGACCCGCGGTTTGTCGACGTGCTGAAGCTTGCTTTCCCGAAAGCGAGCAGCGAGCGAGGCCGCCGGCCTTGAATCTGCCGATCGCGTTCGCACTCGGGCTCCTAGTTTTGGCTTCGATGCGCGACTGGTATCTTGTGCTGCCGGGCAGCGGCTCGCTGGTCGATGCGCTGGTGTTTGCGCCCGCTCTCTTGCTGTCGCCGTTGCTTTTGTTGATCGCTCGCAGGAAGTCACGCCACACTCGATCGCGGTCGATGCAGCGAATCACGGCGGGCCTCGCTGCTGTCGCGCTGCCGATCAGCTACGCAGCATTTCTGGGGCCGGGCACGTGGCTCGACTGGACCGACCAACTCAGCACTGGCAGCTACCTTGGCGGCGCGGCGCTGCTACTCGCCCCACTCATCATTGTCGAAGTGCTCCGCGTCATCACGGAGGTCTTTTTAGACAAATCGCGTGCGCCTGCGGATTCGACTGCATGCCTGCGACAGCGGCTGTCGCTGCGGGTGGTCTTTATTGTGCCCTGGCTCATGTTGGCTGGCAGCGCTGATTTGCTGCGGGGCCATGCGCAGGTGGAAGCGCTGCTTTATGGCACGAGTGCTGGACTGACGCTGATGACGCTTGGCTTCGTCGTGGTGTTGTGTGTCTTGATGCCGCTGCTTTTCCGCGTTTGCTTTGGCCTGCGGCGGCTCGCGGAACCCGCCGGAGAACAACTGCGCGCGACGGCCGAGGTGTTGAGTTTTCCCAGGCGGCAGGTGCTGCAACTCGACACAGGCCTCCGCATCGTCAATGCGCTCATGCTCGGCCCGTTGCCGTGGCCGCGATATCTCGTGCTCACCGATGGCCTGCTGGCTGCAATCGGTCCCGATGTGAGCGCACTGAAAGGGGTCGTTGCGCACGAGGTTGGGCACGCAAAGGCTGGTCATCCAGCGATGATGATTCTGGGTTTTTTGATTGTGCCGCTGCTGCTGTCGAATGCGCTGCCGTGGTTTGACTACGCCGGTCATGATGCAGTTTGGTATGTGCTGCCTGCTGCGCTCGCCATGTTGCTCGCGTGGCGGATGGTCCGCTCAGTTGGGCATCGGTTTGAACACGAGGCGGATGTCTTGTCGGCGGTTGCGCTCGGCGGTGCCGAGCCATGCATCCGGGCGTTGGAGCGCGTTGGTCAAGTGCTGCAAACTGATCCTCATCGGGCTTCACTACTCCATCCAAGCGAGGCGCGCCGCGTAGCTGTGCTGCGCCGCTTTAACGAGGAGCCGGCTTTTCGTGCGCGGTTTGCAGCGCATGGTTTGTGGTTGCGGCGCGCGCTGGTGGCCGCGTTGTTGTTTGCGGTCCTCGTGGCGATGTTCTCGTGGTATGCGATCTGGCCGATAGAGCGTGCTATCTACAGCTATCGCGTCGGCGACTTTGGTGGCGCGCGCATAGCAGCAGAGGCGGTCGGCACGAAAATCCCGGCTGGGGTGAGCAACGAATGGGAGTCGTTTCGCCAAGAACTCGAAGTGGCGATACGGATCGCTCCGCTCGGCGGCGAATGGCCTGTGCTGCGACCGCAAATGGCGGTGGTTGGCTGGCACCGAGGTGTTGAGGAGTTGTTGAGCTTGGGACCCGCAGCCGCGCGGCCTTGGTTTACCCTGGCGGTCGAGGATGCGGACCGCGACCCGTTGCGGCGCAGCGTCTTGCTCTACTGCGAAGCTGCCAGTGCCAAGGACCTCGATCGCATGGCAGAAGTCGCCGAGCACGTGCGCCGACTAGGTGTGCCGCAGGAGTTGGTGCCGGTCTTTGGCAACTGAGCGCGATCAGTAGCGGTTGACCTCGACAGCCCAGGTCATCGGCTTTTGCCAAACGACATTGTTGTGGCGGTCAAACTCCCGCACGCCGTCGTTCTCGGCGACGATGGTGTTGCCGTTTGGCAGCCGATCGGCATCGCTTGGCTGCTTTAGGTTGTCGAGGTGCCAGACGGCTGTGCCAGCGCGGTCGACTTCGAGCACCGAGCCCTTGGATCGCAGGGTGATCAGCGTGTTGCCGTTTGGCAATCGATCCGCATCGTGCACGTTGTTCATGTTTTTCACCTCCCACACAATTTCGCCTTTCGGGCTGACCTCGATTACGCGGTCCTTGATCACGTCGCAGATCAGCGTGTTGCCGTTTGTTAGCCGATCGCAGTCAAAGGGGCGGATGCCCTGGTCGTACTTCCAGACGATCTGCTGGTCGGGCGAAACCTCGATTACGCGATTGCCGAAAGTGTCGGCAATGAGTGTGTTGCCGTTTGGTAGCCGATCTGCGTCATACGGACTTTTGAGGTCTTCGAAGACCCAAACATCCTTGCCCTTGCGATCAATCTCCCGCACGCGGCTCACGGCAAACTCGGTGATCAGCAGGTTGCCATTGTCGAGGCATTCGGCGTCCCAGGCACCGAATATGTCATCCAACTGGAGTGTCACCTTGCCTTGATCGTCGACCTCGATGATGCGGTTGTCGCTGTAGTCGCAGATCAAAGTAAAGCCCCATTGCGCACCGCCGCCGACGCCCAGTTCGAGACGAGTAACGGCGGTGATGGGCACAACGGTGGCGCCGATACAGGGCGCGCTGATCGCGAGATGGCTTTTCGTGCTGCCGACAATGAAGCCGATGATGCGATCGCCGTTACTGAGGTCGATGCGGGCGTAGCTCGTCGGATCGTTTTCTTGTGGGCGGGGCCGCTGCAGCATGAATCCTGCAATCTCCGCCTTCGGCACCATGCGAGTGTTGCCACCATTGATTGCGATTTCGATCGCGCCTTCGTTGACCGACAGGATGTTGCCATCCAGGAGCTCGTTGCTTTTTAGCCGCACCCGATCGTGGTCGGCGGAAGCACCGATGAGCCGGTCGATGGTCGGGTCGGTCGCCGCACCTTGGATCTCGCTGCGCGCTAGCGACAGCTCGCCGAATGTTTCGGAGCTCAACCGGATGTTTTGTGAATCGATACTTGTCAGGTCGCAGTTGATCAGACTGCCCTGTCTGAGAAACAGACGGGTCTTCTTGATTGGCTGAAGGACATGCTCGGTGAAGTTGAGCGTGTTGCAGATGGCAAATGGGATCTCTGGTTTAGGCAGGCCAGCGATGTCACTGCTGATGCGTGTTGCGTCACCGCCGAGTGCGAGCATTTTGCCATCGAGCGTCGAGCGATCCGATAGCAGCAGCGTCACCCTAGCACCCTCGCCAGCAGTGTCAGGGAGTATCAGTTTTGCGCCAGCGGCTACTACCGGGTCGTCGGATTTAGACAGTGACAAGAGCAAGGCTTGTCCGTCGGAACGCTGGCGGAGCACGCGTTGCAACATGCATAGTTCTGAGCGGCTGAGACTTTTGTTGTCGATCAGTTGCTCGCACAACGTCAGTGCTTTTGCCGATGGCATGCGGGCCAAGGCTGCTAACGCGGACGGGCGGCAGGCGCCGTTTTTATAAGACAGCAACTGCGCCACGGGGTCCGCATCGTCGTCCCTGCCTTGGGCACCCAGGGATCTGAGCGCGGCATCGACCACCAACAGGTCCGTGTGGCCCAGCGCGGAGCGTAGTGCGCGCTGCATTTGTTCGCCGCCATCGATGTAGCTCGTCGCCAGCAGGATCCCGAGGAGCAGCTTGATATTGTTCTCTTCCTGGGTGGTGCCATTCGCCTGGATCTTTTGCAGGATGCGCTTGCAGCGGACGCTCTCCTCAAGCACCGAAAACTTCTCGGCGTGCTGCTTCAGGACGGACTGGGCACGACCGCCAACTTCGATCAGTGTGCGCTCGGCCGATTCTCGGACGAGGTAGCGGTCGTCCGTTAGCTCGCCAATCAACCGCTCGATCTTGATCAGGTACTCGCGGTGGTCGCCATGGATTCGCGCCAGCATGGCTGGTAGCGCGGCTTGCTGCTGCTGCAGCAGCCTGCCCGTTTGAGCAAGTCGCTTCAGGATGGCCTCGTCCTGAAAGCCTGACACTTTCTCTACCAATTGGTCGTCGGTCCAACCTTGACCGGTCACGGTCAAGGCCAGCAACGGAATGGCAAACGCCACACACAGAAATCGGATCATTGGGGAACGAACCTGGAAGTTTGAACCAAGAGAAACGTAGCAGCGCGGTCGGTGCGGTTGCGGATCTTTGGCCGAGACTTCATTCGTAGGATAGAAACGTATTGCGAGCCTCGCTGGCTGGAACCAAGCACCGTAGATTGTGCCGCCACTCCTTTGTCTGCTGCGAAGACATTGTCGCCGTGGACCCAAACCTGTGTCACAAAGCTCTGCCCAAACCCTGCTGATGCTGTGCGTTCTCGCCGGCGTAGTCACCGCGCAGCAGGTTCGGATAGTTGCGCCGGTGGGCGGCGCCATTATCGCGCCGGAAAAGTCTGTGTTGGAGCTTGATGTAGGGGTCGCGGTCCAGATGTTTGAAAGCCCTAACCTCGACCGCTACCTGCGTCGCGCCAAGGAGTGCCTTGCGCGTGAAGACTTTGTGCAGGCAATCAAGATCCTGCAGGATGTGGTCGAGGGGCGGACGCTAGAGGCGGGCGACCAGGGTGATTCGGGCGCGGCAGCAACTGATAGCAAGCAAGTTGGCCTGGAGCCTGAGGCGGGGCTCAAACAGGACGGCCCGCAGCAAATCGCCAAGGCAAAAGAGCATGTGCCTGCGCTGGATGCATCGGCGAAGGAGCCCCCGATCGCGGATCCCATCAACAGCGTATTCACCGAAGGTGGGCGGCTTTATCGGCCGGTTCGGCGCATCTGTCAGGAGTTGATCGTCGCGCTGCCACCATCGGCGCTCGCCTTATACCGGACGCAGTTTGAGGCGCCTGCGCAAACGGCGTTGGAGTTGGCCGAGCGCGCGGGCAGTGAAGATGACTATCAGGCAGTGATCAACCGTTGGTTTGGCACGCTTGCAGCGGGCGCAGCGATGCGGGTTTTGGCCGATCGATACATGCTCCAGGGCCGCTACCGCAATGCCATTGCGATGCTGCGCGACTTATCAGGTGTCTATCCGATAGCAAACCAGCAAGAACTCGGCATCAGTCAAGCTTGGTGCCGTTTCAAGATTGCGCTGTGCTTGCGGCTTGCAGAAGAGTTGAGCGCGGCCAGTGATGAAGCCAAGGCGATAGCCGCAGCATTTCCTTTGGAATCACTCCGCATGATGGGGGTTCTGCAACCGCTGCGGGACCTGCCGACGAGTGCCATGTTTGCGCTTGGTGATGGCTTGATTGTGCATCGGGCTGGCGCGCATCCAGAGATTGCCAGCGCTTACCTAAAGCCAGGCGCGGATCGATTGATCCCGCTTTGGCAGATGCGTTGGAAGAACAATCCCTACGCACCGCCGCCGCCCAACAAGGACAACGAGCGCGTCTTTTTTAGCATGGGCGGTATGGTCGGCTCTTCGGCACCACCCGCTTCACAATACGGCACGGGCACATCCATGGCGTTCTTCGGCCCTGAGTCGCTGCCGGATCGTGCGGTGTTCCTCGAAGGCAACCGTATGCGCGTCGTCGATGCGTTCACTGGTCTGCTGCTTGCCGAGGGTGACAAGGATGCGAACTCGCCGCTGCCGCAGGCAGGCAGGGCGCGGCCGCGCGTGCCGGTCTACGACTTTTCGCTGCAGCGGCCGGTTGAAGATGAGAGTCGGTACTTCGTGGTTGCTGGCTACCAGAAGTCTGACCAAAGCGTTGAGCCGCTGAAGTCCAATGAGGTCATTGCCTACGACAAAAAGCTTGGCGCACGGCTGTGGAGTACGGCGGACTACATGGATGGCAGTGACGGATTCAAAGACGTCACCTTTCTTGCGGCGCCGATTGTGTATGGCGAGCGCCTGCTGTCACCAGTGCTTCGCAGCGGCGCGTATTCTTTGCAGTGCTTCGATCGCAGCACTGGCAAGCCGCTATATCGCACACGAGTCCATTCTGGTGGCACGCCGTTCTATAAGGCGCCCGGCACCAGGATCCAGCGGATTGGCGGCATTGCGTTCATGCTCACCAACGCCGGTGTGATCGCTGCGATCGACATCGCCAGTGGCGAGTTGCGCTGGCTGTATCGCTACGAACGAAGTCACCCGCAGCGCGCCGCGCAGAAGGCTAAAAAGCCAAGCGGCGGGGACGCATCGGGCTTTGGCCAAACCATGTTCTCTGAGCAAGAGTTGGCGAGCTTTTTGCCCAGCGACCTGTTTGTGGCAGGGGACGCGCTGATCTTTGCTCCGTGTGACGGACAAGTATTGATGTCGCTCGACAGCGCGACCGGTGCGCCGTTGTGGATGGTGGAGGCCGAAAGCCCCTTTGCGCCGATCGGCCGCATTCGCAGTTTGGTGGGTGCCAATAGCACAAACATCTTCGCGCTAGCTGATCGGAACCTCGTATGCATCGGTCTAAAGTCGGGGCTTTTGCGTTGGGCGCGACAACTGCCCGAACCAAGTGCACAACTGACGCGTTGGCGTGGTCGAGGTGTGGTACTCGAAGACCAAGTGCTGGTGCCGGGCGATCGCGAAATCTTGGTCATTGACGCCGACAACCGCAGTTTGCAAATCGTGCCACTGCCGACATTCGACCTTGGTAGCGAGCCATTGCATGGCCCAAATAATCTGTTCGTGAGAGGCCCTTGGTTGGGCGTCAGCTATCCGCAGGGGATTGAGGTCTACAGCCTCGCAGATGCTTTGCAGAAGGTCGCCGCGGGCTTGAAGGATCCGCTCCGCAAGGCGAGTCTTTTGCTGCAGTCGGGTGATCCAGTGGCCGCCACCGAGTTGCTCATCAGCTGGCTTTCTACTGCGGAGCCGGATGACGCGCAGCGTGAGCGTGGGACGCAGCAGTTGATTGCGTTGGCGCTCGAGCAGGCAAGTCGCTCCACCGGTGACGGCAAAAGCGCGCTCGATCGAGTGGCGCCACTCGCGAAGAGCCGGCAATCGCGCATGTATTGGCTGCTTGCGCACCTAGAATTGTTACGCAACGCCAACAACCTGACGGCTTACGAGCAAGAGCAGGATCGGCTTTACCGTTTTATGGAAAGCAAAAACTGATGCGACTTCGTTGGCTGTTTTTCGTGCCAGTCGTGGTTGCCGCACTCGCTGCGCAAGGCGAGGTTTATCCGCGTGGCATCAACAAGGGGATCGACGCGGCGATTCAGCGCGGCTTGCAGTTTTTGGCGCGCAATCAAGCCAACGATGGTTCGTGGCGCAGCAGCGGCGCACAAGGCGGTTATCCCGCGGCGATGACGGGACTCGCAGGCATGGCATTGGTGTCCTCCGGCTCTACGCCGACGCGTGGCAAATACTGGCGCGAAGTCCGCCAGGCGACGGAGTTTTTGCTCAAAAATGCGGACGCAGCCACCGGAGTGATCTCCGTGCCCTCGGAGGAAGGCCGCAGCATGTATGGCCATGGCTTTAGCACGCTCTTTCTCGCATCGGTGTTCGGCATGGAAGAGGACCTTCGTATGCAAGAGCGACTGCACGGGGTGCTGACTCGCGCAGTCAAGCTGATCGCGCAGTCGCAGTCGGGTGCTGGTGGTTGGCTCTACACGCCTGACTCTGGTGGCGATGAAGGCAGCGTGACGGTGACGCAGGTGCAGGCGATGCGCGCCTGCCGGATGGCTGGCATCGACGTGAGCAAGAAGACCATTGATCGCGCGGTGGACTACATAAAGAAGTGCCAGAACCCCGACGGTGGCATTTGCTACAGCCTAGGTTCGCGCGGCGAGAGTCGTCCGGCGATCAGCGCGGCGGGTGTTGCCGTGCTCTACAACGCGGGGGTCTATGAAGATCAGCCGTTCGTTGAGAAGGCGATGAAGTACGTGCAGAAGAACGTCAGTCCAAGTTCAGATAACACCGGCCATCACTTTTACACGCAGCTCTACTACTCGCAGGCTCTTTACCAGCGCGGCGGCAAGGACTGGGATGAGTATCTGGTGAAGTTCTCCGGCTTTTTGCTTGGCCAACAACGCAAGGACGGTTCGTGGGAAGGCGACGGCGTAGGCTCGGTGTATGGCACTGCGATAGCGGTGATCGTGTTGCAGTTGCCTTACTCGCTCGTCCCGATTTACCAACGTTGAACGGCTGCCCTCAGGACGAATGTTAGCCTTCGCCTTCCTAAATCCCCTGCTCCTCTGGGGCCTGCCGCTCGTCGCATTGCCGGTGATCATTCACCTGCTCAACCGGCGCCGTTTTCAACGCGTGCCATGGGCGGCGATGGAATATCTGCTCGCGGCGATGAAGCGCAATCGCCAGCGGCTGCGCATGGAGCATTGGCTGGTGTTGTTGTTGCGCACCCTCGCCGTGTTGTTCCTCATCTTGCTGGTCGCGCGCCCGCAACTCTCAGGCGGATCATTACTCGGCACGCGGACGCACCACATTGTCGTGCTCGATGACTCCGCGTCGATGCAGCAGCGCAGCGGCAGCATGATGCTGCACGACAAAGCGCGCGAGGTGGTTCAAAAGCTCGCTACCCAGCTAGGCGAGCGCAACAGCGGTGACATATTCTCGTTGCTCCGCAGCAGCAGGTTTGCGGAGCCCGACCTGTGGGCGCAGCAAGTCGGTGCCGACCTCGGCCGCCGGGTTGGCACATTGCTGAAAGACTTGCCGCCAGGCGATAGCACGCTCGATTTTGGCTTGCTGCTCAATAAGACGCAGCAGCGCACGCAGGAGGTCATGTCTGCCGCTCACGTTGAGTATTGGTTTGTCACGGACTTGCGCGCTGCGGACTGGCTTACCGACGATGACAAGCCGTTGCCTTTAGTCGTAGCCGCGCTGGCCGCGCTCGATGGCAAAACAACGCATGTGACGATCGCCAGCGTTGGCTCGCGCGATGCCAACAACCTCGCGGTCGTTGGCATTCGTCGCATCGGCCGTCTGACCGCAACGGGCGTGGCGCTCGAGTTTGCGGTCGACATAGAAAATTTTGGCCTGGATGCCGCGCCGTCTACCGAGGTGGCCATCGAGGTGGACGGTGAAAGTCGCACAGTTCAATCGGTGCCGCAGATCGCGCCGGGCGAGCGTGTAGCTGTGCCGGCCGCGCATACGTTTCACGCGGCTGGCTTTCATCGCGTCGAGGCCGCACTGCCAATCGCGGATCATTACCCGCTCGATGACAGGAACACGCTCGTTTTGCAGGTAGCCGAAAAGTCGAAGGTGTTGCTGGTTGATGGTGATCCTGGCGAGGCGGCGGACAGCGGCGAGACGCGATTTCTGCAAGTTGCACTCGACCAAGGCGGCGATGTCGCAACCGGCATTGAGCCGCAGGTGATCACCGAGTCGGGACTCGTTGACGCCGATCTTGCGCCGTTTGACCTGATCTATTTGTGCAACGTCCCAGCGCCCTCGCCTTCGGTGGTGGCAAAGCTCGAGGCCTTCGTCGCTGCGGGCGGCGGGTTATGCATCTACGCGGGCAATCAAGTTGATCCCGCGCGCTACAACGATGCCCTGTGGCGAACAGGGCAGGGGGTGTTGCCATTGCCGTTCGCCGACTTGCAAGGTGATCCCGATAAGCCCGAGCATTTGTTCTTGGTCAACAAGGATCACCCGTTGTGTGGCAAGTCCGGTGAAGGCCTCGGCATTTTCCTCGGCCTTGCCGTGCTGGTGAAGCGATACCTGCCGATGACGGAGTCTGCGACCTCGCGGGCTTCCGTGATGGTGCGAATTCGTGATGCGGAAGGTTCGCCGTGCATTGTCAGCAAGAGCTTTGGCAGTGGCGGTGGCTGGGTGGTGCAGTTTGGCATCACTGCGGATGAGCATTGGTCCAACTGGCCCAAGACGCCAGCGATGCTGGTGGTGGCACAAGAGACGCAGCGATTCGCCGGCCGTCCGCAAGACCTACAATTGTTCAACTTCACAACGCGCGGCCTGCATCGCCTCACCCTTGACCCCGGTATTTACAAGCCCAACGTGCGCGTTCGCGCCGTGGCTGCTTTGGATGAAGAGCACACGTTTACTCCCGCTGCGCCGCCGCCGGTACAGGTTGCCGAAGCTTTACCGTCAGCAGCCGCCCAGATTGACGTGCCGATGAATGAGCTGCAGGCGCTCGGTGCCTTTGAGGTCGCTTTGCAGTTGCACAGCGGCACGACGGAGACGCGGTTGTTGGCACGCAATGCGCCGAGTCAGGAGAGTCGTCTGGTACGTTTTACGGAGGCCGATTTTCACCGCGCTTATCCTGCTGAGTTGCAGGACAAGCTCACGTTTCGCGACGAGGCTTCGGGGGTGGGTGACATCGCCGGAAAAGGCGAGCTGTGGCGTGCATTTGCTGCGGTATTGCTGATCGCGCTGCTGCTGGAGACGCTCCTTGCGTGGAGGTTTGGCCGCCGTTGAGCGGACCAATTACACCATGCAAGAATTGCTTCGCTGGCTGTGTGAGTTGCAAGGCATTGCCGTAGGTCAAAGCGAGCAGGTGCAGTTTGAGTTCTCCAGATTTCCATCTGGCGGGCTTGGGCTTCTAGTCTTGATCGCGCTGGTGCTGATGATCGTGCTGGTGGTTTTTGTCTACCGCCGCGACGGCAAAAACCTGCTGCGCTGGCAGCGCGTCGTGCTTGGCACGCTTCGCGCGCTCGCGCTCCTGGCAGCAGCGGCGCTGCTGCTAGAACCCAATCTCGTCGCAGTCAAGCACGAGACGCGGCCGGGCCACACCATCCTGCTGCTCGACAGCTCTCAGTCCATGAATCAGTTCGATTCGTTTCGCCGCGAGAGCGTGCAGGCGATCGGTGAGAGTTGGCGCTCACTTGGCGTTGTGGACCCAGCTGCAGTCACTCGCATTGCATTGGCGAAGGCGCTGCTCGCTGCTGGCGATGGGCAGCTAGCGAAGAAGCTCGCGGCAAAAAATCAGGCTCAGTTCTATGGGTTTGCTGCGAGTATCGAGCCGCTACCGATCGTTTCAGTGCCCGCTGCGCAACCGATGGCTGATGGCATGCAGCCACCGCTTCCAAGCATCGACATCGCCAATCTGCAGGCTATTGGTCGCACCACTAATCTTGGTTTTGCGTTGCGCGCAGCGCTGGACAAGAGCCGTAACGCGGAGATTGCGGCGGTGGTGTTACTAACGGATGGCCGCCGCAACCAAGGCCCGCAGGGTATAGAGATCGCGCGGCTGCTCAATCAGCGCAAGGTGCCAAACACATTCGTGCTTGGCATCGGCGACCCATCGGAGACGCAGCTCGTCGGGATCGGTCGCTTTGAGGCACCGGAAAAGGTGTTTCAGAAGGACCCCTTTGAGATGCGGGGCAGCGTGCTGGCGCAGGGCTACGACGCGATGCAGGTTGAGGTGCAACTGGTTCGCATTGATGAGAAGGGCGTCGTCACGCCGATTGCGAAGCAGGTGGTTGAAGTTGGCGGCGAGGCGGCGGAGGCGGCGGTTGAGTTCAAAGATCTGACTTCAGCGGAGACCGGCAGGTTCACTTACCAAATGCGGGTGCAGCCACCCAGCGGCGAACCGCCGGTGGCCGAGCGCCATCAGCGGTCGCAACCGGTTGAGGTGATCGGTGAGCGCACGCGCGTTTTGCTGCTGTCTGGCGGTCCGAGCCATGAGTTCCAGATCCTTCGCAACTTGTTGATCCGCGACAAGACGATCGATGTCTCGTGCTGGCTGCAGAGCGCGGACCCGAAATTTCCGCAGGATGGTGATGAAGGTGCGCGCATTGATGCCCTGCCGGAAGAGTTGAAGGCGTTCGAGCCATACGACGTAGCGATTCTGATCGATCCGAATCCAGCGAAGTTGACGCCGAGTTTCTGCGATGCGCTCAGGAAGCACGTGACCGAGAACGGTTGCGGGCTCTGGTGGATTTGTGGCGAGAAGCACGCGCTCGATGCGTTGCGACCGACCGCTGTGACTCGGCCACTTGCCGAGATCCTGCCGATCGAAGGTGAGCTGTCGTATGCGGAGACGGTCTGGTCGCTCGGCTTGTCGCACGTGACCGATTATCCCTATTCGCTGACTGCGGAGGGCGAGGACGGTCTGGTCGGCAAGTTGACGCGCATCGCTGAAAGCAAGGAGGAGAGCCGGCGGTTGTGGAGCGGGCTGCGCTTCCGCGTCGCGTTCCCCATCCGGCAAGTAAAACCTGCGGCTACGGTGATCGCCGAGGATCGCCTTGCGGATTCCCGGCTTCGCCCAGAAGGTCGCGGCATGCCGCTCATCGTTACCCAGATAGTCGGCGCTGGCCGAGTCCTGTATAGCGGCACTGATGAAACCTATCGCTGGCGTTCGACCTACGAGGATGCCTACGACCGGTTTTGGGTGAAGGGCATTCGTTATCTGTTTGAAGGGCGATTGCATGTTGGCAACAGTCGGCTTCGTTTGTCGGTGAGCAGTGAGAAGATCGAGCTCGGTGATGCGGTCACAATCGCTGTCGAGGCGAAGAATGAACTGATGCAGCCGTTGGTCGAGGCAACGTTCGATGTGTCGTATGAGCGTGACGGTCAGGTTGCCGAAACGCTGCGGCTCAGTGCGGTCGCCGAATCGCCAGGCAACTTCCAGTTGCAACTGCGGCCCGGCAACATTGGTAGCTACCGCGTGCGATCGCAGCAGCGGGACGGCAAGCCCGCCGAGGTGCCATTCCAGGTTGTGCCAGCACAGATCGAGCGAGAGGGGCCGGTAGATCGCGCCGAACTCTCTGCAATCGCTGCGGCCACAGGTGGCCGATTGTTCGACTCGCCACAACAACTGCTCGCTGCACTCGATGAGATTCCGTCGCGCATGGCGACAGACACCTATCGCACGCCGCACCCGGTCTGGGATGGTTTTGGCACGGTTGCATTCATGCTGACTGCGCTCGCTCTGGAGTGGCTCCTACGCAAGAGGTTCAACCTCCTATGACCACGCTCGAACATGCTGTCTTGCAGCTCGCATCGCTCCGCACAAGGGTGCGGCGAGGCATCTGGCTTGAGACCCTTGGCGCACTGCTGCTGATGCTCGCTTGCTACGCCCTGGTCACGCTGGCTGTCGACCATTCTTTGCGGCTCGAATGGCCATTCCGGCTCGGGTTGCTCGCAGGCCTGCTCTATTGTCTGTTGCGGCTCGTGCAAAGGCGGTTGTTGAAGCCGCTATCAGTGCAGCTCGATGATGACGAGATGGCGTTTGCCGTCGAACGGCAGACACCTGACCTGCAGCAGTCACTGATCAGCGCGCTGCAGTTTGAACGTGCGCTTGGCTCGAGTGGCCGCATAGCCGACTCGCGCGAGTTGATGAGCGCGGTCATCACCGATGTGCGCGGACGGCTCGCGAGCATGCCTTTCGATTCGGCATTGGATCTGGTGCGAATCCGAAAGTTCGGTGCGCTTGCCGCAGGTATGGCATCGATGTTCTTCTGCTGGGCCGCCATCGACAGTGCTTCGCTAGGCATTTGGGCGATGCGCAATCTCGCGCTTTCGTCGATCGAGTGGCCGCGCCAAACCAAGCTCGCGTTTGTCGGCGCGCAGGGTGGAGTCGTGCGCCTGCCGCAGGGCGACCCTTACACGGTGCGGGTGTCCGTGCATGGCCCGGTGCCCGATCAAATCATCCTTGGCTACAGCTTTGTTAGCGGCGAGCACGGCAGCGAGTCCATGAGCCAGACTGGCGATGGCGAGTTCACTTTGCTGCTCGAATCTCTGCTCGAGAACGCAACGTTGACGGCCGAGGGCGGCGATGGACTTGCAGAACCGCTGCGCATTGAAATCGTCGAGCGTCCCCGCATCGAAGGCATCGCGATCACGATCATCTTCCCCGAATACATGCACAAAGAACCGGAGCTCGTGCCAGCTTCGGAAGGCGAGATCCGGCTCCTGCACGGCAGTCAGTTGCAGATCGCGGGGCATTGCCAGAAGACAGCGCGCGCGGCATTTGTGATCTACGAGGACGAGAAGGTCCCCCTGCAATTGACGGCGGATGGCCACACGTTTGCCGGATTGTTGAGGCCAAAGACTGGTGGGCTGCTCAAGATCGATGTGATCGACGAGGATCAGCTGGGCGCAGGTTCACCACCAAAATTGCTTTTGCGGATGGTCGACGACAAAGCTCCTTCGATCGACTTCAAGCTGCGCGGGATCAGCACGATCGTCACTCCTCAGGCGCGCATCCCAGGTGACCTGAAGATCAAGGATGACTTTGGCCTCGCCTCTGTGATGGCGGCTTGTCGCATCCTTACTGACGTTGTGCCGCTGTCGCCAGAAGACCCAGACCGCAAACCGGTCAAGCCTGATGACGTGCCGTTCGCGCCGGCCGAGATCGCCTTCCGAGATGCGTTTACCAAGGGCTCGACCAAGTACGAGACCAGCGCGAGCATTGACCTGAAGCAGTTCAATGCGGATCCGGAGGTTGAGGCGCCGAGCAATGCAATCAGGCCGGGCATGTTGCTTTCGTTGCGTTTCCAGGCGCGCGACAACTTCGGTCCTCTCGAGCCCAACACGGGTAGTAGTGAGGTGCTGTCGTTTCGCATTGTGACGCGCGAGAAGATGCTTGAGGAGTTGCGTCGTCGGCAGATCGAGCAGCGGCAAGAACTCGAGCGTGTGCGCGAGGACGAGCGGCTAGCCCAGTCTGAGTTGCGCGACACGATGAACCCCATGGCTGCCGATGAGCGGTCGAAGCTGGCCAAGGCCCGCTTCAAATCCATTGCGCGCCAGCAACAAGCGCTCGGCCATCGTGCTGCTTTTGTTGGCGAGGCCTATCAGCGGATCCTGTGGGAATTTGAGAACAACCGACTGCTGGAGCCGGGTCGGGTCCGCGAAATCGAAGCCGTTACGGCAACGCCTCTGGCTGAGTTGGCACGGGAGCCATTCCCGCTTACTGCAAGGCAGGTGGGCGAGTTTGCGGACGCAGCCGACGAGCAGGTTCGCACCGCTGCAATCGCGGGCTACGACCAGATCTTGGTTCGGTTGGACGCAATCATCACAGTCATGGCGCAGGCCGAGACTCTGGCTGCGATCCTCGAACAAGTGCGAGTCGTGATAAAAACACAGGACCAATCGGTCCTAGAAGTCGAGCGACGCATCAAGGACGCGGCGAAATCCACGTTCGGTGACCAGAAGAAGTAATCAGCGGAGCAGTAACCCATGAAGCGACCATGCCTTGTCCTGTGGACCGCCGCCTGCTTCTGCTGGCTGGTATTTTCTGCGTCACTGAACGCGCAGGTAGAAGGCCAGAACGCGAGCTCGCGTCAGGAAGTTGCGCAGGCCAAGTTCCGCGAGTTGACCGATCGCATGCAGGCGCTGATGGTCATCCTCACGAAGGATGATCCGCATGGCGATGCCAGGTTGATCTCGGTCGGCCTCAAGTTCATCGCCGAGAAGCGCATCAAGACGAAAATGGAATCTGCGCAGAGTTTGCTCACGACTGAGAAGTGGGACGACGCGCAGAAATTGATGACGGGCATCCAGACCGATCTGCGGCAATTGCTGGAGCTACTCCAGAACCGCAGCCTCGATTTGCAAAAGCTGCTCGAAGAGATCGCGCGTCTTGAAGCGTTTCGTAGCGAGGTGGATCGTCTCGTGAAGGAGCAAGGTGATGAGAAGAACGCCTCGGCCCGACTTGAGGAGTTGCAGAAGCAGGGCGCAGCGATTGAGCAGGCGAAGTTAGCAACCGAGAGGTTGATTGCGGAGCAGCAGAAACTTCGTAACGAGACCAACAAGCTTGGTGTGGCCGCGTTGGCAGATGCAATGAAGCCGCTTGCCGACCAGCAAGGGGAGCTACAAAAAGGCGCGGACCAACTGGCGAAAGACCTTGCCGCGCTCGAGAAGCAGAGCGAAGAGCTGAAGCCGGGCGACGCGAAGCCGGGCGATGCGAAGCCAAGCGATGCGAAGCCAAGCGATGCGAAGCCAAGCGATGGGAAGCCGGGCGATGGGAAGCCGGGCGATGGGGCTGGCTCTAAGAGTGCCAAGAGTGCTGCGAAGTCGATGGGCGAAGCGCAAAAACAGCTTGGCGAAAAACAACCAGAGAGCTCGTTGAAGAGTCAGGATGAGGCGGTTCTGCAACTGAAGACGACGCTCGGCGAGTTGGATGAGTTAGCTAAGGAAGTGCAGCGTGAACTGCTAAAGCTGCCGCTCGGCCAGCAGGTTCAGAAGCAGGAGGATACGGAGCACGCAACCGACACTCTTGCGCAGAAGATGGAGCAGGCGGAGAAGGACGCAAAGGATGCGGAAGGCAAGCCGACACCAGGCCGCAAGAGCGTTCAGCAGGCCGTTCCAAAGCAGGTATCGGCCGCCGGCTCGTTGAAGGAATACAAGCCCGCGAAGCAAAAACAGCAGGACGCGAAGGAAGACTTGGAGAAGGCGCGCGACGAACTCGATGAGGCCATCAACCAGTTGCGCCAGCAGTTGCAGGATGAAGTTCTGCGTGCTCTCGAAGAGCGCTTTACGGCGATGCTTGCCAAGCAACGTGAGCTTTCGGCGCAGACCAAGACGCTGGACAAAACGCGCACCAAGGTTCTGACCGCGGACGGTTCGCTGCCAACTGGTTTGGTTGAACGAATCCAAGTCGTTGCCACCGGCGAGCAGGATCTAGACGTTGAGGCGGGCGACGCGCTCAAGCTGCTCGAAGAAGAGGGCACCACAGCGGTCTTCCCCGAAATCGTGAGTGAATTGAAGTCGCAACTTCACGATCTAGCGAAGGCTTGCCGCGCCAACATGACCGGCATTCCGATCCAGGTGCAACAAAAGGATGTTGAGGAAACCCTCGCGCTGCTGATCAACGCGTTGCGCAAAGCGATCGAGCAGAAAGATGGCAAACCTGACGAAGGTAAGCGCGAAGGCTCGCCGCCGCCGCTCGTGCCGATCTCTGCGGAGTTGAAGATGCTGAAACTTTTGCAGACGCGGGTGAACCGGGTGACGAAGGATTACGAGCAGGGAACGCCAGAGGTCATGCGTGAAACCGACGATGCGAAAGCAGACGCGGCCAGCTTGTCAAAGAAGCAGGCAAGGGTGCGCGACCTGACGCGCAAACTCGCATTGAAGCTCAATCAAGAAGGTGGCGCCGAGGGTGGCCGATGAGCAATCCATGGCTTGTTTGGCTGCGCGCGTTGGCGCTCGCCAGCTTGGTGGCTGGTCTTGCCGTTGCGCAGGCGGCACCTGCACTCGCACAGGAAGCACAGAACCCGTTTCGCCCGTTTGACCGTGTCGCTTACGAGGCGGCAATGAAGTCGCATGGCGCGACGGATGCGCAACTCAGAGCTTTTGCGTCCTCGGTTGTTGAACTTGGCGCGTCGCGTGCAGGTGAGAACTTGTTGCGTTCGCTGCTGCAACCGCTCGACGCAGCAGTGAAACTCGCGGAAGCGGCCGACCCAAAAGCTGCCTTGCAGTTGATCACGTTGCTGGTCGGCAGCAAGGATGCGGTGCAGAACGCGCATGTGCGTTATCGCTTGGCTCGCGTGTTCCTCGACAGTGATGATCCGGAGCGCGTGATAGAGATCCTCGGACCTTATTTTGCTGAGAACATCAACCTGACACCGCTCGACGCGGAGGTGGCGTTTTTCTACGCAGAGGCGCTAGCCGAGATTCCCATTCCGGCTGCGGCGTTGCCGCGATTCCGAGCCTTCATGAAATGGTTTCCGGATGCGAGTGAGCGTTTTCGTGCCGTTGCCATGCAGCGGATCGGCGAACTCGAACGGCAACAGGACAATCGCCTGCACACGCTTGCTGACGGGATGCAGAAGACGGCGCGCGATCTGCGAAAGCAGAAGACCGACAAGCCAGTGCAGACCGATCAGGAATCCTATCTAGAAGAATTGCAGCACTTGATCGAGGAGTTTGAGGAGATGGAGAAGCAGACGTCTGGACCGCCAAGGGGCAATACCCAGTCTGCTGCCCCCGCAAGTCAGAGTGGTTTGCCCGAAGGTGAAGCCACCGTTGGTAACTTGCAGAAACGGCCAAGCGTTTCAGATCGCTGGGGCAATATGAAGGATAAGGACCGCAAGGAAGTCGAGACCGCGGTCCAGAACAGTCTGCCGGCCGAGTATCGCAAGATGCTCGAGGAGTACTACAAGAAGCTCGGTTCGGGTGGTGCCGGTAAGTGATGTTGCCGCGCGTTGTAGTGTGGGTAATGAGCAGTGCACTCGGCGCGTTGGTGATGGCACAGAGTGCAAAGACTTTTCGGGTGAGCACGATCGACGGTCGCATGGCCGTTGGCGCGCTGGCGATCGGCATTGATGGTGGCGTGCGCGTGCTGCCAGATCACGGTGATGAGCTTGTCACTACCATCGCCGATTTGCTGTTGATCGAAGCTTTGGATGCGCTGCCCGCCGTGCTGGCTGCTCCGCTCTATGTGTGGCTTCGATCTGGTTCGCGGTTGCCAATCACTTCGATAAACGGCACCGCGGCTACCGATGGCAAGCCTGCATCGGTGGACGTATCGACGCCATCCGGGGTCACGTTCTCGGTGCCATTGTCGATGCTCGCAGCGTTGCGCTGCCGCGAGGTTGAGCCGAAGACTTTCGCCAATGATCGCGAGTCGCCAGAACTCAACCTGGACTTCTTGTTCGTGGTGAAGGATGGCAAGCCGCAGCGTTTTTCAGTCACGGTAGATTCGATTCACGACGGCAAGGTGCACTTCGCACTCGGTGCCGAGGCTTATGACTTTCCGCTCCTTGGTGATGACAGTGCTGCGGCAATCGTGTTTGGCAAGAACACTGGTTTCGCGCCAGATCGAAAGGGCAAGCCGCGCGTGTCGGTGGCCCTCCGCACCGGCGAGCAGTTTGATGGCCGGTTGCTTTCGCTAGGTGAAACCGTGCAGGTAAAGCTAGACGAGGGCGCAGAGGTCAAGGCCCCGACGGCGCAGATTCTGCGTATCGATGTGCTGAGTGACAAGCTGACTTGGTTGTCGAGCCTTGCGGGAAAAACTGAGCAAACACCGGCGTTTGATCGGGTCTGGCCATGGACGATAGACCGTTCGCTAATGGGAAAAGGCCTAGTGATCGCCGGCAAAGTTTTTGCTCACGGGCTCGTGCTCGTGCCGCGAACTCGAATCACTTACGAGTTGGATGGGCGATACGACTCATTTGAGGCAATGCTCGGCATCGACGATCGTGGCGGTCCGCAAGCACATGCAATCTTTCGCGTGATGGTGGATGGCAAAACAGCATTTGAATCTGAGCCGATGACGCTTGGCATGCCTGCCAAGCCCATTCGCGTTGAACTTGCCAAGTGCCGAGTGTTCGCAATTGAGGCTGACTTCGGCAAGAACTTCGACATCGGCGATCTGTGCACATTTGCCGACGCCCGCCTCCTGCAGAAGTAGCGCGCTGCTGCCTACCACAAATCCTCAAACACAAATGTATGCGACAGCATTTTGCGCGGTCCTGTTGGTGCAAGATCCAGATCTTGCAGCCGTCCAGGCGAGTCAGGAGCGGCGCGTAGCCACGATGGCGAGGGTGGCGAAAGCGGTGTGCTCGGTGATGGCCATGGACGCGCCGGGCGGCGGCAGTGGCGTTGTCATTGATCCATCAGGTTTCGTGCTGACCAACTACCACGTCGTTGGTGCGCCGGACGGCAGAGGTGGCGAGAACGAGAAGCAGTCACCGATCGCCGCTGCGCCAAAACCGACGCAGGATGAGTTGAATGCGTGGCGTAACGCGCATCCCGATCAGGCCGACGCCGATGCGAAGGTGGCCGGTGAGCGTTGGCAACAGGAGTGGCTCGCAGAGCACCTGCCACAAGGCAAGCAGCAATGGCGTCACAAGAAAATCGGCCTGCCGGATGGCGAACTCTACGAGGCTGTTGTGCTTGGCATCGATCCAGGCAGTGACCTTGCTGTGCTGCGCCTGCTGCCAAAAAAAGCGGGCCAGACTTGGCCGAGTTGTGAGCTTGGTGATAGCGATCAACTGCTCGTCGGTCAGACGGTGTTCGCGATGGGCAACCCATTCTCACTCGCGACGGACTTCACGCCGACGGTGACCTTCGGCATCGTCTCCGGCACGCATCGTTATCAGGCAGGTGAGGGCAATCGGATGCTGGTTTATCCCGACTGCATCCAAGTGGATGCGCCGGTCAATCCGGGCAACTCCGGCGGGCCATTGTTCAGCGAGATTGGCGAAGTGATCGGCATCAATGGCCGCATCTCGATCGGCGATCGTGGTCGCGTGAACGTTGGCGTCGGTTTTGCAATTGCGAGCAATCAGATTCGTAACTTCCTCGGCGATCTGCTCGCGGGCCGCCACGCGGAACACGGCACTCTCGACCTGAGTTCTTGGAGCATGGCGGCAAAAAACGAGGCGGTGCCGCGCACCGGCGTATTTGTGCAGCAGCTATACAGGGACTCGGTTGCCGCCGATGCCGGCATGGCGCTGGGCGATGAGTTGACCCGCTTCGATGGCCAGCTGATCCGCTCGGCAAATCAGCTGGCAACCCTGATCGGCGTGCTGCCCGCGGGTGCCTGGGTGACGGTTGGCTACCGTCCGCAAGTTGCAGCGACTGGCTACGGCAAAGAGATCACTGCAAATCTGAAACTCAACAAGCTCGACACCGGCAGCAGTGTTGATGCCAAGGCCGACACCGATCGTCTTGGTAGCCGCGTCGACCGGCGCATTGCGACCGATGCGCTGGCGCGGCGTGCGACCTCGCCGATGACAACGAGTGGCGCATTGCTTGTGCTTCAGATGCCGGACGGCACTCAATGGCGCGCCGCCAAATTTGCATCGCAGTTGCGCATCGATTGGGGCGGCATTGGCTATGTGCTCGGCGCGGATGGCGGCGCTTTCCAGGTTGAAAATGGTAAGGCTGCAGAGTTGACGGCTGACGCAGCGGCCTGGCTGCATCGCGAGTTTGCCTGCAACCCGTTTCTCTGGACAATTGGCGAGCGTGCGCAGCGGATGAGTGAAGCGCTGTTGGTCGGAGGTGTTCACGTGATCGGTCGCCCTGCGTATCGATACGCCTTGCCGGGCGATGGCGAGATGGAGTTTTATTTGTTCGAGGACGGCGCGCCGGCGGGCTACAGGCTGCGCGATCCGGTTCGCAAGAAGCTGGTTACACGCCACTTTGCTGCGCCGGTAGCGCGGGTCATTGTCGATGGTGCGTTGGAGGCCAGCTGGTCAGTCCAAAGCCTCACGCTTGGTGCCGAAGAAGTGCCTGGCACGTTTCGGAGACCATTGTGAACGCGCCACAAATCATGTTGTTGATGCTGTTGGTCGCAACGTTGCGCGGGCAGGAAAAAGACTTCAGCAAGGCGTATCCATTTACTGAGCGCAAACCGAAGACGAAAATCGAGACCGCCATCGATCGGTTGCTGCCAAGCATCGTCAAGGTGCAAGGTGCGTCGGGGTTCGCCACGATCGAATCCTCAGCAAGCGGCCTGATCGTCAGCAAGCGCGGGCACATCCTGACGCTCGATCAAGTAATCCTGCAAAAAGGTCGGACCCACGTTGTGCTCTACGACGGATCCGTGCACCAAGCGCAACTTTTGCCTGAGGACAGCAAGTTTGGCGTGCGCCTGCTCAAGATAGATCCGAGCGAGGTTGCCTTTGGTCTCTTGCCGGTTTGGCCGGTCGTCAAAAGCGAGCCTGCGTGGCGCACAGGTCAGTTCGTTGTGTCGATCGGCAACTGCTTCCGACTCGCGGAGTTCGCTGAGAAAATGTCGGTCACGTTTGGCATTGTGGTGGGCCGCGCCAACACCGCACTGCGATACCGCCTGAGCGATGTGAAATACGATGGCGACCTCATCTTGACGGATGCCTGCAACAATCAGGGCCACTATGGCGGTGGACTGTTTGATCTGAATGGCAACTGGCTCGGCATCAACACTCGCCTGCTGGAGAGCACGGAGACCAACACCATGCTCTCAGCGGCGCTCCCGGCACGCGATCTACTGCCGTATCTCGATGACTACGTGAATGACAAGGCGCAACCTGAAGTCGGCGCCGCAAACCTGCCGGTGTTCACCGGACTGGTGTTGTTTCAACCTGCGGGCCGTCAGTCGCCGCCTGCATATGTCGATCGCGTAGTCGCGGATTCACCTGCTGCGAAAGCGGGGCTAAAGTCCGATGATCTCATCGTGCGCCTTGACGATTACTCGATTCGCACCTGCAAAGAGCTGGGCGAGGTTCTGAAAAGGTATGCGCCGGGAAAGGCTGTGCAGGTGACCTATAAGCGTGGTGAAAGCGTGTTGCAGGTGACTCTCGAACTCGCGGCGGAAAAACAATGATCCGTGCCGCATGGTCCACGCTCACTTTGCTTTCGGTTGCGTTGACTGCGCAAACTGCGGTTGACCCTGAGGAGTTTGTGCACCTCGAGGCGGTGCTGCAGCGTGCGATGCGTATTGCGGCACCGTTCGTGGTGACGGTCGAGACGTTCGGTGGAACGCGCAAGGTGCTAGCCGATAACGACAGTGCGGGTTCCGCACCTCCGAACCGGGTCGGTGCCAAGCCCAGGGCGATGAAGGATCCTGGGTTTCATCAAGCCCAGGGCCGCAGCGCGGGCATCGTCCTCAGCAAGGATGGATGGATCATGGTGGCGCGTTTTGCCCTCAACTACGATCCAACTTCGATTCTCGTCACCGTGCAAGGTGGCAAGACTTTTCACGCCGAGCGGAAGGGTGAAGACACGAGCCGTGGCATCGCGCTGCTGAAGATCGACGCCAGTGACTTAGTCACGGCCGAACTGGTTCTGCCAAATGATGTGCGTGTCGGGCAGTGGGCATTTGCCATCGGTCGCACATTTGGCGGTCTTGAGCCGACGGTGCATCTTGGGATTGTCAGCGCACTGCGCCGGCAGTTTGGCCGCGCGCTTCAGATTGATGCCTATACCTCACCCGCCAATTACGGCGGTGCGGTCGTCGACATTGCTGGCCGGGTGCTTGGCATCGCGGTGCCGCTGTCGCCCACCGGCCGCGACGCTGGCGTGGAGTGGTATGACTCTGGCATTGGCTTCGCTGCAACGCTAGCGGATATTCCTGAGTTGATTGAACGCATGAAGCGTGGCGAAAATATCCATCGCGGCTGGCTCGGCGTCGAGTTTGAGCAATCGCATCTAGGGCCTGGTGCCAAGCTATCGGGAACGCCGAAGGATGGTGTTGCTGCGCAGGCTGGGCTGCGCAAGGGCGATGTCATCCTTGAGCTCGACGGCATTTTGGTAAAGAACGGCGCGCACCTGCAAATGCTGTTGGGTGCGCGCATGGGCGGCGAGGCGGTAGGGATGAAAGTTCGCCAGAAGACGATGGTGAATGACCCGATCGCGGTGACGGTGATCCTCGCGGATACTTCAGATGCCCAACGCGAGCAGAGCAAGGAAGCCGAGCTGCCGGCATCCTTCCCGTTGCCGGAGAAGAAGGAAGGGAGATGATGGTGGGTCGCAGTTTCTTCCCCCTGATCGTGGTCGCAGTCAGCCTGTTGCTGCTGTCCGTTGCATTGTGGCCGGCGGACAGCGTGCTCATGACGGCACGTGCACCAGCTTGGATCAGCATGCCGCTGGATCAGCGGCGTATTGCATCCTTCCCGCGGTTGGTCGATGGCGCAGCGCAGGTAACAATTCCAGTTGAGCCTGTCCGCATCGTCGCTGCGTCGGTGTTTAGCGCAGAAGTTCTGACCACGATCGTGCCGCGTAGTCGCATCGTTGCGGTGATTGCGCTAGCTGCAGACCCGCGCTACAGCGCCGTGGCGGAGCAGGTGAAGAATTTTGTGACCTGTGGTGCTGAGCCGGAAGAACTGCTCGCGCAAAGGCCCGACCTCGTCGTCACGGATCCGTTTACCAAAGCGGAGACACGCTTTCTGCTCGCGCAAATACAGGTGCCGGTGCTCGAAATCCGACCAGTGCACGATCTCGAAGATGTTGAAGACAACATTCGGTTGCTCGGCTGGGCGACCGGCTGCGACACAGCGGCCGATGCGCTGGTCGAAGATGTGCGCAACCGGCGCTCGGCGTTGCAGGCGAAAGCGGCGTTGGTGAACGGCTGGCGCGTGCTCAATCTCGCCGGTGCGACGAGCACGTATGGTAAAGGGTCGCTGCTAGATGCTGCGGTGACCGCTGCGGGCGCCGTCAATCTCGCCGGGTCGCGTGGCATGCCGTCATATCAGGAACTCGACATCGAGCAGATCCTGAGCTGGCGGCCCGACGCGCTATTGATCAGCGTGCCAGCGGACGGCGAAGCGAAGGCGCGCGAGCGGCTGCGGCAAATGCACGGCATGCAATTGCTATCATGCGTGCAGCACGACCGGATTGTGTTCGTTCCGGGCACTGCCTACGGCTCGACCTCGCACCATGTCCTCACAGTGGCAGAAATGTTGCAGACCCAGTTATGCAAGTGGGGCAGGCCATGATGTACATGAGTAGGTCGCGGGCGACGCGGGTGATGCTGCTGCTGGCCGTTGCGCTGATAGCTTTCTTCGTGCTGCATCTTGGTGTTCAGCGGGAAGCCCCCAACTTCGCGGATTCGCTGCGTTCCTTGCTGCACGCGTTTGGCCTTGGCGCTGCCAACGCAGACGCACTGCATGACTTTGTTGTGGCGCAGATCCGGTTGCCGCGCGCGCTGATGGCGGTGTTTGGCGGGGCTTCGTTGGGGCTTGCTGGTGCTGTGATGCAGGCTGCGTTCCGCAATCCACTCGCTGCGCCTGACATCGTCGGAACCTCCGCTGGTGCAGCGCTCGGTGGTGCAGTGGCGATCGTTGCGGGTGCTGCATCGCAGTCCTTGCTGGCGGTGCCGATCTGCTCACTGGCAGGCGCGCTGTTGGCAACTTGGCTGGTGTTTTTATTGGCAGGTACAGGCAATCGATTTTCGACGACCGGCATCCTGCTCGCTGGCGTGGCGTTCAATCTGCTGCTCGGCGCATTGACCACGTTTGTGGTGACGACGCAGTTCGGCAATTACGCAGCAAGTAGTGACGTGCTGTTTTGGCTGATGGGTGGATTGTCGCGCAGCGCGTGGCCACAGGTGGCGATCACCGTGGTTGGCTTTTTGCTGTTTTCTGCTGCGCTCCTGCCGCGCCTGCAGCAGCTCGATGTGCTCACCCTCGGTGACGACAGTGCGCATAGCCTTGGCGTCGAAGTCGTGCGCGCGCGTACGATGCTCCTTTGGGTAGCAGCTGGACTCACGGCGGCAACCGTCGCCAACACGGGGGGCATCGCATTTGTCGGCCTGATTGTGCCGCATCTCGCGCGGCTCATCGTCGGTCCCGTGCATCGCTCACTGCTGCCGACGGCTGCATTGCTCGGCGCGCTCGTGTTGCTGCTCTCTGATCTTTTGTGCCGTAATGTGCCAGCGCATTGGAATCTGCCGCTTGGGGTAGTCACCAGCGTGCTGGGCGCGCCCTACTTTATTGTGCTGCTGCGGCGCCATCGGCGCGGCGAAGAACTGCAATGAAGCTCGCAGCGACTGGACTCGCAATACAACTTGGTGAGCGCCGATTGTTGATTGACGTCAGCCTTGCGATCGCTCCCGGAGAACTCGTGCTGGTTGCGGGCCGCAATGGCTCTGGCAAGAGCACCTTGTTGCGGATGCTGCTTGGTGCGCAGCGCGCCGACCAAGGACAGGTTCTGTTGGGGGCGCGGGCGCTTTGTGACTGGCCTGCCCGTGAACGAGCGAGGCAGGTTGCGTTTGTGCCGCAGCAACCGGATTGTCCGTTCGATTTTCGCGCGCGCGAACTCGTTGCAATGGGGCGGCACCCGCACGATCCGGGCGAGCGCGATGCGGTTGTCATCCATGCTGCGATGCGCGCGGTCGATGCCGATGCGTTTGCGGATCGCCCGGTGACTTCATTGTCAGGCGGTGAGCTTCGGCGCGTTGCGGTGGCGCGTGCGCTGGCGACGGAAGCGCCGCTGTTATTGCTCGACGAGCCGACTAGCAACTTGGATCTTGAGCACGCGCTCATACTCGCCGGACTTATGCAGCGGCTGGCGCGCGAAGGTCGGGGGCTGTTGGTAGCTACCCACGACCTCAACTTGCTCGCGCCATTCGCGGATCGCGTCGTGCTGTTGCACGATGGCAGGGTGCACGCTGACGGCGCGCCAGTGGAAGTCCTCAGTGCGGCCAACTTCGCCACGGTGTTCCGCGTTACGGCGAGTGGTTCGGCTGGTTACTTCCCGCGCACGTTCACGCGCCGCGAACAAGGCAACTAGCGGCCCTTTGGGAAGTCGCTTTCGTTGAGTTTGAACTCAGCAAAGCGCTGCCGCCATTCGTCTGGCAGTGGCTGCGCTTTTAGTGTCGTCATGTGCACGGCGGCGGTTGTGACGCGGGCGCGGCACAGCGGCTTTTCGCTGCCGTCGCGCGTCATCCAGAAGCCAAACTCTACAGAAGACTTGCCGATGCGAAGTACCCCGAGATGCACAACAGGTTCATCGCCGTATCGAATCGGTGAGAAAAACTCAGCCTCGATCCGAACCGCTGGCAGGCCGAGCTTGTCGTCATGCATGAGTACTGCATAGGAGCGGCCGAGCGCTTCGCTCCACCAGTCTTCAAATGTGCAGTGGAAGCAATGCAGCAGCTTTGGGTAGTAGGCGATGCCAGCGTCATCGATATCGCCGAATCGGTAGCGGAAGCGCTGCTCGAAGATCACGCCTGGCCTTCGCGTGTTTCTTCGTCGCGTGACGGTGATCGGTGGCGGGCGCAAATCTCGTGCAGGCTTGGGACGTTGCCCGGCAGGTCCGGGTAGCGCTGCAGGATTGAATGCAGCACATCCGCAGTAGCTAGGCAGTCTGCTTCGGCCGAGTGTGCGTTCTTCAGTTCGCGGCCGCAGTAGTGACGCACGGCCGCGCCTAGATTGCGGGGGCCCTGAAGGAAGCGATCCCAAGTCGGCTCCTTGATGTTGAATAGTATGCGCACATCGACCTGCTGCCGGCCAGTCATGCTGAATGGGATCGAGTGCCGCTTGCACTCGGCGACCCACATCGGCACGTCGAACGCGATCTGATTGAAGCCGGCGAGATCGCAGCCATCGAGAAAGTCGACCAGCTTCTGGCCGACCTTCTTCAGCGGCGGCCCCCAGAATAGTCCACATGCATCGAGCGTGTGAATGCCCGTCACCTTGGTTGCGCCCTTGCTGACTTCGATCCCCGGATTGGTGCGTTGGACGAGCGTGCTACGCGTGCCGTCCGGCAGTTGCTTTACGAATGCGAGTTCGATGATGCGGTCCTTCTCGGTATCTAGCCCGGTGGTTTCAAAGTCGAGGAACACGAGCGGCCGGTCGAGGTTTAGGTTCATCGATGTTGCGTCTTGGCTCCGCTGCGCCTGGCCGTGCTGCAACCAGCGCGGAATATTCTTAGCAGCACGATCACCATTGCAGCGATCATGACAAGCGATCTGCGATGCCCTGCAACGTTTGCCGCCAACATTCTGCACCGCGGCCGTCACTTGCCGCCAGCGACTCGCGGTGCCAATCGAGCAGGTCGTCAGCTGGCGGCCGCAAGGCCGCAACAAATAGCTGATCTTCTTCGATCTTCATGCACTGAAATAGAATGCGGTCGAGCGCGCGGATGGTAGCGCTCATTGCAGCCCGTTCGCCGAGCGCTAGCCCCTCCGGTAAGCCCCACATCACCCGTAGGCAGTCCAGTAGGGATTTTGCTTCCGACTGGGTTCGCAGGATTTTACCCACGCACTCCACTGCCAGCCCGTCGCCGTGTGCGGCAACGGTTGCGAGCACGGTTTTTGCTTCGAGCGGCATGTGCACCGCAAAGGTGAACTCGAGCAAGTAGGAAAGCACGAGCGCGCAGTCAGCGGCTGGCGGCTCCACCCCAAAATCGATTTGGTCAGCCATCCGCCGCAGCAAGCCGAGGGCAAGACGCAGATCCTCATGCTGGGCTTTGAGTTGATCAATAAGGTCGGTCATGCGCGGAATACCTGACACGGAATGCCACCAGTATCAAATAAAGCTGCAGTCGCCCCTAAGATTTCGACCGTCCAAAATCAGGCCGAACGAACAACCGGAAAGATTGGGGAAAGATCCGAAGAATGCAGTTGCGTTCGTCGAACAGATCCCTAACATGAACAAATACTGAAACAAGGAGTTTGCCCATGCAGTTGCTGTCAAATCTTAGTTCTGGTCGCTCCGTCACCACGCTTCGGGCCCTCTTGCGCGCGGGCAGTCGCTTTCAAACAGGGGCACCTGCCCGGTCGCAAGTAGTCTGCCCCGGCAATTCCTTTGCTAACAAGCGACTTACTTATGTTCTAGAATTGGTAGGTAGCTGTATGATCGCTACGGCATTCTTCGCCCTGGCATTGTTTGCCTGAACGGAGATGCGACGAACGGTTGCCGAACCTGGGAGGGTTCTACCAATGAAGCTGATGCTTACGGAGAAGCAGATCCGGGTCCTGCGATACTTTCGCGACTATCGGAATAATCGCGGTATCGCGCCGACACTCGATGAGGCGGCTGAGGCATTGGGCGTCAGCAAGATCACGATTCACGAACATCTGAAGCAGTTGGCAAAGAAGGGTGCCATCTTTCGGGACCGAGCCAAAGCGCGCGCCGTTGCGATTCTACACGACCCCGATGCCGACGAAGCGCCAACGCTCAACCTGCCGACGTTGCCGTTGCTCGGCCGTATTGCTGCGGGTCGTCCCATTGAGGCCATCGAGGATCGAGAAGACATCAGCCTGGCGGAATTGGTGCCGACTGGCGACAAGGTTTACCTCCTCAAGGTGCGCGGCAAGTCGATGATTGATGACCACATTGATGACGGCGACCTGGTGGTGGTCGAACGCCGTGAGACGGCAAATGACGGCGACATTGTCATTGCGATCCTCGAGGACGAGGAGGCGACGTTGAAGCGCTTTTACCGCGAGCGCAATGGCATGATCCGGCTGCAACCCGCCAATTCCAGCATGGAGCCGATCTACACCAGTCATGTTCAGGTTCGCGGCGTGGTGCGCGGTATCATCCGCCGGTTCCCCTGAAGTATGCAATCGACGCCACCCGGCAAACCACAGAAGGGCCCATTCGTGGTCGAGTGCGCGCCGGGCAAATACGCATGGTGTGCGTGCTCGCTCAGTGCTGCGTATCCCTACTGCGACGGCACGCACCGAGGGTCTAGCTTTGCGCCGTGCAAGGTCGTTCTTGAACGCGCCTGCACGGTTGCATGGTGTGCTTGCGGCGCGAGCGGCACCAAACCGTTCTGCGACGGTTCGCACAGCAAATACTGCGGCGACTAGCACCGCGTTGAACCAGCACCGCGTGAACCAGCACCGCGTTGAACCAGCACCGCGTTGAACTAGCACCGCGATGAGCTAGCACCGCGATG
>BJHM01000008.1 GCA_014192625.1 Planctomycetota bacterium
CGTGTTCGTGGTGTTGCCGGTCGTGCCGGTCGTATTCGTGGTGTTGCCAGTCGTGCCGGTCGTATTCGTGGTGTTGCCAGTCGTGCCGGTCGTGCCGGTCGTATTCGTGGTGTTGCCAGTCGTGCCGGTCGTGCCGGTCGTATTCGTGGCGTTGCCGGTCGTGCCAGTCGTGCCAGTCGTATTCGTGGCGTTGCCGGTCGTGCCAGTCGTGCTACGAACCGGATTCTGACCTTGTTCGTTGCCAGTTGACTCGAAGGTGTTCGGGGCATTGACCGCGTTGTTCTCGTTCACCTCGATCTTCGTGCCAGTGCTGTCCGTCGTACTGTTCTTGCCTTCACCCGTCGGCGCTGCAGGCATCGACACGTTGTAGCGCTGCTGATAGTTGCTGGCGAAGAAGGTGTCGCCGCTGAACTCGCTCCACCACTGACGCCAACCGAGGACTGCCGCGTGGCGTTGCGTGTCGTTGTCCGAGAGGTGGTCGTAGCCAAAGTCGCGGCCGGTGGCGGCCTTCAATGCTTCATGGCAGAGAAAGCGAACTTCTTTCTTATCATTGTCGAGGCCCTCGATCAGGAGCGGCGATGGTTGCAGGTCACCCATGCTGACCAGCGTGCGAGCCACTTCAAGGCGTGAACTCTCGTTGCTGTCGCGCAGCGCAACTTGCAGCTGCGGGATGGTCCGGCGATCGTGAATGCGACCAAGCACCCAAGCGCACGAGCTGCGAACCTTGGCATCCTCACTCTGCAGGCCACGCAACAGCGATGGAATCGTCGATTCACCAGTCTGCGACAACCACATCAGGTTGGTCAGCAACTCCTCACGGTGCTGGTAGGGAATCTGCGTAACGCGCGATTCGATCTCTTCCGCCATTAGCGAATTAGGCTTGGAGAACGTAGAAGTGTCGGCGGTGCTAGTAGCGCAACCAGCAAACACGAACAGCAACGCAGAAACAGAAAACGACGCGATCCTCATTTGCCTGACCTCGTTGGGAAACTCCGCTCCGCACGAGCTGTGCGAAACCGCCGCAGGTATCGACCAGCTAGCAGCCCAAACTTGAGACCAAGTAATGCACCCGTCTTCAGGTGCTTCGCCGAATTGCCGAGGCAACTGTGAAGCACTTCGGCAGGCGCTCCGTTCGAAAAAACCGTGCTAACTGCCACCCCGCGCTACCAACTGGGATTGCGACCATCAGCGCACCATTGCGCTTGCGCCAATAGTCGAACGTCGTCAAAATCCTCAGCTTGCCCGGCCGCACGGCTGTTGGGTAACGTCGATTTTTGAATCAAGGAATGCAATGAACAAGGCTGATCTAATCACGGAAGTCCAGAAGCACCTTGGCACCGAATGTTCCAAGGCTCACGCCGAACGGGTCGTCGGTAGTGTGCTTGCATCTATCACTCGTGGGCTGAAGAAGGACAAGGAAGTCCAACTCGTTGGCTTTGGCACCTTCGCGGTCAAGAATCGCAAGGCGCGCATAGGCCGCAATCCGCAAACCAACCTGCCGATCCAGATCAAGGCATCACGCACAGTTGGCTTCCGCGCCGGCACCGGCCTCAAGGGCTCGGTCTAAAACTGCGCGTCGGTAGCTACTGCGATTCAGACTGACGGCATTCGGCCACTCATCGAGTAGCCGAGCCTTGCATGAGCTGCCAACCTTGATCAGGTAGCGCAGTTGATGAGACGACACTGCTTGTGTCAATCAGGTCTGCTTGGTCGGCGATGGGTTGCAACGATTGCGCGAAGGTCAGTTCGCGTCGCCACTGCCAAACGAACGCCCAACCAAGGTCCGATCACCTTGGACCGCGGTTCGCTGCAGATAGAACGCAAGCCCACGCAGGCCGCCGAGTTCTTCGCCGCCACCAGCGCGACCAGGTCCGCCATGAATCGTATGCGGCAGCACGGCACCAGGTCCAAGCGCTTGGCCTTGGGTCTTCTCACTGCCAAGCCAAACGCGTCCGTGCCACGGCGCGATCCCGAGCACGGTGGAGTCCAAGAACTCTCGGTCATCCGAGTAGATGCTCGCAACCAATCCCCCGCCACCTCGGTTGACGAGCGACACTGCATCCGGGGCTTTCCCTGAGTATGGAATCACCGTGGCGCATGGGCCGAACACTTCAAGCGTGTGCAAGACTTCGGCGTGGGCATCCTTGGCGCGCAACAAAGTAGGTGCGACGAAGTAACCCCGCTCCGCAATCTTGCCAATGCCACCGCAGATCAACTCGGCAGCACCGAGTAGGTGCTGCATCCCAGCGCGCACCGAAGTGAGCGCTTCATGGCTGGCGATTGGTCCCATGCGAACATCATTGTCCAGCGGGTTGCCGATCTTGGTCGCCTTCAAGCGCTCAAGGATCGCGGCCTCGGCTTCGGCCATGAGTTCAACCGGCACAAAGATCCTCCGCACCGCAGTGCACTTCTGCCCGGCCTTCTGCGTCATGTCCGTGGCGATGTTGGTTACGAACTGCGCAAACGTGTCCCCGCCAAGGTCGACATCCGGACCGAGCACCGCCGAGTTGATCGAGTCGGCCTCGATCGTTACGCGAACGCTGTTCTGTATGAGGTGCTTGTTGCCACGGATGATCGCACCCGTTGCCGCCGAACCTGTGAATGCAACGCCATCCATCGCACCAAGTCGATCGAGTAGGCCACTGACGGAGCCCGCCATAAATTGGAAACTGCCGGCCGGCAAAAAACCGCTCTCCACCACAATCTGGGCGATGCGAAACGCAAGGAGTGCGCTGGCCGTGCCTGGCTTCTCAATCACCGGCACACCGGCGAGCAATGCACACGCCATCTTCTCGCCCATCCCCCAACCCGGAAAGTTGAACGCGTTGATGTGCAGCGCAACGCCCCTGCGCGGCGACAAGATGTGCTGGCCCCAGAATCGCGGCGTGCGGCCAAGCTGCACACCTTCACCATCGACTAGCATGTTACCGGTTGGCATCTGCGCGCCCAGACTTGCGTAGTAGGACAGCGTGCCAGTCATGCCATCGAGATCAAACTTGGCATCGCCCCGCGTGTTGCCGCCGTTGCGACCAGAAATCTCGATCAGTTCGTCACGGCATTCGTGCAACTTGGTCGCGAGCTTTTTCAGGATCTCGGCCCGGCCTCGGAAACCAAGCGAAGCCAAGGCCGGGGCCCCGTGGTTGCGCGCATGCAAAAGCGCAGCATCAAAATCGACTCCGCCTTGGTTGACACTTCCCAGAACCGCCTCGGTCGCTGGATCGTGCAGGGTCTTTGCATCGCCACTGCCATTCGTCCATTGGCCGGCCACGTAACTTTGCAGCTGAGTCATCGGCAGGAGCCTATTCGCCTGTGCCCACACAAGCCAAGGCCGCGATGGCGCTATCCTTCTTAGGAGTTAGCCTTTCACCCAATGCTTCGTCAAATCATCTGTGCCTCCCTTTTCAGCTTGTCTTCGTGCGCAATCGGCCGCCAAGAAATTAACAGCCCCATCGATGCCACAATTGTGGCGACCCTGAAGCCTGGCACCACCACCGCCAAAGAAGTCGTTGAGCGCCTCGGCGCACCGACGGACATCGTGCAACTCGGCCGCCGCGTTGCGTATCGCTACGACGCAAGCGTCACGAAGAGCGCGGGCTTGGTGTTGATCCTGTTCAACATGTTTGGCCAAGACACACGCACGGACCGAGTGTTTGTGTTCTTTGACGAGAAGGACGTGCTGACACACTACGGCGCAACCTTCGCCGTGCACCGCACCCAATATGCATTGCCATGGCAGAACGTTCACGATGCCAGTGACAATGCGGAACGCGACGCGAAGCGGCCGGGAGTGAACGGCCAGTGAAGTGGCCTCGCTGCGTATTACTGCTCTCGTTGCCGATTTTGACACCGAGTTGCCTGCAGGTGGGCTTTGGTGCGAGTCGCAATGAGGAGCCAGTGGCAGAAGCCACCCTTGCATCACTGCATGCAGGAGATGACGACCTCGCAACATGTCTGAAAAAACTCGGCGCACCGAACATGGTGTGGGAATACCGTGGCAACGGGATGGCGCTAGGCTGGGTATCCGAGGACTCGACGGACTGGGACCTGGATGTCAGCTTTAGCTTTCAACGCTTCGCATCCGCCAAGTTTAGTCTCGATTGGGATGACCTAGACTTGCCGGGCGTCGTGCTCTGGTTTGACGCGAGCCTGCACCTCGAACGCTGGCAGAAGGGCCTGATGCGGGAGATGGTCCAGAGCTACCGCAGAACCGCAGATGTCGATCTCGACGTCGGCAGCTAACGACCAGCTGACTGCGCCTTGTTGCGCTCGCTTGCGTGGCGCAAAAGCGGAATCGCAAAGCTATGCAATACTGGGCATAGCCCCCAGTGCGGAGAAAGCGAAGTGGTCGAACAGCGGTCGACTATGGGGCGACGAACTGCAGCAGCTCGTGGTAGCGGCGATCCACAGTTGCGCGATCGGCGGCAGCGATCCGCGAGACGCCAAAGCCTTCCACATTTAGGCTCGCCGTCACCGTGCCATAAGCAAGGGCACGCTTCATGTTACTGAAGTTGAGGTGATCGCAGCCATCAAGATAGCCCATGAAGCCACCGGCAAAGCTGTCGCCAGCGCCAGTCGGATCGACAACGGACTCGGTCGGGTAGGCAGGAATGGCGTAGTGAAAATAGTTGCTGAACAGGAAGCAGCCGTGCTCCCCTTTCTTCAAAATAACGAGCGAAGGTCCAAGCGCGAGGACCTTTTTACCAGCCTTGATGAGATTGCTCTCGCCAGTGAGTTGCTTGGCCTCGGCATCATTGAGGATGACGCCATGAACCTTGCGCAACAGTTCTAGCAAGCCATCTCGTTCGCGTTCGATCCAGAGATCCATGGTGTCTGCGACGATGAACTTCGGCGCGTGCATCTGCTGCAGCACCGACAGCTGAGTTGCCGGCGCACCATTGGCAAGAAATACGAACGGGGAGTCTTGGAACGAGTTCGGCACTTTGGGCTGAAACGACCCGAACGTGTTGAGCTGCACATCGATCGTAATACGCGAGTTCATGTCCGCCGAGTAACGCCCGTGCCAACGAAACGTCTTGCCTGGTTTCTCTTCGAGACCGGCGATATCGATGCCGTGTTGGGTCAACAACTGGCGGTGTTCCGCTGGGAAGTCCTGCCCGACAACGCTGACCAAGCGCACCTTGGTGAACAGCCGCGCGGCAAGCGCAAAGTAAGTCGAGGACCCACCAAGGCAATCCTTAGCGGTGCCATGCGGGGTTTCAACGGTATCAAAAGCAGTCGAGCCAACGACAAGCAGTGTCATGCGTTCCTCATGGGCGAAGCAGCGCAGTTTGCCAGACGCACCGGCCCGGAGACAAGCAGATCGAAAGGATCGTTGACTCTGCTAGCTGACTTTCTGCTCCTGCTCTAGTTCGACTTCGTGCTGGATATCCGCCTTGGTGACGCGTTCGCGACTCGTCAGCACAAACACCCCACCGAGCAACGACCACACGGTCAGATGCAGCCGATACAGCACCGAAAGAGCTACCGCACGGGTGCCCATGACCTGAACCGCGTTGCCTAGATCACCAGCGACATAAATCGCACCGTATTTACCAAAGAGCCAGCGGAAGAGCCCTTCACCAACTCCCCAGCCGTTTGGTGCAATTGGAATCGCCGAGACAATGTTGATCACCGGGATCAATACGAAATATTCGGCCCGCGGCATGCCAACCCCAAGTGCCTCACCAACAAACATCACACTGGCTACCGAGACGATGTGATTGCCGATGCCCGCCAGCAGACTGAAGATAATCACCGACTTGTGGTCGCGGTAGAAATACACCGCGTCGTTGATCATGTGCAGCGCGCGGCCAAGCTTTGCCGGCAACTTATTTAGCAGCACGTTTAGCCGGATCAGCGACCGCAGGCGCCTGCTGAAGGAGAACAAGAACACCAACCCCACAAAAAACATCACGCCCCAAATCCCGATCGCAAGCGGCGCAAAGCGATCAAACGAGAACAACACCAGTACTGCCGCCAAGATCGCTAGTGAAGTGAGTCCAAGCACTCGATCCACGATCACCGAGACCAGTGCGGGGACGCGCTTTTCGGGGCACCGCTTCATGATGTAGAGCGCTTTGATCAAGTCGCCGCCGGTAGCGCCGGGCACCACAGTGTTGAAGAACGTGCCGATCCAAGTGTAGGCCAGTGCTTCGCGCAACTTGACGGCAATGCCGTTCACGCGCAGCAGCCAAAACCATCTGGCTCCCGCCATCAACAAAGTCAGGAAGTAGCAGAACGCGCCCAGCGCAAAAAGCCCGCGATCGAGGTTGCGCCAATAGGTAATGAGACCTGGCTCAATCTCGAGATCACGACCATCCACTTGCCGGCCGCGCGTCATTACCGTTGCTGACGCAGCTGCTGGGGCGGGCAGAATCGCCACTTTTTCGATGTTCCACGGTCCATCGATTCGCACATCCTTGACTGTCACCAAAGCCGGTTTCCCATCAACGGTCGTTGCACCGTTCACAGTTTGGGGCGGCTCCGCGGGCGTAGTGAAGATCAGGCGATCATGCCAGTGCACAGAGCCCAGCACCCAGGCCATCAAGCCAACGACGAACAGCAGCTTGAGGATGGTCAACAACCATTGCTTCACGACTCCCACTCTCCTTTTGCACGCACCTTGGCGCGGGCCTCAACGATGCTCAGTTGTTCTTCAGCAGCGCGCTGAAACAATCGTTCCGCGAACTCGCGCGGGTTGACAGCAAGTTGCTGCAAAGTGGCGGTGTGAACTGGCGCACCGCCTTCTGTGACGTTCACTGCAAAGTGTAAAACGCTGCTCACCGGCGTAACGGTGGCGATCGAGATGGACAACTTGCCATCGCCAATGAATAAATCGTCCCCTTCGCGTCGCAGACCACTCATGGGCGCGAGTGCCAAGAGCACTTCGGCGGCCTGCGCCGACAATAGCCGTTGACGATGCACCGCGAGCAACAGGTCGGGCATTGCAAAAGACTCCCAAATGAAGTGCAGCATGTCGTCACCGGCAATGCCGGGCCCAGCCAAGTCGGCCAAGTCGGCAATCTCACTGCGCACTACGTTGCAGGGCCCGCGGAACGCCACCAGCGCATCGCCAGGAATGGCGCATTGCATGAGGATCCAGTGGGCACGCAACTGGGAACCGTCGTAGGCAATTGGGTGGTCGATCCACAACGTTTTCATAAGGCAGTCTTCCGGTAACTCTCATACCAGGCCCTTACCCATTGCACGCCAGAGTCGTCGCCTTCGGCTGCCAGGTCGAGCCGCGTGCGCCGGATGCAAAGCGCCATCGCTTCGAGTGCCGGCAATTGCAACGGCGACATCAGCTCATCCTCGAGCGCACGTCGTGCGAGGAAGTCGATCGGCGCGGTCGATTGCCAATCGGCGCGACCTGGCAACTGCACTTTTTGTTTCGCGCGTTCGAGGTCGAGTTGGCCGCACATGTGAATCAGACGCAACTGAGTTGTCGGATCGAGCTCGATGACTTCGCCGCGTGCTGCCGCGACCTCGGACGGACGAGTGATGAGCGCCAGCAGCATCGGCACGCTATTCGGACCACCGGCGCAGTGCAGGATCTCCAAGGCTCGAAGGCGTACCTCAATGCGGTTCCGATCCAGGTCCTGAAGTGCCCGCCGCATAGTCCACTGAATCGCATGCTGCAATGCCCGCCGCAGCGCCTCCGTGGTGGGCGTGATTAGTTGCTCATCACGCTCCTCAGAAAGCGCCGTGGCCAAGTCTGCAACCAACGCAAGCCGGCCTTCGTAGCGAGGAACAGGCTGCGCGGTGATCGACCCCAGAGCTTGTGAATACTTTCCTTGCGCGTCCATCGACAATGCCTCGCCAACCGCATAACGGCCAGCAGGACGAAGCTCGCGAATGACCGACAGGGAGCTTTGCAGCACGCTTTGCTCCGACTCAGTCAGGTCGCCACGTTCTATGCCAAGGTAAATATCGAACCCCTGCGCCTTCACCAACAACGCGAGGCCGCTGAGCGCGACAATGCGATTGAGCGCCGACGGATCAAGTTCGGCAATGCGGACGAGTCGCTGCGTCGTTTGCGCGGTGTGCAGCAGATTTCCGCCACAGCTTGCCGCCATTGCCTGGGCCAGTTCTCTTGCCCGGCCACTCGGGTTGTCGAGTTCGACGCTGGTAGTCTGACCAGCAACCAGCAGCAGCAATGGCTTGACTGGTCGAACGAACAGCCAGCGCGAATACCAAGGCGATTCCTGAACCTTGCGCTGATAGATGATGCGCTGCTCATCGCCGCTGCCTTCGAGTCGGGCAACCGCATCCAAATCACGCTCAAGTTCGCTGTAGGAGAGATGACTGACGGAGCAACCAGCACCAGACAGTGCGATGGCTAACAGCCATCGTGCACAGTTGCGGCCCTCACGCGAGCAAGCACGACTGCGGTTCACTTTGACCATCGTTGTCTCCATGAAAGTGCGTTCGCAGCTCGCACCGATTGCGTCAACAAAAGAGTGGGGTCGAGTGATGGACCTAGCGGATCAATACAAAGCAATGCTTTCTGGATGGCCTGATAGCACTCGTCAATTTCTTCTATCGACAAGGCTGGCACCAGCAACTCAGTAGCAGCTTCGCGCTGCAACTCACTCGCACGCAAAGCCGCCGCGCAGCGCACCGCCGGAGCTTCATCCGCGAGGCCCACAGCCACCAGATCCGGCAGCGATACCGCATCGATTTGGGCAAGGCGAACGGCGCTCGCCCGCACCAGCGGGTCAACATCTTCGCCAGCAACGGCAACCGCACGTGCCGCCAACACGCCACCGACCCGGTTCAGTTCCAAAAGCGCCGCAGTCCGCACGGTGGGATCTGGCGCACCGCGCAAGTTGCCCATCAGGTCGCGCATCCGCAGGCGCAGAGGTTTGCCGTTGTTCGCCGCGCGATTCAACTCCGTCAGGTCGGCGCCATGTGCTTGCACCCAATCTTCGCCACCGTGCATTTGCCGAATGATCAACAGAGTGGCCAGAGCGCTCCGGCCATCACCTTCGAGCACTTGCAGCTCGGCCAATTCGAACAACAATCCTGGGTGAATCCGATCCGCACCTTGCTGCATGACGATCTGCCCCAGCGCCGCAACGGCGAGATGCCGCTGCCCCAGGTCGCGCAACACGCCCGCACGTGCCACTTGCAGAACCACGGCATCCGGCACCCGCGACAAGGCCTGATCGAGCACCGAGCGAGCCGCTGGCAGCCGTTCTTCGAGATCCAGTTGCTGAATCAAGGACAGGCACGGCGGCACTGGGTCCTCCGCATGAGCAATCAGCTCCCGCAATTCCGCTTCTGTCGGGGCCGCCATTTCTAGCAGTGGTGCGGATGGCGGCGGCGCTACCAAGCTGGGCTCGTTGGCGCCAAATGACTGCACGGGCCGAGTATCTGGGGCGCTACAAGCAGCCAGCAACAGGCAGGCAATCGCCGACGACAATCTGAGCATTGACTTTAAAATGTAGCCAACCATGCCAACGATGCGCTCTTGTTTTTCCGGTCCAAACGGGAAAGGTAGTGCCATGTTGCGATCTGCTTTGCCAGCCAAGCCAAAGCTCTTGGCACTGCGCCGCACGGTGGCGCAAATTGTCCTTTCAGTTGCACAGGAGGTGCAACGCAACCACCGCCGTCGCGATGGTGCCGGGGTAATCCGCAAAGCGGTTGGCGATTTCGTCACTGCGACCGACCTGCGCGCCGAACGGACGCTGCATTCGAAGCTCACAAAAGCCCTGCCCGAGGCTGGCTTCCTTGGCGAAGAGACTCAATCCCACGGCCTCGAGAAAGACTTCGTCTGGGTCGTGGACCCGATCGACGGCACCAGCAACTACGCCAATGGCCTGCCACATTACGCCGTTGCGGTAGCACTACTCTATCAGCGCATGCCGGTGCTCTCGACGATCTGGTGTGCTCCCGAATTCACTCTCTATGAGGCGATCCGAGGCGTTGGTGCCTACCGAGCTGGGCGTCGCTTCACGATGCCAGCAGGCCGCTGGGACGATGGCAGCATCGTCGGCTGCCAGTGGCATCGCGGCCAACAGGACATGAAGTTCCTCGCCAAGCTGCAACGCGACGGCACCAGAATCCGCACGTTTGGCTGCACTGTGGTGCAACTCGCCGACGTTGCCTGTGGACGACTCGATGCCAACGTTCAGCAACAGGGTCGCGTTTGGGATGTCGCGGCGCCAGGTTTGTTGGTCGAGGCCGCTGGCGGAGTGTTCACCGATTGGCGCGGTGTGCCGATCTTCCCGTTCAAGCGGCTGGATGTCGGTCATCTGCCGTCGATCGCGGCGAGCAGCACCGTTCACCCTCGCATTCTTGCGCGTCTCCGCGGTACCGTTGCTGTTCCGCCAGCGTAACACTGCATTGCCGTCGCCCTGTAAGCGATGCTGGCCTTGTCGAGTGGGCCTACTCGAGGTTGCGATTCGAACCAGCAACGGGAGGAGCAACCGCATACGCCAGATCGCATCCAATCTTCGGCTGCAGGGGTAGCGGATCGCTTGCTCCTCGCCGGTGGGCAACGCTGTGCGGCAGCGATTTTCTTGGCCGCGTTTCCGCAGCCAGAAACCAGCGTGCTATGCCTGGGACGCAGAAAATAAATCGCCCGAAATGCAGTGTGCCTGTCAAGCTGGCCCTGCAATTGCTATTTATCAAAGGAGCAGGCGAAGCAGCTTGCCAACTAGGTCTGCAATCGCTCCGGCAAACGCCGGACATAATCTGCGGAGAAGACACATGAAAAAGTTTCTGCTTGCTGGCCTTAGCTGCGCGAGTCTCATCGCGCTCCTACCAGAGACCGGCTACGCCCACGGTGGTCAATACCGTGGTCCTGGCGACGTTGTTCCGCCTAGCCCAGGTGGCGGCGGTCGTGGCACTGGCCCTGGCGGTCCTACTACGGGCGGCCCTGGCGGTCCGGCGACTCCTGGTCCAGGCGGACCGGCAACCCCGGGTCCTGCTGGTCCCGCTACGGGTGGCCCCGCAGGACCTGGTCCAGCCAGAGGTCCGGTCACTGGTGGCCGTGGCATGCAATTGGAAGACGACCTCGACCGCTGGGAATTCTGGTGGGAGTTCAACAAGGATCCCTACATCCGCTTGAAGGATGCCATTCACAGCAACACGGTCGTGTCAGGCGGCGATGAGTTCTTCCTTGGCGCCACGCGCAAAGTTGAAGCTCGCGACACGCTGAAGCCTTCCGAGGAAGAGAAGCTCAACATCATTCTGCCCGCCCTGAAAAAGGCGATCGACTCCACCGAGCAGCGCGACATCAACTCATCGTGCATGGTGGCGATGGCCAAGATCGGCAAGGACCACCAGCCCGAGTTCAAGCTGCACGACATCTTCTTGCCGCGCCTGAAGAAGGCCGATCAAGAGGTCCGTGAGACTGCGGCACTCGCCTTTGGCATCGCGGCACTTGACGACATGGACAACGTCCAGTTGCTGGCCGCGCTGGCCAAGGATGAGTCTGGTGGTCGCACCGCGTGCGGCCGCGCTGAAGTCGATGACCGCACCCGTTCATTCGCGGCCTACGGTCTTGGTCTAGTCGTCAATCGCAATGCCAAGATCGAACTGAAGACCAAGGCATTCGAGGCACTCCGGGACATCCTTCAGGATGACAAGGTCACAAGCCGCAACATCAAGGTCGCCGCGATCAACGCGATGAGCCTGCTAAACATCGACACCGCAGATGACAAGGGCAAGGCGCTCGCCACCGAAGCACTCAAATGCCTTGAGGGCTACTACCTGAAGGATCTCGGCGCAGGCCAGCAACTGCTGCAAGCCCACTGCCCCACCGCGATCGCCAAGCTGCTCGGCACGAGCTTTTATGACCCCAAGGTCGTGGAATCCTACAAGCAGATGTTTCGCGACGATCTGACTGAAAAGGGCAAGGTCAAGCGTTCCAGCAACGACATCTACCGCGCATGTGCAATGGCGATGGGCCAGTTGTGCCAGGCAGTCGATAACGACAAGTCCCCAGATGCCGATAACTGCAAAACCCTGGTCGAACTGTGGCACAACCACAAGGATAAGCAGACGCGCTACTTCTCCGGATTGGCGCTTGGCCAGATCGGTGGCAAGTGGGTCCGCGACGTGTTGATCAAGGAGTTTGAGAAGGGCCAAAATTCCTTGGAGAAGCCTTGGATCGCCATGGCCATGGGCGTCTATGCCTTCGAAAAATACGACGCCGCGAAGACCAGCAATACGCCAGTTGAGATTGAAGAAAGCTTTGGCAAGTTGCTGCGTGATGCACTCAGCGAGGTCAAGGATCCAAACGCACAATCCGCGTTTGCAGTTGGACTCGGCCTGTGCCGCTACACCGAAGCTGCAGACGACCTCCGTTCTTTGCTGGTCAAGAACAAGAGCAAGGACGACCTTGCAGGCTACATCTGCATCGGCCTCGCCCTCATGGACGACAAGCGCTCGATTGAAGACATCAAGGGCATCGTGCAAAGCGCCACGCGTCGTCCCGACCTGCTGAAGCAGGCGGCGGTCGCGCTGGGCAAGCTTGGCGACAAGTCTGTCGCTGAAGCACTGCAGAAACTGCTTTCCGAGGATGAAAAAAATCTCGCCAAGCTCTCCGCCATCGCTTCCGCACTCGGCTTCATCGGTGACCGCCGCTCGATCGAGCCGCTGAAGCAGATGCTGTTCAATGAGTCGCTCGGCGAACTGTCGCGCGCCTTCGCCGCCGTGGCCCTTGGTGGCGTCGCCGACAAGGAAGACTTGCCATGGAACAGCAAGCTCAGCTGCAACATCAACTACCGCGCGGCGGTTGAAACCTTGACTGACAAGTCGGCTGGCATCCTCGACATCCTGTGAGTTGAGAAGTCGTTGCGCGGCCCCCATGGGGTGCTGCGAAACGAACAACACGGGGTCGCTGGCCAAGGCCAGTGACCCCGTGTTCGTTTGTAGCCTGCTCGTTTATGGAGCGCTCGTTTGGCGACTTTGGAGAGCCAGACAAAGCAGAACAGCGGCAACGCGCAGATTGCTGTTACTCGCGAACTGAGCAGCGGTCCACCAAGCATCAGTCCAGCCACCAGTAAAATTCGGGAAGGGCGGAACGGTGATTGCTCAGTGCAAAAAATGAGTCGGACTACGACTGCAACCATCAACACGAACCATTCACACCAGGTTCTCGCCTCCGCCAGATTTGGCAGGCACTCAGTTTCAGAGTTCCGCGCCTGACACAGCGCACCACTTCTCGCCAAAGAACACTGCGATGACATCCCAAGCAAAAGCACTACGAGTAATGCCAAAAATCGTCAGCCTGTGGTTTATGGCCCAGTTGTTTGCGCACGGCGGCCAATACCGTGGTCCTGGCAACGTTGTCACACTAAGCACAAGTCCAAAAAGCAACACGGCAACTGAGACCGCCGGCGACAAGTCGGCGGGTGGCACCGCCAAAGGGAAAACCGCTACGAGTGGCCCGGCAATGCCGAGTCCCAGACCTTCAGCTACAGACTCGATCAGCACAATCATGTCGGGCTCACGCGGGACACCGATCGAGGAGGACCTAACGCGATGGGACTTCTGGTGGGAGTTTCACAAGGATCCCCACCTGCGTTTGCGCGAACCAAGGCTTGCGAGCGTGGGCGGCGAGGTTGATGCCTTTCTCGCACGGGCAGGAGAGCCCTTGCGATCCGCGTCGCTGCCAAGCAAAGCAGAAGTGACGGCTCAGGTGTTGCCCGCACTTTACGAAGCACTCGAAACTGCAGCTGATCGCGACTTGATCACAGGTTGCATGGTCGCACTGGCAAAGATCGGCTGTGACCTTCCTGGGATGCGCTTGCGTGACATTTTCTGCGGGCAACTTCGCAGTCACGATCAAGAGGTTCGCGAGACTGCGGCACTTTGCTTTGGCATCGCACGCAGCATGGCACGTGACGATCATGAGCTACTGCTGTCCTTGGTTTCTGATGACGAAGCTGGCCGCGCAGCATGTGACAAACAGCAGGTTGATGAACGCACGCGTAGCTTTGCCTGCTATGCGCTCGGGCTGGTGCTAAGTGAGTGTCAGGATAATTCGATTCGACACCGCATCCTGAGCAAGCTCATTCCACTGCTGTCGCCAGCAGCTAACTCGGGACGCGATGTCACAGTTGCGGCGATTGCGGCAATCGCCGAGCTGCCGGTGCAGGACACGGCAGCCAACGAGGCGCTGCGTGAGGTAGCAATCGCGGCATTGCTTGATTTTTACGAGCAGGACTTAGGGACTGGCCATCAGCTAGTGCAATCGCACTGTCCGCCCGCCATCGCTGCACTGGTGAAGCGCAACTCGAAACTCGGCAAACGTGCCCGCGAGCGCTTTTGTGCAGACCTCACACAGTCGCTCAGCCTAGAAGAGCAGAAGCGAACCAACCACCATATCGCTCAGTCCTGTGCGATTGGACTCGGCGCCATGATTACACCTTGGCAAGACGACACTTCGCCAGATGCTCCGATCGCCAAGTTGCTGTTGCGTAGCTGTTCCGAGCACAAGGATAAACAGACGCGCTACTTTGCAGTGGTCGCGCTGGGAAGTGCGGGTGGCAATGCTGCAAGAGAGGTGCTGTTGAACGAAATGAAGTCCGCCAATCGTTCCATTGAGCGCCCGTGGATCGTGCTGGCTCTGGGCAATCTAGTAACCACACGCAATGAACAAGCGAGGCAGCTTGGCACCGAGCAGGGGGCCGATCCAGAAGTGGCAATGGCGCTGACGAGCGCGCTCGGTGACGTGAAAAATCCCAACGCGCTCGGCGCCACTGCGATCGCAATCGGACTCTGCCAGGACCGCAGTTGCTGCTCGGTTCTAAGTAAGATGCTCGCGGAAAATCAAAGTCGCGATGACTTCGCCGGCTATGCGGCAACCGCCTTGGCATTGCTCGGTGATGAAAGTGTCCGAGTACAGTTGCGCGACATGATGCCTCGGACAGTGCACAAACCAGAACTGCTCGTGCACGTAGCGACAGCACTTGGAAAACTCGGCGACCAAGGAGCTTTGGCCGACCTGCTCCGCATGCTGCAAAACAGCGAAGGAGGACTCGCAAGGCTCTCGGCATTGTCGATGGCCGTAGGTCAGATCGGGGATCGCAGCGCCATGAAGCCGTTGCTCTTGATGCTGGGCAACAAGCAACTCACACCACTTGCCCGAGCCTTCGTTGCGGTAGCACTCGGCGAAGTGTGCGACCCCCGCTCGCTACCGTGGAATGCCCATTACGCGGACACGCTTAACTACCGCGCCGCGGTCGAAACACTGACTGATGGATCTGCAGGCATCCTCGACATTCTCTGAGGCGAGCAGCACCGATTCGTGAAGTAGCCGAGGATTAGAATCAGGAGCAATGCAGTGCCCGCAAGCCAACCGTTGCGTTGCCCGATTCGCACAGCGTGAACTTGCGGCCCCAGGTCCTCGCGCACACTGGTCAACCGCAAGCGCAGCTGCTGCGCCGTTTGCGCATCGCAATTTGCGGTAGCGAGTCCTGCTTCATAGTCTGCAACTGCGCCATGCAGCTGACGTAGTTGCCAACGCGCATCACCACACAACAAGTGCAAGTAGGCAGAAGCGCTACTGCTATTTCCCGCCGCGGCAAGTACCGCCTTTTGATCGGCATTTTCCCGCGCGGCATACGTCAGTTTCTCGGCCAGAGCCACTGGCTCACTGCCAGCCATTCTTGTCGGCACGGAAAAATCAGGCGTTGCTAGATACGAGGCAAACAGTAGACGGTCAAGCTCTGGACAATCATCAACCAACGGCACTGGCGCTGGCCCGAACTGTGCCCATGCAAAAGGCGCCTTGGCGATCTCCAGAATGCGGCTCCAAGCAGCGCGATCCTGCTGCGAAAGACGCTCATTCCCTAGCTGCACCAGCGACAATTTGGTGGGGTCAACTTTTTTATCGCGCCGGGCAACCAGCAGGACGTTGCGCGAGTTGGGAATATGCATCGCTGCCGCACTGCCAAACACCTGCGCCATCGTGCCTGCGATCGCCGTCACAACTGGATCGCCGACCCCTTGACCTCCGACATTGCAGGCAACCACGCCGAGTGGTTCCAGCCGATCGTGAACCGCGCGAAAGAACTCGACGCTGGCTAAGTGTCCAGGAATGTAGACCTGATGACCGTATGCATCGATATGGATGACATGCCAGCGAGACTTTGCGTGCGACATGAACACGCGACCGTCCATCGGCGCAATCACTTCGCCCGGCGCACGCGGACCACCAAAGTACCAATCGCCAAGCTGCACGGCATCGGCATCGAGTTCCACCGCATCCACTGTCGCGAAAGGATGCACAGCGTTGTAGACCCGGCGGAAGGTGCCTGCAGCATCACCAATCGAAAGAGCATGCAGATGCGCTGGCCGTTCCCCGTCAAAAGCCAGATATGGCACTAGCGCGTGAAAGTCGTAATAGCCGCCGCCCGAAAACACGGAGCCTTCGACAGCAACCGAATGAAATGAGTCGAGCCCCTCGTTGATCTTGAGCTCCGTACGCACATTGCCTTCACCGGCCGGGCTGCGAACGACCTGCAAAAACTGCACGCGCGTCTCGCGTTCGGCGATCAACATTTTGCCAGCAGGCGCGTTGCGCAGAGGGCCCGAATGCAGCGCCAACGATAGGAGCACCAGCAAACCGACTACGAGTGCGCGCACATCGCGACGCAACAGCACCGCTGCTACCAGCAATGACAAGGCCGCCACCCACAATGTTGCGCGGCAACCAAGAACCGGCACCAACCAATGAGTTGCAGCGAAAGTGCCCAGCAGACTACCGATCGTGCCAGCAGCACTGATTCCGCCAACGCCCGAGCCGACACTTTTTCCACGGCGAACCACAGCTGCGACGAGTCCCGGTGAGAGTGCGCCGAGCAACCAAACAGCAGGTCCGAACAGGATGGCGCTGGCCACCAAGGAGCCGCGCACCAAGGCTGGCATCGCGGCATCAAGCGGCAACTCCTGCGGTAAAAGCCAGCCACCCAATGTCGGCCCGATCAGCGGTGCTATTGCGGTGAGCGCGGACGCTATGAGCAGCAGGGCGGCAAGAGGGCTGCCCTTGTGCCACTCCGAGATGCGGCCTCCTGCATACGCACCAAGTGCGAGGGACAGCAAAATCACGCCGATGACGTTAGTCCAAACGTATGCAGAATCACCGAATGACGGGGCCAATAAGCGCACCGCGGTCAGCTCGATGGTCATACAGGCAAACCCTGAAAGGAATGCCACCACCATCGCGGTGCGGACCGTAGGCCCGAGGAACACAGCAGCGCTACTTGTCTGCGCCACCTGTAACCGCACTGGCTTCGGGCTTCGGCACCTTGGTGGTGTACTCGACTGGGAAAATGTAGTCGCCATCGAATCTCTGGCGGACGAATCCAATCGTGCGATTGAGATCGCGCGATAATTTCTGAGGACGCGCGACATCGTTGACCAACACGATGAACTCTTTGTCGAGGTCAACCAGTGAGTCATTGAGCATCAACGTGAAACTTTCGATGCCAACCGCAGTCACCGTGATGCGGTTCGTGCTGCGATCGGCGGTCACTTCCATGCGTGGGCGCTTGTCCTTGGGTGACGCATAAATCGATTCCATCGTTTGAATACGAACCCAATAGGCAGAGCGCCAACGATCGTCATTGGGCTCGATCACGATGTGCTGTTTATTTACATCGCGCTTCACGGTGGCAACCCACTTCTCAATTTCAGGCGCAGCAGCCTTGAATGGGTATGCATCCGTGGTCTTTAGGACCGTGCAGGATCCTTTTGTCAGCGCATCGATGCGTTCTTTGAGCTTGTTGCAGTCGGCATCCGTCTGCGCGGATGAAAGCAGCAGGATCGGCATGCCATTGAGACTGCCGAGTCGGAGCGCCTCGGTAGCGCTGGCGTCGGGCGATCGCAGGACCAGGCCTGCAAAGGTGCCCGGGAAGTGCGTCACTGCGCGCAAGGCATAGCTGCAAGCGCCCTTGCCGGCATCGAGGATCGTGCGAGCGCGATCCAGGTTGTAGTTGCGTTGCGTTTCGCCAAAGGAGCCGAGCAACTCGGCGTTGCGTTGCTTCTCTTGCTCCTCCGCGCCCGTCTTGCCGTAGTCAGGCATCGTCGTGAGGTCGAGTTCTTTAGTGAACACAGGGATATGAAAAATCGCCTCAGCAACACTCGCCGACTTGTCCCAGGTAGCCTCAAAGTAGCGCTGGCCATCGACCCAGTTGCCAGCTTCATCCTGGCCCGGAATGAGCAACACAGTCCGCGAGGGTTTTTCTGCTTTGTAACTCGGCGGCACCAGCAGGAAGTGCGCAGGCACCGGTCCCTTGACGTCGAATTTGCGAATGCTTAGCGCATTGCGTTTTTCGTAGATGAAGCAATTGCTGAAGATCGCGCGCAGGTCTGCAGGCGACTTCATGATGTCGCCCTTCTTGGCATTCTTGAGGTCCCAGTCTTTGTAAAAGGCCTCCTTCGACTTGGCGTAGGCCTTCACCGCCCTATCACGCGCCTTGTCCTGAGCGTCGTCGTATTCAGTCCATGCCTTGATGTAGTCAGCGAGTTTGTCGTGCAACGACTTCTGCTCCGCAGCAGTCAGCACCTCGGGTGAAGATTGGCTGCCCTGCGGTGCGAAGCAAAAAACAGAGAATGCGACCGCGACAAGGAGTGACATTGACGGCTCCATTAGAAAAAAGTACCCCGCCCAATGCCTCCGCTACGTTGCTTGCGGAACTAAATCAGGCGGCCTGTGCAGCTGTAAAAGTATCGTGCAAGAGCGATGTTGTCAGGATCTTGTTGGCCTGAGCCTGCACAGCAAGTTGACGGCACAACGAACCAGGGCATAGCAGATCGAACAGCTCAGCCTCATAATCACCGCGTGACCCGAACGCGCCTTGCGATCCTTGGTTCCACCGGCTCGATCGGGACGCAGGCATTGTCTCTGCTGCCCGATTTTGCTGACCGATTTGAGGTGGTCTGCCTGCAAGCGAGATCGCAGGTTGGTTTATTTGTCGAGCAAATCAGCCGCTGGCAGCCGCGCAGCGCTTGCCTCACGGACGTTGCAAAACCGCCGCCCGGATTGCCGAGGAACACGAACTTCTTCACTGGCGCAAAAGGTGTGCTCGAAGCTTTGACGGACGCTGCACCCGACGTAGTGATCAATGCCATCACGGGTGCCGCCGGATTGCCGGCATCCGAGTGGACCTTGCAGCACGGCAAACGCCTGCTACTCGCCAACAAGGAATCTTTAGTTATGGCTGGCGCACACCTGATGCCACTGGTGGCAAAACATGGCGGCTCCATCCTGCCCATCGACAGTGAACACTGCGCGATCCATCAGTGCCTGCACGGCGAACAACGGAGCAGCGTTCGTCGCATCTGGCTGACTGGCTCAGGCGGTCCATTCCGCCAACGGCCGCTCGACACGTTTGCCACGATTTCACCGGCCGAAGCGCTGTGTCACCCGACTTGGAACATGGGGCCGCGCATCACTATCGGCAGCGCGTCGATGATGAACAAAGCCTTCGAGATCATCGAGGCCTATTGGCTGTTTGGCCTCACCATAGATCAGATAAAAGTCGTCATCCACCCGCAGAGCATCGTTCACTCCATGGTGGAGTTTATCGATGGCTCGATGTTGGCGCAGTGTGGCCTGCCCGACATGCGCGTGCCGATTCTTTATTGCCTCGGCTTTCCGTCGCGCCTGCCATTCGACTTCCAGCCGTTCGACCCGACACGCTGGCGGTCGTTGGAGTTCACCACAGTCGAGCCCGCCCGCTACCCAGCCATAGAACTCGCATTTGAGGTGCTGCGGCGCGGTGGCGATTCAGGCGCGGTGCTCAATGCTGCCGATGAAGAACTCACGCGAATGTTCCTCGCAGGCACCATCCCCTTTACTGCCATCGCCGAAATCGCCACTAGGATCTTGCAGGACCGGTCGCCGCGACCGATTCACAGCCTAGCCTGCGTCATCGCTGCTGATGCCGAAGGCCGGAATGCAGCCACCGCCTTAGTTGCCAGCGCCTACGCTAACGACCTTCACAACAAACAACCTGCGCGATGAACGAACTCGGCAACGGACTCCTGGTGGCCTTTGGCATCGGGCTCCTTATTTTTGTGCACGAACTCGGCCACTTCTTGGCAGCTCGTTGGATTGGCGTTCGCGTCGAAGTGTTTTCGCTGGGCTTTGGTCCGCGCTTGCTCGGCTTCCGATACGGCGGCACCGACTACCGGATTTCGGCCATTCCCCTTGGCGGCTACGTCGCTGTTGCTGGTCAGGATCCGCTCGATGACCGCTATTCCCCCGACCAAAGCTTGCACGAGAAGTCGCCCGGTGGGCGCATGCTGTTCTTCGCGGGCGGCGTGATTATGAACCTGTTGTTCGCGTTGATCGCATTCCCGATCGCATTCCATTGGGGCGTCGCCTTCCCCTCGCCCGAGATCGGGCGTGTGGAGTTTGGCAGCGGCGCATGGGAGGCAGGATTGCAGCGCGGCGACCAGGTGCTTGCCGTCAACGGCAAGCAGACCTACTCGTTTGAGAATGTGGTCGTCGAGATTGCACTTGGCGGCAACACCACTGTGCCTTTGCTGGTGAAGAGCGGCGACACGGAACGGCTCGTCGATGTGCGGCCACAGTTCCGCTTGGTGGAAGGCCTGTTTATGATTGGCGTCGAGGCTGCCGACGAAGATCACGCGCCCGAGTTGGCGGTGCGCGGGCGCGGCAATGCTGAGCGCGCTGGGCTGAAAAACCGCGACATCCTGCTGGCGATTGACGGCTTGCCAACAACTGGCAAGGACCGGCTCGATGCTTACGCGCGGCTGTCGCTGCAGCCACCAAAAGCAGTCGTTGTTCAGGTTCGCCGCGGCACGGAGCAACTGGAGTTCACGATCGAGCCTGAAACGCTTGCCGAAACAGCCACGCCGCGAATTGGGGTCCAGCCCTTCCACCGGCTGGTTGCCGGTATCCGGCCTAGCCTCGCCGCCATAGCCGACCTCGGCATCGAGCATGGCGATGCGATCTTGGCCATCGATGGTCAGGCCTTTCGTGGCCCTGATCTGTCCGTGATCGCAACCCGCTCCGGCGATCTAGAAGTCGTGGTCCGCCGCAACGGGGAAGTGCGCAGCTTGCGCACCAAGATCAGCGACCAAGACCGACTCGCTCTGCAGTCGCATATCGCACTCACCGAGGACCCCGACCGACTCGCTCTGCAGCCGATGCCAGACAGCGCGGTCGGCCTCGCCGGAATGCAGCCGGGTGACCGATTGCTTGCGATCGACGGGCAACCAGTCGCAGATTGGACCGAACTCCGCGCGCTGGTGCGGAAGAGGTCACAGCAATCCATGGTGCTCTTGTTTGAGCGGCAACCAGACATCTGGGGCCAGCCGCTGCAGCAAGTTTCGTTCGTGGTAAAGCCCTTGATTCGCGCCGAGCACGACTACGGGTTCATCCCGCAGCTACTGCACAAGCGCGCCGTGGTGCAGGCAAAGGATGCCTTTGATGCCGTTCGACTCGGCTGCGTTTGCTCACTTGACCTAGTGAAGCAACTTTACATCACGCTCAAACGGCTGCTGACCGGTGACGTTGCGGCTAAGAATCTCGGCGGCATCATCCAGATCAGCCGCGTCACGTATCGCCATGCACAGGATGGCTGGACGCGGTTCTTGTATTTCCTGGCGCTGCTCAGCATCAACCTTGCGTTCGTCAATATCCTGCCGATCCCGATGCTCGACGGTGGCCACATGCTGTTTGTGTTGATCGAACGTATCAAAGGCTCGCCAGTCAGTATCCAGGTGCTGAACTACAGCCAGATCATTGGCTTGGTCCTCGTGCTGGCTCTGGTTGTGTTTGTCACCTACAACGACATCCTGCGTCTGCTCTGACGACCGCGCGGCCGTCGGGCTCAACCAACGATGGCCAGATTGCTCCCCTTCCTTAGGCTTGTCCGTGCGGGAACCCTGTTCTCGCCTGGTTGTGACGTGATTGCTGGGATCTGCATCCTCGGCGCAAGCAGCGCTCCCGCCCCAGGCATCCGCAACTGCGCGCTAGCGGTGCTCGCCAGCATCGGGCTGTATGCAGCTGGCATGGTATGGAACGACATCGCGGACCGTCGCGAAGATGCACGCAACCGTCCGGAGCGACCCTTGCCGAGTGGCGACCTGTCGCTCACGGTTGCAGTCTTGATCGGCATTGCGTTGATTGCCGTGAGCCTCCTCATCACGCCTTGCCGCTATCACCATGCAGCCATTGCGGGGCTTTTACTTGCCTACGATTTTTTCTGCAAGCGATGGCGCTGGCTTGGCGCCATGACCATGGGCTCCTTGCGCTGCCTCAATCTATTGGTCGCCAGCTCGCTGTTTGAAGCGTCCACCACAACACAGCTGCCGCATAGGAGCCTCATCGTCGCAGGTATTTGCTACGGCATCTACATCCTGTTCGTGACCATCCTCGGCATCCTTGAAGATGAAAGCAGCCCGCGCCGCGGCCACGTGCTGCTCACCCAATCGATTCCACCCGCCGCCGCACTGATCGGTATCCTGCATGTTCAGGGCGGATTTCTTATCGCACCACTGCTCGCACTGGTGCCGCTTGGCTACTACCTGAACCGGATGTTTCGCATCAACAACTGGGACCAACGCGCAATTCGCGGGTCGATGCTCTTACTGCTGCTCGGCACGATGTTCTATACGGCCCTGCTATCGCTCGCCGCAGGCAGTTGGATTGCGGCTTTGGGCATCACCCTTTGCATCGTGCCTGCACGCTTGATCGCGCGCCGCATCAGCCTGACTTGATCGCGGTCAACGATCCAACAATCAACCGCCGACGCGCTTTTGCCAGGCAATGCGGGCTTCTTCGCGATGCATCGCACCAGTGCGTACCTGCTGCTTGAGTTCCGCCTTGTAGAGTTCAAGTTCCGGAGTCAGTTTTGGGCTCGCACTTCTCTTCGCGCCTGCAAGAGCCGCACGGGACTTCACTGGTGCAGCCTTTCTTTCATGTGCAACAGAAATGTGTGCCACATGGTGTTCCTCCATATCCGACGTTGCGGGCTTGCCAGCAACCCCTTGCTTGCCGACCGCCTCCAGATTGCTGACCGGGACAATCGCCGCGAGGTCCAATTTTAGACTTGGCAGCTTCGAACGAAATTCGCGCTGCACGGATTCGAGGTCCATGGTCATCGGATCTACGCCAAGATGCTTGCTCACCCCAGCCGTGCCCGCGGCTCGGAAGCCATCAAGCATCTGACCTACGAGGTTGTGCATGTGAGGTTCAACCTCCTGCTTTGCCTCCGGCCCCTGGCTGCGTTCCACGAACTGCATCACAACCTGTTCAAGGCGGCTCAATGCATCTTTCAAGAACTCCTCCATCTCCATGTTGAGCTTGCTCTCAACCTCGCTTTTCTCAGAGTTGGCAACACGGCCAACGATGGTTGCAGCGACGCGTGTAGCGGACTCGAAAAAGTCCTGCACGTCGCGGGTCAGCACGCGGTTCAACTCCTCACGCGCCTCAACCTCCATCAGTTCCTTTAAAGCACCATCCTGTGAGACCTTCGTCGAAGGTTTCTCTTCGACAAGACGACGCCGTTCACGCTGCTTACGGAAAGAATCGAAACCAGGATCGTCGTGGCCTTTGTTCATGATGGCACCAGTGCAGTCAAGCGACCGCTCGGTGCAGGATCTATCGGCGTCTCACGACGGGGGCTTGAAGTCGCGCACTACCAGATCTCGCAGCAGGACTAGGGCGCGTTCTCGATCAGGCTCAGGTGCCGCAGGGACATCGAGCGCATCGTGTACGGCGCGCAAAAATTGCCCTACCATCGGTCCTTTTGGCACACCGAGCGCGACCACATCGCTGCCCGCAATGAGCGGCTCACGCAATGGCGGCAGGCTACGAAGTTCGGCTAGGGCAGCTTCATAAATAGACAAGTTGCCGTGACTCCCAATGCAATCTGCGCGGTGAAATTCGAGGTGTTTGGGAAACAGTGGCGAACGCATCCAATGTTCGCGTCGGCGCGGCCGCATGAGCTGCAGACTCGCCATGCGAATGTGATCGCAACAAATCTCAACGACTGCTGCGCGCAATTCGCGCGGCGCCGACATCCGAAGCAGAATGTCCTCGGCCATCCGCGCCGACAGTGTGTCATGCCCATCGAAGCGAATCCGATCCGCCGCTTGCCGCCATGTCGGGGGCTTGCCGACATCATGTAGAACCGCGGCCCAAGCAAGCACTGGATCGCCTTCGGGGACTTGATCGAGCACCATTGCAACGTGCGTCAGAACGTCGCCTTCAGGGTGATACTGGGGCGGTTGAGTCACGCCTTCCATCGCTGCGACCGCGGGCAATATCTGCGCCGCAAAGCCGAGTTCCACCAGGCAGCGCAACGCCGCGCCGCGCCGCGGACCAGTAAACAACTTCGTCAGTTCTTCGTAGACCCGTTCGCCAGAAAGCGCCTTCAGCAAATGCGCCTTTGCCACCATCGCTGTGCGTGTAGCAGGATCTATCACCCAGTCAAATCGATGGCTAAAGCGAATCGCACGCAGCAGTCGCAGCGCGTCTTCAGTAAATCGAACTTCAGGATCACCAATCACGCGCAGACAACGAGCAGTCAAATCCACAAGGCCACCAACTGGGTCGAGCCACTGGTCCTTGATGGGGTCCCAATAAATCGCGTTCACCGTGAAGTCGCGGCGCTGCGCGTCGAGTGCCGGATCGGTAATAAACCAAACTTGTTCGGGATGGCGATGATCCAGATATGAGGCTTCCGCACGCAGTGTGGTGATGACCAGCGACGACGACAGTCGCACCGCGCCGAGTTTGGCATCCCTAACCGAGGCCTCCGGTATTAGCGCTGCAACTTGCTCGGGTGGAAGGTCCGTTGTGATGTCGAAATCATGCGGCTGCAACCCAAGCAACAGATCGCGCACAGTGCCACCGACAAGCCAAGCACGACCAAAAGACGCCGCAATTCGAGTGAGCACTGATCGCACCGCGAAAGGCAGCGCATCTATCTTGGGCATTGAGCACAGCACGGTGTTTAGGATAATCATGCCCATGGATGCGCAAGTCGAGCAATTGCCCGCGGTTTATCCCGACGCGGTAGAAAGAAGACGCATCAGCCCTGCGGCTTTGGTCATTTGGCTGCTACTTGCCCTACTGGCACTGTCGGTTTGGATCCCCATAACCAGCGGCCGCCGCACCGCCCGAGCCGAAGGTCGGGGGGAAGCGATTACCGGAATATTGTTGGCCGTGGCCGAAGAAATGCAGCCGATCGACTTCTCCGATCGTGGCATGCCTTACTTGCTGCTCGGCCGCGTAATCGCGAGTGGGATTTCGCTGGGAGTGTTTGTCGATGACTTGCTGCCCGCCACGTTTGAATCGAAAAACGCGGTGACACTCATCAACAAGCACTACTGCTTTCAACTGCGATGGTCAGAACCAGCCGACCAGCAAGCGATCGCCATGCATGACGAAAAGGTGCCGCCACTTGAGGCCCTTGGCTGGCCACTCGAAAACACTGGCCCAGCGCATGCCGCCTTTTTCGCACCCGAGGATGCCGAAGCCTCTTACTCGCGCAACCTTGTTGCGGACTACGTTGGCACAGAAAGTAAGTACTGGCCAATACCGGGTCAGCAGCATCGCCGACCGGACGCGTCGAGCAAGCCATCTCACTATCGCAGCTTCGATGACGAGCGCTGGTTGCTGCTCAGTCGCACACGACAAGCAGCAGGGAAGTAACCAACCGCTTCGTTCAGAAGAACTCGTTCAGGAAATCTTTGAAGAAGGCGCGCATCGCCAGCGATTCCTTGGTCTCCGGTTCCTCGCTAGCGAGATGGCGCTTAAGCAGCATTGCGTCTTCGATCGTGATCGACTTATTTAGCATCGACTGCAGAGCCTGAACGCGCATTTGTGCCGGCTCCTTTGGGTCGAACAAAATCTTCCGCAACAAGGCAACAATCGGCGCCTTTGTGGCCGGATCGATGCGGTCTGCAGCGATGTTTGACAAAGCATCGAGGTAGCGCGCGCGGCGAACGTAGTCGGCGGGATCAAGCTGATCAAAAAACGACAGCAATTCCGCCTCACTGCCGCGCAGATTGGGTAGCAGGATCGGAATGTAGCTCAAGGTGGTCTCGCCGCGCGTGTCGATGCTCCGAGCCTTTCCTTTGAATAGTGCCAGCAGGACGGCAGGCGCTGCTTTCGAACCACACAGCGCCAAGGCGCGCAAGAACTCGCGGCCTTCACCAGGGGAGCTCTTCGCAAAACGATCGGCGAAAACTGCCACCCCGCGATCGTCACCACTGGCGACCAGCAGATTTAGTTCCAACTCCAAGCGCGTGCCTGTAACAACCGCGACATCCTCGAGCAGCGCGGTCACCGCATCGCCGCGACCTCGCCGCGTGAGCTCGTGCAGCGCGATGCACTTGATGTCTACCATCTCTTCAGGGCGCGACAGGACTTCGTAAACCGACTCAACGTCCTTGCCATCGTAAACGCGCAGTAGGTTTGCGACCCCGAGCCTCACTTCGGGGCGCGGGCTCATCGACAGAGCCAGCACCTGTTCACGCAATGCCAAAAGGTCGCCGCGCACCAATTGTTTTAGTGCCCGCACTACTACTACGTGATTCTCCTCACGAAGTGCCGTTTGCAACCAAAGCGTCCCAGCCGGATCACCGGCTGCATGCAGCACACCAGCGATGATCGCTTTGAAGTCGCCAATCGCTTCGGGCCACAGCCGGGCAAGAATCATCGCCGCTTCTTTTGGCGGTAGTTCCGTAACCTGCTCAAGCACCTGATCACGAATCGGCGCAGGTGTCTCTTGGACCATCAGCTTTTGAAAGTATCCCACGCACTCGCTGCCGAGCCGAATCCGCGCTGCGCGCAGCCAGCCGTTGCGAGCACGCCCGTCCATTTGAAAGAAGAACGAAAACGCCCATCGAATGGTCGCCGTATTGCCTGCAGTTGCGAGCGCCGCAAATGCCATCTGCCGCACCGGCGCCGACTCGTGTCCGAGAGCGCGCCGAATCGCGTCGTCGAACTCTGGGCGTCCCATCTTGCTCATCGCATCGAGGATGTTGCGCACTAGGTCCGAGAGCGCCGGCTGACCAAATGCGCGATCCATGGCCCTGACCAAGGGATCGATCACCTCATCAGGCGCACGCCAGAAAAACTCAGTGGCAAACTGCCAGACCTCGCGCCGCGAGTTCCCTTGGAGATTGCCAACAATTCGCTCCAAAGCTTGGCGTCGTGATCGATCGTAAGTTGTCGAAAGTGAAAGCTGCGGGAACTCCAAGGCGACCGGATAGTCGGAATGCCAATCCGCAAACCCGTAGCGGTTGTCCATCGGAGTCTGGGCAACGCCACCCTCGCACTGGACCAAAAAGACGAACACCACTACCAAAGCTCGAACGTTCACTGCCATATCTTAATGAGTTTCGTAGCAAAGGCTGCATCGGCTATTGCCTCGAGCCAGCCTGTAGCAATCTCCATCAGTAGCTTCACAGGGGTAACTTGCACTCCGAAAAGAAGGTTTTCCTGGTTCGCAAAGGTTTTCCTGGTTCGCAAGTGCGGCTCGCCCGATTGGCTTTGCAACGCGGCACAGCCCACAACTTCGGCAGTTGCACGGCGCGAAAAGCGAGCGTCAGTTCTGCGGTGCGTGCAACAGGCCTTGCGCATGCAAGAGCCGGCTCTCGGCAATGCGGTAGTCCAATTGGTTGCGCAGGTGACGACTGCGAGCAGTTCGCAGATCCTGATTGCGCCGCTGAACTTCAAATGCGGTAGAAGAACCAACGCGCAGTTTCACCTGCTCCGTCTCCAGGTTTGACTCTGCGAGCCGGACGGAGACATCACTTGCAAGGATGCTCTGCGCATAGCTCGTCAGATTGCGAACGGCGGCGCGCACTTGCTTCGTCACGCTCATGATCTCGGCATACAAAAGACGCTGGCGACGCTCGACCTCGATGAGGGATCGCTGCTGACGGGAACGCGCCGCCTGATTGCCAACTGGGATCGAAAACTGCAGCCGCAGGCCCCAGTCGGGATACTGCTGATCCACAGAATCGGAGAACGCATCGGAAAATTGATCGCGAACACCATCGGCGGAGTACGAGCTCACAAGGTCAAATTGCGGCAAAGTGTCGCGTTCCGCCTTCAACTGCAGCAACTCAGCCTCTGCCACACTGCAGCGCAACGCAGCGATATCGGGACGGTTATCCATGGCCTTCTCCACTAAGGGCACATAGGCAATTGGCTCGCTCAGCGGCGCAACCTCAATGGGTTCCGTTGGCCGCAGATTCCAGGTCCACAGGCCACCGCGTTGATCGTCAAACAACAGGCGGCGAAGGTTGTCCTCGCTGCGTCGGATTTCGTTCTCGGCAGCGATGCGCTCCTCTTCGCGGCGCGCCACTTCAGCTTCGTCGGCAATGCGGTCGCGTGGCGCAAGTTCACGGACGCGAATGCGCTCCACGGTGATTCGCAATTGCTCTTTGGCAACGACCAGCGCTTCACTCACCACGCGATAGTTTTCGCGTGCGTAAACCAGGTCCCAGTAGGCCTCGACGATGAGCAGCAAGGTGTCCTGCACCGACTGAGCAAAATTTTGCTCGCTTCGGCGCAAGTCATATTTTGCCGTGTTGATATCAGCGAGGTTGTAGTCACTCCAAGCCCCGCGCAATAAAGGCTGCATGTAGCTCACGCTCCATTCCGCCGTGTGTTGCTGATCGGGAAACGCATTGCTCGAGCTCTCCGTCGTGAAACGCGCGGGTCGAAACGCCAAGTCAAACATGCCACCGGTGGTGACGCGCTGCCGCCAGCCCAGCGCCGCATCCGCTGCGGAGCGCTGCAAACTCGGTTGAAAAGTGTTGCGCTGCGGCGACTCAGTTACCCCATAGCCTAGGTTGCCGTAGAACTCAGAGTTGAATGCGGCCTCGGCATATACGAGGTCCATCTGAGCCTGTTGCGGCAGCAACTCCGCAGCGCGCAATTCAAGGTTGTTGGCACGGCCTAAACGCAACGCGTCATTCAGGGTCAGCAACCGAATCGGAGTTCCGAGCTGATCCGCTTCTTGATCGACCGGCAGCACAACTTGCACTTCTGGTGGAGGCGTTTGCGGAGTTGGCACCTGCGCCACTGCGTTGACAAGGAAGCCAGCTACTGGCGAGCACCAAGAACCAAGCAGACAGAGAGTAGGTCGCAGCACGGTATTGTTTTTTAGTACCCGAACCCAGCCGCACAGCCTAACGAAAATCCGGTTGTCGCAGATGCTTTGGGCAGACCGCTCAGAAGCCTGGTCGCCGCGACGAAACACTTTCACGATTCAAATAGCCCGCGGCCATGGCCAAGCAAAGCGCCGCCCGATCGAAGATCTGTACTGGGGTCGGCAAAGTATCAATCCGCGCAGCAACTAACCGGAACTCGGCATAGCCCAAACTGCTCGGCTGCAAACTCACCTTCAATTGCTGCAAGGTCACTAGGCTTGGGGAAAAGTTAGGCCCAAAAAACGCAGCGAGCCGAGCCGCCACTTCCCGCAGATCATTTGCCAACATCACGTCGCCAAATCCGTAGACCATTGCGGCGAGCAATTCCGCCGAGTCGCCTTGCTGAACGCGACAATACTGCAGATGCGCCGCCAATAAAAAGCGCATCAAAACGCATGCCTCGCCATCAACGCCAAACTCCGGCAGGATGCTGAGCACCCGACCTGCCTCACCAATCTGCGCCACGGGAACGGCTGGCGAGATCAAGATCGGTAGCCGCCGCGCCCAGACATCCCCGTCAAAAGTGAGAAACTCGCGCAGCAATCGTTCGCCGTGTTGCTGAACTAAATCCTGATGTCTACCTAGCACCACGGCACCGTCCGCAAGGGCCGACAACGCAATCGCAAGCTCTCCCGCCCGACAAAAAGGCACCGCTGCGGCAATGCGATCAAGGGCAACCGGCAGCTGTTCTGGCACGGCATTCAGGTTGCCGCCAGCAATGACTGCACGCACAGCAATTGCGACCACCGGCAATGGGAGCGAAAGCGGCTCACGCAAATCATCGGCTATCCCCAAAATCAGTTGCTGAATGCGATCATCAATCGCGACCGCATTGCGGCTAGCTAGCGACGACCGACGCAGTTCGACAGCTACTCGCGCTAGATAGCCTTCCCGCTGTTTTTCGACTGCGGCACTCGCTTGCGACCAGAAGACGCGCCGATTTTCTGCACCTAGATGATCGAAGCGCTGCACCGCCGCCGCCAACTGCGGAGAGCCTAGCCGTTCGGCTGCGGCGCGCAGATCAGGCAGGGCCGCCGCGCTGTAGAACTTGGCCAGCGCGGACGGTGGCAGCCATTCGATCACCGGCGGATTGCCTGCAACCGGTTGCTCATTGGCCTTCGCCGAATCGTTGATCCGCAGAGTCGCTTGCACGGCAAGTGCAACCACGAGCACCGCGGCCACAGCAACTAACTGGCTGAGCCGCTGCCAAACGGGGCGCTGCTGCCGCATGGATCTACAACGCAGATTTGCCCGCAGCACTAGGCGGCACATTTGCTGCGCGTATTCCTTACTCGGCGAGATTCGCACGCTGCGGAATGACTCCACTACTTGCCGCGTCTCGGCAAACTCGATTGCGGCGAGCGGATCCCTGGCCACGAGCGCACGCAGCTGCGCAAGCTCTAGGTCCGTCCCCTGACTGAGCAAAAGGTCAATCCATGCGACTGGCAGCAAGTCTGAACGCTGCTTGTCGTGGTCCATATTCATCGGCCTTGCGCCCCGCGATCCGGCCGGTGATTTTCGTCAGCACGCCGCGCATCAGTTTCCGCGTCGTCGGTGGCGAGCAGTTTCTTCAACGCCAAAATCGTGTTGTGCATGCGCGACTTCACCGTGCCGACGGGGATGCCGAGCAAATCACTAATTTCCTGGTAAGGCCGCTCCTGATACACCGCCAACTCAAACACGATGCGGTGTGGTTCTGTCAGCGACTCAAGTGCCCGCCTCAACCTCGCACGGTCCTCATGCATCGCGGCCACGTCCACTGGTCCGGGTTCTGATCCGCTCACATCAATCGGCTCAAAGAACACCTGATCCAGCGAAAACATGCGGCGCTGCGGCCGCTGCGCACGGTAATGATCAATCCAGAGGTTGGTGGCCACGCGATAGACAAAAGTCGCAAGCCGCCCCTCTGGCTGATAACGCCGGCTGCCCTGCATCAGCTTAAGAAAGAGGTCCTGCGTCAAGTCCTCGGCGCGAGCGCGATCCCAACACAGTCGGTAGAAAAACTGCAGTAGCCGATCCTTGAACTGATCCACTAAATTGCGGAATGCCGTGGGATCGCCGTCCCGGTATCGGGCTAGGTAGTCCACGCCATCGTCCGCATTTGGTGGCTGTTGTTTCACGAGTCAGGTTCCGAATCGCACTTAAAAACGGCGGCGAGCAGCGGTGGTTCACCGCAAAGTCGGATTCATGCTGGGCAAACTAAGTGGCCTGAGTTTTACCAGCAAAACGAAGCCGGTGGCGCGCAACGAACAGCCGGTCCGAACAACGCCCCTAAGATTGGGCTTCAACCGGCAGACAGACCGGCTGCCCAAGGGAATGCGACTGGCTCACAACAGGACATCACAACTGCTCTCCCGCCTGCGGTCGTAGTTGTCATGTGCAGCCACAAAGTCCGACTGGGCAATTCCTCGGCGATGCGGTCAGCCCATTCGACCACCGCGATCACATCTTCGCTGCACAGGTATTCCATGCCGCCGTCGCGCAAAAAGCTGTGCAGTTTCGTCGGCAGATATGCGTCCGCATGCAACAAGCGAATCGGCCCTGGATGCTCCACCACCAGCAGGTATGTGGGGCTCGCCACAGCGCCTGGTAAAAACACCTTCATGCCGCGTGCCACACCGCGCGTCAGCGTCGTCTTGCCCGCACCGACCTCGCCCACCAACGCAAGCACATCGCCGGGTCGCAAGTTTTGCCCCAGCTGCTCGCCGAGCAATTCCGTTGCCAGCGCATCAGGGGGTAGGACGCACCGAAAAAGCTCAGTCGGATGCAATGCCATGCTCCCATCCTTGTGCAGCAACCCGTTCGCGACCACCATCGGGATGGACCAGCCACAGTCCCTTCGTTGCAAGGATGCGGCCGATCGGACGACGCGCCGCTTTGGTAAGTGGTCCACCGGCTGGCAACCGCCGGCCTTTTTCAACCGTGAACAGCAGCGCGTGATCCTCACCGTCCTGCAACGCGTGCTGCACGGCGCGCGCAGGTTCGCCGCATGACAACTGCTTTGCCGCACGACTCACCGGCAATGCTGCGACAACTAGTTCTGCACCATGCAGCCCCGAGGCGGTGAGCATTGTCTGCAGATCGAGCAAAAGTCCGTCACTGATGTCCATCGCCGCACGCACCGGCACCTTTGCGCGCGCGAGCCACTGACCTTCCGCAAGCGGCGGAATAAAGCGCAAGTGATGCAAAAGCCGGCTGCCGCCAAGTGGTGCGGTCACATGAATCGCGTCCCCTTCCCGCGCAGCATTGCGTTGCAACACGCGACCGCGGCAATGCCCAACGGCAGTGACGGTGACAACGAGCGGGCCGTTGGAGCTTGCGATATCGCCGCCAACCACAGAACACCCGGCCGCGCGCGCCGCCGCTCGGATGCCTCGCATGAGCCGCATCAAGTCGGCCATCGGGAAGCCGTGCGGCAACACCAATGAAACCAGCAGCCAATCCGCAACTGCGCCCATCGCCGCAAGGTCTGCAAGGTTTCGGTTGACAACTTTGCGGCCAACCAGCGCGCGATCCGTATCGGCATCGAAGTGCACGCCTTCGATCACTGGATCACAACACAGCACACTCTCGCGCGCCGGATTGCGAACCACCGCGGCGTCGTCGCCGATCGGCACGCGAACGGTGCTCGGCGCCGCAAAAAAACGGGCGAGCATCCGGGTGAACGCGCGTTCGCCGATGGCAGGCATGCGTACAGGATCGCATGTCTGCGAACCACACTCAACCATCTGCTCAGCTAGTCTCGCAGCAAAGTCCGATACCAATCGCGGTGCCCGCAAAAGACCACGCTTTAGTGCTCAAAACGGAAAAGCGATCTCAACTCTGCTGACAAAACACCAAGGCAGCGGCACTGACATAGGAAAGGGCTGCCTTGTGCGGATCTGTCGCCTCGCAAATGCCGCCGCGAACCGCCACGCCGATGGGGCGATGTTTAGTCGGCAAGAGCGCTAACTGTGCCACCCGTTCCACCGAAACGCCGCCTAGCCATAGCAGTGGCAGCGTCGCTGCTCTGGTTAGTAAGACGGCGCGCTCAACTCCCAACGGCTTTGCGCCGGGCTTGCTGCTGCTTGGCCAAACCGGTGACAGCAGCGCAAAGTCGCAACCAGCCGCCGCCGCTTCAGCTATCTGCGCGCCATCGTGCGCCGAGTAACCAACCAAGCGGTCTTTGCCAACCACCTTTCGCGCTGCCGCAGGCGACAAGGAACGAAACCCACACTGCACCCCGTCGGCATGTCCCGCCGCAACAACGTCGCAGCGATCATTGACCAATAGTATGCCGCGCACTGCTGCCACCTCCGGCCGCAAGCAATCAGCGAATGCGATCAACTCGCGCGCAGACCAAAGCGGTTCGCGGACCTGCACCGCCCGCACGCCAGCCTGCAAGCCCGCGCGGACAATCCGCAACAACCGTGGCGCGTCGCCGAGCCCGTCGGTGATCAAGAGCACCCGCAAGACAGATGCTGGCAATGTGATCACGTGCCTAGAGCCAGCCGCGGCGACGGAACCAAATCAGCATGCAGAGCGCGACCCCTACGATCACTCCCCAGCACAAAGGATAGCCATAGGCCCATTCCAGTTCGGGCATCCCTTTGAAGTTCATGCCATAGACACCAACCAAGAACGTCAATGGGATGAAGATCGTGGCGATGATCGTCAACACCTTCATCACTTCATTGATCCGGTAACTCACCAAGGCAAGGTGAACGTCCATCAGGCTGGCACCCAGTTCACGATAGTTCTCCAGCAAGTCGATCAACTGCACTACGTGATCCTGAACGTCGCGCAGGTAAACCCTAGTCTCCGGTTGAAATCGCGGCAGATCACCGCGCGTCAACTGCTGAGTCACTTCTCGCAGCGGCCACATTGCGCGGCGAAGCACGAGCAAGTCGCGCCGCACTTCGTGCAGCTGGCCAATGACCTCAACATTCTTCTGGGAGGCGAGCACCGAGTCTTCAGCAACATTCAGATGTTCTCCCATTTGCTCCAGCACCGGAAAATACGCATCGACAATCGCGTCTAGCAGCGCATAGGCAAGGTAGTCCGGCCCCGAGGTGCGCAGTTTTCCCTTCGCATCCGCCAGCCGCTGACGAACGAAGCTGAAACAATCGCCAGACCGTTCCTGAAACGTGATCAAAAAATCATTGCCAAGACAGAAACTCAACTGCTCCGTATCCAGTTGATCGCCGGGATTGGCCATCCGCAGCACAACGAACGCGCAGCTCGAAAAATCTTCTGCCTTGGCACGCTGCTGCGAGTTCGTGATGTCTTCGAGCACCAGCCGATGCAGGCCAAATCGCTCGCCGATCTCGCGCAACAGAGTTAGATCCGCGAGGCCCGCGATATCGAGCCACAGCGTTTGCCCCTTCGCGCGCAGTGCAACCGCCTCGGCGGCGGTCTTTGGCGCATGCTCCTGAAGCACCGAGTCGCTGTAGACCACGGCCTTCATCACCGGCTGTTGCGCGTTTGGATTCGAGCACAGTGTACCAGGCGAAGCACCTGCCGGCAGCCGATGCGATAACCGGCTGCGAACCCCGCCCCGCATCACGGACTTGCTCATGCGTGCGAAGCTAGCCGCGGCCAGCCCACTCCTCCAGACTGTAAAGCACGTTCTGCGGCACCGGCACGCGGGCACGATCGGTCAACTCGTGCAGGATCTGTTCGCAAGTGAGGCCTTCGGCAACGCCTGCCCGAATGCTCGCCTCATCGAGCTTGAACTGATGCACGTGATCGCTTTTGAGCCTGCGACTGAACCGATCGATCGCATGCACGGCTTCATGAACGTCATCGCCCGGAAACAACAGCACTTCAAAGTCGGGATTGACGATCACCGTGCTGCGCGTGCCACCAACCTTGCCTGCTGGCTCAGCATCCAGCAGCCCAGCACCAAACTGCGACAACCTGAGCCCCACCGGCCGTCCATCGCGCATGCCCAGATCGACAATGCCCAGAGGATACAACCGCCGCTTGACCCAGAGCAGCAGGTTGAAGGCCATCTGCTGCAACGTCTCAGTCGGCGTATAGCCACCACCCTGGAAGCGCGCGGCAAAGAACTCTTCGGCCTGCGCGCCATCCAGTTGCGCTAGGTAGGCGTTGCGCGCAAGGAATGGCAGAATCGTCAGTTCTTGCCACTGCATCGGCTCGGACCGACGCAGCATCCGCAGCAGCACACGACGAAGTCGCACTTGATGGAACGCCTCGCCAGGCAACGAACGGTCTTCAAGCATGTGCTGCAAGAGCAGCTTGACTTGCGCCGCAAGCGGGGAGCGATCAAACTCAAGTCCTAGTGGCGTGGGACGCAGGCCGCGCTCGCCGCGACGATCGACCAACCGACGATTGAGGCAAAATCGGTAGAGCAATTCGAGCTGCAGTTCCAAGGGCAAGAACCCCCCGGGCACTGGCAGGAGCAAGCTGGCGATACGTTTTTGGCTGGCCTTGAAGAGTTCGCCATCGGCCGTGAACAGCACCTTCGCCTGCTGCAATTCGCGCAGGAAGCGGCCGATGTTGGTGGCGAGATTGCCGCCACAAAAAAGCGTCTCCTCGACCTGTGGCGGATGTGCACGGCCATGACGCTGCAGCTCGACCAATGCAACTTCATGGAACACGATCAACGCCTGATCGGATGGCTGGATCCCAAAGCGCGCCAACGGCAGGGGCCCAGTGGTGCCGAGCATGGCATCCAAAAGACACTTGCGCATCAACTCCGGGTCCGGCAAGTCCTCGACATCAAACTCGTGCAGCAGGTCCTCCCAGGTGGACAACCCTCCGTGATGCAGCAACGAGGCCGTGAAGACTGCTGCTACCTGGGCTGGTAGCTTTAGTCGCCGCGCCGCGATGGAACTCTCCATCGAATACAGCTTGTAGATCTTGCGCGCGTGCTCTGCATGTTTGTCGGTAGCGATCTCGGCCTTGCTGCTCTTTGCCGCACGCTGCCGGAAATACCGCACGTCGAGATGGCCTTGCAGAGTCAGCACATCCTTCAATGCGCTTCGCGTGCGTTGGCGGTGCGCCGTGATGCACTGCGCCAATTCGAGCGGCACGGCATAGCCTGGTCCGTCAAATCCCGTCCACTTCCGATCCGTCGCCGGAAACAACATGCCTTCGCGATGCAGCGCCGACAAACAGGCATCAAGATCGAACCGACTCTTGAAGTTGCGCGCCTGCGTAGCAAATAGCTCACCGACTGGGCAGGCATGCAGCGGAGCAGCCAGGAAGGTCTCGAGCAGGTCCTGCAGTTTGCGAGGCAGCCCTGCGATGCGCGCGAGTGCCTGCTCTTCGTTCTCCATTGCGCTCGCGACCGCAGCGATCTGCGTGGCTCGCGCAGTCAACTTGGTGGCGTTGACAGAACCGAGCCATGCGATCGCGATCTCCAAAACAGCGTCCTCCGACGCGGTTTTCAGCAGAGAGCGAAGGATGAGCCGACTCACGACCATTGGTCCGCTGGGTTTTGCGCCATCACTTCTGCAGCTTGCACAATCGCGTACGAGTACCCTTGCTCGGCAAGAAACAACTGCCGCTTTCTGGTGAACTCTTCTTCGCGGGTGTCGTCACTGACCAGCGTGTAAAAGTGAGCGTGCTGGCCCGCGCACTTTGGGCGCAGGATGCGTCCCAGTCGCTGCGCCTCCTCCTGGCGGCTGCCAAAAGTGCCCGACACTTGAATCGCAACATTTGCATCCGGCAGATCGACCGCAAAGTTGCCTACCTTGCTGACGACGAGGCACGCCAGTTCGCCGAGCCGGAACGCGGAGTAGCGCTGTTCTCGTTCTGCATTGGGCGTCTTGCCAGTGATGATCGGCAGCTTGAACACAACAGCGATCTGCTGCAACTGCGCCACGTATTGACCGATGATCAACACGCGATCCAGCCGATGTCGCCGCAACAGGGCAGCGACCACGAGGTGCTTCTGCTCGTTGTCGCTGGCAATGCGGAACTGCTGGCGCGGAGTCACTCGGGCATGCTGTGCCGCGCGTTCCGTCGACAACGGCACGCGAACCTCGGTGCAATGCGCTTCGGCTAGGAAGCCCTGCCGCTCGAGCAATTTCCACGGCAGCTCGTATCGCTTTGGACCAATCAGCGAAAACACCTCGTCCTGCCGTCCGTCTTCGCGCACCAGCGTGGCAGTGAGGCCGAGCCTGCGCCGCGCCTGAATGCCAGCGGTCGCACGAAACACCGGTGCGGGCAGCAGGTGCACTTCATCATAGATGATCAGCCCAAAGCCACCGCGATCGAATAAGTCGAGATGCAGGAACGCATCGAGCTTGGTCTTGCGATGCGTGAGGATCTGGTAGGTGGCAACGGTGACGGGCCGGATTTCTTTGTGCTCACCGGTGTATTCACCGACCTGATCGGCGCGCAACGTCGTCTTGTCCAAGACCTCGCGCACCCACTGCCTGACCGCAATCGTGTTGGTCGTCAACACCAGGGTGTTGGCTTGCACGAGTTGCATCGCCTTGATCCCCACCACAGTTTTTCCAGCACCACACGGCAATACCACAACGCCACAACCGCCGGCATCACTGCCACCGCGATGGAAGGCCGCTGCTGCCGCTTGCTGGTAATCGCGCACCAAGAATGGGCGGCCAGCAGCGGTTTCTGAACGCAACGACAACGCGAGCTCGCTGCCATCCGTGTAGCCAGCTAGATCTTCAATCGGATAGCCGAGTCGCGCGAGCGCCTGCTTGATCGCACCGCGATCCGCAACAGCAACGCGATAACCACCGCTACGAATTGGCCGCAGCAGGTTGCGCACGGATGGATGCTCCGAGAGTTTCTGCAGGACCGCCAGATCCAGACTGCGCAGGCAGAGCTGATCTGACTTCGCGACAAGCTGCAATAAGCCATAGCGCCGGTGCCACTCAGCAATCTGCTGCAGCAACTGCGGCGCAATCGGAAACCGCGAGTTCGCGGTCAGCCAATCGAGGATGCCGTAAGCCGTCTCGCCGAGCGCTGCAGCATTCCAGACACTGATCTTTGTGAGCTTGTAGAAGTGCACGTATTCCGGCGACTTCTCGAGCTCGGCGAAGCGACTCAAGCGATCGCGCACCTGCTCATAGTCAGGGTGCTGAGTCTCCAGCAGAACCGTATGGTCCTGTTGCACGATCAATGGCAGTTCGGTCACGCGTCATCCGCAACACGCTTGCGCGCGCGCCTCTGCAAAGCAGCCTTGCCTTTGCGCTGCGGCACCAAGGGCCGCAAGGCATCTGCAGCAGCTTTGCGCGCGGCGGGCAAACGCGGCGCGAGATACCGGCCCGTGTGGCTGCCGCTATTGCGCGCCACTTCTTCGGGAGTGCCAAACGCCACAATTTTGCCACCTTGCTCACCTGCCTCAGGCCCCATCTCCAGAGCGACATCGGCGGCGGCGATAACGTCGAGATGATGCTCAACGACGATTACTGAGTCGCCGCGTTCGACCAATCGCTGCAGCACGCAAAGCAACTTCTGTACGTCGTCCATGTGCAGGCCGGTCGTCGGTTCATCAAGCACGTAGACCATGTGCTCACGCGGGGCGGCAGCAAGTTCGGCGACCAGCTTGAGGCGCTGCGCCTCGCCACCGGAAAACGTGTTGGCCGACTGACCTAGCTGCAGGTAGCCGAGTCCGACGTCATGCAGCAATTGCAGAGGCCTTGCGATGCGTGGATGGTTGCCAAAAAACTGCAGCGCATCGCTGACTTCCATCGCGAGTACTTGCGCAATGTTCTTGTTGCGGTAGCTGACCAGCAGGGTCTCACTGTTATAACGCCGCCCACGGCAGGTCTCGCAAGTCACCCAGACATCGGCAAGGAAGTGCATCTCGACCTGGATCTGGCCCTTGCCTTCACAGGTGGCGCATCGTCCCTCGGCCACATTGAACGAAAACCGACCGGGACCAAAGCCCTTGGCCTTGCTCTGTTCGACCTTCGCAAAAAGTTCTCGGATGTGCGTAAAGATGCCGGTGTAGGTCGCAGGGTTGCTCGACGGCGTGCTGCCGAGCGGACTCTGGTCAACGACAACGAGTTGGCAGATGCGTTCTTCGCCGTCATTCCAAGTGATTTCCGCGGTGCCGGCTCGCAGCACTGGCACGAGCGCATCCATCACCAGTGAAGACTTGCCTGACCCCGACACACCGGTGACCGCAAACAGGCATCCCAGTGGAATCGAGACATCCAACTGCCGCAGGTTGTGAATCGAAATGCCACGCAACGAGGCATGTCCTAGCGGCGTGCGGCGGGCCTGCGGCAGCGCCACCGTAAGTTCACCACGCAAGTAGCGTCCCGTGAGTCCGTCGCTCGCTGCCACCTCGGCAGGCGTACCACATGCGACCACGGTGCCGCCGCGCGCACCTGCGCCAGGCCCGAGATCGAGCACATAGTCTGCCATATGCATCACCTGCTCATCGTGTTCGACCGCGACCACGGTGTTGCCAAGGTCGCGCAACTCGAGCAGCGTGCGCAGCAGACGCTCGGTGTCGCGTGCGTGCAGACCGACCGTGGGTTCGTCGAGCACATAAAGCACGCCCATCAGCTTGTTGCCAAGTTGCGTTGCCAGACGAATGCGTTGCGACTCGCCGCCAGACAGGGTTGCAGCGGAACGATCGAGCGTCAAATAGCCGAGCCCGACCGAGTCCAAGAACGACAGCCGATTCGAAATCTCCTTGAGCACGTCCTGCGCAATCTGCTGATCTTTGGTTGACAGCTTCAGAGCCTGCAAACTCGCCATCGCGGTCTCGACCGTCTGCGCGCACAGCTCCGGCATCCGGAGTCCACTCACGCGCACCTGCCGCTGCGCTTTGCGCAACCGCTCACCGTCACATTCAGGGCAGCGCTGCACGCTCATCACAGCACGCAGCCGATCGTCGCCATGATTCTCGCCATCCTTGCCGTGGAACCACTCCTCCACCTGCCGCGCTAGCCCTTTCCAAGGCACCTGCATCTGCCACTTGCGCGACTTCCCAGCCTCGCGTTTTTGAAATGTGATCTCGTAGCGTTCTTCGCCGGTGCCACGCAGCAGCCAATGGCGCGCCGACTTGGGCAGTTTGCAGAAGGGCAATGACAAATCGACGCCGCGCCGTTCGGCGACTACCGCAGCTACATCCGAGTAATAGCCATCGCGCCGGACCAAAAATGAGAAGGCAGCGCCAGGGTGTTGGATTGCCCCCGAAAAAATCGGCTGGTCGGGATGATTGACCAACAGTCCTTCGCTGCAGATCACGACCTCACCGAGTCCGGCGCAGGCTTCACAAGCACCGCTGTGATGGTTGAAGGAAAAGTAACGCGGATGCGGCTGCTCCAAGGCAGTGAAGCCGCACTGAGCACAGCTGCGCGTTGCGCAAAACTCAAGGCGTTGCCCACTGCTATCGCCGCCGATCACCTGCACGATGACTTTGCCTTGTCCGCCATGTGCAGCACTCACACGCAAAGCCTGCTCTGCGCCATCGACCAACCGTCCGCGGTCCAAAAACGAGGTGCGATCGATCACGACCAACAACTCAAGCGGAGCATTCCTAGGCCACTCAGAGTCGGTGCGAACCTCCTCGCCATTGCGCAATGCGCGAACGAAGCCCTGCTTCTGCCAATCGCTGCGGAGTGCTTCCTGCCAAAGCGCTGCCTTATCCTCGTCCGATTTTATTTGCTCGGGCAAAAAAACCGGCGCCAACAGGTAGCCACGTTGACCGCGCCATTTCTCAAGCACCTCAACCGCCATGCGGCTTGGCGAAACCGCCACCAGTTCTTGCCCGTGCAGTGGACAATGCGGCCGGCCAATGCGCGCATAGAGCAAACGCAGGTAGTCGTGAATCTCGGTGGTCGTTGCAACCGTCGAACGCGGACTGCGCGCACCCTGCCTCTGGTCGATCGCAATCGCCGGCCCAAGACCATCGAGCACATCGACGGGCGCTCGATCCATCCGACCTAGGAACCGCCGCGCATAAGTCGACATACTCTCCAAGAAACGGCGTTGGCCTTCTTGGAACAACGTGTCGAACGCAAGACTCGATTTGCCCGAACCCGATGGCCCGGTGATCACCGTAAAACGATCCAACGGCACATCGCAATCGAGGTTTTTCAGGTTGTTCGTTCGCGCGCCACGGACCGTGATGTGGGTCGGCCGATTCACTGTACGCGGCGCTGCTGTATGAACCTCATCTAACTGCTTGGGCGCAAGCATTGCCCTGAGTGCCGCACCGGTGTGCGAAGCCATGTTTTTGGCCAGTTGTTCAGGCGTGCCGCACGCCACCACGGTGCCGCCACCAAAACCACCTTCAGGGCCAAGATCGATCAGCCAATCTGCCGCGCGAATCACATCAAGATTGTGCTCGATCACGAGCACGGTGTTGCCGGCATCACACAAGCGCTGCAGGCAGGTCAGCAACCGCGCGATGTCGTGAAAGTGCAGTCCCGTGGTCGGCTCATCGAGGATGTAGAGCGTTTTGCCGGTGGCGGGTCGCTGTAGTTCGGTTGCGAGCTTTACGCGTTGCGCCTCGCCACCCGACAAGGTCGTAGAAGGTTGGCCAAGCTTCAGGTAGCCGAGCCCAACATCCGCCAACGTCTGCAATGCCCGCGCAATCTTCGGCAAGTTTGCGAACAGTACTAACGCCTCATCAATCGTCAGCTCGAGCACGTCGTGAACGCTGTGCTCCTTGTAACGGATCTCCAGAGTCTCCGGATGGAAACGCGCGCCGCCGCACTGGTCACAGACAACCTCGACCGGCGCCAAGAAGTTCATCTCCAGCGTCTGCAGCCCCGCACCTTCGCATGCCTCGCAACGACCGCCTTTCACGTTGAACGAAAACCTGCCCTTCTCGTATTGACGCAGCAGCGATTCCGGCATGAGCGCGAACAGGTCGCGGATCTGCGACCAAACCTCCGTATAGGTGGCGGGGTTGCTGCGCGGCGTGCGCCCAATCGGCGACTGGTCGATCTCCACCACCTTGTCGATTTGCTTGCAGCCGGTCACCGATACGCATCGACCGACCGGCGACTTTGCGCCGCCGAGCGCCTCGGTCAACGCGGGCTTCAGCACATGGTGCACCAGCGTCGACTTGCCGGAGCCCGAAACGCCGGTGATCGCAACGAAACGGCCGAGCGGGAAATCGACATCAATGCCGGCCAGGTTGTGATGCTTGGCGCCGCGCACTGCGATCACGCCGAGCTTGCCGGTGCGGCGACGTTCTGGCACCGGCACCGTCAACTCGCCGCGCAGATACTTGCCGGTCAAAGAACGCGGATCCGCCATGACCTCTCGCGGCGTGCCTGCGGACACCACTTCGCCGCCTTCACGACCAGCAAAAGGCCCAACGTCAACCAAGAAGTCACTCTGCCGCATCGTTGCTTCATCGTGTTCGACGACCACGACGGTGTTGCCACGGTCACGCAGGGCAATCAGCGTTCGCAGCAACCGTTCCTGATCACGCGAGTGCAAACCGATGCTCGGCTCATCGAGCACATAAAGAATTCCGCGCAAGCCAGCACCGACCTGAGCGGCGAGGCGGATGCGCTGCAATTCGCCACCCGACAACGTGCGCGCGCCACGACTGAGCGTCAGGTAGCCGAGGCCGACATCTTCGAGAAACGTGAGGCGGCGCTCGATTTCGCGCAGGATTTCACGACCGATCTGCAGCGCGTTGCCATGCAACGAAACACCGCGCACCCAGGTCAACGCCTGCAGGACCGGCAGTGCGAGGATCGTAGACAATGCGCGACCTTCAAAGGCCACCGCACGCGCCGCCGCGCACAGCCGCGCGCCCTTGCAATCAGGGCATGAAACCGATGCGCGGAAACGATCCAAGTGCCGAGCACGCGATGGCCGATAGGCCGACTCCAAGTGCGGCACGATCCCTGGAAAGGCAATCCGATCCATGCCCGATGTCTGGAACATCGCACTCTGTTTTTGCCAGCGAAACTCAAACGTGCGCGTGCCACTGCCGTAGAGCACGATCTGCTTGGCCTTCGCTGGCATTGCCCGCCACGGCGTGTCGAGCCGAAAGCCAAAGGTGCGAGCAACTATCTCGAAGTGATCGAGAGTAAGCCGGCTGTAGACCAACTTGCCGGCATCCGTGAACACCGACAGCGCGCCATCGCGCACCGATTTATCCGGGTCTGCGACCAACAATTCTGGCTCGATCCCAAACACCTCGCCGAGCCCGTCACAACCTTGGCACGCACCGATCGGGCTGTTGAAAGAGAACAGCCGCGGTTCCATTTCCGGCAGCGAGCCATGGCCGTTTGGGCAACTGCGGGCCGCACTGAACGCGCGATAGCTCTGTTCGCCCCAGATCAGTGCACAGTTGCCTTCACCGAGCACCAGCGCTTGCTCGACCGCCTCGGTGATGCGCGAACGCTCCGCCACCTCCAGCACGAGCCGGTCCACCACCAGCTCAATCGTGTGATAGACGTAGCGCGCGAGTGAGATGTCCTCGTCGAGTCGCCGCACCTCACCATCAATGCGAGCGCGCACGAAGCCCTTCTGCCGCCACTCCGCGAGTTCCTTTCGGTATTCACCTTTGCGCTCGCGCACGACCGGCGCGAGCACCATCGCCTTCTGACCAGCTGCGTCACTGAGCATCGCTTCGACGATTCGATCGGCCGACCACGCTTCGATCTGACTGCCACAGGTGGGACAGCTCGGGATACCAAGTCGCGACCAGAGCAGCCGCAAGAAGTCTGCTACCTCAGTCAGCGTGCCTACCGTGCTGCGCACGCTGTGGCTGTGCGACTTCTGATCGATCGACACCGTTGGCGACAGGCCCTCGACGTGATCGACCTTGGGTTTCTCCATGCGCCCCAAGAACTGACGCGCGTAAGAACTGAGGCTCTCGAGAAAGCGTCGTTGTCCTTCCTGATAAATCGTGTGGTAGGCAAGGCTTGACTTGCCCGAACCGCTGACCCCCGTGAAGGTGCACAGGGAATCGCGTGGGAATGTCAGATCCACACCCTTCAAATTGTGCTCCCGTGCTCCGCGTACCACTACCTGTGTGGCAGCAAGCGACCGTTCCGGGGGCTTTTTTGAGTTGTCTCGCACGCGCAAAACCGAACTAGGATAGCGAGCAAGCAGGGCTTCACCAGTAGCTACCCCCACTCAGCACAAGGCCGTTGCATTTGCAGCGCAGGCTTGTCCCCCTAGTCTTTGCGGATGGCCGAGGATGATGCAGACGACCTTGTGCAGTCTGACGAACACGATGTGGTCGTCCATTTGAAGATGAGCAACCGCTCCATGGGCACGGCCAGGGAGCGCCTCGACATCACGATGCTCGCAGAGCAACTTGGCGAAGCCGTGCTCGATGCCAAAGTGGGCGAATATGACGGCGATGAATACGGCGGCGGCGAGTGCCTGTTGTTCTTTGCTGGCCCCAATGCAGACCAGCTGTATGCCGTCCTGCACTCCATTCTCCGCACTCACCAACTAGGGCGCGGGGCGATGGTTCAACTGCAATACGGCAGTGGCGAACCGATCACAAAGCGCATCTAAGGCTCACTTCGGAACGGTTTCGCGCCAGCGCCGGACCGCTGCGGCAAGCGTATGAAAGTGCAGCGGCTTCATCAGGCACTCGTCGAGTGCTCGTGCTTTGGCCTGCTCAGAAACGTCAATGTAGGCCTCCGCCGTGACGCCCACTACAAATATCGAACGGCTTTGTTCGAGAGCGCGACTTCGCAACTGCGCGGTCGCTTCGCTGTCAAAATTCGACAAATTGCCATCGATTAGCACGATGTCGAAGTCCTGATCCGCGGTCGCTTCAATGGCATGAGCTATTTCGGACCGGCATACGACTGCGCATTCCAACTTTTCAAACATCCTCAGCAACAGCTGCTGACTGTCCGCTTGATCATCGACGACCAGAACGCGAAGGCGGGGACAACCGACTGAGAACGCTGGCACTATTGGCGGCTGGCTTGCATCTAGCTTGGAGCCAAGCAATGAACCGAGCACGCGAGCCAAGTCGCTATACCGAACCGGTTTGGTCAGACGCTCGTCAAATAGATCACGCTCTTTTTTTGCCCCATCGAGTTGATCGAAGTTCGTCATCAATACCAGCGAAGTAGTGACCATCAACGGATCCTTCCGGATCAGCAGTGCCAGTCCGGATCCGCCGTCATCATTCGGCATGCGCGCCATCAGACACACGCGGAAAGGCCGCCCCTTTGCCTGACCATCCCGCAGCGCTGCCATAGCCGCCGCTGTGCTGTTTACCGTTTCTACAAAACAACCGAACGTGATGATGGTCCGCGACAATGTGCCGGCGGCCAGTGCGTGACTATCGACCACTAAAATGTGCTCACCTAGCGGAAACAACTGCACCACATCCGGGTGCGACTCGGTTGCACGCGCAAGACGAACTTCACACCAGAATCGACTACCCTTGCCTCTTACGCTTTGCACGCCGATTGCACCGTCCATTCGCTCGACGAGCTGCTTGCTGATTGCTAGTCCAAGTCCAGAACCGCCGTGGCGGCGTGTGCTCGAACCGTCAGCTTGAAAAAACGGTGAAAACAACCGCAACTGCACTTCCGGCTCGATCCCCATGCCAGTATCGCGCACTTCGATACGCAGGTGGATTCGGTCCTCCATAGTAGCGACCACCATCACATGCACGAACACCTCGCCAATCTCGGTGAACTTCACCGCATTGCCCACCAAATTGGCGATCACCTGCCTTAGGCGACTACTATCACCGTTGACCCAGCGCGGTGCCAAGTCATCCATGACCAAGCCAATCTCGAGGCCCTTCCGGTGCGCGCGCTCGGCCATCAACTCGATGGCATCCTCGATCGCATCGCGCAGCTGAAAGTCCTCGGCGGCAAACTGCAGCTTGCCGGCTTCCATCCGACTGAAGTCAAGGATGTCGTTCAACACTGCCATCAATGCGTCCCCTGACCGACGCACCGTCCCAGCAAACTCCAACTGTCTGCGATCAAGGCCGCTCTCCATGAGCAAATCGATCATCCCGATCACACCATTCATCGGCGTACGAATCTCGTGACTCATGTTGGCCAAGAACGAGGACTTCAGGTGGTTGGCCGACTGCGCCTGGTTGCGGGCCGCTTGCAACTCCAGTAAGTGCTCACCACGCGACGCTTCCTGACGGCGGACTTCGCTTCGCAGACGCGCCCCATAGGTTATCGCGAGGCAAACCATCAAAATGATAAACCCGCCAATCAGGAACTCGACATCCGACAGGGTTGCCACCGTGGCAAACTGTTCCTGACGAATATCGTGATCAAGGTTGGCGAGCGCCCGGTGCACATCAGCGTAGTGACGGTCCATCGCCGCCATGCGCGGCTGTGCAGCCTGAGAATTTTGGACCGCAAAGAAGTTAAAGATCGATGTGGCTTCAGCCTGCATGCGCTCCATCGCCGAATTGATAGTATTGTAGTCCAATTGGCGATCTGGCCGCCGCAACTTCAGGCGATTCAGAATCAGGTTGAAGCGATCGGATCGACTGACCATGCGGCTATGTTCATTCTGAAAGTCATGGTTCTCGAACACTTCATTGCCAGGCGCATTTACTTGGCCTGCCATGTCGCGCAGTTGTGCAATTTCATCCGCAATGTAGAGCGAGTCCGTGTGAATTTGCACGAGCTTGTGATTGAGGAACAAACTCGACACGACCGTCAGCAAGTCAAAGCTAGCCAATAAAATGTATGCCACGTGCCACCGCGGCGGGCGACGCACCGACGTTTGCTCTTTAGTCTCACCGTGCGGTGTCATCTGCAGTGCATCGACGCTTCCCTGCTCGACACCCAAACCGACCCGAAGCCTGTCTTCAAATGCCATGTAAGAGGACTCACTTGACGGCGAGCTGTTGACGCACGATGGCGTGAAGTGTGCCGTTGCTCGCCAATACTTGGCGACCAAACAACCAGTCGGTGCCACCGGCAAGATCCGTTACGAAGCCGCCAGCTTCCTGCACCATCACCGCACCGGCAGCAACGTCGTACGGTGCAAGGCCAACCTCCCAGAAAGCATCGAAGGAACCAGCAGCGACAAGACATAGATCGAGCTCTGCCGAACCAAAACGCCGCAGGTCACGGCACTGCGGCAAAACGCGGGCGATGCGGGCAAGGTTATCGTCGGCAAAAGGATCGTCGCGGTGATAGGAGAAGCCGGTTGCGAGCAACGCGTCGGCGAGTTCTTTGGTCGACGACACATGCAAGCGCAGACCGTTGCAGGTAGCACCTTGTCCTTGCACGGCAACGTAGGTCTGACCAAGCGCTGGCGCATGAACCACGCCGACCACCGGCTCGTTGCGGAAGGCCAGCCCAATCGCCACGGCAAAAAATGGCAGGCCGTGGACGAAGTTGGTGGTGCCATCGAGCGGGTCGACGATCCAAGTCCAGTCGGAACTCAAAGCCGACTTGCCTTGCGGTGTGAGCACGCCTTCTTCAGCCAGCACGCCATGATCTGGGAAATGCCGCAGCAGCCCTCCCACCACCAGATGCTCGGCTTTGCGATCTGCGGCCGTAACGAGTTCGCGGCGGAAGCGCTTGGTTTCCGTTGCTACGCCCTTGCTGCGATGCTCCAGCAGCAAGTTGCCTGCGGCATGCGCAAGTTCGATTGCGACATCGCAATACTGTCGTAGCGGCGCATTCTCCAGTGACCGCTCCATGTCAACGGCTGCCCATCGCGGGGCGGTCGAGAGCTTCTACGATCTGTTCTTGCAACTGCTTTAGCTGCGGATTGAGGCCGCCCTTTGTCGCGTCGTAGTTCATGAGGATCGAAAAGACACAGGAGCTGCCATCGGCGCGTTGCAGCACTCCCGACAGCGCGGACACGCCACGGATCCAGCCAGTCTTCGCACGCACACGGCCGGCGACCTTGCTGCCTTCAAACCGGCTTTCCAGCGTGCCGCTCTCACTCGCAATCGGCAGCGCGGCAAGAAACGAGTCCTTGTTTGCGCCATGCACCATCAAAGCAACCAGCTGCACCATCATGGTTGGCGTGACACGATTTTCACGCGACAACCCAGACCCATCCGCCATTACGAACTGCGCGGGCACCTTGCGCAGCAACCGCGCGATCTGCGCCGTACCGGCTTCAATACCACCGTGCAAACTGCCGTCCTTGATCGACTCCGCACCGAGCACGCGCAGACACTGCTCGGCGTCGAAATTGCTCGAATCCAAAAGCATGCGCCGTAGCGCCACCTGCAATGGCGTGCTGTATTCGAGCACCATCGCAGCACTTTCGGGCGCCTCCGACGTCACCTTGATGCCGCCCTGATGCAATGCGAGTTCGAACGCGCGTAGAAACCACGCCGCCGGGTCGTGCACCGCGACTCGAATCTGGGCTGGACTTGCCTTTTGCCAAACCTTGCCACTTACCCGCACTGCTACATCCGTATCGATCGCACCGTAGACCGCGCCTTTTTTAGCCTCGACCGGCAGGATGTGCCCTTCGATCTGAGTCCGAGTCACTGGTGCTAAGATGGCAACTTCGGCACTACCTTGCGCCGGATTTACACGCAGCAAAAAGGTCCCTTGCTCCAGCACAAAAGGCCCCGTCGGGGCACAATAATACGTGCCGAGTTGGTCCGCTGGCCAGGTCGATGGCCGCGTCGGCCCAGTGAACGCGCCAGCCATAAGCGCCACGCCACGGATCTCCGCTATGCCAAGGCGCTGCAATGCCGAGACAACGGCTGCAAAAGCTACTTCTGACGCATAAGGAGTGCCCATGATCCAGTTGGGATCGCCGCCGGCGTGCACCAAAAGACGGCCGGCCACAAGTTCGAAGCGAGTCTTAAACTCAAAGCCGCCACCCAGGCCACTGAGCACTGCTGCGGCAGTGCAGAGTTTCATGTTGCTCGCTGGAGCAAACGGCTCGTCCGCCCGACTCAGTTTTTGCACAGGGCCGTCATTGTCGATCACCGCTAGCCCCGTGCGTGCGCCAAGCAACTCAGCTTGTGCCACAGCATGCTGAAAACCCTGCGCCGGCAATGCAGCCGATGCGAATACAAGCAGCCTGCCAACCGCCAAAAACTGCATGCGGTGCTTATCCCAGATCCGAGAGTTGGAAGCTATAGATGCCTGCAAGAGATCGAGTCGCTACGCTTCTTCGCACGATGCATCGGTGTTTTTATTCATGCGTTCTTGGCAGCGTGCTTGCTGCACAAACTCCAGCTCCATTATCGGTCTTGCTAGTCGGTGGCGAAAACAACCACGACTTCGAGTGGACCACGCCCGAGTTGAAAACCGTGCTGGTGGAAACTGGCCGCTTCCGGGTCGATATAACCAACACCCCGGAAAAGGATCTCGCCGCTGCGGATCTAGGTCAGCGCTACCGCGCAATCGTGCTCAACTACAACGGCCAGCGCTGGGGCGAAGCTGCGGAGCAGAGCTTTCTCGCCGCAGTCCGGGCTGGCACCGGCGTTACGGTCGTGCACGCGGCCGACAATGCATTTCCTGGCTGGACCGACTATGAAGCCATGGTCGGCCTGTGCTGGCGTGATGGCACTGGCCATGGCTCGTATCACCCCTTCGACGTGTTCGTGATTGATGCGAACCATCCGATCACGCAGGGCATGGCCGACATGCGCAAACATCCTGACGAGCTTTACCACCGGCTCGTGCCGATGAAGGGCGCGAACTATAAGGTTCTGCTGGCAGCGTTCAGCGACAAGCAAGTTGGCGGCACAGGTCGATTTGAACCCATGGCGACCGTGGCTCGATACGGCGAGGGCCGCATCTTTCATACACCGCTCGGCCACACCTGGACTGGCCAACTGCCGACGCGCGCTACATTTTATGACCCGCAACTGCGCCGCTTTTTAGCTCGCGGCACGGAGTGGGCCGCAACCGGCGGCGTGACTTTGGATCCCGCACCCATCAACTTTCTCAGCGACGAAGAGTTGGCGCAGGGATTTACGCTGCTGTTTGACGGTCGCACCATGACCGGTTGGCGGGGCTACAAAAAGGACTTTGTGCCGGTCCTGGGTTGGTCGGTTCGCGATGCGGCCATTTGTCACACGGTCGGCGGCGGTGGTGGCGATCTAGTTACCAATGAAGAATACGGCGACTTTGACCTGCGTTTTCAGTGGCGCATAGCCAAAGGCGGCAATTCAGGCATCATTTGGCATGTCATAGAATCCGAACAAGAGACCTATATGACGGGCCCGGAATACCAAGTGTTCGATGACTTGTCGAAACCACCAGACCAGAAGCAGCAGGGTGCTGGGGCACTCTACGACCTCGTCCCACCCGCAAACCCGCCGCTGCGCGCAGCAGACGAATGGAACGACGGCCGGATTGTTGTGCAAAAAGGTCGCGTGCAGCATTGGCTCAACGGAGTTCAAGTCGTCGATGCACCATGCCACGGGCCTGAGTGGGACAAGATGATCGCTGCATCCAAATTCCACGAGTGGCCGCAATTTGGCAAATCCACTGCCGGGCGCATCGCCTTGCAAGATCACGGCGATGAAGTTGCTTACCGTACTATCCGAGTGAGCCGCTTGTGACCGTACAGGCCCCTGCATTGACCAACTCCGGCGTTGTGCTGCTAATCGAAGACGAGCAAAGTCTGCGCACTGTCTGGCTCGGCGAACTGACCCGCATGGGTTTCAAAGTGCAAGCCTTCAACCGGGCGGATCTCGCACTCGAAAACCTTCGTCAGCAGGCACCTGACGTGGTGTTGCTCGATCTGAACTTGCCAGGCATGCCTGGCATGCAGGCACTCAGTGAGATGCTGGCGATCGACAAAGGCCTGCAGGTAATCGTTTGCACCGGCCACGGCAGCGTGCCGCTAGCGGTCGAAGCCATGCGCAAGGGCGCCGTCGACTTCCTGACCAAGCCGGTCAATCTCGACTTGCTCGAACAGACCATTCGGCGTTCGATTCAAAATGCGAACCTGGTGCAGGAAAACCATCGCCTGCGCCGAGCCGCAGCTGCGAGCCCGATGACCAACGTCGTCGCCGGCACGAGCCCGGCCACGTTGCGAATGCTAGAGACAATCACTCGCGTCGCCCGGTCTGAACAAACAGTCTTGATCACTGGCGAGAGCGGTGCTGGCAAGGAAATCGCGGCCCGACAACTGCACATGTTCGGCTCGCGCGCAAATCAACCCTTCGTCGCCATCAACTGTGGCGCACTGTCGCGCCAGTTGATAGAGAGCGAAATGTTTGGCCACGTGAAGGGCTCGTTCACCGGTGCCGACCAGAAGCGCCTAGGCCTGTTCGAGGCTGCGAGTGGCGGCACGCTGTTCCTCGACGAGGTTGCCGAGTTGCCGCTCGATTTGCAGCCGTCGCTGCTGCGCGCGCTTCAATATGGCGAGATCCGGCCTGTTGGTAGCGATCAAGTGCGCAAGGTCGATATTCGGGTGATCGCCGCAACCAACCGCGAGCTCCGCTCGTTGGTGACCGAAAACAAGTTCCGCGAAGACTTGTTTTACCGGCTTGCCGTGCTGGAGATTCGCGTGCCGTCGCTGCGCGAACGTTGCGAAGACATTAAGCCATTGTCAGAAATGTTCCTCGCCCGCGAATGCATCCGCGCCAATCAAAATCTCAGCATTGACCCAAGCGGCCACATCCGACTCACGCAATATGCGTGGCCCGGCAACATCCGCGAGCTCGAAAACGCAGTCGTGCGGCTGTCCGTGTTGGCCAACGGTCCAGCCATCACCGCCGCCGACATTGAGGAGTATGCGTTTGGCGTACGCGTGCAAGGGGACCACTCCGGTCCGCTGCCGTCGCTGCAATTGCGCGAGCTTGAGCGCATCGCCATAGCCGAAGCGATGCGGCGGTTCGATGGCAACAAGCGCAAAGCCGCCGAGGCACTCGGAGTGGCACTCAAAACGCTTTACAACAAGCTGAACTCATCCCCAGAACCTGACGAGATCACCGACGACGAACCCGAGGTCTGACCTCAGCACGGGCGAGGCGCTGCGGTTTGAGTGATTTTTCCTCACACCAGTTCTGCGATCTGAATGGCATTCAGCGCCGCGCCCTTGCGCAACTGATCGCCGCTGAGCCAGAAGGCTAGCCCGTTCTCAAACACGCGACTCACGCGGATTCGCCCGATCGCCACAGGGTCACGAAAAGCCATCGTCAATGGCATCGGGTAGCGGTTTTGTTGTGGCTCGTCGCACAATAAAAGGCCGGGTGCAGAAGCGAATAGTGCACGCGCCGCCGCAGGCAAAAGCGGTCTGCTAAGCCTCACGCTGACCGACTCGCTATGGCAGCGCTCCACCGGGACTCGCACACAGGTGGCCTCGACCGGCAACTGCGGCAAGCCGAGGATTTTGCGCGTCTCATCCCGCAACTTGTCTTCCTCACGCGTGTAGCCATCCGCCTGAAATACATCGACGTGTGGAAACACGTTGCCAGCAAGTTGCTGCGGAAAAACTTTGGGCTCAAACGGCTCATCCGCCAGCATTGCGCGCATCCCAGAACGCAGTTCCAACATCGCCAACTGACCCGCGCCAGAGGCTGCCTGGTAGGTCGACACAACCACCGCCTCGAGTCCCGCCTCGATATGCAGTGGCGAAAGCGCCAGCACCAACAGGATCGTCGAGCAATTGGGGTTAGAGATGATGCCGCAATGGCCGTTGAGCGCTGCGGAGTTTACCTCCGGCACCACCAGCGGAACTTTTGGGTCCAGGCGGAAGGCCGAACTATTGTCGATGACGATTGTGCCTGCAGCGACCGCGCGCGCTGCGTATTCGCGCGACACCGAGGCGCCAGCCGAGAAGATCGCTACGTCCACGCCGCGAAACGATTCCGGTCCGAGTACCTCGACCGGCAGGGACTCACCGCGAAAGGTACGCCGTTCGCCAACCGAGCGCGTAGATGCGAGCAGGCGCAGCGACCGCAGCGGCACTTTGCGACTTGCCAACACCGCCATCAGGTCCTGGCCAACTGCGCCGGTAGCACCGACGATGGCAACGCTTCGCTCCGTCATACTTCTTTTGTCTCTGGTCGATCCCAAGTGCCAGATCGACCGCCGGATTTATGCACCAGTTCCAGGCGCAAAATCGCAGCGCCGCGAAACAGCGCTTTGACCATGTCATAAATCGTAAGGGCCGCCACGCTCGCGGCCGTCATGGCTTCCATCTCAACGCCAGTTGGCCCTGTGGTGCGGGCTTCGGCGGTGACCTGCAGCAGGTCGACACCAAGCCGGGCAAAATCCACCGCCACGTAGCTTAGGGAGAGCGGGTGACACAGAGGGATCAACCTCGAGGTCTCCTTGGCGGCTTGGATCCCGGCGATTCGTGCCACCGCTAGTGCCTCGCCCTTTGGCAACGTCCCCGTCCAAAGTTGATCCAGCAAGGCAGGCGTGAGACGAACCAAGGCCATTGCCCTGGCGACCCGCTCCGTAGCTGGCTTGCCGGCAATATTCACCATGCGAGCACGGCCGGAGGCATCCAAATGCGTCAGGCCCTGCCCGGCGTCGTTTTTATCTGTCGTAGAATCGGACACTGCACGGGAGCATAGCGGTCAATCGGCGTTGATGAAGCAGTTGGCAATTCTCATAAACCTGCTGGATCGCAGCGGACCAGTTGCCAGTGCCGAGGAAAGTCATCGACCTTCACGGGATTCGTTCGACCCAAAGTCACTCGCCCGCCGATGATGGCTAGACACCCCAGTCCTTTGTTCACCCACGGAGATTGCATGCGTGCTGTTGCGCCGTCGAGCCTCTGGCTCGGCCTCTGTCTGCTGATCCTCCCCTCGTTGCGTGCGCAGGATCTTGCCAGCAAGGTGGCAACCGTCTTGAGTCAGGCCGACAACTCGACCATCGACCAGGTGTTCGCGCTTGCGCAACAGCTGACCATCGACCTTGACGACAAGCAAACCGACCCAGCCCGCGACGCCTTCATGGCGGCGGCTGGCAAGCACGGCGACAAAGCTCGGTTGTGTGCGGCGGTGGCCGTGCAGGACCTAAAAAACGACACGACCTACGGCAAGGATCTGCTCGAACTGCTAACGCCGATCGCAAAGAGCAAAGATGACGCCCTGCGCGCAGCAGCAATCGCCCTGCTCGGCGAGGACCGTTTTTACAACACTCGCATCCTGCCTGAAGTGCGTAAGCTCATTGAAAGCAACTGCAAGGACGAACTGGTTGCACCAGCGGTGCGCATCGAAGCGGCGCTAGCCCTCTGGCATATTGGCACGAGCGAACAACGCGCCATCGCAAAGACGACGCTGGAGCAATTCATCCGTTCGACCGACCAAGACTTGCGGGTGCGTGGTGCATTGACGTTGGCAGAACTGAACGTCGCTGCGGGCGAAGCTTGGACGATCCTGCGTTCCGTGCAGCTGCAGCCCAATGACCTTGGCCGCCGCGCTCGCCTATACCTCAAACGCGAAGAAGAGCGTCGGCAGTTTGAGGCGATGCTCAGCAAGCTCGCCGAATCGAAGCAACCGAGCAGCCCGACCGGCGGCAGCGAAGACGCGTATCGAGTGCTCTCAGAACTCAAGATGCGCATTCATGCAAACCACGTACTTGGCAGCACGGTCAAGGACGATGAGCTGATGCAATACGCGGCGAAGGGCATGCTCAGTGGCCTCGACCCACACAGCACATTCTTCACCAGCGACGAGTTCCAAAAGTTCTTCTTTGATCTCAACCGCGAATACGGCGGCATCGGCGCGTTCGTCAACTTTGATCAGGACAATGATTTCTCGGTGATCCGCCCGATCTATTCGGGCCCCGCTTACAGCGCGGGACTGCTGTCAGGCGACAAGATCCTCGAAGTCGACGGTTGGGAAACCACTGGTCACACCAGCGACGAAATCATCTCGCGCCTAAAGGGCCGCCCCGATACTTCCGTCACGCTCAAGGTGTTCCGACCGGGCTGGCAAGAAGCGCAGACGATGGCCATCGTGCGCAAAGAAGTGCACGTGCCGGCGGTCAACTGGACCATGCTGCCAGGCGAGATCGCGTATCTCGAACTCGTCAACTTCAGTGCGAACTTGTCCGCCGAACTCGAAACGGCACTGAAGGATGTCATGGCTAAGGGTGCTGTCGGCGTCGTGCTCGACGTACGCAACAACACCGGCGGCTTCCTCACGCAGGCACGCGATGTCGTGGAGAAGTTCGTCAAAGGCAAGCAGCTGGTCGTCTACACGCAGGGCCCGGCCGAGAAGCGCAGGGACTACTTCACGCGCGACACTGCCACCTGTGCGCTGCCGCTCGCGGTCCTCACCAATGACTTCTCGGCATCGGCAAGTGAGATCACCGCTGGCGCACTGCAGGATCTGCACCGCGCCGTGATCATCGGAGAACGATCGTTCGGCAAGGGCACCGTGCAGAACATGATGCCGCTCGCTTCAGAACCTGGCGAACGCTTCGAGGACCTCAATGACGACGGCAGCTTTCAAGAAGGCGAGCCTTATGAAGACAGCAACGGCAACAAAAAGTTCGACGTCGGCGCGCACATCAAGCTGACCGTCGCCAAATACTATTTGCCCAGCGACCGCTGCCCGCACCGCGAGTTTGACAAGAACGGCAAGATCGTCGATCCAGGCTGGGGCGTCATCCCAGACACCAAAATCGATCTGCTCGAAAACAAACCCGAAGATGCCTGGAAAAACTCTGCAATCTTCGCCCTGCTGAAGAAAAACGTGTTCCGCGACTACGTGAAAAAGAACCTCGCGGAACAACCGGACCTGTTCCGCGTGTTGGCTGAAGGCGACGGCGGCGACAGCAACAAGTATCCGGACTTCGATACGTTCTACACAGGCCTCGACACCAAGCTCAGCAAGGACGACGTGCGGCGCTGGGTGCGCTATGAAGTGCGTGACCGCGTAAGCGACCTGCGCAAAGCGGTCTACCCAGGCTCACGAGCACTCGGCGATCCGCAGGAGGACGCACAGCTGCAAGAAGCCGTGCGCCAGCTGCTAAAGCAACAGGGCAAGGACATCCGCGATGTTGCCGCTTACCAGAACGTCCTGAAGATCCCGCTCGACGAAACTAGCGCGAGCACCAAGGAAGAAAAGAAGCGCACCTCGCTGAAGTGAGTTGGCTGGCGCGCAGTTCGCTCAATCGCGACCAAGCGCGCCATCTACCGTGCGCCAAATGCCGCACGGATTGCCATCGCGCAGTTCGTCCGGCAAGGCATCATTCGGCAGGTCCTGAAACGCCACCGGCCGTGCCCAGCGGAGGATCGCACGCGACCCAACTGCGGTGCAGCGACTATCGCTGCTCGCCGGCCACGGTCCGCCGTGCTGCATCGAACTGCACACCTCGACGCCGGTCGGCACCCCATTGGCGATCAAGCGGCCAACCTTGCGGCGTAAAATAGCGAGCAGTCCCGCGTGCTCGACAAAGTCTGCATCTGTGCCGTGCACGGTCGCAGTCAGGTGCCCCTGCAGCGACTCGGCCACTGCAAGCATGTCGCCATACGAGTCACAACGGACCGCCACCAGTGCCGGTCCGTAGATCTCCTCACGCAAGCGACTCTCTTGCAAAACGAAGCTCGCGTCCGTGGTGAACAACATCGCTGCGGCCGACGTAGCCTTGCAATGAGTGCCCTGTCCCGTTGCTGTCGCATGCACCGTTACGCCTGCAATTTCCCGCACCTGCTGCAGCGTGCGATCGAAGTTGCTGCGGATGGATTCATGCACCATCGTGCCTGGAACTGCCGCACGGAAAAGCTCCGCAAGCTTCGCCAGCATCGGTTTGCCATGCGCAGAGAGAAACAACACCATGCCAGGACTCGTGCAGAACTGCCCCGCGGCGAGGAGCGCTGAGGCCGCCAACTGCTCCCCGATCTGTTCGCCGCGCAGAACCAGCGCACCTGGCAACACGAACACGGGATTGACCGAGCCCATCTCCGCGAACACCGGGATCGGCACACTTCGCTGCCATGCAAGCTCGCACAGTGCGCGACCGCCTTGTGGCGAGCCCGTGAAGCCTACGGCCGCAATCGCCGGATGCAGAACGAGTGCTTTGCCAACCGCATGACTAGCGCCTTGCACCATTGAAAAGACGCCGCCCGGCAAGGCAGCAGCGCGGACGCTATTTGCGATCGCGCGAGCAACCAGCTCACTGGTGCCAGGATGTGCCGGGTGCGCCTTCACAACCACAGGGCAGCCAGCTGCCAAGGCCGACGCGGTGTCGCCACCCGCGACGGAATACGCGAGCGGAAAATTGGAGGAGCCAAACACAGCGCAAGGACCTAGCGGCACGAGCATCGCGCGCAGATCCGATTTGGGCAGTGGTTTTCGTTGTGGCTGCGCACGATCGATGCGGGCATCAACCCACGAACCTTCGCGGATCAAGTCCGCAAATCCTTTCAGCTGGTTTACCGTGCGGCCGCGTTCGCTGGTCAGCCGCGCCATTGGCAGGCCAGTCTCCGCATGAGCGCGTTCGAGCAACGTGTCGCCAAGCAGCAGGATCTCATCGGCAATACGCTCCAAGAACGCAGCCCGAACCACTCTTGGCTTTGCAGCGTATTCGGCAGCCGCAGCAAACGCGTGCTGCGCTGCAGTGGCGATTTCATCAGCAGTCGCCTCGTGGAATTCGGTTGCCAGCGATTCGCCGGTTGCCGCCGCAGATGCGTGAAATGTGCTGCCTGTGCCACGCCGCCACTGCCCGAAAAGACAATGCTCGCCCGTGAGCAAACTCATGCCCCCACCTGTGGCCTTGACGACAGCGCGGTGCGAATCACCCGCAGTGCTGATTCCCGCAATGCGCCTTCAACTGGCAACCGTGGGCCGCGAACACGCTCATTGCCTTGCAAGACTTCTTGCTGCGCCAATTTGATCAGCTGCACAAACTCAGGCACGGTGTCGAGTCGCAGCAACGGCAGGAACCAGTGATAGAGCGGCATGGCTTTCGCGACACCATGATCCCTTGCGGCGCAGAACAGAGCGACCGTCTCGACAGGGAATGCGTTCACGAGGCCAGCGACCCAACCGACAGCTCCCATCGCAATGCCTTCGACGGCCATGTCGTCCATTCCAACCAGCAGATCAAGACGAGCCAAAACCAGCGCCTTGATTGCGGTCACGCGCCGCGCATCGCCACTCGACTCCTTGACTGCGACTAGGTTGGGATTTGCAGCCGCGAGCTCTGCGATGAATGGTGGCGTAAAATCGGTGCGATACGCCGGCGGATTGTTGTAGAGCATGCAAGGCAAGTGGGTCGCACGGATCACCGCCTCGACATGCGCCCGAGCCTCGCGCATATCGCCGACGTGCACATACGCTGGCAACACCATCAGCCCGCGACAACCGGCTTGTTCCGCCGCCTGTGCCAAGGCCACGGCATCGCGGGTTGACAGCGCGGCGATTCCTGGCAACACCGGTTTTGACCCGGCAGCACTGACCAAGGTCTTCAGGACCGAAACCTTTTCGCTGAACGACAGGGTTGCACCTTCACCCAACGAACCAAGCGGAATCAGACCATTGCAACCAGCCGATAATTGCCACTCCGCATGCTTGGCCAAGAAGGCATGGTCGATAGTGCCATCGGCAAGGAACGGTGTAGTGATGGCTGGCAGGACACCCCGGAACGGACGCTGAATCATTTGCAGAGCGAATCGCTGGGACCCGCGGCACGCAACTGCTTTTCGCAAGTGGACACAGGCTTGCGGCAGCGCTGTTGCCTTTTAAGTGCCTAGCCCGCCTGCCACTCGATCCGAGTAATTGGGGTTGCGACCTTTGCCGCCTGTTTGCATCTGGCGTGCGCCACGACAACGCACGCCAATCACATGCCCAAAGTAAATCTGCGCGCAGAACCGCACGATCGAACTGCCGTAGGATGCCGCCGCAAACTACCGTTGGTAATAGCGCCGCCAATCGCACAGATTTTGTTGAGTCGCTCAAGGATCCATAACCACCATTGCACTGCCGCCCCATAGGCAGCCAATGTTGCGCTTCGGCAAGTGTTGGCATCACCAATTCGGCAAGCACCAACCTTGACCGCGCGGTTTGCCAACGCGATTTTTTGCGAACTTGCACCCGTTCACCAACCATCGCAAATCGGTCAATGATTCCGCTACCTGAGTTCCTCTGGGACGGCCCAATAGATGCAAAGCGCACGGTGCTTTTGGCGCATAGTGCAGGGCTTCCGGGCTCGCAGCCGATCCTCACTGCGTTCGCAAAAGGCCTCGCCGCCCGCGGCCTGCGCGTCGCCCGCTTCGACTATCCCTACATGCAAGCCATGCGGGACGGCGTCCGCCGCGCACCAGACAGCCTGGCTTCGCTGCTGTTATTTCATCGCGCAGCTATCGCCGCCACGCTGGTCAGGCCTGACCAGCTCATCTTGGCCGGCAAGTCGATGGGCGGACGAATATCGACTTTGCTCGCGGACGAAACCGGTTGTGCTGGCGTGATCGCAATTGGCTATCCCTTTCATCCACCGCAAAAACCAACCCAACTGCGCACGAAGCATCTGGCCACCATCCGCACGCGTTGCCTGTTCCTTCAAGGGGAACGAGATGCTCTCGGCAACCGCGCCGAAGTGAGCGCTTACCAGTTGTCAGCGGCGATCACGCTGCATTGGTTTACTGATGGCGACCACTCGCTCATACCGCGGTTGCGGAGCGGCCACACATCTGTCGAGCACCTTGAGAAAGCCATCGCAACATCGGCCTCGTTTGCACTCTCGTAGTAGACATGGATGCCCGTCGCTGCTTGGATGGCGACCAATGCGATTATCAGTGATCTTGAGTGCGTTGCTATTCTGCTCCCTGTCCCTGCAAAGCTGCCTCTTTATGGCGGCCGGCGCGATCGCTGGCGCTGCCTATGGCGCAGTGAGCTACAGCAATAACGAGGCGACCATGGAGGTCACGCAGGACCTTACCAAAGTGTTCGCCGCCGCCAAGAAGGCGCTGCGCAAGCTGCAGTTTCAAGTCGACGACACTCAGGTCGCTACTGCTACGGAAGGCACTCTGAAGAGCAGCGACGTAAAGGTGGACGTCGAACGGCTGCCTGGCAACACGACTAGAGTGACCGTAAAAGTCGGCACGTTTGCTACCGCCGACAACGAACGCCGCGCCAAGCTGGTCCTCGAAGAAATCAAGCTCGCTCTCTGAGTTTGGGGTTCGGCCACCCGCGGCTTTTGCTCACCCGTTTCTCACTTGCGGGAATCGGCTGCGTGCGAGCGTGCATAGTGATCTCTTAGCGCATCCCCGCCAAAGTCATGCTCTAGGTCACGGTAGATCGTGTGCGAGTGGTTTGCCTGATTCTGGGTGTTGTCGTATTCGATGACGAACGTAGGCCCCTGGATTCGGTAGTAGTGGCCTTCGCCAACTTTGCTGCCACCAGCCCACGCGAAATGGATGTGAGAAAAGCCACGTTCGTGCATGCGTCGCAGGTCAGCTTTTGCGTATTCATCGCGTTCGTTGCGCACGTATTCTTCGATCAGCAAAAGCAATTGCTCCCGCTGCGGCGGCGTCATCAATGCAGCCGAGAGGCCTTGTGGAGAGCCAGCGTCTAGTGCTGTCCGCAATGGGCCCAGCACGATATCTTGAGGTGCGCTCACAGAGATCACCGCGAGTTGCCGTTGCCCTTCGTCAAGCATCGCGAGCAGTGACCTAGCCAGATCTTCTTCACGGCCGAGGACGCGCTCCAACGCGCGAGGTCCCGATGGAATCAGGTGCGGGTTTGCGCCGAGAAAAATCGGCGTGGCCCCCACCAGCAGACCATGCTCGACCGCGAAGTGCATCGACACATGGTGTCCTTGCAACCGCAACGCAAAATCTGCCCCTTGCGCAGGCTCGCCAAAAAACTGCAGCCAATAACGCCGTGGGTCACGGTGCGTCGCATCCTGACCAGCAGCGGTTTCGATCCCATGCAGAACATCTTCGAGCGCAACGATCGCATCAACCTTGGTCATGCCTTGATTGCTGAGCACACACTGCAAAAGCCGCTTCGCCCTGGCCCTCTGCGGCAAATCGAGATCGCCCAGCATCACGCCTGGATACTGCTGCGGCACAAAGTTCCAGGTCAGGCGAGACGGATCGGCCAACGGCATGACGGCTATTTTACGTTGCGCACTGGTAAGCGCGGCCAAGAACGCCTGCGCCGACTCCGCCAGTTGGGTCGCGTCGACATCTCTGCTAGCAACTCTTGCAACACCACATGTGGAGACCAGCAACGCGATCAGACTGAGTATCGGCCGACTGTGCATAAGGAAGTTCCTTTTTACGGTTCAGCTTTGCCATCAAGTGTTCAGCATGCCGCAGACACCGAACTGCGGCATGCTGATAAATAATCAGAACTACGAAGCGGACCGATCCGCCGCCGCCCGCCGCGTTCTTTCAGCCGCGGGGTTGCCCTGGGCCGGATATTCAGCGCGGCAGGACTTTTGACTGCGTTGGTGCCGACATAGCGATCACCCGAGCCACCTGAGCTACAGTCGATGCTGCCCGGGGATTGCAGAGTGACTTTTTGCACACTGGGATAGCGCAGTCAATGCCGACTGATAATCCAGCCAAGGTCAGTGCGAGATCGGCAACGAACCGCTCTGCTTCCATGGTTAGAATGCACTGCAAGAATAGAGTGAAGCTCGCATTTTTGCGGCACCTTGCCGGTGGAAAAACATCGTGTCCGACCCGTCAGTCAATGCACTCATCGCAATCGCTGCCGGCGGCATGAGTGGCTGGATCGCCCTTTGGTCGCTACGCAAAAAGGATCACCAGACTTGGGTGATGGCACGCGCACCAGAGTTGCCAATCCACGCACTTTCGGTCGGCGATGATGCTTGGATCAACGGCGTAGTTGTGCACGACGATGCGCTCCGTTGCCCCTGGTTCCAAACGCCATGCGTCGACTACAGCTACCAAAGCGAACGCAAACACACGTGGACCACGACCGACAAAGATGGCAAAACCACCACGCACTCCGAGTGGCGCGTCGTGCACAGCAAATCAAACAGCTGCCACTTCATCCTCGACGACAGCACCCAGATCTGGATCGCCAGCAACCAGCGCAAGAACGAAGCGATGATATCGCTCGGCTACTACTACGAGTATTCGACCTTTCGCCACTCGGCGAACGTGCTCGAAACCGGTGCCAGCATTTCAGTGCTTGGCGTGAAGCAGCCGGACGGCACGTTTTCCCACCAGCTTGAAGTGCCTTGTCTACTGACTCGCGCCACTGCGAAGGTGCGAGTGCAACGCAACGCGAGCAGCGAGCGCATCTCGTTTTTTATCGCCTGCCTGTTGCCCGCCATCAGTGGCGGCATTGCAGCGCTGCTGGTGCGCAATAAAAACCTGCAATGGGAACCTGATTCGATCAGCACGGCGGTCCTCGGCGCGTTCCTTATGTGGCTGCCATTCTGGATGATTGGCACTTTCAATCGCCTGGTGCGACTGCGGCAGCAAGTGATTGCTGGGTTTCGGCAGGTGGACATCAAACTTTCGGTGCGCGCAGCACTGGTGCCCAATCTCATTGCCGTCATCAAGGTTGCATGTGGCCATGAACAAGCGCTCATGGCGGCATTGGCGAACATTCGCAGCCACAAAGATCCACGCACCACCACGCAAGTGGAAGCGTCATCGATTGCGGCCACGCGCCAGGTACTCGCACTGCACGAGAGTTATCCATCACTAAAAAGCAACACGCTGTTCTGCGACTTGCATGAACGGTTGTGGGCCTGCGAAGAAAAAATTGCACACGCTCGGCAGCTGTACAACGACATCGTCAAAGAATGGAATGACCGCGTGCAGTCGTTTCCATCTTCACTGGTAGCGCGGCTGGCCCACTGCCTGCCCGCACCATTCTTCGCCATCGACGACGAGCCGTTGCCGCCGCAGTTGCGCAGCTAAAATCATCGCCTCAGTGCGTTGCGTTCGCGGCAAAGCGTGGCGCGTTTTTTCGTCACAGACCGCTGGACCGCTTCACCGCTGGACCGCTTCACCGCTGGACTGGCTAACCCGTCAGGTTGCCGCGCGGGAAAGAACTTACCGCTGCGTTCCCTGCTTACTTCGAGCGCCACGGAATTGCAGGAACATGAGCAGCAGCAAGACACCGAAACCTGCCACATCAGGCAACATCGAGTCTGCACTGCCACTCGCGCCAAACGGCAGGTTCTGCAGGAAAGCAAGGTCCGGCAGCAGCCCCTTGTCCTGATCAAAGCCAGGCACGAACGATTGCAGCGCCGCGACAATGCCGAGGATCGACGCGCCAGCGATCAATCCCGAGCTCCAGAGGATGCCTTCCGGTTCGTCCTCGGCATCCGGCTCACGAAGGAACCGATGGTCGGCGATTTTTCGCACGAGGCCACCAAGGAACACCGGCATGGTCGAGGAGAGTGGCAGATAGACCCCCACCGCAAACGTCAGCGCGCGGAAGCCCATGAGTTCGATGAAGATCGAAATGGCGACGCCAATCAGGATCAAATCCCACGGCAACTTTTGTGTCAGGATGCCGTCGATGACGGTCGCCATCAAAGTCGCTTGCGGTGCCGACAAACGGCCGCTGCCAATGCCATCAACCCGCCGATAGATCGCCAACTTGCTGCTCGCATCGACCAGGTAGTTGCCCGGCTCAAGAATCTGGCCCGTGGGCAGATCCTGCGACTCCAGTTTGACGAATAGATACTCACGCGGGGCCGCAGATCCCTCGCCTTGCGATTGCTGTTCTTTGCGACTCACCACGGACGACTTGCCTGCTAGCAACGAATCTCCGACCAAGAATGGTTGGGTGAGTTTCGTTTCGCGAGTCTCAGCCAGGTTGAGCCCGTATGCAGTCCAGCCAACTGCGAGCACTGAGGCGAGCACGCCGATCACTAATGCGCCCTGCTGCCGCACCGGCGTGGCGCCAACCAGAAAGCCCGTCTTCAGGTCCTGCGAACACGTTCCGGCTTGACTGATCGCGATGCAGACGATGGCGCCGATCATCAATGCGAGCACCGAGTATTGCGCACCAGTCATGCCCGCCGCGATGAACATGCCGCAGGTGCCCATCAGCACTGCGATGGTCATGCCCGACAGCGGGTTGCTGGTCGAACCGACCTCGCCGGTGATGCGCGAGCTGACCACCGAGAACAGAAAACCGAACACCAAGATCATCACCGCGCCGAGCAGATCGACTTGAAAAACCGGCACGAGCCACACCAAAAGCACGAGGCCAATCGCAGAACCAATCAGCAACAGCATTGGGGTGTCGCGATCGGTGCGCGCAACAACCGCGACTTTGGCGCCCGCCCGAAACAGACCTTGCACCGACTGCGACAGCGCCGACCAGATTGAGGGCATCGCGCGAACCAGCGCAAAGATGCCCCCCATCGCCACTGCGCCAGCACCGATGTGCCGGACATAGTTTTTCCAAATATCGAACGCGTTCATCTCAGCGATTGGCTTCGTTGCGAGGCCAAAGTTGCCCGGGATCGCTTGGCCAAACGTGAAGACCATCGGGATCAGCACGATGGAGGCGAGCAACGATCCGGCAACCATGATCAGCGACGTGCGATAGCCAATGATGTAGCCAACACCGAGCAATGCCGGGTCAAAATCGCAGGCAAACTCAGTCTTGTTGAAGTAGGCAACCTTGCTGCCGAACAACTTGTCGAGCGTGATTCCGACGGTGCCTTTCACGCCGCCAAAGACCGCCTTCAACGCTTGAAACCCTGCCCCGATCGCCATGCCGAAGAACACTTTCTTCGCCGAGGTTGAGCCGAGTTCGCCGACCCGCAGGATTTCTGCGCAGGCTTTGCCTTCTGGGTATCGCAGCTTGCCGTGCTCCTTCACGATCAAATAGCGGCGCAGCGGCACCATCATCAGCACGCCAAGGACACCGCCAGTCAAAGCGATCAACGTGGTCAGTCCGACTTGCAACGGATACCCCAGCAGGATCAGCGCTGGCACCGTAAACACGACGGCCGCGGCGATCGACTCGCCGGCCGAACCGGTGGTCTGCGTGATGTTGTGCTCAAGGATTGCGCGCTTGCCAGCCTTGGGTCGCAGCAGCGCGATTGCAATCACCGCGATTGGCACCGATGCCGACACCGTGAGGCCGACGCGCAATGCGAGGTAGGTCGACGCTGCACCGAACACGATGCCGAGCAACGCGCCGAGGAACACCGCACGGAACGTCAATTCGGGCTGGTCTTCTTCCGACCGAACTAATGGTTGGAAGTCTGTACTTGGATCAATCATGGTCAGTTGGCCCCCGTTACGCTGTTTTGTGTTGTGCGGAAAGCTTAGCGAGCGCTCGGATAGAATCTTTCCGCAGTGATTCGTCCCCGCGCGCCTTTAACAGGCCAAACAGACTCACAAACTATGACCATCCTTGGCACCTTGTTGATTGCTTTGAGTATGCAGGCGCCTAATCCCGCCGGTGGCACACATGCGCCGACCTTCACAAAGGACATCGCGCCGATTGTGTTTGCCAACTGCGCGACCTGCCATCGCGCTGGCGAAGTGGCGCCGTTTCCGCTGACCACCTACAGCGAGGTCCGCAAGAAGGCGACGACGATCCGCGATGTGGTTGAAGACCGGTTCATGCCGCCGTGGCACCCAGAACCGGGCTTCGGCATTTTCCGCAATTCTTTGCGCCTGTCCGATGCCGCGATCAAAACGATCGTCGATTGGGTCGAGACCGGTATGACCGAGGGCCCAAAAGAAGCATTGCCCGCGTTGCCCAAGTTTCCGACTGGCTGGCAGCTCGGCACACCCGACCTCGTGCTACAAGTCGAGAAGGGTTACGAGGTGCCGGCCGCGGGCCGCGACATCTACCGCAACTTCGTCATCATGCCGAACACCACCGAGGACCGCTGGATCTCGGCATTGGAGGTCCGCCCGTCGGCGCGCGGTGTGCTACACCACATCGTATTCCTGTTGGATGAGACCGGTGAAGCGCGCAAGCAGGACGGACGCGACGGCAAGCCTGGCTACTCCGGCATGCGGCAATCGCGCGGCCAGATGATCGACTCGTGGGCGGTCGGCGGCATGCCGCAGCCATATCCCGAAGACCTCGGCGTAAAGCTGCCAAAAGGTGCTGACCTGATTTTGCAGAGCCACTTTCACATGTCGGGCAAGAAAGAGTCCGAGCAGACGACGATTGGCATCTACTTCACAAAACAGCAACCCAAGCGCACGCTCGTGCCGATCCAATTGCCGCCGTTCTTCGGCATCATGGCAGGCATTGACATCCCAGCTGGCGACGCGAAATGGCAACTGGCGGACTCGTTCACCTTGCCATGTGATGTCGACGCATTTGTGGTCGGCGGTCACGGCCACATGCTGCTAAAGACGCTGCGCATGACTGCCGAGCTTGGAGCCGGCAAGAAGGAGCCCCTCTTGCTCATCAAAAACTGGGACTTCGACTGGCAGAATCGTTACGTCTACGAAAAGCCGCTGCGACTCACGAAAGGTGCTGAGGTCCGCGCTGAGTTGATCTACGACAACAGTGCGACGAATCCAAACAACCCAAGCAAACCGCCCAAGCGCGTAAAATGGGGCGAACAGACGACCGACGAAATGGGTTCGATCACCGTGCTAGTGGCGCCCGCCAATGAGAACGACCTCGCAGCATTGACCGATGCATTGCGTACTAAGATGGCTGAGAAGGCGATGGCTGGCATGGACAGCCAGATTGATTCACGCTTCAAGGCGATGGACAAAAACGGCGACGGCAAAATCACGCGTGAAGAAGTGCCGCGCGCCCAACAACGATTCTTCGAGTTGCTCGACGGCAACCACGACGGGGTGCTCGACAAGGATGAGGTGAAGAAGATGATCGGTGCCAGCGCTGGCGCTGCGGGTGGCATCCCGGGTGGCCTGCCGGGTGGCCTGCCGGGTGGCGGTGGGCGCAAAAATGGCGGCGGATGAGCGTTAGGTCCGCAGCAGGAAGGTCCGCAGCGTTGGCGATATTGCTCGCTGCTTGTGCCACTTCGACAGACTCCTCCAGCACCCAGATCCAAGCGGCGGATGGCACCACCGTGGCACCGCTGATGGTGGCGAGCGGCCACGTTCATGTGTTGCTGTTTGTCACACCTGATTGCCCGATTGCCAACAGTTATGCGCCGTTGATCAGTGCACTTCTGCGACAGGTTGCTGGCACTTTCGTGCAGGTATATCTCGTCTACGTCGATCCCGACCTCACCGCAGCGCAAGCAAACCAGCATGCACGCGAATATGAGCTCGATCTGCCGCTGTTGCTCGACCGCGAGCAACGCGTTGCCACGGCACTTGGCGTAAAAATCACCCCGTCGGCGGCCGTGCTCACGGCATTTGGGCTGCAATACATTGGCCGCATCGACGATCGCTGGCGCAAGCTTGGTGTCGACGGACAGGTTGCCGAGCACAACGATCTGTTGGACGCAATCAACGCAGTGCAAACCGGCAAGCCAGTATTAGAGGCGCGCACCATCGCCGTCGGTTGCCGCCTGCCGCAACGGCTGCCCTGAGCCTTTCCAAGCTGCGCGCCGTCGCTACCGTTCTACCGCTTGCAACTGCGCCCCCTAGGCTCCACTGGTCTCCGCGTCTCGGCCTTAGGCCTTGGTGCCGCTAGTCTCGGCGGCATTTACGGCGACTATGACGAAGCACAAGGCATCGCCACAGTCCACCGCGCGTTCGATCTCGGCATCAACGTCTTTGACTCGTCCCCTTACTATGGCAATTGGCGCGCCGAGACGATGCTCGGCAAGGCGCTGCAAGGCCTGCCGCGCGATCGCTACGTGCTGATGACGAAATGCGGCCGCTACGGTGCCGACGCGTTTGACTTCTCACCAAAACGCCTGCAGCAGAGCCTCGATGAGAGCCTGCGCCTTTTGCAGCAAGATCATGTCGACGTGTTGCAGCTGCACGATGTCGAGTTTGGCGATCTCGATGCAATCCTCTGCGACAGCGTGCCTGCGCTGCAGGCGATGAAGGCTTCAGGCAAGGTCCGATTTATCGGCATCACCGGCCTGCCGCTGCGCAACTTTCGCCGCGCACTCGAACTCAACGCGCAACTCGACACCATATTGTCGTATTGCCACGCCACGCTCTTCGACAACACGCTGATCGAACTCCTGCCAACGCTTGCGACGCGCGGGATCGGCGTCCTGAACGCATCCCCGACCGGCATGGGCTTGTTGAGCAAACACGGCGCGCCGGCGTGGCACCCAGCTCCCGATGCGATCCAGAAGCTCTGCCGCAAAGCTGCTGCCCACTGTCAAAGTCACGGCACCGAACTCGCAGAACTAGCGGTGCAGTTCAGCTGCGCATTGCCCGGCGTCGCAACCACGCTTTGTGGCACCACCTCGCCGCGCGAAGTTGAAGCCAACATCGCCGCCATCGCGCGACCGATCGACGCAACGCTGCTCGGCGAAGTACGCACGATGCTGCTGCCGATCAAAAATCGCACTTGGCAACAAGGCCGTCCGGAGAACAACCTATGACCCTGCCAATGCAGCCGCCGTTTCGTCTCGATGGCAAAGTTGCCGCAATCACCGGCGCAGGTTCCGGTATTGGTGCCGCCATTGCATGCCGGTTTGCGCAACAGGGTGCCGCCATCGCGGTGCTTGAGATCGATGCGGCAGCAAGCACCGCGATCGTGCAAGAACTGCGTGCGAGCGGCGCTGATGCAGAAGCCTTCGTCTGCGACGTGACCAGCGCAGCTGCGGTCGAGAGCACCTTCGCCGCAGTGCAACAGCGCTTTGGCAAACTCAACCTGTTGGTCAACAACGCTGGCATCGGCCATGTCGGCAACTGCGAAGCGACCGGCGAAAGCGACTTCGATCGAATGTTCTCGGTCAACGTGAAGGGCGTCTACCTCTGCACTCGCGCCGCATTGCCGCTGCTGAAAGTTACCAAGGGCACGATCTGCAACCTCGCCTCGATTGCGAGCCTGATCGGGGTCGCCGATCGCTTCGCATATTCGATGACGAAAGGGGCCGTGCTGACAATGACGAAGTCGATCGCCATCGACTACCTTGTTCACGGCATTCGCTGCAACTGCGTTTGTCCCGCTCGTATCCACACGCCCTTCGTCGATGGCTACCTAGCAAAAAACTACCCCGGCAAGGAAGCTCTGATGTTTGCGAACTTGGCCGCATGGCAACCGATGGGCCGCATGGGCTCGCCGCAAGAAGTAGCGGACCTCGTGCTGTTTTTGTGCAGTGATGAAGCTGCATTCATCACTGGTCAAGCGGTGCCGCTCGACGGCGGAAAACTGGTGTTTTGATCCATGACCTGCAGGAGACTTTCCGCGTGAACGAACTGCGCCTGTTCCGTTTCGGCCCCATCGACCAAGAACGACCCGCCGTGGAATATCGAGGCGCACGGCTCGACTGTTCCTTGTTTGGCGAGGACTGGGGCCCGTCCTTCTTCGGCCGCGATGGCCTGTCTCGACTGGCCACCTTTCTTGCTCACAACTACGAGCGCTTGCCAAAGGTCGCCGAAAATGCGCGACTCGCCGCCTGCGTCGCGCGCCCACACAAGCTGATTTGCATCGGCCTTAACTACCGGGACCACGCCCGCGAAACGAAAGCCCAGTTGCCGACCGAGCCGGTGGTGTTCTTCAAATCCACCTCTGCGATCTGCGGTCCCAACGATGACCTCATCATCCCGCGTGACTCGCAAAAGACCGACTGGGAAGTGGAGCTCCTCGTCGTGATCGGCCGGAAGTGCCAATCCCTTGAACCTGACCAAGCACTCGCCCACGTTGCTGGCTACGCACTCCACAATGACTACAGCGAACGACACTGGCAGCTCGAACGCGGTGGCCAGTGGGTAAAGGGCAAGAGCTTCGACACGTTTGCGCCGATCGGCCCGGTGTTTGTGCAAAAGGAGCTGGTCCCAGACCCGCAAAACCTGAACCTCTGGCTCAAAGTCAACGGCGTCACAAGGCAGCAGAGCAATACGAATGAGATGGTGTTTTCAGTGGCGCAGATCGTTGCCTACCTGAGCCAATGCATGACACTCGAACCCGGCGATTGCATCAGCACGGGCACGCCGGCTGGTGTTGGCCTTGGCTGCATTCCGCCTGAATATCTAAAAGTCGGCGACCGCATCGAACTTGGCATCGAAGGACTTGGTGCGCAGAGCCAACGCGCCATCGCCAGTTTGGGCCAGCGATGATGCGCTTTGGCCAGCGACTCGGCGTGCTTCCAGAGCGGCTCGCTGAGTATGTCCGGTATCACGTTCGCATCTGGCCCGAGATCGAAGCCGCGATCGCCTCGGCGGGGATTCGCAACTACTCGATCTACCACTTAGCAGGCGAGCTGTTTAGCTACTACGAATACATCGGCCCGCCAACTGAGTATGCCGCGCGAATGGCGACCCTCGCCGATGCGCCACGAATGCGCGAATGGTGGGACATCATGATGGCGATGCAGGTGCCGCATCCTTTGCGCCAGCAAGGCCAGTGGTGGGCACAGATGGACGAAGTCTTCCACCAGGACTGACCCAAGCGAGGAGCAACCGGCGCAAAAGCTGGAGCTCCTCAGTTCGGGAGCGGCAACCGCGCAGCCTGACGGAAGGAAACCATCTGCTGGCTGCCCTCATCCCAGAGCTTCAGCCGCAGCGAAGCCAGAATGTCGCGGAAGCCAAGCGTGGTGACTACCGGAGCCTGCAACTCGAACACCGCAGCCATTGCCTCGGGCAAACGGTAGAACGGCACCGCCGGGTTCAGGTGATGCACGTGGTGGTAGCCGATGTTGCCGGTGAACCAGTGCATGATCGCTGGCAGCTTCATGTAGCTGGACGATTGCAACGCGCCAACGTCTGGCGTCCAGACTGCGTCATCAATCATCTTCAAGCCGGGCGTGTTGTGCTGTGCGTAGAACAAGTAGGCCCCGACCAAGGCGGCCAACGCTTCTGGCAGCAACACGGAACAGCAGAGCACTTGCCAGCCGAACAACATTCCGACGCTGGTCATCAGCGCGGCTTGGAACAAGACCACCAGCAGCGAATCCCAGTAACGACGTGGCTCACGAATGAAACTGCCGAGGCACACCGACCACAGAAACACCGTCGCCGAGGCCATCATGATGACCAACGGACTGCGCACCATTCGATATCCCACCCGTTGCAACAAAGTGGCCTTCTGCCACTGAGCCACCGTCAGCATCGGGAATGAGCCGACCGAACTTGCTTCGAGTTGACCGACATGCGCGTGATGGAAATTGTGGCTGTAGCGCCACGAACGTGGCGGCACCATCACCATCGCGCCAACGAAGTAGAGGATGCCACGCGCCATCAGCGAGCCCTGCAGGATCGCGCCGTGCATGTAGTCATGGAACAAAATGAACGCGCGCACCATCAGGAGTGCTGCGAACGGGACCACGATTGCCTGCAGCGGCCACCACGGCAAAGCGCCGGCAGCCACTTGCGCCGAGAGCATCAGGCCCACGGTGGACAGCAGCGAATACCAGCTACGCGCCCGGTTTTCTTTTACGAACGGTAGCGTGGCACGCAACAGTTCGCGGCCGCGACGATCGATCGAGGGCTTCACAACTGCAGCAGAGGGCTTGTTTTGGGTTGCATCCATCATTCAGATTCCACGGCCGACTGAAGCGAGGTTCAAGCCTCCAAAAGTTGGGCCATCCAGCGGGGTTTTCGGCGGTAACTATCGCATGAAAGGGGGGCGCAGACCAGCACGCTTTGCCCGTATCTGCATCGACTTCTGAATGCCGCCTGCTTGACTGCGGCGGGCCAGATCTGGCTTTGCCAACCGGCGGCCGCAAAGCCTTTGGATCGAGTCCTTGCGACCAAGGCCTGCTGCGGTTCCTGTTCTCGTGCCATGCGAATCAAAAAGGTCGACACGATCCTGCTGCGGGTACCTCTGCAACAGCGAACCATCACGGACAGTCAAAGCACTGTCACCCACGTTGAGTTCTTGCAGGTCATCTTGCACACCGACACGAACCTCACCGGCTACGGCATGAACTGGAGCTATACGCCCGGTCTCAAAGCGGCACAGGTGATGGTGCAGGAAAACTACGCACCATTGCTGATCGGAGCGGATCCGGCAATGCGCAAGGCGATCGTGCGCGATTGCTTCTTCAGCAACCACTTCATCGGCCGCGTGGGTGCGGCCCGCGTCGGCATCGCTTCGGTCGAATACGCATTGTGGGATCTCACCTGCAAGCAGGCCAACCAACCGCTGTGGCGCTACCTCGGGGCCTGCCGCGACAAGGTCAAGGCCTACAGCACGGATGGCGGCTGGCTGTCGTGGAGTCAAGACGACCTGTTGCGCGACTGCCATCGGCTGATCGAGCGCGGCTTTGACGCGGTAAAGATCAAGCTCGGCCGACAAGACCCGCGCGAAGATCTGCACCGCATCGCCGCGGTGCGCAAATCGATCGGCGACAAGATCGACATCATGACCGATGCCAACTGCGCTTGGACGCTGGCCACGGCCAAGCAATACGGCAGCCGCTTGCACGACTACGACGTACGCTGGCTGGAAGAGCCAATGAAGCCCGAGGACGTGCGAATGCATGCAGAACTCGCGCACGCAATAAAGACCCCGATTGCCGTTGGCGAAACGATCTTCACGCGCGAGGCCTTCCGCGACTACATCGCCGCTGGTGCTGTGCACTATGTGCAGGCCGACTCGACCAAGTTGCTCGGCATCGACGAGTGGCTCGAAGTAGCGGCTCTTGCCGCCAGCTACAACTTGCCGGTGATCCCGCACACCAATGTGCAGCACAAACTGCACGTGCAACTCGCCGCCGCGACCCCCAACTGCATCATGGTCGAAAGCTGCTACGAGTCGATCAACGAGATCTGGGAAGAGCCGATCTACGTGACGAACGGCTTCTACAACCTGCCGCAGGAACCTGGCGTTGGCCTGCGCCTCCGCGACGCGGTGGTGGAAGCCCACCGCATCGCATAGCGCAAAGTGATGAGCGTCCCGCGCATTGACTGCCACCAGCACTTCTGGCACTACGAGCCATCGCTGTTTGCGTGGATCGACGAACCGATGGCGGTCATCAGGCGCGACTTTCTGCCTTCGGATCTCGCACCCGAACTTCAGCGCGCGTCGATCGATGGCTGCATCGCCGTGCAGGCCCCGCAGTCGCTCGCAGAGACCCGATTTTTGCTTTCGTGTGCGCACCAAAACCCCTTCGTGCGCGGCGTCGTTGGCTATGTCGACCTGCGCTCCAAAGAGCTTGGCGAGCAACTGCGGGAGTTCACCAAGGACCCCCACTTTATCGGCGTCCGCCACATTGCGCAGGCCGAACCCGATCCGCGCTTTCTCATGCAGCCGGACATGCTGCGCGGCATTGCCCTGCTGCAGTCGTTCGATCTGGCCTACGACCTGCTGGTCTATAAGAACCAATTGCCCGCAGCGATTGAGTTGTGCGCGCGGTTGCCAGGGCAGCGCTTCGTGCTCGACCATCTGGCGAAGCCCGGCATCGCCCGCAATGAGTGGCAACCATGGGCAGATCAAATCGCCATGCTCGCAGCTCTGCCCAACGTTGCCGCCAAGCTGTCTGGCATGGTGACGGAGGCGGACTTTCGCACTTGGTCGCCGGCGCAACTGAAGCCCTATGTCGACCACGCCCTTTGCCACTTTGGCCCCGAACGCTTGATGTTTGGCAGTGATTGGCCCGTCTGTCTGGTCGCTAGTTCCTACCAACGCTGGGTCGACACTTTGGCATCGCTGCTCGCACATTTGAGCGCCGCCCAACGGGAGCAAATCTTTGGCGGCAACGCACAGCGGTGGTATCGGCTGCCAGCCAAAAGCTCGCCGCGATAGCCAGCCAATCTGCGCGCTTTTCTCGACCAAACCTGAGCAATAAAAATTGCTCGGCAACCTTTGCGAAACTGTGCCGAACGATCCTGGGGGCGGTGTCCTACCTGCCGATAAAAAAATCATAGCCTTTGGGGTTGCGACCCTCCTTCGCACACCATAGATAGTCGTTCTCTCGGTAGTGACCGTGGGGCGCAAAACTTCACAAGTCACTGGCGAGACCGGCAAAGAGTGAACAACTCGATGCCTGAAATGCGCCTGCAAAAGGGCTTTCATGTCGTGCCTGCTTCCATGACCCGGTCAGGTCTTGCGAATGTCAGGTTTTGGAAGGAACAGTCAGTAGCAGTCTACGGTCAAGACGTGCGCAGGTTTTCGCAGCGCCATTAGTGGGTGCTGCGTGGTCTTTGCACGGCATCAACGGCAGTTGCGAACGAAACTTTCGCAACGCGCCAAATCGGTCAGGACAAGTGAGGAGGAGCCAGCTGTGAAGATCCAACGTCGATTCACGAGCGCCAGCAAGTCGCCCTACGAGGGCATCCCGTTCAACAAACGCAACAGCGAGATCAAGAACCCAAACGGTTCGTTGGTTTTCGAGGCGCGTGACATCGAAGTGCCGGCGCACTGGAGTCAGGTCGCCGTCGACATTCTCGCGCAGAAGTATTTCCGCAAGGCCGGCGTGCCGGTCCAGGAGATCCTCGCTGACGGCACCCGCAAAACGCAGCTCGACGAAAATTCCAACCCCGTGCTTGGCGGCGAGCGCGACGCGCGTCAGGTTTTTTCACGCCTCGCTGGCTGTTGGCGTACTTGGGGTGAACAGCATGGCTACTTTGATGCGGTTACAGACGCACAGGCGTTCGAAGACGAACTCAGCCACATGCTCGCCGCGCAGCATGCTGCGCCCAACTCGCCGCAGTGGTTCAACACCGGCCTGCACCACTCCTACGGCATCACGGGCCCCTCGCAAGGGCACTGGTTTGTCGATCCACAGACCGGCAAGCTGAACAAGAGCCGCAATGCCTACGAGCGGCCGCAGCCACATGCCTGCTTTATCCAGTCCGTCAGCGACGACCTCGTAAACGAGGGCGGCATCATGGACCTGTGGACCCGCGAAGCCCGCCTGTTCAAATATGGCTCGGGCACCGGCACCAACTTTTCCCTGCTGCGCGGCGACAACGAGACGCTGTCGGGCGGCGGCCGTAGTTCCGGCCTCATGAGTTTCCTGCGCATCGGCGACCGCGCGGCAGGCGCGATCAAGTCGGGCGGCACCACACGCCGCGCCGCCAAGATGGTGTGCCTCGATCTGGACCACCCAGACATCGAGGCGTTCGTCTCGTGGAAGGTAGTCGAGGAACAAAAAGTTGCGGCGCTGGTCGCCGGCAGCAAACACATCCGTCAGCACATTTCTACGATCCTCGCCACTTGCAAGGTGACCGACGCGAATGGCGAATCGCGAATCGTCACTGCGCCACGTGAGAATGCAGCCCTACTGCACGCATTGACCGAAGCTCGCAACGCCAACGTCCCCGAGAACTACCTGTTCCGCGCGCTGCAATTGGCTCAGCAAGGCAACCTCAACATCGAGATGCCGGAGTTTGACACCGACTGGGACGGCGAGGCATACAGCACGGTCTCGGGCCAGAACTCGAACAACTCGGTACGCATCCCAAATGAGTTCTTCCGCGCCATTGACGAGAGCGGCAAGTGGCGACTGATTCGGCGCACCAACGGCACGGTCGCCAAAGAACTTGAAGCCACGGACCTGTGGGACCGGATCGCCTATGCCGCTTGGGCTTGTGCAGATCCGGGTGTCCAATACGACACCACGATCAACGAGTGGCACACCTGTCCTGAGGACGGTCGCATCAATGCGAGCAACCCGTGCTCGGAATACATGTTCCTCGATGACACGGCCTGCAACCTGGCATCGATCAACCTTGTCAAGTTTCACAACGCCGACGGCAGCTTTGACATCGACGCCTTCAGGCACGCCACCCGGTTGTGGACCGTGGTGCTCGAAATCAGCGTGCTGATGGCGAGTTTCCCAAGCCAGGCAATCGCCAAGAAGAGCTACGAGTTCCGCACCCTCGGACTCGGCTTTGCAAACCTCGGCACCTTGCTGATGCGCTCGGGCATTCCGTATGCCTCGCCAAAGGCCTACGCCATCGCTGCTGCGATCAGCGCGATTCTGTGTGGCGAGTCGTATGCCACCTCAGCGGAGATGTCGAAGGAGCTTGGACCGTTCCCTGGTTTTGAGAAGAACCGCGAATCAATGCTGCGGGTCATGCGCAACCACCGCCGCGCCGCCTACTGCGCCAGCGCGACTGAATACGAGGGCCTCAGCATCACGCCAACCGGGATCGACGCGCAGCAATGCCCCAAGGACTTGCTGGAGTCAGCTCGCAGCGCGTGGGACCGCGCGCTCACGCTCGGCGAGCAATACGGCTATCGCAATGCCCAGACGACCGTCATCGCGCCGACCGGCACGATCGGCCTCTTGATGGACTGCGATACGACCGGTGTTGAGCCCGACTTTGCGCTCGTGAAGTTCAAGAAGCTGGCCGGCGGCGGCTACTTCAAGATCGTCAACCAAAGTCTGCCTTCCGCACTAAAGAAGCTAGGTTACTCACCGGCCCAGATTGACGGCATCGTCAGCTACGTGATCGGCCGCAAAACGCTCGCTGGCGCGCCAAGTATCAACCACGAAACGCTTGGCAAGAAGGGCTTCGACGATGCCGCATTGCAACGTGTCGAAGAATCACTGAAGGGTGCCTTCGAACTGGCCTACGCGTTCAACAAGCACGTGCTCGGCGAGAGTTTCCTGCGCGACCGCCTCTTGCTCACCGACGCGCAGATCAACGACTGGAACTTCGACTTGCTGAAGCACCTCGGGTTCCTAAAGAGCGATGTCCAAGCCGCCAGCGACTACGTCTGCGGCACGATGACGATCGAAGGTGCGCCACAGCTAAAGGACGCGCACCTGCCGGTCTTTGACTGCGCCAATCGCTGTGGCCGCATCGGCAAGCGCTACATCCCGTTCCCAGCGCACATCCACATGATGGCCGCGGTCCAGCCGTTTATCAGCGGTGCGATCAGCAAGACCATCAACATGCCAAATGATGCCTCGATCGACGACGCCAAACAGGCCTACCGACTGGGCTGGACGTCAATGCTGAAGGCCGTCGCGCTCTACCGCGACGGCAGCAAGTTGAGCCAGCCACTTGGCACCAGCATGATCGAACTCGACAGCGCCACGCCAGCAGCGACGGTGCAAACCCAAGCGATTGCGCAGCGCATCACCGAGCGCGTGGTGCACCGGTATCTCGCCAAGCGCCGCAGGCTGCCCAACCGCCGCGCCGGCTACACCCAGAAAGCGGTCGTCGGCGGCCACAAGATCTACCTGCGCACCGGTGAGTACGAAGATGGCACGCTCGGCGAGGTGTTCCTCGACATGCACAAGGAAGGTGCTGCGTTCCGGAGCCTGATGAACTGCTTTGCGATCGCCATTTCGCTCGGCCTGCAACACGGCGTGCCGCTCGAAGAGTTCACGGATGCATTCGTGTTCACCCGGTTTGAGCCAAACGGCATCGTGCAGGGCCACGACCAAATCAAGATGGTCACCTCGGTGATCGACTACGTGTTCCGCGAACTTGCGGTGAGCTACCTGGGGCGCAACGACCTTTGCCAGGTGCAGAGCGAAGACCTGCGCAACACCACGACGGGCCAGAAGAGCCCGGAATACACCGAAGAGGAAGTGATCTCCGAGCAGGTGTTTGAAGGTAAGTCCCCGCCCGCCGACGTGCACGACGATCGCCACCTGCATCCGACCAGCCACGGGATCGTCCGCACCACGGAATCGAGCGCAGACGGCGGTCATGCTCGCGGCGACGGTGTTCGCGGCGATGGTGCTCGCGGCGACAGCCATGCGCAAACCGCATCCTCTGCTAAGGCAACCGTCGAAAGCACCGGATTGGGCAAGGACAGCCGTCAGACGCGACTGAAAGTCGCCGAGGCTCGTCTGAAGGGCTACGAAGGGGATCCATGCGGCGGTTGCGGCGCCTTCACCTTGGTGCGCAACGGCACCTGCCTAAAGTGCGTGTCCTGCGGCGCGACCAGCGGCTGTAGCTAAGCAAGCCGCCGGTTTGCGCGCCGGTTTTTTTGCGTTCCTGTCCACCCATTTTGTGGCGGACATGTTTTGCTTAGTGCGGCAAACGCAACCCGCAAAGCGCAGCTTGCCATGGCAGGTTACCAGTGGCAGGTTCACCGGACATGTCGAGGGATTCTGCTCGCTGCTCCCTGACAGTCATGCGCGGCACCACTGTGCGTAGCTGTCAGCGAAAAAACTGCGGCACAAAGCGACAGTCCTAACCAAAAGTGCGGACAACTTCAGCGGTCGACAGCGCAGCTTCGATGGCATCGACAAAAGCCAGACACCCGGGAAGAGACTTCACTGCTGTCATGATTGCAGTCGAACATGCGATTGCACCTGGGAGAAGCAACTGGCATGTCGATTTATCATATAAGCGCCACATTGGCGTTGGTCATTATCACCGCATGCGGCGGCAGCGGCAGTGGCGTAAATAGCACCACCAACGGCAACGCAACGATTGGCGGACTAACACTGTTGTCGCACACCCCAGCCGACCTGGAAATGCAGGTTGATGTGCATGCTGCGATCCAACTCATTTTTGACAAAGGGGTAGTCATCGAGAGCTTGCGCGATCAAGACACCCATCTCAGAACGGAAGACAGCGAGACCAATATTGAAGGCACGCTGAGGCTCGCCGAAAATGACCGCGCTGTCAGTTTCACACCGGTTGCGCCGTTGGCACTAGAGGCCAATTACGTGTTTCAACTTTCGGCGCTCACCTGCGACGCAGAAGGTCATTTGCTTGACACGCAATATCAATTCTCGTTCCGCACGCTCGACAACACTGCGCCAACGATTCAAAGCTCCAATCTCACAGGCCAACAGAACCGGAGTCGCTCGACGGCGATACAGGTCACTTTTTCAGAGCCACTCGATATCGCCAGCCTGACCGCCAACACAGTCCAACTGATCGACACGTTTGGTCAGACCTACAACTGCCGACGTGAAATAGCGGCTAACACAATCTCGATCACACCGCAAGCAGAGCTACCTGGCGACCGGAATTTCACGCTGACACTTGGCACCGGATTGAGAGACCTTGCCGGCAACACGCTAGCAGTGGCTTTTACGAGCAGCTTCCGAACTGATTCGGACTTCACCTCGCCTTCCGTCTTCGGCGCTTGGCCCGCAGTTGGCGCGTTGCATATCTCACCCAGCGTCGAGCCGGTGATCGAGTTCAGCGAATCCATGGACCCTGCCACCGTTGAGCCAGCCTCGGTGTTTTTCCATGACGAGTTCGGCAGCCAGGTGGCGTTCACCGTGATCGCGAACGAGAACCAGCACACTCTGCGCCTAAAGCCGTTGCAGAACCTGAGCGCCAACCGATCCTTCGAGATCACATTTTTGACGGGCATAGCGGCGGTCACCGACGTAAGCGGCAATCCACTTACTGCGACTCAAGCGCTGTCTTTTAGCACTGGCACCGACACGACCACCCCCTGGATCGTGCAAGCACTACCCAGCAGCAACGAAAATCGCGTCAGCATCAACGTGGTGCCCCTCATCACCTTCAACGAAGCGCTCGATACGGAATGGATCGACGGTGACACGGTAGCGCTCTTCTGTGGCAACGAGCGCACTGCTGCCGTGGTCCAACAACTGGCCAGCAACACGATCCGGCTGACGCCATTACTGAGACTTTTGCCATACAAAAGCTATCAGGTGGTGCTTTCCGGCGGCCACCAAGGCATCCGCGATCTCGCCGGCAATGTCTTGCCGGAGGATCTAGCTTTTCCATTCGCGACCGCGAATGACAACTCGCTACCGAGCGCCATGCTGCAGCCCTACAACGGCTCCGCTGGCGTGCCCTCAACCATCCACGCGAGCATCGTCTTTGACTCGAGGATTGATCCCTCAACGGTGTCTGCAGCCACGTGCGAGTTGCGAATGGACAACGGCGTCCCAGTGGTCGCCACTGTTGCCCTCGACACTTCAAACCGCGTTATTGGCATCACACCAGCGAGTGCTTTGGTGCCTGGCTACTACTACCGCACCTTCGTGCGTGGCGGTCCACTCGGCGTGCGCGAATCATCCGGCAACTGGCTGGCGAACGATCTCAATGCGCGATTTAGGGTCGGTGCTGGAATCGACAACACGCCACCAACCGTAAACGTGCAGATCAATCGCATCGCACAGTCGCGCAGTACGGGACTGATAGTGCCAACCAGTGGATTCACGATCGACGTGACGGCATCCGATGCCGAACAGTCGCTCGACATGGGCTCGACCAGGATTCGGTTCACTGGCAGCGGGACTGCACCATTCGCCGCAGAGCTGCTTGCCAATGCGGCAATCGGCTACAACAGCGTGCATCTAACAGTGCCACTCGAGTCGGCAATCACACGAGGCGCGTGGTCTGTGAGTGTCGAAGTAGCAGACCTATCCGGAAATCGCGGCACGTCCCAGAGCCTGCAACTGCAGGTCGACGAACCTTCGAGCGAAGCGCTGCCATTTGAGACGACCCAGGTCGTCTGGGTTCGCACCGATCTAGATCGCGACGGCAACGGCCGCAGCGATTTTGACGATGACCTCTATCGCATGGGCCTTGCTACCGAAGGTGACAATGCCGGCACCAACTCGCAGGTGCAGAAACTCATGCGCGATGCGATTGTCACACGCGCCAGCAATCTATTTGGTCGCGCCGCTGATGGCGAACCGCTGGGCCCGGACTCGATCCAAGTTCGCATTACAACGCGCGCACCAGGAGCCATCAGACACATGGAGATCGCGCTCGGCGGATACGACCCGGAAGGCAATCGAAATCGTGTCTATGGCGCTACCTCGACAGGCATTCTCGGTCGCGCTTACTTCGACTACCGCAACGCGAACATGAATGACCGCAACCTGGCGACATCCCCAGGGCTCGGCGTGTTTCCTGGCGAAATGTGGCTCTATCAAGCCAAATTGCATCAGCAGCTTTATCCGTCGTTCCTAACGATGTTCGCACAACGATTCCTGCCGCTATGCCCAGCCATGGGCGGCACGCCAGCAGGATCGCACCCAGCAGACCCAGTAGTTCTGCGAGCCTCGTTCCAACCAAGCACTGCCAATAGCGAACAACTAGCGCGCTTTAACGTGTTGATGCAGGCGATCGATGACTGGGCGATGGTAAATGGCACCGTGTTGGCACACGAAATCGGCCACAGCCTAGGACTCGTAGCTCCAGGCCCCGCACCCAACGGCCTGTTCGGAGACTCGAGTCTGCACGACGACAACGCTGGCGCAACAGAAGTCATGGCGGCATCCGTCGGCTACGAATCCATGGTGACATTGAGTTACGCATTCCGTGACATCGAGCTTGCCTATCTGCGGCAGAGGTTGATTCTTCGATGAAAATATTGCTCGCTAGTTTTTTGCTTTCTGCAGCATCGGCACTGCCCGCTCAGCAGCAGGCCACAACACTTTTCACGCTGGCAAAGAGCGCTGACGTGGTTGTCATCGCCACAGCTAACGCGGCGTCTGATCCAAGCGTTGATTTCCATCGCATAGAATTTCACACAGACCAGGTATTGAAAGGCTCGGCAGGTGAAAGCTTCGCGATCTTGGAGCAAGCAGGCCGATGCTGTGGACGCGCTTTGTCAGCAATGACGATCGGCGACCAGGTGATCGCATTCCTCGACTATCGCGGCCCTGGTTTGCATCCACTTGGCGGTAGCCGAGGAATCTCACTAGCAACGCCCGAGATAGTTGCGCACGTCCGCCAGTTGCTCGCTGCACAGAACCAGAAGTCGTATGGGGAAATACTCGCCAGCGGACTAAGCAACCCGGATCAAAGAGTCCGGATCGATGCGGCCCTTGCACTTGCGGCACTGCCGTCAACAAGACTGGGTGCGACTGCAAATCAGCAAATCTTGTCAGCGCTACAGAACGAACTACAGGCGGCCTCTGCCAGCTTGCCGGCAATGATCGATGCCTCGGTTCGCTTTCTCGGCGATGCCGCGGCAACCACTCTCGTGCAATCCCTGCTGACGACAGACGATGACAACGTCTCGAACCTGATGACACGCGGCCTTGCCAGGTTGTCGGGAGACAGTGTGCACCAGAGCCTCATGGTTGCAGCGTTGCCAAACCCACTGGCGCAACAACGAGCCTGCGAACTTGCCGCCTGCATCCCAAATGCACTGAGCTTGCCGATGCTGCGCATCCTGCTCACCCAATCGCCAAGGGTCGCCCTTGCAGCGAGCGAAGCACTGCTAGCCAACGGCGTAAGCGCAGAATCAATCGCACCATTGACAGACTCAGAAGTTCTGAAGGTCGCCATCGAGAGACATTCGCAGTTGCCTAAGCTGCGCGTAGTTGGCAAAGGAAACCGCCAGTGAAAAACTTGGCTCAGAATTTGCCTGAACAGCTTTTTACACCACTGCAAACGGCGAAAAACCAGCCACCTGCAATCAACGACCAACGGCGGCTGTTGCCCCTGGTAAAAAGCCGGGCCGCTGCAACCGCATTACTAAAACTTGGCATCACCACAGTTGGCCAGTTTCTTGCGACACCCTACGAACGAGTAAGTGGCACCAGAGGATTACGGCTTCGAACCTGGCAAAAAATCGCAGACACGATCACTGCCGGTTCGCACAACCGATCCGTCGCTGGCGACCTGCTGCCGGACAGTTTGCGCGGCATGCTTCTGCAACAATTGCAGCTACCACCAGAGCTGTTGGTGTTGCTCGAATCGCTTGGTTGCAAGTCTTTTGGTCAGGCGATGGGATTAGCCGCAAGCACCTGGAAATCCGGCGGACAGCTTGGCCCATTTGCAGCAGAAGAATTGCGCACGGCACTCGACAAAACCCTCGCGCCTGTTCTGCATGGCGACACGGCGGCGCAAATCACCAGTGAGCTCGATTGGTCAACCATCTGCGGGCGCTTGCTAGGCCCTCTCGATGAAGATGACCGCGACCTGTTCTGCAAACGCACGGGATTTAGGACTGCCATCCGGAGTTCCAGAGAGCAGGCACAATCATCCGGCCACTCGTTGACAGAAGTGTTATTGCAAGAAGTGAAGATTCGCAGCCAACTAAAACTGCGCGCTCCTTCCATGCTTGCCAAGCTCGCAAGTGAAGCAAGGCAGGAGCTTTCTAGGCATGTTGGAGTTTTGCGCAACGATCGACTGGCTGCCGGATCTTCTTTGCACACCATCGCAGAAGCGAGTGGGGACCGTGAATTGCCGGTGCGGCTTCTCGCGTTTTTGTTCCCTGAAGAATTCTATGATCACGGTGGCTGCCTATCAGCACTGCCAGTGTCAGCAAGACTTCAATTCATGCGCGAATTGCGCGCAATGACAGCACCTCGGCTGTTGCCAAGACCGATCACCGAAATTGAAGCCAGCCTGAAGCGACTTGTGGCAGACGTGCCACGGGGACTCCTACTGCATCTGCTGGCTGATCGATTCAGACTGCACCTGCACCGCGACGAACTACGAGGCGAAATGGTGCTGCCGCAACAACCTGAAATCGCAGCACGCATCCGTGAAATGCTGACTGATTCAGGTCGCCCGGCACAGCTCGCAGACCTGTTGTTGGACTATCGCGAGCGCTTCCATGTTGCGAGTCGTCAGCGAATCCAATCACACCTACGGCGCGATCCATCCTTTCTCGAAATCGGCCCGGACATCTGGAGCCTACGAGGCTGGCACGTGGATGAGTTGGCCGCTGCAAAACCGCTAGCCGAATCGGTCATTAACACCATTTGCGAACGCGGCGGTCGCCACGCAGTGAGCAAAATGGTCGAAGGCGATTATCGTCTCTGCTTCGTGGTCCTCGATCTCGTGCGCAGCGATCCACGCATCCGCAATCTTGGCCGTGGCGAAGTATGTTCGGCCGGACAAAAGCATTCGCACCTGCTAGCACAACTGCTTCATTCATTCGGCCAAGCACAAGGCGAAGTGGTCTACAGCCGATTCATCGCCAACCAAACGCAAGACAATCGCCGCCTTGTCGAGCGCCTCTTGCATGAGAATCGAATGTTCGTATTTCCAGATTTGGACCGAATCGATTTGCTCTCGAACTACCCGTTCCATGCCCATCGCCTGGAGCGATTGTTAACAGTGGTCGACAACTACCTAAAAGAGCACGACGGCCACGCGTTGCTTAGCGAAGTATTGGTTGAGGTGAACCGCTGCGATCTTGGTGGCAGCTGGCTAAATCCAAAGCTGCTCGGCGAGATCCTCCGCCGCCACGGCGATCACGAAGTTCTGCCAGGCGACTTCATCGCACGCGGCGAATTGGCACTCGGCAGCTGGCTTTTGCGGCGGGCACGCAATGCGCTGCGCGCGGCAAATCTGCCAATCACGGTTGGCGAAATCCTCGCTGAGCGACCTGAGCTTGCAAAGTATCGTTCATGCCTGCAACTACTCTTGCAGCGTGATCCGCTAGTGCAAACACCAGATGGAATGCACTTTCAGATCGCCTAAACGAAACGGTTCAAGCTGCTGGTGCGCCATCGCACAAAAGCAAATAGTCGATAATCCAAACTGCCGGCAGTGCGGCCAAAGAACCGGCAAGCACATCAGCAGTCCAGTGATACCGCAGCAGAATGGTTGCCGCGATCAGGGGAACGGTGACCACAATCATTAACAGGGTAAACGCCCTTGCCCATCGATAGACGAGGATCGTGCTGACCAAAGCGAGCATCGTGTGCCCCGAAGGAAAACAGTCCCATGGGTTCGCTTCTGAGTTTTCAATCGCCTGATGCAGCAGCGCCGGAAAGCCGCGGCCATAAGCCTCAGGGGGCAGTTTATAAACTTGATTGGGTCCAAGCGTCGGGACCAGCAGGTAACCGAGGTAGCTGATCAAAAAGCAACCGACGACAATCGTGAGCGACCGGTCAAAAGCAGCAACACTGCCGCGCCTAGCAACGATCAATGCTGCGGCTACCGGCAGCACATAAAACGCGGCATACAGGCATTGCAGGAGGAGCAGCGAAAGCGGCGACAAACTCAGAAGACCTCGTTGCGATAAGTCCTCGCCAAACCAGCGCAACTCCAGGCCCAAGAAAAACCATTCAAAGGGTTCTGGATGCACCGCCGGCAGGAGCCAGGCAAGCGATGAAAACGTGATGGGACAGGCAATGCAGGCAAAGCAGCCGCGCAATAGCCGCATTCGCAACGGCGGCCATCGGCAGGCAAGCAAAACGATCACGCCTTGCATGCCTGCAATGCCGAGATGGAGTGCGATGAACAACCACGGCTGATGGCCCCTGGTATCACCACCATCGGCGATCAGAGCTACCGCGATCATCGCCGCGCAATAGCCAAGCCAGATCCGTTCCAACGTCAGCACGGCTTGATTGAACCTTCCGCTTGCAAAACCCGCCAGCGCCAATGTTATGGCAGCAGTTCAATCAACTCGGCAAGGTTCCTTGTCCGAGTGCTAATGCCCCGAGGCTACTCGGTGTGATATCGGTAGCCGTGGCCTCCTTGCCGTCGTGACTCAATAGCCGCCCTTTGCCGCCATCCTTCGTTTCGATGTGCACCGGCCGTCCCCACAGTCGCTGCAAGTTATGCAACGTCAGATGCGCGTGCTCCAACTGCAGATCTGCACCAGCCCAGTCGTGCACCAGATAAAGCTCACCACGGTTACGAAAATTACCATCCACGACACGAATGATCGGGTTGCCAAAGTTGGTCAGCGCCGTGAGCAGCTGGTCCTTCACTTTTCGATAGTCGCGATCGACGATTTCCAGTTGGCCGGTCGTCGAGTTGGTGCCATACACGAACATCTTCTGCGCATTTGCGAACTCAGGCGTCACGAACTCATCAATGAAAGTTACGTCGTTGTAGATCCGCCGCACTTCGAAGATCCGCTGCCGACCCTGCATGGTCTTCTGCGACCATTTGCGCCGGACCTCGGGGTCATCACAAGCTTGAAACTCAGGACCAAAACGGCCGTGATCCCAGCGCTCTTCAATGTCGCGGAATAGTTCGACCCCCATTTTGTAGGGATTGATTTGGCCGGGCCGCGAGGCAAGTGTGCCGCTGTGGGTGTCGCAGTAGTGCACCACCTCACTGGCATCGCAAAGATGCCTGGTCATGAGTTTGCTGTGCCAATACACGGCCCAGCCCTCGTTCATAATCTTGGTCATCCCCTGCGGCGCGAAGTAGTAGGCCTCCTCGCGCAACATCGCGAGAATGTCCTGCTGCCAACTTTGCAGCGGTGCATTATCGAGCAAGAATTTCAGCACGTCGCGCGCTGGCCTCTGCGGGAAACGAAGCTGTTGCGCCTGTTCCTTCAGCAATCGCTGCTTCTCGCTAGCCAAGAAGGATGGCGGGTTGATGAAGCGATCCATGTAATCCTTGGCCGCGATCTTTTTGATCACGGTTGGACCGTCCTCGGTCGCCGCTCTGGCCCCATCATCGCGGCGAATGAAAGGCGAATAGGGATCGATCAGGTTGTCGATCGAATGCACAACATCGATAAAGTCTTCGACCTGCTCGGCACCGTAGCGATCCATGTATCGCCGGACGTGCGAGCCATGGTTCGCCAGCACGTCCATCATTTTGCGTGAGGTCTTGCTAAACCACGCGTTGTTCTTGAAGAAGTCACAGTGGCCGTAGACGTGCGCCATCACCAGCTTTTGCTCGGTGACGGAATTGCTGCGCATCAGGTACGCATAACAGGGGTCATTGTTGATGACCAGCTCGTAAATCTTCGACAGGCCCCACGCATAGCTCTTGCTGAGTTGCTCATACTCCATGCCAAAGCGCCAATGCGGATAGCGCGTCGGAAACCCACCATAGCTAGCGACCATGTTGAGCTCATCGTGGTCCACCAGCTCAAAAATCACCTCGTAGCAGTCGAGTCCGTAACTCCGCGCAAGCTCGCGGGTCTCGTCGCGTAGTTCGCTCAGTTCGGGAGTGAGGTTGCCCACGGCGTTATCGCCCTCCGCCGAGGAAAGCTTTGATCGATGTCAGGATGCCGTCACGGTCGAGGATGTCGGAAGTGATGACTTTGGGATCGCTCCGAAACACCGCATCCAGGTCTTTCTTGAACTGTCCGCTGCCGTACGAGCTTTTGACCTGGCCATAACAGAACTGGTTCACGTCCGGCAGGATCGAACTCTTCAGCAGCTCGATGCATCGTTCGGTATCGCGCGAACTCCAGTTGTCGCCATCACTGAAATGGAACGGATATACGTTCCATTCGCCGGCCGGATATTTGTCGCGGATCTGCTGCTGACACAGTTCGTAGGCAGAACTGATCTTGGTTCCACCGCTCTCACGCAGGTGAAAAAACGTGTGCTGGTCGACGATGTGAGCTGCGGCATCGTGAACTATGTAGCAGACCTCGATATTTTGATATTGCTGACGAAGCCAGGTGTCGATCCAGAATGCTTGGATACGAACCATCTCTTTTTGCTCGCGCCCCATCGAGCCTGAGACATCCATCATGTAGATGATCGCAGCACTTGCTTGCGGCACTTCGCGCGGCTTTTCCGAGCGATAACGCATGTCTTCTCGCACCGGCAGAATGATCGGGTTGTCCTTGTCGTAAGTGCCGGAAGCAATTTGCCGCTTGAGGGCCTCAATAAACGTGCGGCGAAAGTGGCGCAGCGATTGTGGTCCCGAACGGGATATGCCAGTAAAGCGTCCTGCCGAGGCACGGAGGTTTTTCCTGCCCCGCGGCTCGATGTTGGGAAGTTCCAGTTCTTCACCCAAGATCTTCGCAAGATCGGCGAGCGAGACATCCACTTCGAGCGTGTGCTTGCCTTCAGTTTCGCCAGCAGCACCACTACCCGGTCCTTGTTGCCCAGGAACTGGTTCGCCATTTGCGCCTTCGCCTTGGCCAACGCCATTCTTCTGGTTGTCGCCGAAACGAAACTTCGGCAGCGCAATCTGCGGCATTGGAATCGAGACGTATTTTTCGCCCTGTTTCCCGATCAACTCGCCAGACGAAATGAACTGCTTCAGATGCTGTTTGATCTGACCACGGACGATCTTGCGGAATCTAGTGTGATCCTGATCGATCCGCCGCACCTTGGACACGTCATTCTCCCTTGGTGTCGCCGCGCGCAAAGATTGACGCGACGTAGTTTAGAACATCGGTAGCACTGATTTCGTCGTAGCCGAAATCGCGCATCAGCCGACCCTTGACCACTTCGATCTTCTCTTGCGTGTCCTTGTCAACAACAGTGGAGACTAGGCTGGTCAGCTTGATCGAATCCTTCTGGTCCTCGAACAACTTCAACTCGAGCGCGCGATGCAGTCGCTCGTTGGTCTTGTAGTTGAAGGTCCGACCTTCGACCGCCAACGCGCCGATGTAGTTCATGATCTCACGACGGAAGTCGTCCTTGCGCGTCTCGGGGATGTTGATTTTGTCCTCGATGCTGCGCATCAGCCGTTCGTCAGGCTCCTCATCTTTGCCCGTGTAGGAATTGCGAACCTTCTCGCTCTGTGTGTAGGCCTTGACGTTGTCGATGTAATTGCCACACAGTCGGGCAATCGCCTCTTCATCCGCCGAGATTGCCCGCTGCACCTCGTTCTTGATGATCTCCTCGTATTCCTCACGCACGACCAGCAGCAGGTCCTTGTAGCGCTTCTTGGTTTCCGGATCCGAAATCAAGCTGTGATGATCGAGGCCTTCCTCAATCTCGTTGATCACCATGAACGGATTGATGCACGGGATATCGCGCACCAAAACGTTGCTGATCTTGTCCTGAATGTAGCGCGGGCTTATGCCAGCAAGGCCTTCGTGGTGGGCCTCATCACGAAGTTCTCGGATGTTGTCGCGGGTATAGCCAGGCAGAGTCTTGCCGTTGTAGAGCTTGAGCTTCTGCAACAGAGTGAGGTTTGCTTTTTTCGGATCTTCGAGCCTTGTCAGGATCGCCCACATCGCCGCGATCTCAAGTGTATGCGGCGCGATCTGTTTGCCCGGCACCTGCTTTCGGCCGAAGTCTTTCTCGTAGATCTTGATCTCGTTCTGCAGCCTCAGGTTGTAGGGGATGTCGATCTTGATGGTGCGATCACGGAACGCCTCCATCAGCTCGTTGTTCTGCAACCGATTGTATTCTGGCTCGTTGGTGTGCCCGATGATGACCTCATCGATATCTGTCTGCGCAAACTTCTTCGGCTTGATCTTGTGCTCCTGACTTGCCGTCAAGAGGTCATAGAGAAACGCTACGTCGAGTTTTAGGACTTCGACAAACTCAATGATCCCGCGATTGGCGACGCAGAACTCGCCATCAAAATTGAACGCGCGCGGATCGCTGTCAGAGCCTAGCTCTGCAATTCGCCGGTAATTGATGTCACCAGTAAGCTCGGTGCTGTCCTGGTTCTTCTCGTCCTTGGGCTGGAACGTGCCAATGCCGCAACGATCCTTCTCCGAGATGATGAGTCGCTTCACCACCACGTGATCCAGCACCTTGGCAAGGTCCCCGTCGTAACGCTTCAGCAGCATCTCAAGGTAGAAGCGGGACACCGGCGAAAGATCAAAGTCCTGCCGCAGCTTGTAGAAGCTGCGGACCTTTTTCTGCATGTGGGAAAGTACCTTGTTGCGCACATCACGCGGCAGCAACAACAGCGGCTCCTCATTCATCGGCGAAGGTACGATCTCGCCGTCTACCTGCCAAGCAAACGTGTAGAGCGCACCCTCAGCACTTCGCGAGTAGGCCTCGAGGCCCTTCTTCAGCAGGCGCACAATCGTCGACTTGCTGGAGCCAACCGGACCATGCAACAACAGAACACGCCGCTCAGGGCCAAAGCCATGCGCCGCAGCTTTCAGCATCGCCATCAGGTTGTGCAGCGATCGCTCCAAACCAAACACGCCGTCGCGACCGTCCTCGATCGGGTCGGTGAAAAAGCGATAGGACGGCACCTTTTCCTTGTCGACCTCAACCTCACTACAGCCATGGGTCAAAACCATGTCGTAGAGCCTTTGATGCGACGTGCGCAGCAAAAGCGGGTTCTGGCTCGCAAGGTCCAGATACTGCTGAAAGGTGCCTTGCCAGTGCTCGTCTTGGAATTGCTTGTTATCCAGGGACTGGCGGATGAGTGCGTGGAGGTCTAGCTCGCTCATGGGTCCTGCCGTTCGCCGATGCGCCGCACAAAAGTGCGACTGTGAAGCTGATATGTCGATCCTATCGGCCGGTTGCACAAGAACTCTGAACTCATCTGTTACGGACTTTCCGTGGCGGGCTCGCTAGGCTGTGCCGCCATGGATTCTTGCACTGCTCTAAAGCACTCGTCGCGCTCGCTAATCCTCGTTTGTTTACCGCTTTTTTTACTCGCGAGCTGCGGTCATAAAGGCCCGGTCGACGGTGCGGCGGCCATGCGACACGTCGAGGCTCTCGTTGCCATCGGCCCACGCCCCTATGGCTCTGCAGCGTTGGGCAGAGCAGCCGACTACATCTGCAATGAGGTGAAAGGGCTGCAGCTTACACCCAAGCGCCATGAAGTGATGGATGAGAAGGAGCACAAGCTCATCCGCAATCTGTATACCCAGATCGACGGCGAAGATCCGATCAACGGCCCCATCCTGATGATTGGTGCCCACTACGACACCAAACTAACCGAAGGGCACAAAGATGCCGGGCACAACTTCCCGTTCGTTGGCGCGATCGACGGCGGCGGCGCGCCAGCTACCCTGATCGAGATCGGTCGCGCGATCAAGAATCGCAAAGAGAAACTAACGGTCAACGTCTGGCTCTACTGGATCGATGCGGAGGAATCGATCGACTTCCAGTGGAACAAACAACGTTCCCTGATCGGCAGCAAGGCGTTCTGCAAATGGCTCGTGGACAGCAAGGTAAAACAACGCGTCAGAGCGTTTGTGCTGCTCGACCTGATCGGCGACAGGAATATCAAGATCGACTACGACGGAAACTCACACAAAGATCTGCAAGAGATCATCCGCGCCGCAGGCAAAGCGATCGGCGAATCAGATCGCGTCTACAAGTATTCTTCCGCCACCACCGACGACCACGAGGTGTTCCGCGACTATGCCATCCCATCGGTGCTGCTGATCGACTTCTTGCACCGGGTGCCATTTGACCGCCTGAAGGAAATGGATCCAAAGGCCGAGGAGCAGGACCCACAGGGCTACGCGCAGTGGTGGCACACGCCTTTTGACACGATCGACAAAATGTCTGCTTCGAGCCTAGCACTTGCCGGCAACTTGGTCATGCAAGCGTTGCCCGACCTACAAAAGTTCATCCTTCAAGCAAAGCGCTGACCGGTCGCATGCGAAGCACCAGCCTGATTTTTGGCGCGATCGCCGTTCTTGCTGCGTGTTTTGGCGCGAGCTTGAAGAGCCGTTCTGGCGATCCTGCGAACGCGAACTACCTGCAAAAGCAGGATGCCGAAACGCCGATCGACCAGAAGAAATTGGTGGTTCTCGAGGCGGTGCGCGCGCCACAGGACCTCGGCGAACGGGCGATGGCGCACGCGAGAACGCTGGTCAACTTGGGGCCGCGGCACAGTGGCGCAGTGCCGACCGAAGGCTATAGCAAGCAACTCGACTTCATCACAGCGGAGCTCAAGCGTTCCGGGGTTAACGCCGTGCGAGATACTTGGACCGACCGTCGCGAGTTGGTCACGTTTACCAACATCAGCGCTGTGATCCCTGGCAAGCGCAGCGAACGGATCGTGTTTTCATGTCATCACGACACGAAGTGCGCAAAGGGCCATAAGGACACCGAACACAACTTTGCGTTCGCCGGTGCCAATGACGGTGCCAGCGGCGTTGCGCTGCTACTCGCGCTCGCGCCAGTGCTGGTGCAAGGGAAGCATGACGCCACCATCGAATTACTGTTCTTCGACGGCGAAGAAAGTATGGATTGGGATTGGAACAACGCCGCGCGCGCGCTGTTCGGCAGCAAGCACTTCGTCGAGCAACATCGCGACGCAGAGTTGAAGAGTGGCGCACCTAAAATCGCGGCGATGCTGCTACTCGACATGGTTGGTCGCAAAGACCTGCATATTCAGGAGGAGCTGTATTCCACTGCTCGACTGCGCACGCTGGTCTTTTCTGCCGCGCACTCATGCGGCCACGCGACGCATTTTTTTCGCGGAGCAGAGGCTGCCAGTGATGATCACCGGCCGTTTCTTGATGTCGGGATTCCCTCGATCGACTTGATCGACCTCAAGGATAACCCTCACTGGCACAAGCCAACCGACACGATTGACAACCTATCTGCTGTAAGCCTGCAGATCGTGGCGGATGTGGTGCTTACCGCGCTTCCCGCCATCGAGCGCGAGTATCTACTCGATCCGCGCTAATGCCTGAGATCGCACGCGATGACCGGGTGATTCATTACACCTGTGCGGGTTTTGGGCCAGGCGTTTTGCTGGTGCCAGGGATTGGTTCTGGTGCGCGGCTGTTTGGCACCCTGCCGCGACGATTCGCGCGCGACGGCTTTACCTGCGCAGCCATTAACCCAGTTGGATTGCCACCATCGAGCCCGCAGCTTTCTAAACCCTACGACTTCGACGCTGCGGCCAAAGATGTGCTCGCTGTCGCGGCACAGTTGCCGTCGCCAGTCTCACTGGTCGGCACATCCCTCGGCGGCAAAGTTGCGTTGCTCGCAGCAGCACAGGGCGGCGCAGCCATAGCGACACTCGTGATGCTATGCAGCACAGCACTACAAACAGAGCGGTCCCGCCGCGTCCACCGCATGTTCTTACAACTCAGCGCAACTGCGGACCCGAACATCCTCGGTGAATGCTTGGCGCCATTCCTGTTCGGCGCTTCCTTTCATGCTGCTCGACCGATGGTCGTCAACAGCCTGATCCGGGCGATGCAACCGACGCAGGAGACGCGGCAACTGATGCACGCCCAGGCCCTAGCAATGGCATCTTTCGATGGCACGATGGCCGCACGCGGTTGCGCGGTGCAGACCCTTTGTTTAGCGGGCGCTGAAGACACCATTACTCTGCCTGACGAAGTTGTCGCCACGGCAGCATTGCTGCCACAAGCGCGATACAAGATCCTCGAACGCGCAGGTCATAGCCTGCTACTTGAAAGCCCGCAGGCTTACAAAGAAATCGTCGACTTCCTGCGCTGCAACCAGTGACGCTTAGTGACCGCTGGACAAGATCACGATTCCATTAGCGGGCACCGTGATGGAGAACGTGCGTTGCTCAGAGTCAAGTACGGTGTAAGCGGCAGCAGGCACGCCAGACAGCCGCCATCCATCCGCAGCGGTTACCAGACGAAACTGCACCGGCAGGGGACTACGCCCCGGAACAACGGCAGGCTGTAAACGCAGCATTAGCCGGCCGTCGGCCGGTCGCAGGGGCGGTGCGATTTCAATTTGGCCACCGGCGACGAGCATGAGTGGCAGAATGCGTCCGCCCACCATCACCGACTCTGTAGCAGCTCGCGCAATGGCTCCATCTGGGCCGATCGCCAAAAACTCCTGCTCCCCCGGCAGCAGGCTTACGCGCACTGGCACGCTGTCCTGGATGCCAATGAAGCGCACGCTAGGACCATTGGCCGAGTCATTTTTTAGAGCGAACAACTCCACGTTGGCAACAAGTCGATTGCTGCCCCGGTCGATCACCAGCAACTCTGGCGAAGTGATAGGAGTCGCAATAATTTCTTGGTAGCGGGACTCTGAGGACAACAGCACCGAGGTGCCCAAGAGGCTGCTCAGCGGACGGAACACCGTCGCCATTTCGCGCGGCAGTTCGCTGGCATAGTTGAATATCAACGGATCCGCCTCACTGGCCGCCAGCAGGCGAATCGTCGGCTGGACCGGAGTGCCGCCGCGCAACCACAAGCGACCATTGCCCACCGACAATTCGGCTATGCGCCCCATTGAATCGGTCCCAATGCTGAGACGACGAGCACCGCAACCGCCCGGCATCCCCGACAGTTCTTCGTAGATCTCGCAATTGCTATTGGCAGGCAAGTTCTGCAGGCCGATCCGGCGCTGACTGGCAAGGCGAACTTGCAGCCCCGTGAAGGCCTGCACTACTTGCGCGTCACCTGGCAATGGCACGAATGCGACTTGGTGCAGTTCATCGAATACGATGAGACACAGTGACTGATGCTGCTGAAGTTTGCTTGGTAGTCCGCGCAGTTCGAAATGACCGAACTGATCCGTCTGAATTGCCATGTTCAGCAGGGCTTGAATATGACCAGAAAGATTGTCGTAGAGGCACGGAACTAGACTCACGCTTACGAGTGCCCTGCCCTCAGCATCGACGACCTGCCCACTGGCCAACGCCGCAGGGTTAAAACTCACGGCGTCATTCAGGATGTGAGTTGATAATCCAGGATGCAAACGAACGGCATGCGGCACAACCAAGCCGAGGTCCTCGCGGCCCGTTGGCGGCCTTGCTTGGATGATGACCCAATCGCCCTTCAGGCCGCTACGTGCACCGAGTGCAAACAGCCCCGCTTCGTCGGTGGTCAAGTTTGCTTGACGTTTGCCACTTTCACCTAGGTAATCGACGATCAGACTTGCCAATGGCAGCGGGGGAGAACCCACGCTTTGAATGACTGCATAGCCAACCAAGTCTGGCGCCGCTGCTGGCACTGGGTTTGGTGCCGGCTCCCCGGTGCGCGCCGCTCCTAATGTTGACCCAGACGATGCAATTGATTCGACGGTCCCACTGGCAAAACCACGGTAACTACCGACTTGCCCCATCGTCACCACGGTGTCTGGCATCCACAAACTACTGTCGCGCACGATAACCGCCGCTTCACCGGCGATGACTTCCACTTGCACCGCAGTGTCGAAAGCACCTGCGCGCAACGCGTAATCGACCGAACGTTCGGTCCATAAGTCTAAGTTATACACGCCGCTTCCGAGCAATACTCGCGAACCGTCGATGAAGCTCACGGAGAGTGCCCGCTGCGAATGCAATTCCATCGAGCCATAGACCAGCAGAGGCATCCCACCCTGCATCTTCACTTCGCTGTGGCTGAGGACGGTCACCTGTGCTACTGGTTGTTCCAGATTTCTGCTGCTGTCTAGGAAGTCAAAGACCGCTTTGCCATTCCGGACAATGATCCACGGGCTTTCGCCAAGTCCCTGCCCTTCTTCCAAGTCGACGATGCGATCCCCATCGTAGTAAAACGAATTCGTCGATTGCGCCACTGACCAGCGGGCGGCACTGGGCCCGATGCCAAACAGCGAACCAGTTTGCCTCTGAACAAGGATCAAGCCGCAAACGACCAGTAAAACGGCCAACGCGCAATACATCGCGTTGCGCGCCAAGTAGCTGTTCAATCGGCTTGCAGTAAAAAAGCTATGCCCCGCAGGCTTGGGACCCGAGACGGTCAAAGCAGCATCACCTCTGAGAGCCAGTTCCTGCGTCAATCGCAACATTGTGCGATGGGCAAACCCTGCCATGGGAAAAGTCGCACTATCCAGTGCAAAGGCGCTATGTAATTGCTTGCTAAAAAACTCTTTGCGACCAAGAGCAAGCGCGCAGGTGCTGCACTCATGGACATGCAGAGTCACTTCGGCCACAAGCAGTTCCGACAACTCGCCATCCACGTAGTCGCGAAGCATTGCGCGCACCTTGGCGCACTCGGGATTGGTCGGCGGATACCGGGTCAAATCCGCCGAATCGGGCGGTTCTTGCCATGGCGTTGTGCCGGTCATGTGCCTGTCAGCCTTTGCAGGCGATGCTGAAGCAGATCCGTTGCCCGAGCGATTTGAACCTTCACACTGCTGACCGAGATCCCCAAAACAAGAGCGATCTGAGCGTGACACATGCCGCGCAGATATTTTAGTTCCATCGGCAACCTCAGCTTGGCATTCATATGAGCTAACTCATTATGAATAATATTGATATGGTTATGACTCGGATTTTCAACCGAACGTTCATCCGAGACCTGTTCGATCAAGCCCTCGGCCGCATTGTCAGTGACACCCAGCTTTGCTTCGACATGCACGCGACGTCGGCGGTCGCGGCAAACATTGCCAGCAATTTGCAGGAGCCAAGGCTCTAGTTTACGACTGACATCAAACTGGTCGCGAGCACGAAACAGCTTCAGGAACGTATCCTGTGCCGCTTCTTCTGCGTCTTCGGGACGACGCAAAATGCTCATTGCAAGTCCATAAACCATAAACTGATATCGCTTGACCAGGCTCTCAAATGCAAGCAGATCCCCTGCTTGAATTCGGACCATCAATTCGTTTTCTTCGCGCATAAAATTGATGAGGAAAACCTGTCATAAGTGTCTTTGCCACATTGGCTGCAAAGCCACCTAGGACTAACGATTGCCGTTCTTTTCTATGTGCCAAACAAATAATAACAACAACCCAGCAAGGAAATATTACTGCACTTTCCAGAAATGGTGCCGACAAGCCGATCCTAACTGCACCCCCATGGCCAAGATCCCTGACAAGCAAGGTGTGTTTTTTGAACTCGATGGCGTGCTGGTCCAAAGCCCGGACCTGAACCCATCTGGTGACATCGAGTTTTTACCGGGCAGCCTCGAAGCCCTCGGTCGCATCGACCCTCGACGCTTCCGGATGTTTATTGCGACCAGCCGGCACGACATCGCTTTTGGCCAGCGGCGTGAACGCGACTTCACCCAATTCTGCGAGCGCTTTCTGGTGCGCATGCAGGCCGAAAGTATTCCGATCACAAAAATCTACTCCTGCCCCTACCACCCAAAGGGCAAGGGCCGTTTCCGCCGCGAATCGGTGTTCCGTAAACCCGGACCTGGCATTTTCAAGATGGCCCAGCAGGAGTTCGATCTCAACCTGCACCGCTGCTGGATGATCGGTCACACGACAGCAGACATCCTTTCTGGTCAGCGCGCCGAGGTTGGCACCATCTTGGTGCGGACCGGCAAGGGCGGCTTGGACGATGAATACACGATCGATCCAAACTTCACCGAAGACGACTTCAGCCAAGCCATTGACCGCGTCAATCAGTTTGAGCACGCGCTGCGCGTCTAGCTGCGCAACAAAAATCAGCTTACCACCCGCCGCACAAGTGGCAGCAACGACTCCGTGCGGCGACATACTCGATGATCTTAACCTGCGGTTCGTGAGCGAAGGGTGACCCTCGTTTTGCATGGCGGTCAGGCTTGGCAGGCGGTCACCAGTGCGACTGCGACTGCGCCATTTGCTTGCAGTTGCAAAGCGCAGGCGCGCGCCGTCGCACCCGAAGTAATTACGTCGTCGATCAGCAGCACGTGCTGGCCACGGATTGCGCGTGCGGCGCGGATCGCAAACGCCCCGTCGATGTTGCTGCTGCGCGAAGTAACTCGCGGGTCGCCCTGCGGCAATGTGGCACGCACGCGGCGTAACACGCCGGACGCAACCACGAGGTTGAGTCGGCGGCCGATTTCTATCGCCAAGAACTGCGCCTGATCGAAGCCCCGCTCCCGCAACCTCGAACGGTGCAGCGGCACGCCGACCAGAACAGCTCGCCGCCATGCGGCAGAACGCACCATTGGCAGAGCGGCAAACGCCATTTCCCGCGCCAACATTTGTCCGGCAGCAAAATCGCCATCAAACTTCAGGCGGCGAACCAACGCACCGCCGGTGCCCGCATATGCAAATGGCGCGCGCGCCCAACGCATTCCTGCCAAGGCGCGGTGATCCGAACGGCAAGCCAACCCCAGAACGAGAGTCGGTTCCCCGCAGCGCGGGCAACAATGGCTCGAGCGTTCAACCAAGTGCCGTCGACACAACTCGCAAAGCCCAGCGACACAGTCACCGCACCCTGGACAATGCGGCGGCAGCAGCAGGTCCGTGACGACGAGCCGAAGTTCGCGCCAAAAACGGCGGATCGCAGGCAGCTGGGAACGAGGCACGACCTACTGGGAGTGACAGCCACGATTCCCGCCAAGCCAGTGCGTTTTTTCCACCTTTCCGCCGGGTTTACTCGCTTTCGCTGGGCCCTAGTTATCGACCCGGCAACACGATGCGACGCGCTCGGTCCGAGACCGAATTCAGCTTTGGATTGGGCGCTGTCATACCGAGCGCCAAACGCACCTGTTGCACATACGCCTCGACCGTCATGTCCGGTGAATCTTGCACGCCGAGAACTGTGCCAACCTCCTTGGTCAGCACCATGTCCTCCGTGAACGACCAATTGGGCTGCGCCCGGAAAAATTCGCGCAGGAGGCGCTTGAAAGTGCGCCTTGAGGTGTAGGCACCAGCCCCGTAGACCACGACGGCAAACAAAACGATGCCAAAGCACATCGCCAGCGTCGTGTATTCGTAATCCCAACGACCGACGATTTGCAGCAAGAAGCCCGTGGTCAAAAACAAGAACCCGATCACCACCTGCATGGTGTTTAGGGCGATGTCCCTCACCTTGTCGAGGCTCTTGATGCTGGCGGCCAGCGACTCGGCCAAGGCACGCCTTGGATCGCGGAAGCGAATCGAGTTCGCAAGAAAGAACACCCCCACGACGTTGCACGTGAGGCCGACCACTGCGAGGGCGGATGGTTCCATATTCACTTACCTGCGAGGACTCTGCCAATCGACCGGGGCATAACTTGCACCCCGGTTGCCGATGCACGGGAAGTCAAACTGTCCTCCCGCTGCGCGCCAAAAGTCTAACGATGTGTCCTGCCGTGTGCCAATGCTCCTAGGGCTTCGCTTTTTGCTGGGCTTGCGGGTGGGCCAACCGGTCAGTGCCAAACGCTCACGGCTAGTGCACGAGTCGATCCCGCGCAACGCGATCGTGAGGCATGTACGAAAGATTCACGGGTTGACAATCTGACCACCATCAGATCGCGCTGGCATGGAGCGTTGGCGGCATTAGAGTCCGCACAATCGCATGCCCGCAGGCCCCTTTGCTCCCGATCCCCAAGACCTGCGCCGCCTCGTGAAGATGGCTCGGCTCTGCCTCACCGATGACCAGTCTGCTGAGCTTGGCGCCAGAATGGCGGTGATCCTGCAGGCGTTCGCGAGTCTGCAGGCAATCGACACGCCGGCAACGCACATTGAAAACCCGGCCCCCGGCAAACCGCTGCGCGACGACATCTGTGGCCCGCCACTCCCAGTATCGGTTGCACTCGCGAATGCGCCGCGCACTGCGGCCGACGCATTTCTAGTGCCGCGCATAATCGAAGGATGAGCGTTTCCCACCAACTCGGTGCGCGCGCAATCGCAGCCAGGGTGCAAAGCGGCGAACTGCGCGCCAGCGACGTCGCGCAGGCCCATCTACAACGCATTCGCGAACTCGATCCGCAGCTGCATGCATTCGTGGAACTGTGGCCGGAACGCGCTTTGCAAAGCGCTGCGGCCATCGATCGTGCACAACGTTCTGGCCAAACACTCGGGCCACTCGCCGGCGTGCCAGTGGCGATCAAAGACAATCTGCTGTGCCAAGGCCAGATCAGCGCCTGCGGCAGCAAGATGCTCGAACGATTCGTTTCGCCCTACACGGCAACTGCGGTTGCCCGGCTCGAACAACTCGGCGCGATCCTGCTCGGACGCACCAACATGGACGAGTTCGGCATGGGTAGCTCAACCGAACGCTCGGCGTTTGGTCCAACGCGCAACCCTTGGCAAATGAGCCATGTGCCGGGCGGCAGCAGTGGCGGCAGCGCAGCGGCAGTTGCGGCGGACTTTTGCCCACTGGCACTTGGTAGCGACACCGGCGGTTCGGTGCGTCAGCCGGCAGCCATGTGTGGCGTGACGGGTTTAAAGCCAACCTATGGCCGCGTGAGCCGTTCTGGACTGGTTGCCTACGCCAGTTCGCTCGACTGCGTTGGCGTGATCGGCCGCGCAATCGAAGACGTTGCACTCGGTCTGCAAATCGCCGGTGACGACGAACGTGATAGCACCTGCGCAAAACGCACGGTCCCGAACTACCTGCAAGAACTCGACGGACGCAAGGACCTGCGTGGCATCCGGGTTGGCATCGTGCGCGAGTTTGAAGAAGCCACTGGTGATGAAGGGATCAAGCTCGCAGTGCGCACCGCACAAGAGCAATTGCGTGCCTGCGGCGGAACGATCGTCGAGGTTGCACTGCCGAGCGTCAAACACGCCGTAGCGACCTACTACCTACTCGCATCCACCGAGGCATCCTCCAACCTCGCCCGCTACGACGGGGTCCGCTACGGCCACCGCACCGCGCACACTCGCAGGCTCGATGAACTCTACGAGCAGAGCCGCAGCGAAGGATTTGGTGCGGAAGTGCAATTGCGCATCCTGCTCGGCACCTTCGCGCTGCAGAAGGGTTATCAAGACCAGATCTACGGTCAGGCAACCCGGGTTCGCGCAATGCTCGCCGCGGACTTTGCGTACGCCTTCACCCAGTGCGATGTGCTGGCGAGTGCGACATCGCCGATGCCGTCATTTGCACTCGGTAGCAAGCTGCAAGATCCGATTGCAATGTATTGGTGTGACGCGCTAACCGTGCCCGCAAGCCTCGCTGGACTGCCGGCACTTTCGCTGCCGTGTGGCTTTGCTGTGGAACGACTTCCTGCCGGGCTGCAACTCACGGCACCAAAGTTTGCCGAGTCGCTGCTGCTGCAAGTCGGATCGGTGTTTCAGCAGCAGACCAATTGGCACTTGCAGCGGCCGCTGTCATGAGCGGGCTGATCCCAACCATCGGCCTCGAGGTGCACGTGCAATTGCGCACGCAATCGAAGTTGTTCTCACCAGCGCCAAACGCCGCCGGCGACCAGCCCAATACTCGCGTGGATGTGGTCGATCTCGGCCTGCCTGGCACGCTGCCTGTGATCAATGCACGCGCCATCGCCCTCGCCGTGCGCGCGGCAATTGCCTTTGGCGGCGAGGTGCAACCCGTGTCGCACTTTGCGCGCAAACACTACTTCTACCCAGACCTCCCCAAGGGCTACCAGATCAGTCAGTATGAGGACCCTTACTGTCGCGGCGGCAGCGTGCCACTGGGCAACAACCGGGCTTGCAAGCTGACGCGCATTCATCTGGAGGAAGACGCGGGCAAGCTGATCCATACCGACGCTGGCACGCTGATCGACCTGAATCGCGCTGGTGTGCCGCTGATCGAAATCGTCGGCGAACCGGAGCTGCATGATCCCGCCGATGCGCATGCGTTCTTGCTGCAGCTACGCGAGATCGTCCGATTTACTGGCGTATCCGATGGCGACATGGAACTCGGCTCGCTGCGCTGCGACGCCAACATCTCGATGGCAGCCGTTGGTGCGCCCCTCGGCACCAAGGTTGAGATCAAAAACCTCAACTCGCTCAAGATGGTACAGCGCGCACTGGAATACGAAATACGCCGGCAGACTGCGGTGCTCGCCACCGGCGGGCTGATCAGGCAGGAAACCAGGCTGTGGAACGATGAGCAGGCGGAAACGCGACCGATGCGCAGCAAGGAGATGGCCGATGATTATCGCTATTTCCCCGATCCTGACCTATTGCCACTCTGCTGCGACGAATCACTCATTGCAAACGAACGCGCCAACCTCAGTGAGTTGCCCGCCGCGCGCCGCGAACGGTACCGCACAACTTTTGGCCTGCCCGAACACGATGTCACAGTGCTGACCAGTGAGCGAGTGCTCGGCGACTACTTCGAGAGTCTTGCCATTGCCGCAGGTGAAGTAAAAGCCGCCAGCAACTGGGTCATGACGGACGTGCTACAGGCGGTGAGGGATCGAAATCTTGCGTTGGAGAACTTTCCGGTAAAGCCCGCAGCACTCGGCGAACTGCTACGCAGCATCGCTCGCGGCGAGCTGACCATGGTGTCCGCCAAGCAAGCATTTGCCCGCATGTTGGACCGCGGCGAAGACGCCCATACCGCAATCGAAACTCTCGGACTGCACAAGATCACCGAAGAAAGCGTGCTAGCGCCGCTGGTCGCCGCCGCCATCGCTGCGTTGCCCGCGGCCACAGCGGACATCAAGCGCGGCCAGATGCGCGCACTCGATGCGCTGAAGGGACACGTCATGCGCGCCACCCGCGGTCGCGCCGATCCGACGGCGGTCGATCGACTACTGAAGCAGCAACTCGGCAGTTAATAAATTTCCCCAGATCCTCGATGGCGGCGGTTCGAAAGTGCCCCGCTTTCAACGTCACAAACCAACTGACATTCTCCTTTACTGGCTCGGCATCCGCCGCGCCTCATTCGTATGCAGCACGCGCTCATTCTCGACGGTGTCACGAAGCGCTTTGGCGACTTCACCGCCGTTGATCAACTCTCCTTGCAGATCCCGAAAGGCTGCATCTACGGCTTCCTCGGCCAGAACGGCGCCGGCAAGACCACCACCATTCGCATGGTGATGAGCATCTTTCATCCGGATGAAGGTTCCATCACCGTGCTCGGCAAGCCTGATGCTGCGTCGCTGAAGGATCGGCTTGGCTACCTGCCGGAAGAGAAGGGGCTCTACAAGAAGATGCGGACCGCGGAGATCGTTGCCTACTTCGGCAAGCTGAAGGGCATGGACAGCACCACCGCCAATCTGAAAGCGCGCGAGCTGCTGACTACCTATGGCCTAGGCGAGTGGCTCGATAAGAAATGTGAGTCGCTGAGCAAGGGCATGGGCCAGAAGGTTCAGCTGCTCGGCACGTTGATCCATGATCCCGAACTGGTAATCCTCGATGAACCGTTCAGCGGGCTGGACCCTGTTAATCGCGATTTGATGCGCGACACGATCCTGCGCATGAAGCACGAAGGCCGCACGGTGATCTTCAGCACGCACGTAATGGAGCAGGCAGAACAGCTCTGCGACCATGTGATGATGTTGCACAGGTCAAAGCTGCAGTTCGCCGGTCCGCTCGGCGAGATCAAGCAGGGCCGCGAGTTCAGTATCCAGCTCGACTACGACGGCGACGGTCGAGTGCTGCAACAACTGCCCGGCGCGATCCGCGTCAATGACCACGGCAAGCAGGCTGAAATCTTCCTGCAGCATGGCGATGACCCGCAATTGGCGCTGCGCTGGCTCATCGAACGAATCACGATCCGTCGCTTCGAATATCGCGCCCCTACCTTGCACGAAATCTTCGTCCGCACCGTCGAATCTGCGAACCAGAAATTGGCCAACAAGGCCAGCACTGAAGGAGCGCGCTGAACATGGCAAACAAAACCATCCTCGTCGCGCAACGCGAATACCTCGAGAACGTCCGCACCAAGACGTTCTGGATCGGCATCATCGCATTCCCGGTAATCATCGCGATCTCGATCAGCGCCGGCTGGATCCTCAACAAACTGAAGCAGCAACAGTCGTATGCAGTGCTCGACCTCAGCGCCCAGAAGATCGCTGATCGGATCGAACGCGCGGCGCGAACTCCAGACCTACTGGCACTTGGCAAACTGCTAAAGAGCAACGAGCAACTACCGGCCGCCTTGCAGCGCGCCAAGGCCGGCATGAAAAATGCGCTGCCAATCAATGGCAGCAATGAGGAAGCGAACCCGCCGGAGGAAGTGTTGATTGACTTGATGCAGGTCATGCGAGAGCTACCCGCTTCAGATCTCGACACACTGATTGCGAGCAACAAGGGCATGTCCACGGCCCGCAAATACGAGCACCAGAGCCTGCAGCAACTCGGCCTCGACACTCTTGAACCGGCCGTGCAGAAAAAGCGCCTCAACGAGCTCGTCGAGAAGGGCACTCTATTCGCGTTCTTCGAAATCGGCGTGGCCCCGCTTACCAGCCTCGGCGACTTCAACTACGTCTCCAACAACCTCACTGACGGGGCGCTGCGAGATTGGTACGGCGAAGCGGCGACACGCGTAGTGCAAAGCCTGCGAATCAAAGACGCCAAGCTCGATCCGAAAGTCGCCCAGGCGATCGCCGAACAGGTCCGCTTTCGCGAACAAAAGGTCGGCAAGGATGGCGATGCACAAGACGTGAAGTCCGGCGAGAAGGCCAATAAGTACGCGCCATTTGGCTTCGTCTACCTGTTGTGGGTCGCAATCTTCACGGCAGCACAAATGCTGCTGACCAACACCGTCGAAGAGAAAAGCAACCGCATCATCGAGGTGCTGCTCAGCTCGGTATCGCCACTGGAACTGATGTCCGGCAAAATCTGGGGCATCGCGGCAACCGGTCTCACCATCGTTGGCTCCTGGGTGGTCTGCACCTTGCTCGGCGTTTGGCTCGCGCCACGACTGATCACCGGCATGGATTTTCCGCTCATGGAAGTGATCGGCGATCCGCTCTATCTGATCTCGTTCGTCGCCTACTTCCTTGGCGGCTACCTACTCTTCGCCGCGATCCTGGTTGGGCTTGGCTCCGTTACCAACAGCCTGAAAGAAGCGCAAAACCTGCTGCAACCAGTCTTCGTGCTGATGATGGTGCCGCTCGTCTCGATGTTCTTTGTCGTGCAGGAGCCAAACGGCACGGTTGCAAAGGTGCTGAGCTACATCCCGCTCTTCACGCCATTCACGATGATGAACCGGGCTGGTGGCCCACCTGCAGCCTATGAATATGTGATCACGGGTCTGCTGTTGCTCGTCAGCGTCATCGTCGCATTCCGACTTGCGGGCAAGGTTTTCCGCATCGGGGTATTGATGACCGGCAACCCACCCAAGTTGCGCGAGATCCTCGGGTGGCTACGCGCGAAGTGATTCGCGGTCGGGGCTGCGCAGCCGGTAGCCCTTAAGCGGTGCCCCCAGTGCAGCGCTGAATCACCGCCGCTGAATCAGTGCGGCCGAATAAAGCAGCCATAGAAGTCAATCCGCTGCACGGATTCGACACTGTAGTCGCGCTCTATTAACGACCAAAGGCCTTCAAACGGAGGGCCATAGTTGCTCAGGATGGCCGCCGCTTCCTTGGTGAACAGGATCGGCATGTCTTGCTTCGTCATCAGTTCGCTAAACCACTGCTTTGGCGTCTTTCCTTCACGTTGCGCTAGCAGGTAGAAGCCGAGCAGGCGATCCAGTTCGAGGATGACGACTTCATCTACGCGCGATCGTGCCGCATCACGCTCCTTCGTCGTTGCGACCAACACGAAGTTGCCCTCGGTGCGCAACGTCTGCAAACCTTCGCAAAAGCCAACCGAGCCAGGCTGCGGCCAGTGTGGCTTTGCCAGCGCAACACTGAGCAGCGCGCCAAGGATCATCGCGGCAAACAACGTGCGGCCAGCGAGCAACTGCAACGCGGTAACGACTGCCGGCACCGCAAGCGAAAGAAAATACATGCCATCTTCGTCGGCACCGATCGAACCAAGTAGCAACACAGAAAGCGGCAGGTGCAACACGACAAACAACAACGTGATCAAGGCAAAGGCGCGACTCCGCTTGGCAAACAGGCCGACGATCGCAATCAAAGACCAAGGGGCATACGACAAAAGCCATTCGCGCCAGAACACGATTGCTGTTTTGCTGAGATCCAAAGTATCAAACCGTTCGAGCAGATGCTGCCATGCATCCACCGCTTGGCCACGCGCACCGACACCAGAAACCACCGCCACAAGCACCGCAACCAGGCCATGCGTCGTCGCAGCAAGCACCAATGGCACGAGTCGCGCACCGCTTGGGGCAAGGCGCAGCACCGTTGCTGCAATGACAAACATGGGCAGCAAGAGGTGACCAAATGCGTGCACGCCCGCAGAAAGCCCGGTGCAGAGGCCAAGGATCACCGCAGCAGAGTAAGTGCGGCGTTCACCAAAACGCGCAAAGCTCCACCATGCCAGCCCCGAGGCGCCAGATGCAACGCCACCGATCTCTGCGGCAGTGGCAAAGTAAAACAACGAAGGAACGCACACGAGTCCGAGCGGCAGCAGGACTTCGCTTTGGGCAAAGCCGACCAGTCGCTTTGCCGCGGCACTCGCAAACGCCAGGCCTGCCGCGGCGGATACCGCCGAAAGCACGAGCAGCGCCGTGTATGGCCTTGCCCCTGGCAGTAGCAAGATCTGATACATGAACCGCGCCAATTGCATGTAGAGCGGGTGGCGCGGGTATTCCTGATGGCCTTGCTCAAGCCACACCACAAAGAAGTGGGTGTCCATTGAGTGCGGCACGCGCTGAGGCAATGCGAGGAACAAAGCGAGACAAGCTAGGAAACACAAAAACGAGCGTCGCACTACGGCTGCCGCAGCACGCAGTAGTGCATGCTGCCCCATTCTACGCCTGCCCAAGTATCGGCCTCGGCGTACAAAAGCTCGCCGCCAGCGGCCAAAAATAGGGCCTCTACCGAAGCCTGTGATTGACCATGGATCTCGATGCAGGCTTCGCCAGCAACTTCGTCTACTCGCGATATTGAGTCGAGGACAGGCGTTGTTGGCACTGTGGGTATCTGCACGAACAGCACGCCACCAGGGCGCAAAACGCGCAGGAACTCGCGCAAATAGCCCTGCTGGAAATCAGCCCGCATGTGCTGCAGCACGAGCACCGTAAGCACAAAATCAAACGAGGCAGACGGGAACACCGCCAAGTCAGGCACAGGATTGTAGACGTATGCCACACGCTCGCCAAAGCGGTTGTGTTTGCGTGCGGCTAACACCATTGCCTCGGCGGCATCCACGCCAACGACCTTGGCAAAGTGGCGCGTCAACGCCTGCGTTAGTCGACCATAGCCGCAACCAAAGTCGAGCGCAGAACCGCGCGCCACATCGATCCGTCGCTGGTGCAGGGCTTCACCGATGTAGTTGATGAAGCCTTCGCCGCTGCGGAAGAACTCGTCTAGGTTCCAGCGACCGCCTTGCTTGCCTTCATCAGAAAGAATCGCCCAGAGCGGATCGGTGGTAGCGAGGTTTTGCCAGTTGCGCAAAAGTCGATCGAAGTCCATTTCCCCTCGGCTACTCCCACTCGATCGTGGCCGGTGGTTTACTGCTGATATCGAGTCCGACGCGCGCAAAGCCCTTCACCTCGTTGAGGATGCGGCTCGAAATCCTGCGCATCGTCTCGATCGGCAGCATCTCCCAGTCTGCGGTCATCGCATCAACCGAGCTGACAAAGCGCAGCATGCACACGTCCTCGTAGACCCGGGCATCCCCCTTCACGCCGACGGTCTTTTGCGGCACGTAGACCGCGAAGTACTGCCACAGGCGGTGATGATGCCCGCCTTTTTCAGTCTCTTCGCGAACGATCGCATCCGCGGCACGCAGTGCAAAAAGTTTTTCCTGCGTGATCTCACCAAGGCAACGCACCGAAAGACCAGGGCCTGGGAAAGGTTGGCGATCAATCAACGCGGGCGGCAACCCCATCTGCCTTCCGATCGCACGCACTTCGTCCTTGAACAAGTCGCGCAGCGGTTCAACCAGCGTCATGTCGAGGTCCTTCGGCAGACCACCGACATTGTGATGGCTCTTGATCGTCGAGGTGGCGCCACCGTGCGCAGACACCGACTCGATCACGTCGGGATACAGCGTGCCCTGACCGAGAAACTTCGCGTTCTTGATGCCACTGGCTTCGCTCTTGAAAACATCGACGAAAATCTTGCCGATGATTTTGCGCTTTTGTTCGGGATCAACCACGCCCTTCAACTGGCTGAGGAAGCGTTCGCTGGCATCAACGACCTTGAGGTCCATGTGATACTCATCGCGAAACAGTGCCTCGACACCCATGCGCTCGTCCTTGCGCAACAGGCCGTTGTCGACGAACACGCAGTGCAGCCGATTGCCAATCGCACGATGGATGATCACCGCTGCGACAGAACTATCAACGCCACCCGACAGGCCAAGCACCACTTCGCCGGTCGGGGTGACCAAGTCCTTCACCGCCTGAATTTTGCGCTCGACGATCTGGCCGGGATCCCAGTCCGCTGTGCACTTGGCAATGTTGCGGACGAAGTTCGCCAGCATGAGTTGACCGTCCTGCGTGTGCGCCACTTCCGGGTGAAACTGCAGGCCATAAAAAAAGCGACTCGGATCCGCTACGACCGCAAAGGGGCACGGTTCACTCTTTGCCAGCACCTGAAAATGAGGCGGCAATTTGCTGACTTTGTCGCCGTGCGACATCCAGACGATCCCGTTCTTTTGCACGCCCTGGAGGAAACCCTGCGGTTCGATGACCTCCAATGCCGTGCGGCCATATTCCGCACCCGATTGCGCTGGCGTCACCTGGCCACCAAGATTTTGCGCCATCCACTGCAGGCCGTAGCAGATGCCGAGCACTGGCACACCTTGCTGCAGGATCGCGCCATCCAGCTTTGGCGCGTCGTGCTCGTAGACCGAGCGCGGACCACCACTGAGGATCACGGCTTTGGGCCGCATCGCCGCAAAAGTAAACATCGCGCGCTCAGGCACCGTGATCCGCGAATAGACCCCGAGTTCGCGAACGCGCCGCGCGATCAGTTGGCAGTATTGCGCGCCGAAATCGACAATCAGGACACCGCCGCTAGGACCTTCGCCGCCATTTACCTGCAAAGGTTGACTCATGCTTCGCCGCTGTAGTTGGGCGCTTCCTTAGTGATTTGAATGTCGTGCGGATGCGACTCGCGCAAGCCCGCTGAAGTAACTTTCAAGAAGCGCGCTTTTGCCGCCAACTCGGCCAGCGTGCGTGCGCCGCAGTAGCCCATGCCCGAGCGCAACCCACCGACTAACTGGTAGACGAAGTCCGACACCGCACCGCGATACGGCACCATGCCTTCTACGCCCTCGGGAACAAATTTCATCTTGTCCTTCACATCGCCTTGGGCGTAGCGATCGGCAGAGCCCTGCTCCATGGCGCCGAGCGACCCCATGCCGCGCACTGTCTTGAAGGATCGGCCGCGGAACAAAATCGTCTCACCGGGCGATTCATCGAGGCCAGCCAGCAGCGAGCCGAGCATCACGCATGAGGCTCCCGCGGCGAGTGCCTTCACAACATCACCCGACTGCCGGATGCCGCCATCGGCAATCACCGGCACGCCCGCTTGCGCACAAGCGCGCACCGCTTCGAGCACAGCCGTCATCTGCGGCACGCCGCAACCGGTCACGATGCGCGTCGTGCATATCGAGCCAGGACCGATGCCGACCTTTATGCCATCGGCACCCGCATCCACAAGGGCCTTTGCACCGTCGTAGGTGCCGACATTGCCAGCAACGACCGGCACCCTGGTCGCCTTCTTAATCGCAATCACAGTGTCGATCACGTTCTTGCTGTGGCCATGCGCCGTGTCCACGACAATCACATCAAGACCAGCTTCTACCAGTTTCTCAACGCGCAGCAGGTCGTGCACACCCACTGCCGCGCCAACGATCAACCGCCCCTGAGCGTCGCGCGCAGCGAACGGAAACTCCTCAGTGCCGCGGATGTCCCGCATCGTGATCAGGCCTGCGAGCGTGCCATCCAGTTGCACCAAGATCAGCTTCTCGACCTTGTTGCGCTGCAGGATCGAACGGGCTTGCTCCAGGGTCGTGCCGGGCACCGCAGTGACCAAGTTGAGCGAAGTCATCACGGTGCTGACCGCAGACTCACGGCGATCGACGAAACGCAGATCGCGGTGAGTCAGGATGCCGATCACACGCCGCCGCTCATCGACGACGGGCAGGCCACTGATCTTGTGCTTCTGCATCAGATCCTTAGCAGACCCAACCGTGTCTTCCGCCTTCAGCACAACCGGATCCTGGATCACGCCATTGGCACTGCGCTTTACCTTGTCGACCTCAACAACCTGTTTTTCGATTGAGAGATTCTTGTGCACGATGCCGATGCCACCTTGCTGCGCCAGCGCCACCGCCATGTGCGCTTCGGTGACGGTGTCCATTGCCGCAGAGGCAATCGGAACTTGCAACTCAACACCACGGCAGAAACGGGTTCGGGTTTGGACGTCGCGCGGCAATGCCGAGGCCATCTGCGGCACCAGCAGGACGTCATCATAGGTGAGGCCTTCGCCGACAAACTCAGCCACGGCGTATTGCTCCGTATGGTTTTGGGGAAAGCGTTTGGAGGTTAGCGGCGATCGGCCTGCAATGCCAACGGTTGCACAATCCGATTACGACGCAGAACAGCAATACAGTTGGTCGAGAACTGGTGTGAACTCCTGCTCGCAGGTTCGCCAGTCTGTAAAGGTTGCGGGTAACAGTTTGGGAAAGGGCAAGGGATCGCAGCACAACAGCGTCCGGTATTTGCCGTCAAGTAGCAGCGTCAAGTGGCAGGCCGGCACAGCAACAGCGATTTTTTACAGAATGGAAACCCACGTCGTTGCCGTGTTCGGCACGACAAAATCCCACCAGGTTTTTTGCTGCGACTAAAAAGGCCGTTTCTGCGGCCAAAAAAACGGCGGAATGACTCCATTCTTTACAAGCCGCAAACGGCGAATGTGCCGCACTCACGAGAAGTCAGCCAGCCGTTCGTTTGCACGGACTTTTTTGGCGCCTAAACCTTGGTCACGATGAGGTGACCACAACACCCACCTAGGTCTTCTGGCGGATCGCACAGCCAACCTTAGTGGCTGGACAAACCGCGCTCGGGAAAAACAACGGGCAGATAGCGAACCAATGATCGAGTCCGCCAATGGTTGCAAGGCAAAACGTTGGCTAGCATCTGCCGGCCGCGCTACTGCGCGTGCTGTTTCCCATGCACGCCATTGCCTTGCGCATTTTGCAGATCGCCATTTGCCTCACGTTCGTGGTGCTGGGCAGCGTTCATGCGCAAAGCACCGCCAGCACTTCGGCAACCGCCGCGGTTGAGTTCTTCGAACGACGCATCCGGCCAGTGCTCGCACAAGATTGCTACGAGTGTCACAGCAGCAACGGCAAACAGCAGGGTGGCCTTGCACTTGACCACCGCGCAGCCCTGTTGCGCGGCGGTGACAATGGCCCAGTTATCGCGCCTTCTCTGCCTTTGACCAGCCGGCTGCTGCTGGCGATCCGTCGCTCGAATCCGCAGCTGCAAATGCCAAAGGGGCGACCGCCACTTGCCGCGAGCGTGATAGCAGACTTCGAGCAATGGCTGCGGGATGGCGCAATGGATCCACGCGATCACCCGCCTAGCAAGGAAGAGCTTGCAGCCGACACGGACTGGGACGCGGTAATGCGGCGGCGGCTCACTTGGTGGAGCTTTCAACCAATTCATAAAACCGTGCCGGCAGATAATGCAAATCCAGCAACGAATAAGCCCATCGATCAATTCGTTTCGCAACAGCAGAAAGAACATCACCTAGTGAAAGCACCCCGCGCCGAGCCCGCGGTGTTATTGCGGCGCCTGAGCTTTGCGTTGCGCGGACTGCCGCCTTCCAAGGCAGAAATCGCAGCGTTCGCAGAGGCAGAAGGGCAGGACGAATACACGCAATGCGTCGACACATGGCTCGCAACGCCTCAGTTCGGCGAACATTGGGCGCGGCACTGGATGGATTGGCTGCGCTATGCCGACTCGCATGGCAGCGAAGGCGATGCTGCGATTCCATATGCGTGGCGCTACCGCGACTATCTGATTCGCGCGCTCAATCAGGACGTTGGCTATGACCAACTCCTGCGCGAACACCTAGCTGGCGACCTGCTACCAAGGCCTCGGTTGGACAGGGAGCAAGGCCGCAACGAGTCGGCACTTGGCACTGGGCACTTGCGGATGGTGTTCCATGGCTACGCGCCAACCGATCCGCGCGAGGAACTGATCCGCTTCACAGACGATCAGATCGATGTTGTAAGCAAGGCATTCTTAGGTCTCACGGTCTCGTGCGCGCGCTGCCACGACCACAAGTTCGACCCGATCAGCCAACGCGATTACACAGCACTCTACGGAATCTTCACTTCAAGTTCGCCAGCCGTGATCACCTCAGATGCGCCGAGTGAGACGCAGCAGCAGTTGCGCGCCAGGTTGACCCGAACAAAAGCAGATCTGCAAGCAAAGCTGGCCGCGCGATTCCGCGATTCTGCGCAGGGGCTTGTGCAGCAACTGACCAATCCTGACGAGCAGCTGCGAGCGGCGATCTCGCAGGCAAAATCGCCATCGGACCTGCTACACGGATTTGCGGTGCTGAACGAAGGCAAACACGAAGCACCATTGCAGGATTGGCGCAAAGCAAACGCTGCTGCACGGGCGACAGCGAGCATTAAATATGACCTCGCCTTGCCTGCCGCACTAAAGCAATGGCGAAGCTCTGGCATTGCCGTGCAAGAGACCAGTGCCGCAGGTGCGTTTGCGATTGCCGACAAAGGGGAAAAATTTTTGCTCGGCATCTATCCAGCGGGCACCTACTCGCACCTGACCACCATGAAGGACCGAGGTGTCTTGCTGTCGCCGAGCATCGCGCTAGATCGCAGCTATGACCTTTGGCTGCGGGTGACTGGCGATGGCGGTGCTGCCGTGCGCTACGTGGTGCAGCACTACCCACGCGATGGTTCGGTGTTTCCGATCACAGAGCTGAACTCTGGGCAATGGCGCTGGCTTCACTTTTCCCTCAACTACTGGACCGGCGATGAGATCCATGTCGAACTCACGACCGCTGCCGACCAACCAGTGCTCGCTAAGACAGATGTCGCGCGATCCTTCTTCGGGGTGCGCGAAGTGCTGGTCATGCCAAGCGGAAAAAGCGCACCAACCGATTCATGCGAGTTTGCACAGCCGATCCTCGATGCGTTTTTGGCTCGTGAGCCAGCTAGCACCTTGGAGCTAGCAGAGGGCTATGCGGCAGCACTGAGGATCGCTGCGCAAGCGTGGTTGTTGCACAGTGCAACCGACGCACAAGCGCTCTACCTCGACGCATTGCTGCGCGCGGACTTGCTGCCAAACCAAACCGACCAACATAAAGAACTCGCCGTGTTGCTGGCCGAATGCCGCAGTCTGGAAACCGCACTGCTCGTTCCAGAACGCTGCCCGGGAGTGATTGAGATCGAGCCCAACGATGCGCCGTTGCTCCTGCGCGGCAACTACAAGCAGCCGAGCACAATCGTGCCGCGCAGAAGCCTCAGCGCGTTCGGCGGCACCATTAGCCCGGCCAAAACGAGTGGCCGTCTCGAACTCGCCGAAGATTGGCTGCGCCGTGACAATCCACTCGTAGCAAGGGTGATCGTCAATCGGATTTGGCACCACCTGTTTGGTCGCGGTCTAGTTTTGACGACTGACAATTTTGGCCACATGGGGACGCCACCCTCGCATCCAGAGTTACTCGACTATCTCGCCAGCGAGTTTGTCGAACAGGGTTGGTCGCAAAAAACCTTGATCCGCCAGATCGTGCTGTCAGATGCATTTCAGCGCAGCAGCACGCCGACCGATGGCGCACTCGAGCGCGATCCCGAAAACATCTATCTGTCGCACTTCGCCGTGCGGCGGATCGAAGCCGAATCGATCCGCGATGCGTTGCTCACGGTCGCGGGCGATCTCGACCCTGCGCAATATGGCCAGCCGGTGAGCGGCAATTCCCCGCGGCGCAGCGTCTACGTGCGCCAGCAACGCAACGATATGGACCCGTTTCTTGCCGCGTTCGATGAGCCGGTACCCGCTAGCACCAAAGGCCAGCGCGATGTGACCAACGTGCCAGCGCAGTCACTGGCGATGCTCAACAGCCCGTTTGTTATGCAATGTGCCGAGCACTGGGCAACCCAACTCGATGACGAGCATTCGCAGCAGACACCGGGCACACGCATCGACACGATGTATGTCACGGCGCTCGGCCGAATGCCGACGGCGATCGAACGGGACCGGGCACTCGCCTTCGTGCAGCAATCCGCGGCCATGCAAAAAGCCGATCAACAAACTCGGCTTGAACTCAATAACGCGATTCAACCTGCCGAGCAGCAGCTGCGAAAATTGGATGCGCTTGCCGTCGAACGGCTAAGGGCGCAACGCGAAAAGAACAGCCCGCCACCAGCCGGGAGTTTGCCGCAGCCCATCGCCGCATGGGACTTCGACAAAGACACCCGCGACCACGTTGGCGAGATGCACGGTGAACTGCATGGCGAAGCGAAACTATTCGACAATACACTCGTGCTCGCTGGTGGACAGAGCTACGTGTCGACCGCGCCGCTACGCAAAACAGTGCGCGAAAAAACTCTTTTGGCGGTGGTCCAAGTCGACAACCTAAGCCAACAAGGCGGTGGCGTAATAAGCCTGCAGGACCTCGAAGGCACGGAGTTTGATGCGTTGGTGTTCGGCGAACAGGACCCGGGCCAATGGCTCGCTGGCAGCAATCTTTTTACTCGCACCCAATCGTTTCATGGGCCATGGGAATCCTCGGCTAACGATCGCCCCGTTCATCTAGCACTCGTCTACGCAGACGATGGCACGATCACTGCCTATCGCAATGGTGAACCCTATGGCTCGCCATACAAAACATCGGGTCCCGTCACCTTCACGCGGGGCAAGGCGCAGATCCTGATCGGCCTGCGCCATGGCACGCCGGCGGAGGGTCGCCTGCTAAAGGGCCGCATTCATCATGCGGCATTGTTTGACCGCGCCTTGTCGAGCAACGAGGTTCTGTTGCTGGCACAGCAACAGAGCACCGTCATGACGGATGCCTTGTTGCGCGCGAGCCTTTCGCTTGAAGAGCAAACGTATCGCACCCAGCTTTCAAACTTGATCGCAGCCGACAGACAGCTACTGCAGCAACTTGACCGCCATACTAATGCCTCCTCCCCGTGGGCTTTGCTAGCCCACGCGATGTGCAACCAAAAAGAGTTCCTCTATCTCCGCTGACCGCGGATCGAGGCCAAAATGATCCCGCCCATCTCTCGCCGCGAGCTGCTGCGCAGTTGTTCGACTGGCTTTGGCCTCGCTGCATTGTCCGCCTTGTTGCCAAGACTAGAACCCGCGCGAGAAAGGCCCGCGCCCAACTTCCGTCCGCGCGCTCGCAACGTGATCTTCTGCTACATGTCCGGCGGCGTGTCTCAGGTCGACTCGTTTGACGACAAGCCGCTGCTGAAAAGGCTCGCTGGCAAGCCAATGCCAGTCAAGGTCGAGCGGACGATGTTCAACGACAACGGCAACATCATGCCGACACCGTTCACATTCGCGCAGCATGGCAAGAGCGGCATGATGATCAGCTCGATGTTTCCGTCGCTCGCGCGCCACTGCGCCGACAAGCTCTGCGTGATCCGCTCGATGACCAGCAAGGTCAATGAGCACGCACAGGGCAATTACTTCTTCCACACCGGCTTTCCATTCATCGGCCATCCGAGTGCGGGAGCGTGGGTTCACTACGGCCTCGGCACCGAGAATCAAAATCTACCTGGATTCGTGGTGCTGCAAAGTGGCGGCGCGGTAGCACCGCACGGCGGCGTTGGACTGTTTGGCAACGGGTTTTTACCGGCCCATCATCAGGCATCTATCTTGGTCGCCGATGCACAAGACCCGGTAGCAAACATAAAGCCGCGCGAGTCGCATTCGAACCAGCGCCGAGGTCTCGATTATCTTGCCGCTGCCGATGCGATGTTTGCCAGCGCGACCGCGCACGACCCGCAGGTCGAAGCTGCGATTCGCAACTACGAGACTGCGGCGCGGATGCAGACCGCGGTGCCAGAGCTTTGCGACCTGTCCTTGGAGTCTGCGGATACTCGCGCGCTCTACGGCCTCGATGATCCGGCGCCGCAGAAAGCCGCGTATGCAAGACAGTGCCTGCTCGCCAGGCGGCTAGTTGAGCGCGGCGTGCGCTTCGTCGAATTGAGTTGCATGACGCACAACATTGGCGCGGGCGGCGCGCCCAACCCCTGGGACCAGCATGGCGAACTGGCCAAGGGACACAAAGCGATGGCACATCAAGTGGACCAGCCGATCGCTGCGTTGCTGATGGACCTCGAACGCCGAGGGCTGCTCGACGAGACGCTGGTGATCTGGGCTGGCGAGTTTGGTCGCACCCCATTTTCACAAGGCAGCAACGGGCGCGATCACAACCCGTACGGCTTCTCGATCTGGCTCGCCGGTGGCGGCACAAAGGGTGGCACGGTCTACGGCGGGACGGACGAACTCGGGTATCACGCCATCGACAAGCCCACCACCGTCTACGACCTCTGGGCGACCGTGCTGTTCCTGCTGGGCATCGACCACGTGAACCTGACGTTCTTATCTGGCGGCCGCAATCACCGTCTCACCGACGTCTACGGCAGCGTTATCCGCGAAGTCATCGCGTAACCGGAACCGCACTCTGCGAGAATTTCCCTTCGCGCAGGAAATGTAGGACCTGGGTCAACATGGCTTCGCGCTCACTGATCGCGGTGTGACCAAAAGGTAGCGTGACCGAATCGACTGCGCCCGCGAGCGCTGCCTCACCCGTGCCAACCGTTCCGTCGTCGTGACCTTTGATGGACTCACTGCCCTCGCCGATGTCGCCGATGATGGTGCCCGAGCAATCGAGGAACAAGATGGGTTGCTGATGAAACGGATCGCCTGGACTGATCTGCATCGCCGCCTCGGTCCCCATGAAAAACGGGTAGGGCCACCAGTTTTTTCGCAAATCACACAGCATCGCACCGCGGTGCGGCGTAGCGATGTAGATACAGCGGAACGGCGTGCGCGCGCTGGCTAGACGCAAATACTCTTCGATCACCAGACCACCCATCGAGTGCCCGACAAAGGCAACGTGCTGATACTCACCATGAGCAGCAATCTGCGCCTCGATCGCATCGCGCAGTCTTAGAGCGTGCGCTGACAACGTGCCGTTGGTGCTCGGATAGCAAGGATTCAACACCGAGTAGCCAGCGGCCAACAAGGCCCGCTCCAAACGCCACATGGACCAACTCGACCGCCACAATCCGTGCTGCAACACCACCAGCGTGTGCTTCGCATCGGGTCTCTGCAAAAGGTCTACCTCACTGCTAATCGGCGGCAGGTTGACCAGCACGTCGAACGGCGTTGCGACCGGCATGCCAAGGCCGATGCCTGCCCCGTAAAGCAGCAGCAAGCTGAGCACGCAGTAAAATAGCCGCTTCTGCCGCCAATACCGCGGCCGAGTTATTGAGGTGGCAAGTTCAGTCGGCATTGCCGTGCCCGCCATGCAGATGAGGAGTGAACGGCAAAGTTGCAAGCGTGTTGGCCTCGTGCAAAGCGAGCATTCGAAAGCGCTCCGCCACATTGGTTGCACCCGGCTGGTTCATTGCGGCCTCGACATAAACGAGATGGTGGCGCGCCTCCGCTTCAACCAGATCAAGATAGAACTCTGCCACAGACGCAAGAGCAGCTGGCAGAGCGCGTGCAAGGCAGCGCATCCGTTCACAAGACCGCGCCTCGATCAAAGCAGACACCAGCAACTCGTCGACCAATCGTTGCGGCAGGTGACTTTCGCAGGCGACTTTCAGCTGACTCGCGTAGCGACTGGGCGGCATCGACACAAAGGCGATTTGTTGCTGGTCTATGACCCGCAGGGTGCGCTCGAAGTGCACGAGTTCTTCGCGCGCCAACTGCGACAACGAACGCTGCACGTTCGCATTCTGTGGCAGCACGAACAAAAACCGGTTGGCGGCCGCAGCTGCTTTCTTTTCCAACTGCGCCTGCTCAAGCAACAGCGCATGCAGGTGCGGCACAGCGCGAATACCCCAAGTAATAGGAGTGGCAGAGCGCAGTGAAAACAGCTCAGGATCGAGCTCAGTTTGAGTGTTCAAGTCATTCCCCAACCAACGTCATATTACCCTGCGCAACGCCAATATGGGCGAGTGCTCCAGTTCTGCGAGCAAGGCTATCCGCATCTATCCGATGCGCCAAAAATTCGCGCCATGCAGCGAGCACTTCACCGGTAGCAGCGCGATCTTCGCGCACAAACTCGACGCGAAACCGGCGCACCCCAGCCTTCTGCAAACGTTCTGACCAGCGTGCCGCCTGCTGGGGTTCGTAATGAAACACTGTATTTCGGCAACCCACATCAACGATCACCGGGTGCTGCCGGCCCTGATGATCTTGCACCGCGATTTGATGGCGGTCGCAGGGCCGGCCGCATGAATGAAAATCGCGACCATTGCTGAGCAGGTGAGAATAAAGGCAGTGCTCGGTGTGATACGTGGGGATCCGATGATGCACAACGGCTGCCATCACTTGCGGTGGCACTTGTTTTAGCAGCGCAAACAACTGCGCTTCGTCGAGATCGAACGAAGCCGTCAGGGTATCAACGCCAAACCCGATCAGATGCATCGCGGTCAACGAGTTGGTGACGTTGAGCGAGAAGTCGCCGTGCAGCGCAAACTGCATCCCATCCTTGCGCGCCCGCAAGCAACGCATCAGGGCACCCCAGTGCCGGACCAGGACACCATCCGGCCGCAGTTTTAGAATGTGTTCGTCGAGTTGCTCGTCACCTGGCTTGCCGACGCGCGCCGTTGCGATCACGACCCGCAGGCCTTTTGCACGCGCACGATCGACCGCGCGACCAAGCCCTGTGAACTCCATCCAATCAAGTTCCACCTCACGTAGACCAGCAGCAATCACTGCTTCGAGCTGTTCCTCACTGCGCACTAGCGGCACCAGCAGAGTCTCTTGCGGCAACTCGACCGCCAATGCGGACGGGATCGCGGCCAAGAGCTCTTGCCGCACTTTCGCTTCTACCGGCTCGGTCGCTACAGCATGAACCGCGCCGCGCAAAAGTACCGGCAGGAGCTGCGCCACGAGTTCTCGGCGGAGTTCTTTCAGCTCCTGGGGTGCAAGGTGCGAACCCGTAGCCAACCTAGTTATGTCGAGTGTGGCAACGGTAAACGGCGTGCCGCCAAATCCGCCGAGCTTGTCGTGCAGCAGCTCTGCATCAAGCCCACGACTGCGCGCAACGGCAAGCAAAGTTTTGCTCTGCAACGTCACCTCGGTCTGATCCATCCTTGCGATCACCTGCAGCGGTTGGCCAAGTTCGCCAGAGACCGTCAGTGCAATTGCCACGCGCCCGTCTGGCGCAGTCGCTCGCACACCTTTTTCAACCAGAGCAGCAAGCACACCATCACTAGTGACGAACACCCGATCACCAACGCGAACACGCGACAAATCAGGGCCGGGCTGGCCAAAACCAAGTTTCAATTCGTCGCCGCATTCATCGACATAGAACAAAGGGCCGCCTTGCTCGTCCTGTTCGGGCCTCCCTTGATCAAACACCACGCCCATGCCTGGCCGCACAAGAAGCTCTGCTTGCACCACCTGCGATGCAAGCGGTGAACTGACCTCGCCCACCTTTGCCGCTGGCGGATTGTTCATTGCTCGCGCCCCTGTCCAGGAAGCTGCTTGCGCCTCGCGCAGCACCAACACCGCATCGCTCAACACACGCTGGACGCGACCGATAAAAACGCCACGATGTTTAGGAAAGCGACCCTCAATCAACGTCTGGTGATCGCTGCCGGCAAAGAATCCGTCGCTGAAACCACGCGTGTAGCTCAACGCCATGTCGAGTAAATCGCGCGACAACTGTCGCTCCGCTTCACTCCGGTCGCTGCCACTGGCGAGCGCGTCCACCCAACGTCGGTAGCCAGCCGTGGAGGTCGCAACGTATTGCGCGCTCTTTTGCCGGCCTTCGATCTTGAGGCTGTGCACGCCAATCTGCATCAACTCGGGAACCGCTCGCGCACCTGCGAGATCCTTTGGGCTGAGCAGATACTGCACGTCGCCAAGGTCGCGTAATTCGCCATCAACGATCAGCGAATACGGCATACGACAACTCTGCGCGCACTGGCCGCGATTGGCCGAACGTCCGCCCCATGCTTCGCTCGTCAGGCATTGTCCGCTCCACGACACGCAGAGCGCGCCGTGGATGAACACTTCAAGCTCGAGATCGGTGCCCTCTGCAAACGCCTTGATCTCCTGCACGGAGAGCTCGCGTGGGACAACTACCCGGGTCACCTTGAGGCCACTGGCAAACAAAGCGCCGAGCGGACTCGAGATCGTCATCTGAGTGCTGCCATGCAGTTCGAGCGTGGGGCAGATCGCACGCGCGAGAATGCAGACCGCTGGATCCTGGACGATCAGCGCGTCGACGCCGGCTTTAGCAACGGCACGCAGCACCACTGCGACGTGTGCCAGTTCGGGCTCAAACACCAAAGTGTTCAGGGTCACATAGGCCCTGGCGCCAGCGCGATGGATCTGCGCAACGGTAGCTGGCAAATCAGCGAGCGAGAAGTTGGCGGCTCGGGCGCGGGCGTTGAAGCCATCTTGCAAGCCGAAGTAAACCGCGTTGGCCCCGCTCTGGAGCGCGGCCGCAAGGGCCAAAGGCGAGCCGGCTGGGGCTAGCACTTCAGGTTTGCGAAAGGGCTTCTTCATTGGGGCGAAGTAGTATCGGGAGCTACCCTTCCCCTCGCAATGACCACGGACGAACTGCACCAACTCCGCTGCCGCATGGACGCGATCAACTTGCGGCTGTGCGCCGTGCTGGAAGAGCGCGCTCAGCTGTGCCGCGCGATCGGTGCTTGGAAGCAACTGCACGGCGTTGCTATGGCGGATCCAGCACGCGAAACGGCAATGCTGACCCTATTACTGCAGCACGCGGGCACCGGTTTCGACGCGAAGGCGTTGGCGCGGATCTTACGCTTGGTGTTCGACGAATCGCGCGCCATCGTGATGCGCGCGACAACCAGCTAGTCGTCGATCGGTGATGCTGCGTTGCTGGTCTTTGCAGTCGGCACAGAAAGCACAGCAGGGACCATGAGCGGCAAGCCACTTCGCCCGACGTTGCTGCCATCAATACTGCGGACCAGCTTCTGCATGGTCGAAGTGAGCACGCGACCAGTGAGCATCACGCGACTTGGCGGGCGCATTGCGGGATCGGTGAGCTGACGTTCACCGTAAAGGCGTTCAAACAAAACCGTGCGCTGACCGTCAAAACCAATGCTGCCCAGCACCTGAAGTTTCATGCCAAGCTCGCTGAGCGCCCGCGAGCCGGATTCCAGCTCCATGGAACCCGTAAGGAAGGTGATCAGCGTCGGCTGGATCACGACATCGGCGTTGGCTGCACTATCGACAAAAGACGAAAACACATGGCTCTGCTGAAGGTCCTTGTGCAGCACATCATCGAGCATCTCTGCGACGGTCCGATTCCAGCGACTCTCATCGTCATAAACGATCGGGTAAGCGCCCTGCGTTGCTGGCAGCCCATCCTGCTCCCGATTATCGACGATCGGGGCCAAGAACAGCGTCCGATCACCAGGCATCCTTGAGGTGTAGGTGGTGCCTTTGTAGATCAAGTCGTTGAGGGCAAAGTCGGCGAGCTTGCTGTCGGTGGAACTACAAGCCGAAACAGCCAGTGCTAGCACGAGCGAACCCATGGTGAGGGGATGGTTCATGCCGGTGCCATCGGCATTTGGCAGCCTATACTTGAGTATGAACCGCACGAAACCGCGGCTTTGATCCGCGCCGCACAGATGGGTAGAAACATGCGCCTTCACCATGGTCATGAATCCGTTCGGCACACGCGCGACCCTCAAAGTCGGATCCCGTTCTTTCACTTACTACTCGTTGCCAGGCTTGGAACGCGCCGGAGTGGGCAAGCTATCGCGCCTGCCTTATTCGATTCGCGTGCTGCTCGAACAAGCGCTGCGCAATGTCGACGAATACGTCGTCACTAGCGACGACGTGAAGAACATTGCGAACTGGGGACCAAATAGTGCGGGCCAGGTCGAGATCCCATTTTTGCCCGGCCGTGTGGTCTTACAGGACTTTACTGGCGTGCCGTGCGTCGTCGACCTCGCCGCCATGCGCGCAGCGATGCGCCGCCTCGGTGGTGATCCGAAGAAGATCAACCCGCTGGTACCGTGCGACCTGGTGATCGACCACTCGGTGCAGGTCGACTTCTTCGCCAGTCGCGACGCAGAACAACAGAACCTGCAGGCTGAGTTTGCGCGCAACCGCGAGCGCTACGAGTTTTTGAAGTGGGGACAGCAGTCGTTGACCAACTTCCGCGCGGTGCCGCCGGGCATGGGCATCGTGCATCAGGTCAACCTCGAGTATCTCGCCAGCGTTGTGCTGCAGAAAAAAGACGGCTTTGTGACCACCGTCTATCCCGACTCGTGTGTCGGCACCGACTCGCACACGACGATGATCAACGGCCTCGGCGTTTTGGGCTGGGGGGTCGGCGGCATCGAAGCAGAGGCAGTGATGCTGGGCCAACCCACCTACATGCTGCTGCCGGAGGTGGTCGGCATGGAATTGACTGGCCGCCTGCTCGAAGGTGCCACCGCAACCGATCTCGTGCTCACGGTCACGCAGATGCTCAGGAAGCACGGCTGCGTGAACAAGTTTGTCGAGTTCTACGGCAGTGGCGCATTGGCCATGTCGCTGGCAGATCGAGCCACGCTCGCCAACATGGCGCCTGAGTATGGCGCGACGATGGGCTTCTTCCCGGTAGACGAAGAAGCGTGTCAGTTTCTCGCGCGCACCGGCCGCGATGCCCAGCAAGTCGAACTGGTCCGCGCCTATTACCAAGCGCAGAACATGTTCTGGAGCAGGGACTCCGCAGTGCCTTCGTTTAGTAGCAAGCTGTCGCTCGATCTCGCCACCGTGGTGCCAAGCCTTGCTGGCCCAAAACGACCACAGGATCGGATTGCACTCAAAGACATGCGCCAGGAGTTCAAGAGCGGGCTCACGAAGGAGGTGGCACAGCGCGGATTTGGCCTGAAGCCATCGGCTGTGTCGGCCTCGGCACTCATCAAGGACGACAGCAACAGCACGCTTTCGCATGGCGCAGTCGTGATCGCGGCGATCACCTCGTGCACCAACACCAGCAATCCGTCCGTCATGCTTGGCGCCGGCATCTTGGCAAAGAAAGCCGCAGCGCGCGGTCTCACGCGCAAGCCATGGGTCAAGACGTCGCTGGCACCCGGGTCGCGCGTCGTCACTGACTATCTCCAAAAAGCCGGGCTCCTGACGGCGCTCGAAGAGATCGGATTTCACGTCGTCGGCTACGGCTGCACTACTTGCATCGGCAACAGCGGCCCGTTGCCGCATCCGGTTGCAGAAGCCGTTCGCAGTGGCGAACTGATTGCTTCAGCAGTGCTATCTGGCAACCGCAACTTCGAAGGTCGCGTCAACCCGGACGTAAAAGCGAACTTCCTCGCTTCACCGCCGCTGGTCGTTGCCTATGCGCTCGCCGGCACGGTCGACATCGACCTCGGCCAGTCGGCGCTCGGCATTGGCAAGGACGGCAAGCCGGTCTACCTCAAAGAAATCTGGCCCACGAGTCAGGAAATCGCCGATGCAATCGCGCAGAGCATGTCGCCAGCAGCGTTCCGCAAGGCATACAGCACGATCGATCAAGGCCCTGGGCAGTGGCGCAAAATCACGGCCAAGAAAAGCGACCTGTTTCGCTTCGATAAAGACAGCACCTACATCCAGGAGCCACCGTTCTTCACAACGATGACGACCAAGGTCGACACGATTACGCCGATTACTTCTGCGCGCACGCTGTTGATGCTCGGCGACTCGGTGACCACCGATCATATTTCGCCGGCTGGCAACATCAAAAAGGACACTCCAGCTGGGCTATATCTGCTGGCAAACGGTGTCGAGCAGAAGGACTTCAACCAGTATGGCGCACGTCGCGGCAACGATCGCGTCATGACGCGCGGCACGTTTGCCAACACCCAGCTAAAGAATGCACTAGCAACCAAGGAAGGCGGCTACACGCGCTACTGGCCAACTGGCGAAGAGCTGTTTGTCCATGAAGCGTCGATGCTCTATAAGGCGGCCGCTACATCGTTGTGCGTGCTCGCCGGCAAGGAATACGGCACCGGTAGTTCCCGAGACTGGGCGGCGAAGGGCACCTTTTTACTCGGCGTGAAGTTCGTGCTCGCGGAGAGCTACGAACGCATCCACCGCAGCAATCTGGTCGGCATGGGCGTGCTGCCGCTGCAGTATCTCGATGGCGAGACCGCCGCTTCGCACGGCCTATGCGGCACAGAGACGTTTTCTGTAGCGATTGACGATCAAGTAAAACCGCGCCAGCAATTGCTGGTAACGGCGGTGCATCCAAACGGCACGACGAAGACGTTTTCGGTGCGATGCCGCATCGATACGCCGGTCGAGGTCGACTACTACCGCAACGGCGGCATCTTGCAGACCGTGCTACGCAAACTGCTCGCAAACGGCAGTAGCCAGGGGCGCAAAAAAGGGAAGCCGGTAACGAAGGCAGCAAAAAAGGCGACCAAGCAGGCCGCCAGGAAAGTCCCACCTGCAAAGCTGCCAACGAAAAAGAAGCATGCGGCTCTGGTGTCTGCAAAGCAGACGACTCGCAAGCCTCAGCCACGGCAATCGTCCAACAAGCAGACGTCGCCCGGCAAACAGAAGCTGGCATTGCAATCGACCAAGAAAGCAGCCAAACAGCCCAGCAAGAATGCCGCCAAAAAGGTGGTCAGCAAACTGCAGAAAACACCGGCGCGCGGCCGCAGGTGATGCGGCGGCACAGCATCACTTCGCGAGTTTCAAAAGCTTGGTGATGCGGCCCACACTGTTCCAGTCCATCACGAACAGATTGCCCTGCGAATCGGCACAGACCGAGTGTGGCGCGAAGAACATGCCGTCCTCCCAGAGGTCGCGGGCAACCCCATTGACTCCTTGCAGCGCTTTGCTGGCGGTATCGCCAAGCTGCACCATGACCTTGTCGTCCTTGCCGAGGATCGAAACGCGCCCCTCAAGGTCCGCGACCGCGAGTTCGCCATCCGCCAATGGCCAAGCGTTGCACGGCAGGCGCAGGTCCTTGTCCATCATGCGAACGTAGGTGCCATCGAGCGTGAACCACTGCAAACGGTGATTGGCGCGATCGCAGACCAATAACAGCGGCTCCTTGCCGCGGTTGTCCAACAACAGGCCGTGCGGGGTTTGAAACTTGCCCTTGTCCGTGCCTGGGCCACCGAACGACTTCAAATACTTGCGCTGCGAATCATAGCTGTGCACCCACGACCTGCCGTAGCCATCGGCGACAAAGATGCGGCCATCCGCGGCAACCGCGATGGCGGTCGGGTTGTATTGATCTTCCTTCTCGTAGATGCCGGATGCCTCGGGCCAACCGATCGTCCACAACACTTTGCCTTCGATCGTGGCCTTCAGAACTTCGTGCCGGCTGGTGTGGGCTAGGTAGAGCACTTCATGCTGGTCCTCGACACGCAGGCACATGCCATGCATGCCGCCGCCATATTCTTTACCGAACGAGCCTACGACTTCGCCCGCAGGCGAGAACATCAACACCGCATGCTCGGTGTCGGTATTGACAAGGATCCGGCCACTCTTGTCGATGACCATGCAACCGTGCGTGTTGCCGATCTCCTTGCCACTTGGCAAGCGGCCCCAGTCATGCACCCAGCGATACCGATGCGCCCCACTGCCTAGTTCGACGACTGCAACGGAAGCAGCAACCGAAGCAACAACCGGAGCAGTTTCCTTGGTGCCTTCCTGACTAATGAGCGCGCTCGCTGCAGCGAGTGCGAAGAGGACTGAATGTGTCTTGTACATGTGGCTCTATTCCGTAAGTCAGTGAGTGTGACCCTGAACTGGATTCTGGATGTGATTTCGAGTGTGCCGCGCAGCACCCTCAAAAGTTGAACCTGTGCCTTCTGCAATCAGCGAATCTAGCACCCGCATGGCCTCAATTTCTGCGCCAGTCTCGTGAAGTGCCTTGGCCAAGAATAATAGTGTGCGCTGCCGATCCAAACCGAGATCGGGGCGAGCAAGTGCAGCACTCAATACCAGCACCGCTTCGGCATGGCGCCGCTCTTTGAATCGCAGGTAGCCCTCGGTGCATGCGCTCGCCGCAGAGTCGGGTGCTTTCGCCAGGTAATCCCGAGCCTTTTCCAATTGACCTGAGAGCACTGCAAGCCGAGCGAGCTGCTGCCACGCATCTGCAATACCAACATCAGCAGCCAACAGCAGAGCGGCTTCCGTGCCGATCCGACAGCCGAGCTCCAGTGACAGGCAACCCAGCTGGTAATTGGCTGCTGCACTGAACGGCATGGCAGCAACCGCGGCGCGGGCCTTCTGCAGCGCCGACCGACGATTTGCCACCAGGTCGATCCATGCCGCAAGCTCGGGCGGATCTTGCGGACCAGGACGCGCAGCGATCAATCGCCCTGCCGCATCCAACACGCAGACTCCCATGCCTTCGCCACCACAAAGCCAAGCGTCGTAGCAATCCGCTCGACGAAAGCCATCGAGCCACGCAGTGCAAAAGTCGCCGCGCTGCAACGCCGCAAGTACCAAAGTTGAGTTGAGCGTGCCCTGCTCCATCCGATCGCTGAGTTCACGCCCAGGCAAGGCAAAGTAAACGATCGTATCGCGGCCATCCGAGCGCAAAAAAACCGAGGCAGGATCGGCAGCCACTCGCCAAGGCACCGCCACAGCACAGCCAGACAGCACGGCAGCGAGAAACAGCACCACCAAGCTAGCAACGCCACGCGCACGAGAGCGACTTGCCCCGAAGCTTAAACGCATCACTGCTTGCGGATCGCGAGTGCCCGGAACTCAACCGGATCATTGTGGCCACAGAAGCCGAAGAACCCCTCTTTTCGCGACTGTCCTGGATGCGGCTGACCGCCAATCGGCGCCGCCTTGGCCGAGTCGGCATCCGTGATGGTCGTGCCATTCAGCGTGACGGTGATCCGCGTGCCGCGCACCATCACTTCCTGATAGTTCCACTCGCCCTGGGCTCTGAGGTAGCCGCGATGCGCAGGCACTAGCGCATACAAGGAGCCATGCGCCTGGTATGGCTTCAAGTCCGCGTATTTTGGATCGCCGTCGTCGAGCACCTGCACCTCAACCGCGTCATAGGCGGCATCGCCCTTGCCCGGATAGTGGATCGCCAGCCCATTGTTGCCTCCCGGCGGCAAGCGGAACTGCAGACGCACCGTGAAGTCCATGTAGGACGCATCGGTGAACAGGTTGCCACCGCGATCTTTCCGGCAGCGGATCGCCTCGTCCTCGACTTCGTAGCTGTCCTTGTCGCCTTGCCAGCCAGCCAGCGACTTGCCATCGAAGATGACGGCAAAGTCTTCGCCACAATGCGACGTGAGAATCTGGTTCGCCTCAGCAACATTGAGTTCGCGCAGCATGAGATTGCGAAAGCGGATCTCGCCACCATGAGTCTGCAGCTGGATCGGGCCACGCGCACGCAATGGCAGCTCCCGGTTCCAGAAGTTCTCCATTACCACCCAGTCCACAATGCAAGTGCCGTTAAGCCAGACTGAGGTCCGCTCACCCACCTGCTGGATACGGAGTCGGTTCCATTCGCCAAACGGCAGGTCTTTCAGCAACGACGGGAAACGCGAGTTGTGCAGGCCATTCCATGCGCCTTTGTCCTCGTTATTCCACAGACCACCACTGCCTTTGTCGGAGCCCAGGTTCCACTTGCCGCCCTTCTCGGTGGTATCCCAGATCTGCACCTGCGGCGTGCCACGCAGATAAATCCCTGAGTCGGCGAGCGCAAGAGTCTGATATTCGAGCTGCAAGTCGATATCGCCGTAGTCCCTGTCCGTCGTCAAGTATGCGCCTTCGCCATCGTTGACCAGATCACCTTGCAAAACGCGCCAGTGCGTGAGCGTCGCGTCATCCTCGCTGCGAAGTTTGGCGCGCTCCGCAGCGTCCATTGCCGCAAGTTTGTAAGGATCGAAGTGACGCTGGCCGTGCCACCCGCTCAGGTCTTTGCCATTTAACAGGGGAGTTCGCTCCGGCGTTGAAACGGCAATCGGTGCTGCAACCGGCGCGGGAATTGGAGCAGACACAGGCGTAGTGGTGCAGGCGGCGAGCAGAATCAGGACCAGGGGTTGCAAAACGCGCATTGCCAAAAGCTAACCTGAATAACCATGCCGCGCACCAACGACTAACAGGCCCGATAAAGAACCCGGCTCAGGCATTTTGTTAGCACGTAATCTGACTCAGCGAGCGACCGCCGAAGCGAAGGCCCCCGCAGTACAGGCATCACTCGCAACCGATGGGGTTGTCATCGGCTGGTTTACCGCAAACTGCTCTTGGATCTCGAACAGCACGTTGCGTGACGGTGCCGTTTTCGCCAGCGGATCCTCACCCTGCGATGCCATATCGTTCTCCAGCATCTTCTGCGCGACATCGAGACGCTTCTGAACTTGCGTGAGTGCGGCACGCGCCTGACTCAGGGCACTATCATCGAGATCGAAGCGCTGCTGGTTTGCGGCCATGGCTGAAACCCACTGTTGCTGCGTCTTCAGCATCCGAACCTGATCAGTCAGGTTCTCACGCTCCGCACGCACCGCCAACAGCCGCTGCTTGGCGACCGACACCGACTCGGTTTGACGATCAATCAACGCGCGCTTGGTCTTCAAGATCGAGTGATTGTTGCGAAACGAATCGATGGTCCGCTGCAAGTCCAACTCAACCTTACGCCGAGTCAGCGCATCGCTCGCGAGCACGATTTGCGCATCGCCATCGCCGGACAAGATCCGTGCACCACTCTTTAGCTTCTTCTCCTCATTGATGGTGACTTTTTCCAACCCCACCACCGAGCCCTGAAGCTCTTCGAGTTCTACTTCTGCACGCGCGACATCACGCTTGCAGGATTCGATTTGCGGATCAATCTTTTGGATCAGTCCTTCGGCGCGCTTGATCTCAAAGTCAACCGGGATCGACTCGTTCACCTTGTCCTGCACTGAGGTCGCAACCGTGCCGAGGTAGCTCCCGAGATTGGTGCCGAACAGGAGGTAACCCGCAGTTCCCAGCACCACCGTGGTTAAAACCACCAACTTGACCGCTTTGAATAACATGTCGTCTGCTCCCTGGATTTTGCTTCGCAGAACCGGGACTCGGCTCCACACCAGAATGGCTGCGAACGACTGGCGGATTTATTTGCGCCATGCTGAAAAATAGTGATTCACGGCCGCTTGCTGCGCAGCGCCGACATGGTTGAGCGCAGCAGGTTGTCGCGCAGCTTTGCGAGCTCCGGCGACGCGACCTGCGACTCCTTGGCACGCAAGTCTTCGAGCACCGCATTGCAGTACGGACACTGACTCTCACGCAGGTGAAAGTCGAGGAACTCGGCGGCACCACCGTCGAGTGCGCCTGCATGATAACTAGCCAGCAGGTCAGGATGCGGACATGAGATGCGCTCCTGCCGCCAAACGGTAGCGACCGTGAACGCCAATGCATAGTCGAGGTCTTTGGCATCACTCATCGCGCACCGGGCTCCCACAGGCCAAGGAACAGCGAATGATTGGGGTCGTGCAGCCGCGCCAGACTACGCAGCTTGTCGATCGCACGAAACTTGATGCCCGCAACAATCTTTTCATCCGCGAGCGAGAAGCGTTCGGCAGCAGCTTTGTTGCGGCCACCAAGCACGAACAAGTATTCGAGCACCATCAGCTTTTGAAACTCACCTTGCTGCCACAGTTCCCCGACCAATTCGCGCAGGATCTTGGCCATCACCTGCTGCCGCCGGCCAAGATCTTCGCCGTTCACAACCTGGTCCTTGGCGGCTTTGGCTGCGGGATTGGGCATATTCTCAAGCCACAGATTACTCGCATCGCCGTCATCACCCTTCCCCGGTATGAATGCAATCCGATGCTTGCGGAAGTGGTCAATCACTCGGTTACGGGCGATACCGAACAAGAACTGTTCGAGCGTGAAGGTCGAATCAAACGTCGGCATCCCGCGCACCGCCCCAAGGAACACCTCCTGCGTAAGGTCCTCCGCAGTCTGGTGGTTTGGCACATAACGCTTCACATAGAAAAAAATGCGGCGGAAGTAGTCATCTTGAAGTCGTGACCAAGCTTCCTCCTGCATCGCTTGCAGCTGCGTGATGTAGTCAGGATGCGCCGTCATCGCACGGGACCCAGCGTGGCAGGCAAGTGCCGCCAAAAAAAGATGACCAGGATGATGAGCAGAATTGCCAACATGACGCGGAACGACCGACTGAGCCGGCCGAATGCGCGGATCGACAGCAACAGGTGCGAAAAAGGTCCACTGCTGACCAGCGAACTGACCAAGCGGACCGGCAGCAGAATGCAAAAGATCACCAAGTCGAACACGCGAAACAATTGCCTGACAAGGAAGGCCATCAGACCGCGCGGCGCGGCTTCTTTTCGCCACGGCAAGCCATAGGGACTAAGACTCGAGTCCCGCGGCAATGCTGGCGCCATTTGAGCGCTGCTACGTACGGCAGTCGGGCGTGGCACATGGCCCGCAGCCAGCGCATCAGGTGCGGGCTTTGGCAGCATAAAACTCTCCCCCAATGCCACTGGCGCATGTAGATCGCGCAGCAGTTCTGCCGCCGAGGCATAGCGGGCCTCGGGCTTTTTATGCAGGCAACGCTGCAGGACCCGTCGATCGGCATCGAGCATCGAAGCGGGGAAGGCCGGTGATTCGACTTCGTGCTTTTTCAGCACCTCCCACTCTGAGTCGCCCTTGAACGGGACATCCCCGCATAAGCACTCGTAAAGCATGATGCCCAGCGAATAGATATCGCTGCGCGAGTCGCCACGCCGTTGCAGCATCTCAGGTGCCATGTAGTAGGGCGTGCCTCGGCCGAACGAGAGCGAGTTGCGAGACTCCGTCACCAACTTGCTGAGCCCGAAGTCGCCGACCCGTGCAACCTCACCCTTGAGAAAAATGTTTGCGGGCTTCAGGTCGAAATGCACCAGCGATCGTTCATGCAGCGCCTGCACACCGCGCGCGACCTGGATGAAGATCTTCAGCGCATCTTCGCGCTGCATCGGCCCTGCACTGATGCGCTTTTGCAGTGTCTCTTGGCCGGCATAGCTCATTACCAAATACGGGATGCCATCGACCTCGCCTTTGTCCTCAATCGAAACCAGGTTGGGATGATCAATCTGCGCGAAGTGTTGCACCGAGTCGATCTCGCGCAAAACGGCGTCGCGCACCGACTCGTCATCGACCTTCAAGAACTTGATCGCATAGTCCTTGCCGATGGATTCTTTTCGCGCCTTGTAGACCAGTCCAAACATGCCGCCGCCGAGCTTGTTGATGATCTCAAAGCCCTGCACATAACCTGGCTTGCGATAGTTGCGATAGAACGCCTCCCAATCGATGCTCGGCGATGGTTCTTTTGCAGGCTGATTCATGGGACTTCGGGCGAACGAGGCCACTGGATGCTACAGAGCAAACGCCAAGGCCGGGATCGTTGAGCCGAGCAACAGACCCGCCATTTGCAATCGGCCGGTCATGTAGCCACGCGAGAGTCGATCAAGCCAGCCAATGCCCATCGCCAGCATGGTCCAGAACACCACGGTTCCACCGGAGGTCATCAGCAGACGATGATTGAGCCGCGACAGCGCACTGCGCAATTGGCCTTCGCCTTTGGTTATCTGTAATGGTTCCTCGCGAACCCAAAGAGTGGTCTGAAAACTACTGCCAAACTCATGCTCGCGGCGGCGGTCTTCACGGTCGACGACGCACATTCCTGTCATGGCCTGCTCGCTCTGCCCCCATTGCAGAATAGTTTTTTCGGCCAACATCGTCGGCACCCAGAACGGGCTCATCTCGGCAATCAACGGCTTTGCGCGCATAAGCCAGCGTTCTTGCATTTGCGCATGGACCTGCCGCTGTGCAGCTTGAAACGCACTTGCGACATCAAGCTCCGGTGTACCGATCACGGCAACCGCATCGATGGCCATTCTGGCTGCGTTTGGCTTTGGGTCTTGAAGCAAGGACATCAGCGTGAGGACGAGCGCAATCATCGACATACCTCTCTAGATGAGGCGGGATGCGCCGGGCCGTTCGTAGTATTTGAAAAAAAAATAACTCGCGAGCGACGCAACCACTGGGCCTCATCGGGCCGGCACAAAAGGCAGCAGGACGAAACTGACGCCCGCCACATGAACGAGAGCGCCCGGATCAACCGGATGCTCATCGCTAAACGGTCGACCATCGATGGTCCCGCCCGATTCACAGCGCACTCGGATCTGGCCGGTCTTGTGCGCAAACACCTCGACATCGGCCTTGGCATTTGCAACCTGCACATGCACATCATGGCCGGCGCCGATCAGGATCCGGCCATCACGGCCACGGTCTTTTAGCAGCAGCACTTGATCGGTAAAGCCGGCCTGAAACCCACCGAGCAGGCGCAGCGACGCAGAGAACGAACGGGAACTCGGCATCGCATACACAAATTGCAGCGTGGTGCCGAGTTGAACCCGATCACCTGTGCGGAGTTTGTGACTCGTGACGACCACGCCACCGACGCGCACTTCACCCGTCTCCGGGACGATCAAATCCTCCATCCCACCGTGAAACGACATGCTGCGCTGGATGCGCGCATGTCGCCCCGTGATCGCCGCCATGATCGGCAGGTCGACGCGCCCATCGCGCAAGTTGCCGATAACGACCGACTCACCGCGCAGGACCAGGAACTCACCGCCTTCATCCACGCGCAACAGGAACGCACCACTCAGACCCTGCGCCTTTGCGAGGCTCTGCTTGATGTCATAGATCTGTGTCCGCAATAGCTGCGGCGTCGGCGACAGCGCGTACATCGCATCCTGCGCCGCATCTACATCACCCCCCGCAGTCATCGCGGTGATGCGCTCGATGGATTTGGTCTTCCCGCGCAACTGGCGCAGTTCCTGCTCGATGCTGCGCGCCTCTTTACTGTCCAGCCATAACTGCAGCGCTTGCTCACACAGCGACTCTGCGCCCGCCAGATCGCGCGCAGCGATGCGCTGTCTTGCAGCATCCGTTTGCAAACACGCCGCACGCATTCTGTCACTGGCCAAACGGTTCAGATGTTCGATGCGTGCCTGCCAGCCATTGCCAAATGGCACGGCAGCATTGAGCCCAATAAAAATCGGTGCAAGGTCACTCAAAAAGCCAGCCGCAATCGCGTCTTCGACATGCAATGCCAAGGCTTCCGCCAGCGCAAGAATGCGATCATCCAAGCGGGTCGGGGTTACAAAACTCGCCCGTGCAAAAACCAACTCGGCGAGCACCACGGCCGCGCCGCCAAAGCATCGGTCCGTCAGTTGCGTCGTTGACTGATCGAGTTTTGCCAACGCCAACAGTTCTGCTGCTAGCGCCTGCAGCACGCGCGGCAGGTCTTCTCGATCGCTCTGCACGCTCGATAGTTGCTCGATCCGTGCAATGCCTTGTCGCACACCATCCGCGGTCACCCTGGCGCTGCTACTTAGCGCTGCCAGCACCTCCGAAAGCTCTTTTTGGACTAGTTCCATCCGCACGGCCAAGTCCTGCATGAGCAACCTTTCAGGCTCACCAACTGGACCCTCCGCTGCCTTGGCCAAAGCCAACGCATAGGCCTCGCGCAGTCGTCCGGCCTTTGCCGCATCGCGGATTTTCTGCACCCCTGCTGCGCGTTCGCGCAAACCATCGTCAAGTGAATCCAATTCGGACCGAGCCGCGTCGTGCATTGGGCAAAGGCGTAAAATGAGAGCTAGCTGCACACGCGCCTGAACAAGATCGCCGGCCGCCATAACGGCACGCGCCGCAAGGAGGCCCTGGTCTGCAGCTGCAAGGTTGTTCTGCAATTGCAAAACCTCCCGCGCCAATGCAGGTGCCGCCAGTTGCGTAGCTGCCACTTGCAACTGCACCACCAAGTTTCGCCCCATACCTTTGGCACGCAGTATCGGCACCTGCTGCAGCGCGCGACAAGCGGTGGCGAGCCGTGCGCCATCGCCGGGCAATGGTGGCTCGCAGGCCCCCATTGTGATCAGTACAGACTCTGCGACCGGATCCTGCGACTGCTGCAACTTTTCACAGAGTGCCTTTGCAAGCTGCTCCCCAGCTAACAGCACTGCGGGCGCAACCAATGGCATCACGAGGCGGTTGACCGGCGCTCGCCACAATCCGTTCGCTGCTGCCAGATCGCCGCTGGCAATGGCCGTTTTCACGCTAGACAAAAGCCACTCCGCAAAGGCCAAAGCAAGCTGCTCGGCAAACGGCGTAAAGCCAACTGCCTCGTCCTGTGCTGCTGCCAGACGGTATTGCGCGGTCGCCGAAGCGACATCCTTTGCGAGCAGGCATTGCTCCGCCTTGCTCAACAAAACCTTTGCCGATGCGCGTCGCACGCCAACGAACGCTTCCAGCGCAATACGTTCGGCGAGCAACGCAGCGACCATTGGCACGGCCGCAATCCCTGCCACAGCAACTGCAAGAGCGCCTCGCTCTGCTGAGCTTTTTGCTTGCGCCAACGCTTTCCGGCCAAGGACCAGCTGCTCCTTGATCGTTGCCAACTGTTGTTTGGCCGCCACCAACCGAACATCAATCGCAGCATCCGGCATTGCCAACTGTGCCCGCTCGAGATCCCGGATCGCCGCCTGCGGATCCCCCTTTGCCAGCCACAAATCAGCCCGTTGCAGCAGCGCATTTTTTGCCGCATTGCGAATGTCCGATGCCCGCCGATCGTCGCGCACGATCGGGTCATCCGCCAACTGAAGGGCCTGTTCATAACGCTCCTCCGAGAGCGCCTTCTTTGCCTTCGCCAAGCGGATGAATCGGTCGAACATGATTTGGATAGCACGTCATGAAGACGGGCAAACCATCACTGCGAACTACGCGGCGACTATTCCCAAGCAGTTGATAAGCCGCCAAGATTTGGCGAACTGCGAGCCCGTTCGAGGCAGGTCTCAGCTACCAGCAGGAAAGTCTTACGGTCTGCGATTCCACTGTCCGGCATCGCCGCAACACCGGCGATTGGCTCAATCCGACCAGCAAAATTACGTTGCCGCAACGACACCAACATGCGCTTGGCAAGCGTCGCGGCACCATCTGGCGGCGTGCCTGGCAGCAAAAACAAGAAGATCGACGGGGTGAAGCGGCCAAGCACATCAATGTCGCGGCATTCGTTGAGAAACACCGCGGCCACCTCCGCCAACAGCGAGCGACGATCAGGGCCCGCCGGCAAAAGGCTTGCGGCGCGGCCAATATCGAGCAGCACTAACGACAACGGCTGATGAAATCGTTGCGAACGGCGAAACTCTTCATCGAGTTTGAGCGCGGTGTAGGGTCCGTTCAGCAGCCCGGTCTCCTCGTCCTGCAGGCTTCTGATGCACGAGTCGCCGCCCTCCCATTGCAGCAATCGCGCGAGTGCCTGCGAGTTTTTCTCGGCCGACTCAAACGCGCTACCGAATCGAGCGATGAGGGCATCCATCTTGCGCCCCGGACGGCCATGATCGATGCCCGCTAGCACTTCCGCACCTTGAATGCTGCCGTCGGCTTTGACCGTCAAAACACTGTCCGCAAGCACAAAGCGCGCGAGCTGTGGCCCGCCCTTGTCATCGGCACGCACCGCGATGTAAACGGCAACACCGCGGTGTTCCTTGTAGGCACGGCATGCGGAGTAAACGTTGCGACCGGGCAAGTCTTCACGCCCGGCGACATCAGCAAACGCCTCCAGGCAGATCACATCTCCCTGGCGCAGATCACTGGCAACCGGGCCGAGGACCACTGTGCCAAACGCCGCTTCCAGCGCGGCACGGACACCGGGATGAACACCGACATGGAACACGCGCTGCGTCATGAATCCCTCAGGGCTTTCGCCACGTCCTAGAAAAAGTCGTATGCCGCAGTGCTCGCACTGCGCGCCACCATTGCGGAGCTTGGCTTACTAGCATTCTGGCCGCGGGATCCGCAAAGTCGACAACGGTCACCATGCATAGTTGCCCAATCGCTGCCAATGCGCTGCCCAGTCGCTGCCCAGTCGTTGCCCTTAGCTCAGCACGGCGTTGCCGCCAACCGAATGCAGGCGTTGTGCGCCCAGCAGGTTTACCGACTGCTGCTAACCGGCAACTAAACCAACGGTCGCACAACTTCGCTGCCGCTAGAACAGGAATCCGCGCAATGGGAGCCACGCCAACTATGGGACCTGCCACCACAGCAGGGTTTCGCTGCTGGCTTAGTGGCGCAGGCTTCGCTGCTGGCTTAGTGGCGCAGGGTTTCGCTGCTGGCTTAGTGGCGCAGGCTTCGCTGCTGGCTTAGTGGCGCAGGGCTTCGCC
>BJHM01000009.1:0-87156 GCA_014192625.1 Planctomycetota bacterium
GGTCGCGCGCAACGAGCAAGGCTGCGTGACGTTTGCCGGTGTCACCACGCCTGCTCTGGGTAACACGACTGTGCACGACCGGCTCATCGAACCGATGGCACTTGTCATGACGGATGCGCGAATCGACGAACGTTGCCACGGCGGTGCCCTGCTCAGCGAAGACGGCAACATGATCGGTCTCTGCAACAGCGAGCACGTGCACAAGGCTGTCGACGAGCCAAAGCTAGCCGACCTGAAGGCCACCAACTTTGGCTTTGCGATCAACTCCGTTCGCATTCGAGAAGTGTTTCAAAAGCAGCTTCAGTCAGCCGCGAAAGTCGCAACTGCGCAGGCCTCGTCGCCGGACAAAAACCACGGGGGATCGCTGGCCGCCATTCGCACCGCAAAGGCCGTTGCCGATGCGGCAGCTGCCATCGTCATGGTACACAAGGACGCAAACGCACAGGTCGATCTCGGCACCGAAGATCCACTCGCCACCCAGCGGCGCGTTGGCGTTGGCTCGGGTGTGGTGCTCAGCGCGAACGGCCTCGTAATCACAAACCACCACCTGCTTGCGGGAGCAAAGACCGCATTCATTACGCTCGACGACGGCCGAACGCTACCCGTGCAGCTCGTGCAAGCCGATGTTGGCAGCAACCTGGCCCTGCTCCAATGCGAGTTGCCCGCGCACCAAAAACTCACCGCCATTGCGTGCGGCACCGACGACTCGTTGCCGGGCGCACTGCTGCTGGCACTCGGCCGACCGTCCGGCAGTTCGCTGTCCGTGTCCGTGGGCGTATTGTCCGCGCGCCGCGAAGGTGGCCAGTTGCAGGCCGACGCAAACCTCGGCAATGCCAATGCCGGCGGTGCTTTGATCTCTGCTGCGGGCGAACTGCTCGGCGTTATCGACGGCGGCCGTGTCGACATGGTCGATCGCATGTTCCAGATGCAGGGCGACCGCGCAAAGACCGAGACCAACCTGGGCTTTGCCAAAAGCATCGCGGCAATCCGCTCGATGTTTGCCGCCGCGATTGCACAGGCCGCAGACGCAGACGAATCGATCCGCGCACCAAAGACCGCTACCGCTGCCGAACTTTTGCAGCGCGCCGGATGTTGCGCAACGGCCATGGCGGCTAGTGGCGAAGCGATGCTCAACGTCTACGTACAGAAGAGCCGCAAGCCGGTCGTCAACGAATCCGACAACCCGTTTGCAGAAGCGCAACCATCAGAGATGGAGGGCGAAAGCCTCGGCTCGGGCGTGATCATCGACAGCTCGGGCCTCGCGATCAGCAACTGGCATGTGGTGGACTCGGCGACCGAACCCGACGGTTCCATGCGGCCAGATTACGCAGTCCGCGCGCGCTCCTTTAACGGCACTTCGTTCGATGTCCAAGTGCTCAGCATCTCGCGCGAAGATGACCTTTCGCTGCTGCAGCTCGCGCTGCCAGACGGCGAACTTGTGAAGCCAGTGATCTTTGGCGATTCTGCGGCGCTCCAGTGTGGCGATGGCGTGCTGGCGATCGGCAATCCGCTCGGCCTCGCAAACACCATCACCGCGGGCATCGTTACCGCGAAGGACCAAGGCATCCATGTGAAGGGTCGCTGGGCCAAACTCGAAAACCTGATCGAGACTGATGCCGCGATCAACGGCGGCAACTCGGGCGGTGCGTTGCTCGACCTCAATGGCCGGCTCGTCGGCATCAACAGCGCGGGCAGTAGCGGACTGTCAAGCCGCGGCTACGCCATCCCGGTTGACCACGTGCGAAAGCAGATCCTCGGACTACTGCTCACCGCCGAAAAACTGCGCAGCCAAAGCATCGGCATAAACGTCACCGACACCGCAGATGGCGTGGTCATAGAGAACGTCATGCCGTTCTCCCCCGCCGCCCGCGAAAACCTGCAAACCGGCGATCGCATTCGCGCACTGAACGACACCGCCATTGCGACGAGTCCGGACTTCGCGCTCACGCTGCGAAAGCAGTCAACGGTGCAAGCTGTCACACTGCACCTCGAACGCAATGGCAAGCCACTCGCGGTAAAGGTCGAAACGCTGTCCGCAGCGCAGTGGGCGGTAGTTCGTCAGGCAGGCATCGAACTCGAAACGGTATCGAGCAGGGCCGAGGCAAAACTCTTGCAGGACGCCGCCACTGCACTGCATCGCAAGTTTACCGGCGACACGGTGGCGAACCCGGCAGAGCTACCGGAGCAACTGCTGCGCATCCGGCGCACCGATCAAAAGGTCGCAGACGACAAGGACGCGGTTAAGGCGGGCGATCTATTGCTCGCCGTCGAACAAGACCACGCCTCAGCCGCCGGCGAAGCAGCATCGCTGCGCAACTTCACGGCAGTGCGCGACGTGCAGGCGTTGTTCAACGACCGCGAACATGGATCTTACGACGGCGCGCAGTTCCGTTGCTGGATCTATCGCGACGGCGCGGTGCAGGTCAAAGCCATCACCGCGCGGCGACTCTTGCCGTGACCAGCAGCGTCACTTGGTCTTGAAGTCGACCTTGAGCTTGTTCTGTTCGCCATTGCCATGCTCCCAGGTCCACTGCGCTACGACATCGCCATGCGGCAGCGGCTCGAACGGATAGAAGGTCACCATGCCAGGTGCCGATGAGCGGCGGATCTTGCCGTCATCGAACAACATCGCGCCCTTGATCTCTTCGTTGCGAGCACCGATCACCTTGCACGAGTAGGACAGCCGATTGCCGATGCCAGAAGGACCAAAGTGCAGGGTCAGCGGGAAGCCAACGACCTTGAGGCTGCCCTTGCCTTGCTTCTCCAGCATTGCGACCAGTTCCGGTCCGATTTCAGCAACCTCGACTTGGGTCGGCACGCCTTGCAGATGAGGTGTCGGGTAGCTCGTGTAGCCGCCGCTCTTGCTCTTTGGCGAGCCAAGGCCGCTGACCACATTCATCACCAGGATGTCGCCGTCGCTGTAGATGCCGGTGGTCAAAAGAAAGTCGTGCACTAGCGCATCGCGGTAACCCGGGATGGCAAGCCAACCCTGAAACATCTTCTTCGCATCGCCGATCTTGGCACTGGCGTCAACGATCGCCATCTCAGCGAACATGGCGCCAAGACGGGTGCCGCCGAGTTCGATGGACTCGGTGTGCTCCTTCGTGATGCCGCGCTCAGTCTTATTGGCCTTCAAGTACTCCGCATGGTCATGGCAGCGCGTCGACAAGTTTGAGGACCAGGTCACCGGCGAGCCACCGCAGGTTTTGCGCGCGGCATTGAGGGCCTCAAGCCACTTCTCGACACCCTTGCTGACCGCCGCCAGCGGCGCAGTGTTGTTCTGGATCGCCTTCAGTGTGGGGCTCGCCTCAGTCCAAAAGTCCTCCCACTCCTTTTCCAACTGCGCAAGTTTGACCTCGTGGCTGCTATCGAACTGAGCTGCGAGATCGAGCGGCTGCTTCTTGCCCTCGCTCTTCATCTTTGCGCCGAGTTGATCCATGTCGCGCAACATCTGCGGATCCCTGCGCATCACGTAATCGCAGAACGACCACGCTTTGATGCGTTGCTCATTGGTGAATGAAGCCGCATCGCAAAACGGCAACTCGCGCGCCGGTACACCACCAGTATTCTTCCACGCCATCTCGAGGTTGAGCGTCTTCCATACGTCGAAGTCAGGCGACTGATACTCGCGGTCCTCCTCGCTCGCAACCGTGCCCTGCTGCCGCTTGCGATCGACGGCAAACAAGCGGTTGTTGTTGAACATCATGCCGACGAAGGTGTGGCCGATGCCCTCGTTGAATCCCGCAGTAGCAAACCTTGCATAGCCATGCGCAACGTTGCGCACCGCCGCGTCGAGCAGCACTTGCACGCTCCCAGTGGCACCAACCTCAACACCGCCAATCTGCGACGTCGACGAGTTCTCAAGCAGCCAGGCAAGGTCCTTCAACTTGTCCGCGTTGGCCTTCAGGATCTGCTGGTAGGTTTCTTTGCTGGTGAAGAACGCCCACTCGCGCAGCATCTGATCTGGTTTCGTCTCCCACGGGAACGCGACCGCGCAGACCTTGAGGGTGCGCTCGGCCCACCGCAGCGCCTCGATCAAATTCGGTTCCTCAGCTTCATCGCCATGCAGCGTGAAGTTCTCCGAGGTGACGGTGATGTACGGCACCTGCGCCTTATCGAGCACCGCGCACTTGGCATCCGTCGACTTCTGCACCGGGTAGTCCAGCTTCTGCTGTTCGGTAATCGCCTTCTCAAGCTTCTTGCTGTTCTCGTAGAGCGTTTGCTCCAGCGCCGTGCCTGACAGCCCGCCGATCTCGCGATACTCGAGAGCTGCTTGCGCCTTTTTGTCGTCGGACACCCAGCGCAGCACCATTTTCCAGTGCTGGTTGGACTTGTCGGTGCGGCCGGCGGCGGCCCACTTCTCGGCCTGCGCGCGATGGCCGGCGGCCAGCTCTTTTTGCAGCGTCTCGTAACCCTTGAACAACGCCGTTCCCTCGCTCCCAGTCCCGGTATCCGCCGTCGGATAGACAAACTTCGGGTCCGGGCCCCAAGACTGGCCAACCTTCACGTGACCGATTGCTTTATGCGCATCGACGTTGTCCGGATCGTAAAGTTTGAGCACCTGCAACCAGATCAGCTTGGCCTGCCGGGGAAAGCCCTTGTCGAACGCCTTCTTGGCGAAGGCATTGAGCTTTTGTGCCTGCTTCAGATTGAACTCGGACTCATCATCTTGAGCGGCCGCGAAGGCGGCAAACAGAACGGCAACGAGGGCAAATCGGACGGTGCGCTTCATGACGGGACCTTCGCTGTATGTCCCATTGGGACGAAGCTGCCCAGCATGGCGCGATGGCAGCCACTCCGCAACTTTCGCCCCTGCCAGACCTAGCTCACAGCAGCAATCGTTGCGCCGTGATTCAAGCTGCACGAGCGACGCGGCCGATACCGCACCTGCCCGCCACCAAAAATGCGCATTCTAATTGTCGAAGATGACATCACTAGTTGCACTGTCATGGCGCGATTTGTCGCACCTTGGGCAATAGCCGAGGTCGCGCATGATGGACAGCAGGCGCTCCAAATGATCCGGGCGCGAATGGCGAATAACGAACCGTTCGACCTGATCCTGCTCGACGTGATGATGCCAATCCTGGACGGCCAACAGGCGCTCGCCGAGCTGCGTCAGTTGGAACACTTGCATGGCATTCAGCATGCGTATCGAGCCCGGGTTGTGATGACCACGGCACTCGATGACGGCACCAGCATCACCGCTGCTTTCCGCATGAAATGCGATGCCTATCTGGTGAAACCGATCCGGCAGGCGGAGCTCCACAAACGGATCGAAGAGTTCGGCTTTCAGCAATCTTGCTGATCACATCATCGGTGGCGGTGCTAGCCCGACAGCATTCGGGTCGATCGGACCAAGGATCCTCTTCACCACTGCCATCTCGGCAAAGGTCCAGAGCATCGATGTCACCATGTAGACCATCAGGCCCGCAGCGTAGTTATAGAGGCCAATGCCAAACAGAATCGGCATGTAGCGCATCATCTGCTGCACCTGACGCTGCTGCGGGTCGGTCGGCAACGGCATTCGCAACTGTAGAAAGATGAACATGCTGATCCAGAGCAGCGGCAGCAGATTGAAGTGATGCGGCCAGAACGGCAGGTCAAACAGCGTGTCCGGCTGACTGAGATCACTCATGTAGAGGAAGTGCTGGTGACGCAGGTCGTAGGCGGCGCGGAGCGCAGTGAACAGGCCAAGGTAGACCGGCATGGTCAGGAAGATCGGCAAGCAACCGCCGATCGGCGGCATCAGCTTGTGCTCACGCTGAAACTTCAGCATCTCCTGCTGGTATTTCTTCTGGTCGTCGCTGTATCGCACCTTCAGCTCATCGAGCTTCGGCTTCAACACGCCCATGCGCTTTGAGTAAACCCGCATCGACTTCTGCATACGGAAATTCAGTGGTGCCAGACAGCCGCGCACCAGGATCGTGAGCATCATGATCGCGATGCCCCAGTTGCCGACAAGGGAAGCGAACAGGCCTAGCAGTTGCAGCAACCAACTCGCCATGTAGCGACCACCAGGGACGCTTACGCAGCAGGTCGGCTCAAGATCGTGTCGGAGGATCGGCAGGAAGCGTTCATAGTCCTTGTCCTCGTCAAATACGCGGAACGACTTCGGGCCTAGATAGGCCCCAAACGTCGCCGTTGTGGTCTCGCCTTGCTTTGGGATCGCAAGGTTTAGACTGAGCAATACGCGCGGCACCGTATTGGCCTTGGTGCTGGAAAAAGAATCGTCGACCGGCGGCAGCGTGGCGGCATCAACCCGCAGCACACAGGACTTCGCAACCGTGTCGATCGGGAACAGAAAGCCCCCGAAGAAACGGTTGGTGCTGCCGGCCATTGCCAGTTCTTGGCCATTGAGGTCCAGCAGGTCCTGCAGATCCCCCGCCTTCGGCGACACGAACTTCTCTGTCTTGTCCTTACCGACGGCGATCCCGACCGCTGGCTGGAAGAACAGCGACGGCTCAGTCTTATTGACCAATGCCGGCCCGCCGAGGCGGCAGAACATGCGATCGCTACCATCGCGCTTTGCATCTTCGACATTCTTGATCGCCAACTCGATCGACAGTTCGCGCTTGCCGGGTATGGCGCGGAAGGTCTTTTGAATCGTTAGCCCTTTGCCCGAGTCGATTGTGAAACGCACTCCACCTGCGCCGCCTTCACCATCTGTCAAAATCTCGTGGCGCCACTTTGCAGTGAGCAGCGGCTCAGAGAACAGCGGCGCACCGCGCGGCTGCTCCTCCAGACGGAACGAATAATCGTTGCCAGACCACAGCAGCAGCAACAGATCGGCGTCGGTCTTTACGGCCTTTAGCGAGGTAGCCGCATCGACGTATTGATCGCCGAGTTGCAAGAACACGAGCCCGGCTCCCTGCTCACTGAACTGCGCGAGAAAGCTGCCGGGCACACCGCGCCGGCCAAACTCATGCATGAACAATCCAGCGTCTTGCTGAGCTGTGATTTGCGCCGCGAGCACACCAAAAAATAAACTGCCTAAGAGACGAAAATGCATCCTTACTGATTCTCCGGAGTTGTCGCAGTGCGGGCCGCGCAAACTGGCTCAGCGACCCTGCGCGAGCCGTTCGGCGAGGTATTCTGGCAGTTCCGGAACCGCCCGGATTTTGGCCATCGTGGCGCGAAAGTCATATTCGACGCGGTGGAAACGCACGGCGGTGCCGTCGAACGTAACGAAACTTGAGCGTGTATCGCCGTCGCGCGGCTGGCCGACGGAGCCGATGTTGATGATCGCCGGTTCGGTGCCGAGCGTGTAGCTCGAGCCAATCTCATTCGGCGTCAGGAATCCACCGGCCTTCGGGTAGACCCCAGGAACATGGCTATGGCCGACGAAGCAGATCTTCGCCTTGCCCATCAACTGGAAGCACTCGTCCATCTTGGGACGGTCGAGAGCGTCGCGCGGCACCAGATATTCGCGCACCGGATCGCGCGGCGAACCGTGCACGCACATCAGTTCGCCTTCACGAAACTCCTTCTGCATGCCGTCGAGATAGTTCCACATCCGCATGTTCTCTTCGCGCGGACGATCCTTGCGGTTGAGTTGATCGCGGGTCCAGTCGATCGCCGCGCGGGCGCGTGGATTGAAATCCGACGCGTAGAACATGGCGCCATGTTCGTGATTGCCGAGCAGTGAAAACTCCGCGCGCTGCATCACTGACTGCAAAGTCTGCCGAGGCTCCGCGCCATAGCCGATGATGTCGCCGAGACAGAAAATCCGCTTGATGGCTTGCTCGTCGATGACGCGCAAGCACGCGTTGAGCGCCTCAGTATTACTATGTATGTCAGAGATGAACGCGATCATGGCGCAGCACTAAATGGCGGGATTTCAGGGCGCGAACGGTAAAGACGCAACCGTGCCACCGCCACGATCATCCGGTATCTTCCCGCTGTCGATGGCAAAGCAGACTGATCCACCCGCGGCCCCCCTCTGGGTAGTGACTGGCCCCACAGCCTCGGGCAAGACTGCGCTCAGCGTCGAATTGGCCGAGCGAACGGGCGGCGAATTGTTGTCGATGGACTCGATGACGGTTTACCGGCAAATGGACATCGGCACCGCCAAACCAACCGCTGCCGAACGGGCGCGCGTGCCGCACCACCTGATCGACTTGGTCGTACCGCAGGAGACCTTTGACACGGCGCGCTGGTGCGAACTCGCAGCCAGTACCGTCGCCGAGGTGTTGGCGCGCGGCAAGCGGCCGATCTTTGTCGGCGGCACGCCACTCTATTTGATGTCCTTCTTCAAGGGATTGATGACGGGCCCTTCGGCAGACGCGGCGCTGCGTGCCGAGCTATTGGCCCGCGAGATTGCAACCCCTGGCTGCCTGCATGCAGAGCTGCTCGGCTGCGATCCCGCCGCCGCAGAACGCATTCATCACAACGACCAGCGTCGGCTGGTGCGCGCACTCGAAGTCTTTACCTTGACCGGCAAGCCCATCAGCGAGCAGCAACAGCATTTTGACCGCGTTGAATGGGCGCGCCCTTGCCAACTAGTCGCCATGCAATGTCCACGCGAAGAGCTGCATTTGCGGGTGAAGGCGCGCACCGAGGCGATGCTCGACGCTGGACTGCTCGACGAAGTTCGCGCGATTGAACGCGACGGCGGGTTCTCCACCACCTCGGCTGCTGCGATCGGCTACGCCGAATGCCGCGACTTTCTACGCGGCCGCTACAAGGACCGCGAAGAGTTGCGCAACATGATCCGCCGCCACACGCACCGCCTGATTCGAAGGCAGACCACCTGGCTGCGCCGACTACGCGGAGTGCGCTGGTTGCCGATGGGTAGCAACGTCGCCGATTTGCACGCCGCTTTCACGCCTCAGCAAACGGATTGAGGCGGCAAACTGCGGGCTTTGTTGGTGATTGCCGCGTCGCCGTTTTGCGATCGAGCACGATGACTCGACCCCACTGCCGCAGCCAGCATCACTGCAGGTCGGGTCGCTTACTTCGCACGCGCTGTCGACCAGCAACGAATCGCAACGCTTGCCGCCGCTGCCCCAGTTCCTATCGTGCTCCGCCAAGTGACCGATACTCCATCCGATGCAGCCAACCTTGTCGAACGCGCCAAAGCTCTCGGCATCAGCCTGAATGTCGACAAGGCCGACAGCCTGCTGCGTTACCTCGACGCCATGCTGGCCCTCAATGAACAGGTGAACCTGACCGGCATTCGCGATCGCGAGACCGCGGTGGTGCTGCACGCGCTCGATGGACTAGCGTTCGCGCTGACGGAGATTGCGCCGCAGCACTTGCTCGATCTGGGGTCGGGCAACGGCTTCCCGGGCGTTGCGGTTGCGGCACTGCATTCGCGCGCGTCGATCGTGCTGATCGATCGCACCGGCAAAAAAGTTCGCGCCATGGGCGCCTGCCTTATGACGGCTCGCATTCAAGGCGTGGAGACGATGCAGATAGACGCCGCACAGGCACCCGCGCTCAACCGTGAGATGCGTGGCGCGTTTGACGTAATCACGGCGCGAGCGGTAGGCACGCCTGCTGCGATTGCGGAAATGGCGCAGCCACTGCTTCGGCCAGGCGGTCATTTGGTGCTGTGGCTCGACGCGGGCGCGGAGGCCGCCGATGTCCTCGACCGGTGCCAGCGCGAACAAACCATCGAATACAATTTGCCCGAACCGGCAGTTCGTCGGCGGCGACTCGCGGTCTACCGGCTCCGCTGATCGCGCCCAGCCTGGCGTTTTATTCGCAAACCTAAGCCAGCGACCAAAGGACCTGCCCCGGCGTGGGACCTGCCTCGGCGTGGGACCTGCCCCGGCGTGGGCCGATGAAAAAATACCCCGGCACAGCAATCTCCTGCCGCCCGCCTTCGCAGGACAAGGACACTGCTTTACAGTTCCTGCGCGAATCAAAACAACGCGGACGAATACGGCTTGGGCAAAGTTTCACCCCCAACCGAGCTTCACCCGTGCCGTGACCACTACGTAACCGGGCGGACCAAACAGCAGGCGCCCTCAGCAGCACGCCGTGTGTGCGCTACCGGCTGGTTAATTCGTCGACGGGAGGCAGGCTCGTCGCGGTGATCAGCGTGAAGCGACCAAAGTGTTCAAACTTGGTCGTGTTGGACGGGTAGTTCACCGCCGGATCGTTGGCATCGTAGTTCCAGAAATACTGGTCGATGAAGTCTTGGATCGCCATCAGATCGCGGCCAAACGCATTGTTGCGGCCATCAATACGACGCCGAACGTCTTTGAAGAACGTCTCGGTCTCGTATTTGTTGCTGAGAGCGGTGACATCCTTGATGCCGTTCTGGCGCTGCTCGGCCGAGAGGCCTGTGCCGTGACCGGTCCAAGTGAAACTATGGCACGCAGCAAGGGGCAGAAGCAGGACGGCGAGTGCGAGCTTACGCATGATTCTGCAATGGGGTCTTGGGGACAACGCCTGTTCGCTGGGAGACAGCGGCAAGCGAGCTAGGAAGCTACGGACCCTGCGGATCGAGTCAACTGTGTTTTCTAAAAGTAACCATGCACATTTTTGGTGCGGCAACATGGTGCCGCACTGCCCACCATTGCAGCTACCGCCCGAATCCGACTTGCTGCGCTGACCGCGGACTGCTTCCATCCTAACCTTGCGGTCTGGACGCTATCGCCTCCGCCGCCCCAAACCCGCACATGGCTCGCATGAGTTGCCCGCGTGGCACCGAGGACCTCCTGCCGGAGTCCCTGCCCGCTCTAGAACACGTCTTCCACTCCTTTCGGTCAGTCATGGAGCGGCATGCCTACCGCGAAATCCGGACGCCGCTGTTTGAGGAGACCAGCCTGTTCGTCCGCAGCCTCGGCGACCAAAGCGATGTGGTCGAAAAAGAAATGTTCACCGTGCAGCGCGGCGACACCAACGTCTCCTTCCGCCCCGAAGGCACGGCCCCGGTGGTGCGCGCCTACCTGCAAAACAACCTCGACAAGATCCGCCCGTTCCAAAAGTTTTGGTATGGCGGTCCGATGTTTCGCTTCGAGCGCCCGCAGGCTGGTCGCAGTCGTCAGTTCTACCAAGTCGGGGTTGAGGCGATCGGTTCGACGAGTCCACTGCTCGACGCGGAGGTGGTGCTCATTTGCCACCGCGCGTTTCAAGCCATGGGCCTAAAGAACTATCAAGTTCACGGCAACAGCATCGGCGACGCTCAGGATCGCGAACTATTCCGCACTGTGCTGCGGGCTTATTTTACACCACTGATCATGCAACGCTGCGACGACTGCCAGCGGCGCATCGAACGCAACGTCTTCCGGATGCTCGACTGCAAAGTTGCGCAATGCCAACCATCCAACAAGCAAGCGCCGCGCTTTCTTGACCACATGAGTCCCGTGAGCCGCGCGCGGTTTGAAACCACGAAAAGCCTTTTGCAATCGCTCGACGTGCCGTTTGTCTTCGATCCGAGCATTGTGCGCGGCTTTGATTATTACACCCACCTCGTGTTTGAGTTCCGCTGCAAAGACCTCGGCGCGCGCGACGCGGTTGCCGGCGGCGGTCGCTACGACGGACTGATCACGGATCTCGGCGGGCCTGCGCTCGGTGCAGTTGGCTTTGCGATCGGCGTTTTGCCGACGCTGCTGGCACTTGCCACGCAAGGGCACCCTGCTGTCGCCCCGCGCGAAACTTTTACCCCGCTGTTTGTGGCACCGGTTACGGACGGCGAGCGCACCGCTGCGTTCCTGCTCGCCGAGCGCCTGCGCCAGCACGGCCTGTCATGCGACACCGACTACGAGGACAAGAGCCTGCGGGCCTTGTTCAAGGTGGCAGACAAGCGCGGCATCCAGTTGATGATCGTGCTTGGCCCAGAAGAAGTGCAGCAGCGAGTCGTCAAGGTGCGCGTGCTGCAAAAGAGTGAGGACGTGACGTTGCCCGACGATGAGCATCTGCCTACGGCGCTGCGCGCGCTGCTCGCAACGTGACGGAAACGCGGCGAGGCTTGGCGTTGTTCGGCGGGTCATTCAACCCGCCCCACCGCTCGCACCGCCGCATCGCTGAAGACGCGCTGCGCCTGCTACCCGTGGCCGAACTCCGCGTGCTGCCGGCCGGCGATCATCCGCACAAACACCACCGCGACATGGCAACGGCGAGCCATCGACTAGCGATGTGTCAGATCACCTTTGCGGGCCTCGCCAACTGCTTCGTCGACGATTGTGAACTGCGTCGCAAAGGGCCATCGTTTACCGTCGACACGCTGCAAGAACTGCGACTGGCGGTGCCGGACCGCGAGTTGTTTTTTTTGATCGGCTCCGACAACCTGCCGCTGCTGCCGAGTTGGCACAATCATCACCGCATCTTGCAATTGGCGCGGGTCGTGACGTTTCCTCGGCTTGGCTATGCGATCAACGCTGAGGAGTTACGCGGCAAAGACCTCACTGCTGCAGAGCGGGCCTCGCTTTTAGATATGGTGCTGCCGACTGCGGTGGACGAGATCAGCTCATCCGAGTTGCGCGCGCGACTGCTGCGCGGCGAACGACAACTTGCTGAGTTGCCAGCTGGCGTTGAGGACTACATCCACACGCATCAGAGCTACGGCGGCTAGCGTGCTGCCTCCCATCTACGCAGCACCCATCGCCCTTGTGCTCATCTTCATGGCACTTGCTCGGCACTATTTTTGGCGGGCGTGGTTGCCCATGGATCCACCCGGCCCTGGTCGCAAGCAGCATCGCCACGCGACTCCGCTGGTGGGCATTGTCCTGCTGCCGGTGTTGCTGTTGTGGCAGATCATGGGCTCGCACTATGTCCTCGCGGCCGCGACCGCGATGGTGAGTGTGCTCGGCTACCTCGACGACCGGCGCAAGGTCCAAGGCGGGCTTCTCGTTCACAGCAAAACAATCGTGCTCGCGCTGGCGGCAATGGCGGTCGCGGCACAACACGCAAGTCCACTGCAGCCGCCGTTCGCATTTTGCTGTGCGTCGCTGCTCGCATTCGTGCTGGTCAACGCGACCAACTTCCTCGACAACACCAACGGGGTATGCGCCTCGATCACTGCCGCCTCGCTGCTCACGGTGCATCGCGGTAACGATGCGAGCGGGTTCGCGGCGCTCGGATTTTTGTGCTGCAACTGGCCGCGCGCACTGGTGTTTCTCGGCGACGCCGGGGCATACGCGCTCGGACTATGCGTAGCCGATGCAGCACTCGGACAACTACCACTCAGCACGCTCGCGATGCGGCCGTTCACCGGACAAATCGAAGCGACCTACCATGCCTTCTTGAGCGGCGCGTTCCTATTGCTGCCGTTCATGGTGCAGCTCGTCGACTTCACGCAGGTCCTCTGCGTGCGCCTCTGGCTCGGCAGTCCGCCGTGGGTCGGGGATCAACTTCATCTCACGCACAGAGTAGAGCGCCTGGGCCTGCCGCGCGTGCTGGTTGCCCCGTTGTTTGGTGGGACGGCACTGGCACTCGGATGGTGCTTTGCATGAGCCGCATGCGCCGACTATTCGCCGTCCTGTCACTCACAGCGACAGCAGGCGCGCAGGAGCTTCACACGGTGATCGAACGGCAAAGCCTCGACATTTCACCGCGCATCACATTGAGCGATGTGAGCCAAGGCCCGCGATACCGCATCCCACTGATGAACCAGCGCAGCGGCACCCTGACGCAGCCAACCTTTGTCGTGCAGGCCGGTAGAAAAACTCTCCCCTCATCCCCCGCCACGCCCGAGCGCGCTGCCAAAGTGCGCAATGGTGAACCAGCATTTATCGAAACGGTCGCGCCGTCCGGCCGCATCTTTCAAGGGTCACTGCTGCGACTTTACCTGCGCGTCGGCATCGAGCGCCGGACACTCACAGAGCACCTGATTCAAATTTTTCCGCAACGGCTAGACCTGCCAGTTCAAATCGACGCCCCATGGCTCACGGATTTGCCGTTGACCGAGAAAATCCCCACGACTGACGATGCCACGCTGCCGGCGGCGCTGCGCAGGCAGCGCGCAAGCCTCGTGGTCAACGGCGCACTTGCGACCGCTGAAATCGACCGCGACATCGAACGCGACGGCCGCACGTTTGCGGTGTTCGAGCTGCCGTGCAACTTCGTGTTGCGCACCGCAGGCTCGCTGCATGTGCCACCTGCGAAGCTGCGATTTGCGTGGGCCACGCGCTTTCAAGAAGACCTCGTCACAGACCACGTGCCCATTGATCGACAGGACGGGCTCGTGCTCAGCAATTCACTCGACTTGCAAATCGAGCCACTGCCGCGCCTCTCAAAGCCCGCAGACTTTGGCGGTGCGGTCGGCACCTTTGCCGTGCAAGCCACTGCGACGCCACTCGAAGTAGATCTCAATGACAGCATCCAACTCACGTTGAGCATCACCGGCGAGGGCAACCTGGCGTTTTTTGACCCGCCAACCCTGCCGGCGATGCCCGGTTTCCACCTGCGAGGCCGCAGCGAGCAACTGCGCAACAAAACCCGCGCCATCACCTATGACCTCGCCGTCAGATCGACCAACCTGTTTGTCGTGCCTGCGATCACACTGCCGTTCTTCGAGCCATTGAGCGCCACCTATCAGACGATTGAAACGCAACCGATCCCGCTGCGTGTGCGACGAGCATCTGCGCCGCCGCAAGATGCAAATGCATTGCCCAGCGCCGCAACCGGTGGCTCTTTCAGCCGCAGCAGTTGGCTGCTCACCGTGCTTGCCACTGCGATCCTCCTCGGCATTGTCGTGCGCAGGAAACGCTCGAGACCGTAGCACTCGCGAAAACGAACATCTTGGTGCAACTCCGGTCCTCGCCAGAGCGAAACCGCGAGCGTAGATTGATGCCCGTCCCCGCTGCGCCTACTGGCGCTCGAAAAGAATGCCGCGCACACCCAAGATGTTCATGACTCTCCTGCTGTTGTTTGCGACCACCATCGCAGCGCGCGCGCAACAGGATCCAGTGCCGTTGCCTAAGACTCCCGGCAACACAAGCCAGGGTCCGGGTGCACCAGGCACACGCGAGACGATGTGGCCAGCACCAAAGGCAGAGCAATGGCAGCTGCCGGTATTGGTCGAGTTTCAGCGCACCTGGGACGACGCGCTCGCAGTCGCGCGATTGACCGGCAAACCGATCCTCGCGTGTGTCAACATGGACGGCGAACCGGCGAGCGAGCACTACGCCGGCATCCGCTACCGGCAGCCCGAGATCGCCAAGCTCTACGAGCCTTATGTCTGCGTGATCGCATCGGTCTACCGGCACAACCCGCGGGACTACGACACGCAAGGTCGACGCATCTTGTGCCCGCGCTTTGGCAGCTGCACTTGTGGTGAGCACATCGCCCTCGAACCGTTTTTATACGAGCACTTCCTCGATGGCGTTCGCGTCGCCCCGCGCCACGTCATGGTCGAGATCGGCGGTGACGAAACTCGCCCGTCCTACAAAGAGAGCTACGACATCTACTACGCCAACGACACCGCATCGGTGTTCCAACAGATCAAGGATGGCACCGCCGACTATCCAAAACCGCTGCCATTGTCGCGCGACAAGGCGATCATCGACCGCATTGCCAGTCGCGACATTTTGGATCGGACCGCAGTCGAAGCGGCTTACCTGACTGCTACGCCGCAACAAAAAGTTGCGATGCTCAATCATGCGCTGACTGCAGCCGGCAAGGCGGCACCCATCGACCTGTTGCGGCTCGCGGTGTTTGGCCTCGATGTGGACCTTGCACGCAAAGCGCGTTCAGCTTTGGCACTCTGCGACAACGAGGGTGCTGCGGATCTGATTGTCGAAGCACTGCGGGTGCCACTCGACAAGCAGGAACGCGACGACCTCATTGCGGCACTGGTCCGCATTGGCAACAAGTCCCCGCGTGTCAAACTGCTGGCCGATGTCCACCTCTCGCTCGGCAATCGCTCTGCCGCCGTTGATGTTGCGGGCTGGATGAAGGCCATCGAAACTGCGGACCCAACGGTGACAAAAAGTAATCCCGCCGAACTGGAATCGCGGCTGCAATACAGCGAAGGCTCGGTGCATAACCGGAGCAAGGATCCACAAGCTCGACTGGAACTCGCCGAAGCCACGCTTGCATACGCAATGGAGCGCGCTGGCAACCCGGTAACTCTGGGCCGCGGGCTCGCGAACAAACATGTGCAGCTGCTCTTTGAAGACGCGCACCGCACGGCGCTCGAGGCCGAGGCGCTTGGCGCACGTGGCTCACGCCTCAACGCACTGATTGCAGTGAGCGCGTGGAACCTCGGCCAGAACGAAGCCGCCTACGTGCGTGCCGAAACGGCGATCAACGGCATGCCTGCGGATGCCAGTGACCGGATCACCCTAAATGCGGTGCTGGTTTTTGCCGAAGCTCGCCAGCAGGCGATCGCAAACGCGATGCGCAGCAAACAAGAATGGTCGCCGCAATGGTTGACGGACCTAAACGCGGCCTACTCTGTGCTGGCGCGCCATCCGCTCGGCAATGACGCGCATTTGGTTGCTCATTATGACTTCCTGCTGGCACTCGGCGCCAAGGGCAACGCAAGTCGCGTGCTCGACGAAGGACTACGCCGGTTCCCCGACTCATCTGCAATCCACGACCGCTTTCGCACGCGCATCCTCAGCGAGCAAGGTGCAGAAGCGCTCGAAGCCGAATACAAAGCCCGCCTCGCGCGCGCTGACGCGCAACCCACTGCGGCTTGGTTTGCCGGTTATGCAGAGTTGGTCGCAGCCGAGTATCACCGTCGCGCCGGTGAGCTCGCAAAATCGCTCTTCGCTTACGAACTCGCCATCACGTACTACGACGCGCTGAGTTTGCAAAACCCGCTCGCCAAGCCCAACTGCGATCACTACTCGGCACTCGCCATCGCCGGCATGGCGCGCATGGCGCTGGAGCGCGGCGACCTGGAGTTTTCGCTCAACCTGCTGCTCAAGTCGTTTGCGAAAAAACCTGAGGCCGCCGGCACGCTTGATGGTCTGAACCTTTCCCCGGCCGATACTTCGCGCATGCTGCGCGCGCAACTGATCGCGGCAGACAACAAGCAGCTCGTTACAAGGCTCGACTTGGCGCTTTCCGCGCTCGACCCCGAGCTACTGAAGCCGCCAGCATATGAACGACCCGCCCCGGGCGCGCGCCCTTTCGGCCGCCGCCGCGGCGGCTGAGACTGAGACGGATTGGTGCCGTGACGTTGTGCCACTGGCTGATCCTGCGCGGCCGTTTCGCGCAGTTGGCGTCGCAACTGCGCTGCGGGTCCGCGCTGTGCAAATACGCCGCGCGCCAGTGCTGCGCTCAACTTGGTTCCGCTACTCGGCTTTGCGCTGCGCTGCTCAGGCGCGCTCGGTGACCGAAACCGCGAGGCGATCTTCACTTAGCATCTCGGCACTTCGAGCGGCGACCGACGCGAGCGTAAGGTCGCGCAAGATTGCGAGCGTGTGAAATGGCGGTGCGCCATCGAGCTGCTCCGCGCTGTGCGCAAACGCCAAGGATCGAACGCTCTCACAGCCGCGCACAAAGCCACCCAGATGTCGCCGCCGCAGTCGCTCGATGTGCTCATCCGTATATTCCACGTGCTGCGCCAAGGCGCGCCGCAGCGACAACTCTGCTGCCGCGGGATTCTCACTCTCGCAACCAAGGGTGGTCACCGCAAAGGTGCGATCGCCCATAAAACCTGCAGCAATTGAGTCGTCCACTTCACCTCTTTGGTGCATCGCTTCGCGCAGTGGCGAACTGGTGGCAAACATGCTGTCGAGCACCACATTGGTGCGCACCGCCCGCTCCGTACGTGCCTGCCAGTCACTCCCCGACGTGTGATCCTTCACTCCAATCAGCACCTTGGGCCGCGCCACCACCATTTTGCGTTCGCGCCGCGCAGCACCAATGGGACCACGGTCATGACTCAAAAGTCGCGCCGGCGGCGCACCAGAAGGCAGCGCACAGGCGCACGCCAAGTCATAGATCTCCTGCGGCTCAACCGGGCCAGCGACTGCGAGTGCCGCGTTGCCGGTCCGATAAAATAACGACCAACTCTGCAGCAACGTCTCCGGCGTGATCGCAGCAATCGAATCGACAGTACCGCCGACCGTGAAGCGCACCGGGTGTGACGGGAACAGGCAACCGAGCAGGTCAAACGTCGTGCAGTAGTCAGCGGAGTCCTCATACATCCGAACTTCCTGCGCGATGATGCCACGCTCCTTGTCGACATTTTCTTGCGTGATGTGCGGCTTCGACACAAGGCGCAGCAGGTCGATCAGATTGTCGCGCACCTGCGAAGTAGCCTGAAAAAAGTAGCTGGTGCGCGAGAAGCCGGTCTGCGCGTTCACGCTCGCGCCACGAGCTGCAAACCGCTGAAACACCGCCAGCTCCTCGTCCTCAAACAGCTTGTGCTCGAGGTAGTGCGCAGTGCCCGAGGGATCGGTAATGCGCTTCCCACCGATTTCAAAGTCGAGGTCCGTGCTGCCGTATTGAAAGGTGATCACCGCAGCGGTTTCACGAAATTTCGGCCTTGGCAGAATGCGCAGCGGCAATCCGTTAGGCGTAGTCGCAAGCCATACTTCTTCCCCGAGCACCGGGTCGCGCACGATCTGGAACGTCATCGAACTTCCTCCACCGGCAACAATGCGTAGTCGTGATCCAGCCACAGCGAGTTGGCCGCTGCCACCACTTGCTCACGCGAGACCGCTAGATACGAGGCAATGCGCTGCTGCGGGTCCTGATCATTTTCGAGCAGCCACTGGCCCGCGGTAAACGACAGCCGCGATGCAAGCGAATCGTCAATCGCCGCAATCGCGCCGGTGATCGTTGCGATCACCGTGGTCAGTTCTTGATCCGAAAAGCGTCCCGCACGCAGTTCATCGAGTTGCCGAAGCGACTCGGCGGCCACCGCCTCGACTTTGCTTGATTCACAGCCACTCTGCACCAGCACGATGCCCTTGTGAATATCACTGCTGGTACTGGCGGAGTAGCACAGCGAGAGCCGTTCGCGCACTTCTCGAAACAGTCGGCTGTGCGTGCCGCCGCCCCACAGCGACAACATGGCCTGCAAGGCGCAGTGTGAGGCCACGTTGTCGGCCACCGGAGCACGCAGGATGAGCACCAGCTTTGCCTGCAGCATTGGCGCATGCTCGCGCACCCTAACGACCGCGCGGGGTGTCAACTGCAGGGTCTTCGTTAGCGGTTTTGCCAACACTGTGGGCAACAACGAAAGCAAATCTCCTACTGCGTTCGGAACATCCTCCGGCAGTGCGCCCATAGCCACGCAAAACCGCCGTCCGTGCTGCATAAAATCCGTCAACATCTGCGCTGGCTGCGCCGGATCAAGTGCGGCGATCGCCGCCTCGCCGCCGTGATCAAGAATCGCATAGGGCTCGCCTGCGCAAGCCAACGAAACCGCCTGCTGCCGCGCAAACAAACCCTTGTCGTCGAAGATCGAACGCGATTCCGCCAGGAACTGCGCACGTTCGCGCTCGAACAACTCTGCCGGGAAGTTAGGCAGTCGCATGCGCGCATGCAGCGTCAGTTCCTTCAACAACGCCAGCGTGTCGCCAAACTGATCCGGACGACCTGGCAAAAACTCGCCCGCAACCGCCTCGGCCTGCAATCGCATCACGGCAGTCTCGCAATGCTTGCCTACCAAAGGCCCTGTGGACGCGCCGTAGAGCGACTCGCGTGCGCGCGCGAGCGACGGCCGGTCAGGGTAGCGCTTTGACCCGTGCTGCATGAGCGCCGGCAGGATTGCACGTGCCGCCATGGAATCATCAAGCGGCCGCTGCATCACAATCACCAAGCGGAACGTCTTGAAGCGTTGGTCGCGCCGGAACAGCAGTGGGCAACCATGCACCATGCGCGCTTCAAATCCAGCGAACCTATTATGCAGATCTTCCACAGCAGCGATCATGCCTCTGCCGACTGCTTGTCGCTAGCAAGCAAGTCGCAACAAACACCGCCACCGCCTTGCGATATCGAGACTCGCGCGTAGAAAATGCTGACGGAACAATGCGGCCACAAGGCGGCGCGATTGCCTCCTACGCGCCCACTCCGCCAGCAAGGGAGCCCATGTGAAGTTGCTGGCGAGCCGAAGACCAATCAGCCTTCCGCAACGCTGAGGATCGCGCGGCGTTCGGCAGCTTTGGGCGATAATAATGTTCCAGCGCAAAACCCCTCTGCCATTGCCGAGGCGCCGCACCGGGATGGTGCCGATCGATGGCAAATTTGCTGTTCGAGCTCAGTCGCCGAGGTCACATGCTGGCAACGAAGCTGCAACCGCATACGCTCGCACCGAAATGCTCCGACTGTTGCTACCAGTGCTGTTTTTGCTGAGCGCTTCCGCCACGGCTCAGGCGACTGAAACGCCACCCTCATCGCCGCCGCCAATATTATCGCCAACCGACACACCAGAAACACTCGAACAGCTCGCGGCCAAGGTTGAGCTTGCGCACTACCCGCTAGGTAAGCAGCCAGCAGTGACTGCGTTTGCGGCTTCCATCCTCATGCAGGAACTCGGACGCAATCAGTCCCACCGCGTGGATGCCGAACTCGAAGTGAAGTTCCTCATGTGGCAGAAGTCGGACTCACGGCCCTGGCCGCTGCTGCGCTTTCAGGTGCTCGATGCTTCAACGCGCATCGAGCAGGGACGCGACCGCAACGATTACTGGGGGCTCATCGAAGGCAAGCCGGTCGATTTGAGCGGCAAGGACTACGAGCAGGACCGGCAAGACTGCCGTCGACACCTCAAACTCGCACAGCAGATGGTGCAGTTTCTTTCTCCCGCCACGGTGCTGCGCAGCCTACAAAAGCCAAGTGCCGTGTCGCTCGGTGAACTCAAACTCGGCCGCTCGCCGAGTCCATTTGCGTGTTGGATCGTGAGCGGCGAGCTGGCTGCGTTTCCATTGCGCTCGCAACCAGGCGAGAACGTGGCGGTGATGCTGAAGGCGTACGTAGATAAAACCAGCGGTTTGCTGACGGGGCTCTTAGTGCAGCCGACCGCCGGTGAGGACCAATCCGTCAAGGCTGGCGAGTTCCTTTATTTCTCCGAGCATGCGCCCGAAGCCGGCCGCATCGTGCCACGCACGATCACGCACTTCGACGTCACAAAAGACCAGCAGAAACTCGTGCAGCTGAAGATGACGATCACCACGCTTTTGCTTGACGGCAAGCTGAACGTCAACGACTTCGACCGGCCTGCGAAGTAGCAGCGATACTTCAGTGGGGCTACTTCAGTGGCGCTACTTCAGCAGCGCACGCAAAGCAGCACTGGGCACGGCGCTCCGCACGACCATCTGCGTCTCGACGGGTTCTGTTTCTGGATCTGCAAACACCGTCGTGGTCGACTGCGCGATACCAACCAGGTTGCCGCATGCATCGACCACCGGGCCACCCGATGAGCCAACGGCGAACTCGCAGGTGACCTGCAAAAACGTGAGGACGCGCGCTTTTTGGTCCACTACTTTTTTGTGACCGACTGGTGCGGCTTCAGGGTCCACAAGAGGTGCCATACCCGGTGCGGCGGAGCGCACTACATAGCGGCGCGCAATCAGCCCTTCACTGAAACTGGCAAACAAATGATCGGGATTGGACAGGCACCAGATGCGTTCGCCGGCACAAACATCCAACCGCAACGGCAACGGCAGAAGGTTGGTGGCCGTGCATTGCAGCAGAGCCACATCCGCCGCGCGATCCGCGGCGAGCACGCTCGTCACTGGCCAGACATTGCCGGCCCAATCGGCAACCACAAGGCAGGCTGCTGGCAATCCCGAGTCATCCTCGAGCAAGTGGTAGCACGTGGCTATGACACCCGCTTTGCCAACGGCAAAGCCTGACGACGCAGTGAAGTGAAAATCATGACAATCTTTGCACTCATAGTAGTGCCCCACCACCAACGTGCTGCGGCACAAGCGCGCTCGCAGTAACGGCGGCGCCAACGGTTCTTTCACGACGGGCGCAAATGCCAGTTCGCAACGGCGGCCATCACAGTCTTTCGCCAACTCGGAGACCGTATGCAGTTCGCCCTTGCCGCGCAGTTCTTCACACCGCAGTTCGATGCTTATCAGCAACGCCTCATCGTCGATGACAACATCCGACCAAGCCTGCGCCGAGAGCAGGCCAGACATGACGCACAGAACCAACGCTTTACGCATAGCAGATCCTTTGCTCGATCAGCGCGACCGCCAACGGTCGATCGCCACGGCGCCAACGATGATCACCCCAATCAGCACGTCCTGCACATGGTCCGGCACGTTGGTCAGCGTGCAGCCATTTTTGAGCACCTGCATCATCAATGCCCCGAGCAAAGCACCCAGCAGCGAGCCTTGCCCGCCCGACAAGCTTGCACCACCAATCACGACCGCGGCGATTACCTGCAATTCGAGCCCCATCGCGGCCGTCGGCACGCCGCTTTTCAGCAGGCCAAACTGCAACAGCCCGCACATTCCGGCACAAGCACCGCACAGCATGTAGACGAGCCACTTTGTGCGGCTGACCTTGATGCCACTCAACGCCGCCGCCTGCTCGTTGGAACCAATCGCGATTGCATGCACGCCAAACACCGTCCGGCGCAGCACGAAGCTCAGCAGTATGGCAACCAGCAGCACGAGCCAGACGGCCTTGCCAACCATCAGCCAGGCGGGTTCGGGGAGATTGCGCACCAGGTCGGAAAGCCAGCCGGGCTCTGCTGCGATCTGCTGGTCGTTGGCAAGCCACTTGGCGGTGCCACGCGCGATTCCCATCGTACCAAGCGTGACGATGAATGGCGCCACCGCGAGTCGCGTGATCAGAGCGCCGTTCACGAGTCCACAAAACGCGCCAAGCAAAACGCAAACCAGCGACGCGATCCAGATCGAATGGCCATCGCGAACCAGCGCCGCCGAAGCGCAAGCGACCAGCGCGACCACCGCGCCGATCGACAGGTCGATGCCGCCCGTGATGACGACGAAGGTCATGCCGAGCGCACCGAGTGACACCAGTGTCGATTGCATCGCCACCGTGCGCAGATTGTAAACCGACAAAAACTTATCTGGCGCAGCAACCGAGAACAGTGCGACCACAAGCAACAGCCCGAAAAACGGGCCAAAGCGTACGAACAATTGCCTCACGAAAAAAAGCTCCCGCTGCTCGTCCGTCGATTGATTGCCATCACTTCAGCGCACTCGTGTCCGGCTCGAGCAACTCGTGCACCCGTTTCTCCTGCGCATTTTCAGGCGTGGCCAATACCAAGTCGGTGGTTTGCACCCGGACCAGCGGCTCGCCGCGCAGGTGCGCAACCATCGCCTCGACACCACGGCGCCCCATCAACACTGGATCCTGCAGCACAATGCCATGCAGATACCCGCTGCGTAAGCCATCGGCCAGCGGCTTGCTGCCATCAAACCCAACAAACTTCACCTTGCCGGCCTTGCCCGCACTCTGCAGTGCTAGCAAAAACCCGTGCGTCGTCGACTCATTAGGGCAGAACACGCCGTCGATATCCGGCTGCGCGATCAACAGCGACTCCGCAACTTGCCGCGCTTTTTCCGTGTCACCGGCATATTGCTCCTGGCTCACGATCGTGATGCCTGGATAACGCGCCATAGCCGTCAAAAAGCCCGCCTCACGCGCGGTTGTACTCGCGGACCCTTGCTGAAAGCGCAGCAGTAAAACCTTGCCTTTCCCATCGAGCAACTTCGCAAGGTGATCGCCGCCCAGTTCGCCGCCCTGCCGATTATCGGTCGCGATGAAGGCAACATGCGCGTCGCCCGCTAACGCACTATCGATCACCACCGTCGGCACCCCTGCGGCCTTGGCCTCTGCGACCACCGCCGCAAGTGCGCGTTCATCTATCGGCGCTAGCACGATGCCCTTTACGCCCGCACTGATGAAGTTCTGCACCAAGTGGATCTGCGCCTCCCGGTCACCCTCCGGCTGAGGACCGTTCCACTGGATCTCGACACCTGCTGCTTTGGCGGCCTGCTCGGCACCAGCGTGAATCGACTTCCAATACTCATTCAGAGTGCCCTTGGGAATCACGGCGATTACCGGCTTGCCCGCGGCACCACTCTTGGTGCAGGCAGCGAGGCAAAGCCACAACAGGCATGAGGAGATAACGAGCGATGACGGCTTGCGCATGGCCTTTCTAGGGTGGCCTTCGGTCGTAGATCGGTCAAGGCACAGTCGGCATGGATTCCCCAATCGCAACGAGAACTAAGGTCAAACCCGATACCTGCCGAAGAATGCTGCATCAGCCCTCGAGCTGAACTCGCAACAACCAGCAATGCCCCAATCAACCCTGACGACGTTCCCGCGTGAGACTCAAATCAACGAGATCGTCCACGTTGTGGACGACGATCCGCAGATCCAGAACTTGTTCCGCCAACTAGGCAGGCAAGAAGACTTTGCCATCGCCACCTACGACGCTGCCAAGCCATTTTTGCAGACGTTTTCGGACTCATCTCCAGGTTGTCTGGTGCTTGATCTCAACCTGCCGGACATCTCGGGGCTCGATGTCCTGCATGAACTTGCCAGCCGCAACTCAAAGGTGCCGGTAATTTTCATGAGTGGCATTGCCAGCGTCGCCGACGCGGTGCGCGCGCTCAAACTCGGCAGCCTTGACTTCGTCGAGAAGCCATTCGCGATCGCCGACATGAGTGCCGCGATCCGTCGCGCACTCGTGGCCGATCGCACACGCCGCAAGCAAACCCGCGATACGGAGGCCTGCAAAGCCCGCATCGCAAACCTGACCGCCCGCGAGTTTGAAGTCATGCAATTGGTTGTGATGGGCCTCGCCAACAAGACGATTGCATCCCGCCTCGATGTGAGTCCAAAGACTGTCGAAGTGCACCGCGCGCATGTGATGCAAAAGACCATGTCCGCTTCGCTCGCCGAGCTGGTCAAGATAGCGATGGTTGCCGGTGTAACTACGCCGCCCGCGCCAGTCCGGTCCTGAAGTTTTAGTCCGGACGCGCAAGGATCAACTGTCGGCATCGCCGCGTGTCGCCGACTCGGATCGCAGCCCGCACCCGCAGTAGCACAAGATCTGCATCGGCTTGCGAGCTCGCATGCACATGCGCGAGCACTTCGCCGGCAGCGGCAGGGTCGCCGACTTCCTTCGCCAGCACGATGCCAACCAGCGGATCAATCGTGTCCGAGAGTTTGCGACGGCCGCCGCCTAGGTCGGTGATCACATTGCCGATCACCAACGGGTCAATGTCCACGACATAGCCGTTATTTGCGGCCAACACCGGGACCACAAATTTGGCCCGTCCGAGCCGATCGGGCTCATCGACAATGCGCGGATCGCCGCCCTGCAGTTCGAGGTTATGACGAAAGACCTGCTTCACTACGCCATCCTTCAACAACTTCTCCAGCAGTGAGCGCGCGGAGCTGCGGCCAGTCTCGATCCCGGCGAGCTGCAACATGTCAGCACCGAGCACGAGCGACAGCTCCAACAAATCCGACGGCCCATCGCCGTTGAGCGCAGCAATCACTTCTGCGATCTCGAGCGCATTGCCGATGCCGCGACCACACGGGTGATCCATGTCCGTGATCCAACATGAAACGCGCAGGCCCGTGATCTTGCCGATGGCGACCAAGGACTCGCGCAGCTGCTCGGCATCTTCGGCCCGCTTCAAAAACGCGGCGCGACCTTGCTTCACATCCATGACGAGGCCATCACTACCAGCGACCAGTTTTTTGCTGAGGATCGACGCGGTGATGAGCGGGATGCTCTCGACCGTGCCGGAGATGTCGCGCGCGGCATACATCCGCCGGTCTGCGGGTGCCGAGTCGAAGGTGGCGGCGGACATGACATAGCCACATTGCGCCAGCACCGAGGTGAACTCTGCGGATGACAGGTTGGTCCGATAACCAGGGATCGCTTCGAGCTTGTCGATCGTGCCACCGGTGTGCCCCAAACCGCGACCGCTGATCATCGGGACCAGGATGCCTGAAGCTGCCACCATCGGCGCCAGCAACAGGCTCACCTTGTCACCGACGCCGCCGGTTGAATGCTTGTCGATCTTCGGCTGCTTTAGGTGTCGCAAGTCGAACACCGTGCCTGCATCGCGCATTGCCAGCGTGAGCGACGCGGTTTCTTGCACCGTCATGCCAGACATGCAAACCGCCATCAACCAGGCGCCCAGCTGCACATCGCCAAGGCTGCCATCCACGACACCGCTGATCAGGTCGTAGATTTCATCGCGGCTGAGTTCTCCGCCATCACGCTTGTGCGCGATCAGTCGCGCCGGATGGTGCCTCATTACAGTCTCGTCATTGCGCGACCGGGTGCCACAGCGTCTTCACTTCCACGAACGGCTCGACCCAGTGCAGCGACCGCAGGCGACTCACGTCACGAAACGCCGCAGCGGGCAGGTCGCAGTAACGCACGCGCTTCACATTGTCGGCCGCTGCCTGCGTGATCAGAGCGTCGGGCTTGCCCGCCACCAATAGACCGTCAATGTCGCGATGCGATGCGAAGTGAATGGCCAGCTCACTGCGCAAACCGGCCAGCAGATTGATCGTGCCACCGGGAAAATCACTGGTGGCAAAAACTTCGCCAAGTGCCAGCGAAGCACATGGTGCCGATTCGCTGCACAAAGCGACCACGGCATTGCCAGAAACCAACACCGGCAAGCACAAGGCCAGCATGCCTAGTAGCGACGGGGTTTCCGGCGCGATCACGCCAACTACGCCGCTTGGTTCAATCGTGCTAAACGAAAAAAATGGCCCCTGCACGGCATTCTGCGAGCCGAGCAGGCTCTGCAACTTGTCAGGCAGACCGGCATACCAAATAGCCAGCGCGATCGAAGCAAGGACCTCCCGCTTCGCGTTCGCCTTCGTCACGCCACTTTGCGCCAGTTCTTCGCACAACGCAGCGCTGCGCGTCTCCAGCATCTCGGCAAGGCGGTAGAGGATCTGGCCGCGCAAATACGCGGAACTGCTGCTCCACGCTTTCTGGCCGATGCGCGCAGCAAGCACTGCGTCGCGCAGGTCCTTGCGACTGCCGCGCGTCACATGAATGTGCTTTGTTTCACTTGGCTGATAGCTGCGCGCCGACTCACTGCGCGGAAACTTGCCGCCAACGAACAGCTTGTAGGTCTTCTTCACGGGCAACGTCATTTATGCATCTCCTGTGGGATCCGTATCGACATCAGCGATCTGGGAAAGCGGCTAGCGGGTTTCATCCTGGCGACAGCGCGAACGGCACCTTGAGGTAGGCGCGCAGCCCTTGACGACCGCCCTCGCGACCAAAGCCGGACTCTTGGAAACCACCAAACGGCGCGGCGGGATCAAAGCGATTGAAGGTGTTGTTCCAGACCACGCCGGCGCGCAGGCGCTCGGCCAGCCACAGAATGCGCGCGCCTTTATCCGTCCAGATGCCGGCACTGAGTCCGTAGCTGGTGTTGTTGGCCTTCTCGACCGCTTCCTCCGGTGTACGAAACGTCATCACCGTCAACACCGGACCAAAGATCTCTTCGCGCGCGATGCGGTGGCTCAAGGCAACATTGGTGAACACCGAAGGCCTAAACCAATAACCCTTGCTGGGCAGCTGACAATCCGCCTGGTGCAGCGTGGCACCTTCTCGTTCGCCAGCAGAAACCAGCTCACAAATCCGCGTGAGTTGCTCCTTGCTGTGGATCGCGCCCATGTCGGTGTTCTTGTCCATCGGATCGCCAACCCGAATGCGCTGCATTCGCAGCAACAATTTTTCGACGAACAAATCGTGCACGCTCTCTTGGACGAGCAATCGCGAACCAGCGCAGCAGACATGGCCCTGATTGAAGAAGATGCCGCGCACCACACCTTCGATCGCCTGATCCATCGCCGCATCCTCAAACACCACATGCGCCGCCTTGCCGCCAAGCTCCAGCGTGAGCTCGACATTGCGGCCGGCCACCGAACGCTGAATCTGCTTGCCCACCTCGGTGCTACCGGTGAATGCAACTTTGTTGAGGTCTTTATGCTGCACGAGTGCCGCGCCAGTGCGACCGTCGCCGGTGATCACGTTGACCACGCCCCTTGGCAGGCCAGCAGCTTGAAACACTTCGCACAACCGCAGCGCCGAAAGCGGTGAAGACTCGGCGGGCTTTAGTACGACCGTGTTGCCGGTAGCTAGCGCCGGCGCGATCTTCCATGCGGCCATCAGCAACGGGAAGTTCCACGGAATCACCTGCCCCACTACCCCGAGTGCCGTAGCGCCCGGATACACGAGGTCGAGCTTGTCAGCCCAGCCCGCGTGATAGAAAAAGTGCTGCGCTGCGAGCGGCACGTCGACATCGCGCGTCTCGCGGATCGGTTTGCCGTTGTCGAGCGTCTCAAGGCACGCAAACTCGCGGCTGCGTTCGAGCAGGATGCGCGCGATCCGATAGAGGTAGCGCGCGCGATCCTCGCCGCTCAAGGCACGCCATGCCGGTGCGGCGCGCTTGGCTGCCTGCACGGCGAGTGCCACATCAGCATCGTTTGCGTGCGCGATTTCGGCGAGCGGTTGCTCGGTCGCTGGGTTCGACGTTGCGAAGTATTCCTTCGACTTCGGAGCGACAAACTCACCGTCGATGAACAACCCGTAGCGATCGGCAATCGTGAAGTGATCCGTGCTCTCCGGCGCTTTTTCGTAGGGCCAGACTTTGCCAAAGCTGAGCTGGCCTTTGCTGGCCTTTACTGTGCTGCGCGATTCGACGTTCTTCACCATGAGGTTTGGTTCTAGCGGTCCGGCTTTGAGTTCTAAAATTTTACTACCCGCGTCGGCTTGCAAGCCAACCGATCAATCGACGCTGAAGTCACTCGGTCGCTGGTAGCGACCGGTGCGCTCCTTTTCCAACTGCATCAACACGTCATTGAGCAGCGAACTGGCGCCGAAGCGAAACCAATGCGGGCTCAACCAAAGGTCACCACAAGTCTCGTTCACCAGCACGAGGTAGCGCAGCGCATCTTTACTGGTGCGGATGCCGCCAGCGGCCTTCACACCAACCTGTACACCGGTGGCGAGAAAATGATCGCGCACCGCCTCCAGCATCAGCAGAACTACGGGCAGCGTGCTTGCTGGCTGCACCTTGCCAGTACTGGTCTTTAGAAAGTCCGCCCCCGCAAGCAGCGCGATACGGCATGCGCGGCGAATGTTGTCGTAGGTCTTCAGCTCGCCGGTTTCGAGAATCACCTTGAGGCGCGCGGGGCCACACACGGCCTTCACCGCGCAGATTTCTTCGAACACATCCGCGTAGCGGCCGGCGAGGAATGCGCCGCGGTCGATCACCATGTCGATCTCGTGCGCACCATTGGCAACTGCAAGCTCGGTCTCGCGCAACTTGGTAACCCGGTCGGTGCGGCCCGCCGGGAAGCCAGTCGCCACGGCGGCCACCAGCACGGTGGAACCGCGCAGCGCCGCCACCGCGATCGGCACGAGATCTGGATAGACACAAACTGCACCAACGCACGGCAGGTCTTTGCGGCCCGGCATCGGCTGCCGCGCCTTCTGGCACAGTTGCCGCACCTTGCCCGGCGAGTCCATGCCTTCGAGCGTGGTCAGGTCCATCATCGCGATCGCGAGTTTCAGTCCCTGCACCTTGGCAGATTTTTTGATCGAACGCGTGGCGAGTTCGCCAACGCGAGTCTCCAGCGCAACTGCGTCCACAGGCGGCACGCGAAACTCGACGGGCGCAACAGGATGCGGCATGCGCGTGACTCTAGCAGGGCAACCGGCCTGCGACGAAGGTTACGCCATCACGTGATCAGGCGTCGCTCGAGCCACCACTCGATAAATGCGAGCAACAGCAATAGGACCGCGCCGGAAAATGCCCAGTTTGGCACCTGCGTTTGATGCTGCACCGCAGTGCGCGGCGGCGGAATACGTAGCTCAGAGAACGGCAACAACCGACCGCTGCCGATTGCCGACAAGGCAATCGCCTCACTCGGCTTTGGTCCCACGGGCGAGACCTCGGCCGCGCCCAGAAGCTCCGTAGGCAAGGTTGGCAGCGGCGGGCGCAGGGCCATGATCCACTGCGTGAGCCGCGCCGGAAAATGCGACTCGGCGCGCAGTGCGCTCGAGTCCTCGAGTGCGAGGTCCGCAGCGAAGGCGCCAACACGGCCCAGGCCGCGATTTGCGTATGCGAGCAACGGACGCCCCAATTCACCGTCTGCGGCGATCAGCAGCACGAGCGCATCGGTGCTCGCCTCGGCGCGAATGATGCCACCCAGTATCGGCCAAGCCGGCACGGGTTTTGGCGCGAGCAGCGGCGAATCGAACAGCGCACTCACGACGAACGACTTCGCGGTCGGCGGTTCGACTTTGGCGACCGGTGGCTTTGGTTGTGGCCGGTCGGCCTCTGGCTTTGGCAATTGCGGACCGGGCCCATCGCCGCCTGGCTTGCGCCCAACGCGATCGAGTGCGCGGCCGACTTCGGCGCTGACAAACTGCGGCACACTCTTCGGATCCTCGACCGGCCAAAACGCGCCGCCACCTTCGCGCGTGAGCACCTCCGCCATCGCCCGAAACTCGGGTCCAGTCGTCGAATCGACAATCGACACGATGCTGAGCGTGATGCCCTTCTGCGTTGCCATCTCGCGCGCCAGCTTCGTCATCGCCAACTCTTCAATCGGAAAAAACTCGCCGTCGCTGATCACCACGATGTGCTTTACTGCGGCCTTCACGTCCGCGAGTAGCTGCGCTGCTTTGCGCAGTCCATCGAGCAGATAGGTCGTCTCATTTTGGCTGGCGAGCTGCATGATTCCACGCTGCACGGCAGCCCGGTCGGTGGCGGAAGTCATCGGCAACTCAACCTGACCGAGATCCTTGTTGCCAAACGTGACAATCCCAACCTGATCGCCCTGCTCAAGTGCGAGTGCGGTGCGCATCGCACTCGTCTTGGCGTAGCTCATCTTGGTCATCTTGTTGCTGAGCTCGGTTCCCATGCTGCCGGAACGATCGACCAACAAGACCATCGCAATCGCACGCTTGTCGACCTCGGCGCGGCCATGCTCCGTTGCCTGCTCACGATCGATCGGCCCGACTGGCGGCGTTGCCTCGGCATTTGGCGGGGTTGGCTTTGGCGTTGGCGGCGACTCCGAGTTCGTCGCATTTTCGCCCGTGCCATCACCAGGAGCCTCGGGCACTGGCAGCACGTGCAACGGCAGGATCTTTTGCAGCGGCGTGTCCGCCAGTTGAAGGCCAGGGCCAATGCAGAACAGGCCCCCACCTGCATCGACCGTCTCGGCAAGACGTGCTTGGTCGCTCGCGACAAGCGGCTTTGCCAGCACGATCGCAGCAAAGCCACTGAGGTCTTCGGGCAGTTCGCTGCGCTCGACGATTGGCACGCCTTGCACCCTGATCGCCGCAGCCACAACGCAGGATGGATCGAGCAAGAGCACTGGTGCCGCCGCCAAGACATCCACCTGACCGCGAAGCACAAAGCGATAGCCGAGCAGTTCGGTCGACAACTCCAATTCGTGCACACCGGCAGCGGTCGGCGTGAACGCCACCTGCGAATCGGTTCCCGGCACAAACTCGATGCGCTGCTGCAACACCTCCTGTCCCGCGTGCCGCACGGAAAGCAAGCACGTCATCGGCTGCCGCGCGCCAATGCAGGTCAACGACAACTCGAACGGCCGCGCGACCAACGGCGGCGACAAGGCCCGCAGCGACAAATCGGCGGGCTCAAACGGCAACGCGCCGCGCATCGTGAATGCTGGGCCAGCGGTGCGCGGCGCCTGCTTCAGCGACTCACTTGCGACCGGCGCAGTCCACAATAGGGCGCATTCCTCGGCGCGCGAACCGCTAGCCACCAGTGCCAATGCGACTGCGGCCCGCAGATCGTGCGAGCCATCCGCCACATGCACTAAAGGTTTCGCAGGATCCGCCGCGGCGCGGGCGGACAGTTCTTTTGCCACTGCAAAATGAGCTTCACCACCCGTGGTAACGACCTGCATGTGACTGGCTAAAAAACGCGACTCGACGCGCTGCGGCACGCGCGCGATCACCAACAGCGCGAGCAATATCGACAACGCAACGCAGCGCGCGCGAACCGGTGCACTGGCGACGCAGACCGAAGCCAGCAATCCCATTGCCAAAACACTCGCAAACAAAAGGTCCACTGCCAGCGGAGTCTAGTGCCGCGCACCGGCAGTAAGAAACACTGGCGAAAGCCAGTCAATGCGATCGCCAAGATCGCGCCCCGTGCCAAAATCGACCTCCAATGAAATAGTCTCTGCAGGCCGCACTGGGATCAGGCCCGTGCTATAGGCCGGTTGGCCAGCGCGCAGGTCTTTGGCAGTAAACACCACCCGGTCGCCGACCAACACGCGCGCCACAACTGCACCACGCACCGGCAGCGCCAGTGCGCAGTCATCAAACGCAACACGCGTCCAAAACTGGTCCACGCCGTTGGGCACCACAAACACCAGGCGACTCCGACTGTGCACCCCGAGCCCGCGACCAAACGCGCGGCCAAAAACCGCCAGCGCGCCACCAGAAACCGCCTGATCGCGCCGCCATGGCAGCAGTACTTCGCTGTCGGGCCCAGCCTCGCTCACCTCGCTCGGCTCGAGCGCGGAAACATACGTCACTCCAGTCAGCATTTGCAGGCAGCCAAGGTCGCTCATGTTGAGCAGCAGTTCCCGGCCGTCTTCGAGCAACACGCAAAGCGTGCCGTTCCGAAAACCACGCCACTGCACCCGCAGACGGTCGCCAGCACGGGTCAGCAGCTCGGCAGTCGCATCAAACTTGGCGACTTCCGGCGCGCGAAACCGCAACGCCGCCACCTCGCGCACGGGAAACCACCTCGGCTCCAGTTGCCCATCTGGCTGAAAGCGAATGCCCTGCTCGCCAAACTGATGCACGGTGCCGGTCAACCGATCGAAGCCGAGCTTGACCTTTTGAAACAGCACCTCGTCGCTGCCATCGGGCAACAGAAACTCGCCCAAATCGCCCCCCGACAAGGACAGGCCCAAAAGGCGGTCAACGCGCAGCGCAGTGCGACCAAGCACGGGACTCTGCAATTCGAGCACGTCGCCGCCGGCATCCCCGCCAACCAACAATCCGCGCACCACTTCGCCACCAGCAAGAAACGCAGCCGGCAAGCGCGAGGGCTCCACCTTGCCGGCATGCAGCGAAAGCACTGCCGAGGTCTTTAGCTTCGTCACGTTGCCCTGCGCGTCAGTGATGCGCCAATCCTCCCCTTCGCCAAGAACCAACTCGGCATAAAGCACACGGCCATCGCGCAGCGCAATCTCGAAACCAGGCTGTTGCGCCCGCGCACCAACCGAAAGCAGCAAGGCAGTCGCGACAACCGCCATGCCAGATTGTCGGAGCAAGTCCACGCACCAGGAACTGCCGCTGCCAGTTTGACACTGCGGGGTCGGCCACACGGCTGCGAAATGATTCTGCCCGTCTTTTTTAAGCATTTTATTCACAATAAGATACGCACGTAAAATCCACATCTCAGCGGCCCTGTTTTAGATCGGTACCGGGTTTGCTTAGCACGCGGGTTCAGTATCGGCGACGCCACTAGCGTCACCTCCCTCGTGGTTTTCGTCCACCCCGATCTTGCGGCGCAACGCTGCTGGAACGGACTTTAGACGTTGCCACAATCCTGTCTTTGCATCGAGATTCCCTTCCGAGGCTGTGATGGTCAAACAACTCGTGTTCGAAAACGACGCGCGCGAAGCCGTGCTGCGTGGTGTGTCCAAGTTGGCAAAGGCCGTGGTCTCAACGCTCGGCCCTCGTGGTCGCAATGCCGTGCTCGATAAGGGCTGGGGCGGACCAACGGTCACCAAGGACGGCGTCACCGTCGCCGAGGAGATCGAACTGGAAGATCCCTACGAAAACATGGGCGCCAAGCTGGTCAAAGAAGCCGCCAGCAAGACCTCCGAAACGGCCGGTGATGGCACCACTACCGCAACGCTGCTGGCGGCGGCCATCTGCGAAGAAGGTATGAAATACCTGACCGCTGGCGCCAACCACGCCGAGCTGATCAAGGGCATCCGCGCTGCGACCGAGAAGATGGTCGCGCAACTGAAGGTGATGGCAAAAGCCGTTCCTTCGACGGACTACAAGGCAATTGGCCAGGTGGCTGCCATTTCCGCCAACAACGATGCGGAAATCGGCAAGTTCCTCGCCGACGCGATGAAGCAGGTCGGCGCCGATGGCGTGATCACGGTCGAAGAAGGCAAGGGCCTCGAGACCGAAGTCAAGGTCGTCGATGGCATGCAGTTTGACCGCGGCTACCTGTCGCCGCACTTTGTCACCGACAACGATGCGATGACGGCGGATCTGCGCGACTGCTACGTGCTGGTCTATGAAGACAAGCTCAGCAACGTGCGCTCGTTGTTGCCCCTGCTCGAAAAACTGAAGGACAGCAACAAGCCGCTGCTCATCATCGCCGAGGATATCGAAGGCGAAGCGTTGGCCACCTTGGTGGTCAACAAGCTGCGCGGCATTCTCAAGGTGTGCGCGGTGAAGGCGCCGGGCTACGGCGACCGTCGCAAGGCCATGCTGCAGGACATCGCGATCCTGACAGGCGGCGAGGCGATCTTCAAGGACCTCGGGATGGACATGGAGAAGGTCACCCTGCGTCAACTCGGCACTGCTAAGCGCGTGCTGGTCGACAACGACAACACGACCATCGTCGAAGGCAAGGGCACCACGGCAGAACTCAAGTCGCGCTGCGATCAGATCAAGCGCGAGATCGACGGCACGACCTCGGATTACGACCGTGAGAAGCTGCAAGAGCGCCTCGCCAAGTTGTCCGGCGGCATCGCCGAGATCCGCGTCGGCGCCACCACCGAGACCGAGATGAAGGAGCGCAAGGCGCTGGTCGAGGACGCTTACCACGCCACCAAGGCAGCAATCGCCGAAGGTGTGCTACCAGGCGGCGGCACGGCGTTGCTACAGGCAGCCAAGGTGCTCGACAACTTCACGTTGAAGGGCGATGCCAACTTCGGCATACAGTTGATGAAGCTCGTGGCACAACGCCCGCTGCGCACGATCGTGCAAAACGGCGGCCTCGATGGCGGCGTGGTCGCGCGCAAGGTAATGGCCGGCAAGGGCAAGAACTTTGGCTTCAATGCGCTGACTGGCGAATACGGCGACATGTTTGAGTTTGGCGTGATCGACCCAACCAAGGTCACGCGCTCAGCCCTGCAAAACGCGGTCTCGGTCGCGTCGATGCTGCTGACCACGGACTGCCTGATCACCGAAGCGAAGAAGTCGGACGACAAGGAATCAGACGGCGCCCACGGCCACATGTGATCCGTCGCTCGATCGAGCGACTGGACCCCACCCATACCCAATAACATTCTGAACACGGAGAATCTAACGATGGCTACCCTGCGACCCCTGGATGACCGCGTCGTATTGAAGGTGCTCGACGCTGAGGAGATGAGCGCTGGCGGAATCTTGCTGCCTGACACTGCGAAGGAAAAACCGCAGCGCGGCAAGGTGACTGCAATCGGCGAAGGCAAGCTAAACAAGGACGGCAAGCGCGCCAAGCTGGACGTCAAGAAGGGCGACGTTGTGCTGTTTGGCAAATACGCCGGCAGCGATGTCAAGGTCGACGGCGAGGACTACAAGATTCTGCGCGAGAGTGAAATCCTTGCGCGCATGGAGAACTGATTCATGAGCAAGCAGATCACCTATGACGAACTCGCGCGCCGCAAGGCAGTAGAGGGCGTTCAAAAACTCGCCAAGGCAGTCAAGGCCACGTTGGGCCCAGCCGGCAAGAACGTCATCATCGAGAAGTCCTTTGGCGGCCCGTTGGTCACCAAGGACGGTGTCACGGTCGCTAAAGAAATCGAGCTGGAAGACCCGTTTGAGAACATGGGCGCCAAGCTCGTGCGCGAAGTCGCCAGCAAGACCAACGACGTGGCCGGTGACGGCACCACCACGGCAACGGTGCTTGCCGAAGCGATCCTCACGCAGGGCCAGCGCTACCTGACCTCAGGCGTCGATCCAAACGCGTTGCGCGCCGGCATCGATGAAGCCGTCGCCGCCATCACTGCCGAGTTGCAGAAGATGGCCAAGAAGATCGACAACAAGAGCCGCAGCGAAATCGCGCAGATTGGCGCGATCTCGGCCAACAACGACCAAGAGATTGGCGACCTGCTGGCAAACGCCATGTTGCGCGTCGGCCGCGAAGGCGTGGTCACCGTCGAAGAAGGCAAGACTGCGAGCATCGAGTTGGAGCACACCGGCGGCATGCAATTCGACAAGGGCTACATCTCGCCCTACTTCATCACCGACCCGAAGTCGATGGAAGCGCTGATCGAAGACTGCCGCATTCTTGTGCACGAGAAGAAGATCTCGAACGTGCGCGACCTAGTGCCGCTGCTCGAACAGACCTCGCGTGCTGGCAAGCCACTGCTGATCATCGCCGAGGACATCGAGTCCGAAGCGTTGGCCACGCTGGTAGTCAACCGGCTGAAGGGCGTGCTAAACATCTGCGCCGTGAAGGCGCCAGGGTTTGGCGACCGCCGCAAGGCGATCCTGCAAGACATCGCGGTGCTCACCGGCGCTCAGTTCATCAGTGAAGATCTCGGCCTCAAGCTGGAGAACGTCACGATGGACTCACTGGGCACGGCAAAGAAGATCCGGGTCACGAAGGAGTTCACCACCATCATCGACGGCGCCGGCAAGAAGGCCGATGTCGAAGCGCGCGCAGAAAGCATCCGTGCGCAGATCGAGAAAACGACCTCGGACTACGATCGCGAGAAGCTCCAGGAACGACTTGCCAAGCTGACTGGCGGCGTCGCAATCATTCGCTCAGGCGCGATGACCGAAGCCGACATGAAGCAGAAGAAGCAGCGCATCGAAGACGCGCTGAACGCCACCCGCGCGGCGGTCGAAGAGGGCATCGTCCCAGGCGGCGGCACAGCACTGCTGCGCGCCAGCCAGGTGTTGGACACCTTGAAGGTCAAGGGCGACCGTCAGTTCGGCGTCGAGATCGTGAAGCGCGCCTGCCAAGCGCCGATGTATCAGATCGCAGCCAATGCCGGCGAAGACGGTTCCGTGATCGTCGACGAGGCATTGTCGCGCAAGGCAAACGAGGGCTTCAACGCGTTGACCGGCGAATGGGTCGACATGTGGAAAGCCGGCATCATCGATCCAGTCAAGGTCGTCCGCTGTGCGCTGCAAAATGCAGCGAGCATCGCCGGCCTCATGCTGACGACCAACACGATGATCACGTCCATCAAGGACGACCAGAAGGCAATCGAAGGCAGCATCCGCTAAGGACGTTCGTGCCGACGAGTCGTGCGGTGGCTGAAACCTCCGCACGGCACCGCACCGCCCGCTTGCCCCAATGGCTCAAAAGCGCGACTACTACGAGACCCTCGGTGTTGCCAAGAACGCCGACGATGACTCCGTAAAAAAGGCGTATCGGAAGCTCGCACTGGAGAACCATCCAGATCGCAACCCCGGCAACAGCGATGCCGAGACGCGGTTCAAAGAGGCTGCAGAAGCCTATGCTGTCCTTAGTGATCAGGGCAAACGCAAGCGCTACGACCAGCATGGGCACGCTGGGGTCGACGGCGGCAGGGGTCAGGGTTTTGCCTCGACCGAAGACGTGTTTGCCGCATTTGGCGACTTGTTTGGCGGCAGTGGCGGCGGGTTCTTTGAGCAATTCTTTGGCGGCGGACGAGGCCGCGGTCAGCGCGGCACCAGTCTGAAAGTCGATCTCGAGATCGCACTTGAGGAGGTCGCCAGCGGCTGCAAGAAGACACTCCAGATCAAACGGCCCGAGCCATGCACCACCTGCAAAGGCGACGGCCAAAAACCTGGCACCGGCAAGGCGCGCTGCACCACCTGCAAGGGCCATGGGCAGGTAGTTCGCAGCCAAGGTTTCTTTCAGATGCGCCAAACGTGCCCCACGTGCAATGGTGCTGGCGAGCTGATTGAGGATCCCTGCACCAAGTGCAAAGGCCGTGGTGCGGTGCCAAAAGAAGTGCCCCTCACGATCCAGATCCCAGCTGGCATCGAGCACGGCCATGTCGAGCGCATCGGCGGCCAAGGTGAGCCCGGCACTGGCGGTGGAGAGGCCGGCGATCTCGTGGTGGTCATTCATGTGCAGGAGCACGCCGTGTTTTTGCGCAACGGCGACGACCTGTTGATGCAAACCCGCATCGGCTTTCGCCAAGCCGTGCTCGGCGATGAAGTAGCTGTGCCCACCATCACTGGCGAAACCGTGCAGCTCACGATCCCCGCCGGCACTCAGCCTGGCGACAAGCTGCGAGTTGGGAAACAAGGCTTGCCTAGGATCGACGGCCGCGGCCGCGGTAGCCTGATCGTGCACATGCAAATCGAAGTGCCGAAGAACATCACCACCGAGCAGCAAGATCTGCTGCGCCGTTTCGACGAGATCGAGGACGGCCGACGTAAGAAAGGCACCAAGAAGACCATCTTCGAGAAAGTGAAGGACTACTTCTCGTGACCGAACAGAACCACGACGCGGCCAAGCCGCCAGTTGAAAAAGATCTGCCAGAGCTGGCAGAACGCATTCGCACGATGCAAACCGAGCGCGAGCAAATCGAAGAGCAGCTAAAGCGCGCGCTCGCCGATGCGGCAAACATGCGCCGCCGCCAAAGCCAAGAACTCAGCGACAGCCGCCATCGCATCGTCGAAGGGATGACACAAGAGTTACTCCCGGTGCTCGACAGCTTCCGCATGGCGCTGCTGACTTGGGATGGCCGCAACGACCACACCGATCCCGCCGCACTGGTGGAAGGTGTGCGCATGGTGCAGGTCCTGTTGTCCTCCGCCCTCGAGCGGAACGGCCTGCAGGAGATCCACGCGCACGGCCAGGCTTTTGACCCGGCGCGGCATGAGGCCGTCGCAGTCCAGGCACGCGCCGGCATCGCTGCGGGCCAGGTTCTAGAGGTGCTGCAAACCGGCTATTTGCTCAGTGACCGCGTGCTGCGCCACGCCAAGGTGCTGGTGTCTGGCGAGTCGCCCAAGGACACTGCCAAGTAACGCGCCTGCGCCACACCACAAACTCGGACGCACTCCAAACTGGGACACGCTGCAAACATGCCAACCTACGATTACGTGTGTCGCGCCTGTGCACATCACTTCGAAGAGTTCCAGAGCATGACTGCGGCAACGCTGCAACGTTGTCCGAAGTGCAAGAAGAATAAGCTGGAGCGACTGATCGGCGCCGGCGCCGGCGTGATCTTCAAGGGCTCAGGCTTCTACCAAACGGATTACAAAGGCGCGCCGCAGGATGGGGTCGGATCAAGCAGCGGCAATACAAAGGGCGGCGATACGAAGGGCGGCGATACGAAGGGCGGCGATACAAAGGGCGGCGATACAAAGGGCAGCGATACGAAGGGCGGCGATACAAAGGGCGGCGATACAAAGGGCAGCGATACAAAGGGCAGCGATACAAAGGGCAGCGACACAAAGGGCGGCGACACAAAGGGCGGCTGTATGCCGTCCTGCGGCACCCCTGCTGCACCGAGTGGCTGCGCTAAGAAAAAGACCTAGACGGATTTGTTCGGGCCATTCGCAAATCGCAGACATGTGAATCATCACTTGCGAGCACAGACACCCAACTGCCGCTCGTCTTCACAAACTGAACTGACGCGTGCTACGATCAAGACCTTGGCTACGCATTGTCATAAAGAGCTTGTTATGCCACGCATTTCGTTAGCTAGTCTCTGCATCCTCCTGCTCACTCACACATTGCTTGTCCCCGCATTGTTAGCGCAAGGGGAGTATCGCTATGAGCGCGACGAAGACCTGAAAATCCGATTCAAGGTCCACAAAAAACTATCCGCGACGCCACTCAAGCTGGGCGAAGTCAACCCGCACCTGCGCCGCAAATATGAGCCGAAGGACCCGGGCGACTACATCTTTGGCCAACTCGGAACCTACGAGTGGTATGTCAACATCTACGAGTTCCCAAAGCGAGCCGCGGGCGAAACCAAGCCCGAGGCAACGACCGAAGGCGGCACCACGACAGAGGGCGCCAAGGAAGCAATCAAAAGCTTGCTCCTCGACAAGCTGAGCGCTGCGAACTGGCAGGCGTTCGTCACGGAGAAAGACGACAGCATCAAAAATCGTCAGTTTATTCTGAAAGGTCAGAGCATCAAGCAGCGTGGCAAGGTGCCTGCGCATACTTGGTGGGAATACTCTGACACCACGCCTGCTTCCACTGGCAAAGACCTCATCTGGTACAAGGGTGCGGCGGCCTACGACTTCCCAAAAAGCGAAGTCGTGATCGTGGTCAACATCCCGATCAACGACACGAAGAGCACGAAGCCTGACGCCAAATACCTAAAGTGGATCCACGACATATGCGAGTCCTTAGAGCCGTTCAGCGAAAGCGAACTTGCCGCCACCAATGACGACGGCGAGTCTGCCGACGTCGCCGCGAAGGAAAAGTTTGCCGACACGCCGCAGAAAAAGGCGGAACTCGAGAAGGCCAAGAACAACATCCAGAGCTTTGACAACTGGGACTACTTCACGACCAAGAACTACATCGTGCTCTTTGGCTGGGACCGCGAGAAGAAGGACATGCGCAAAGAGAACCTGAAGTTCTCGCGTGGACTCGTCAACTCGTTGGAGCAGATGCGCGAGCTATACCTGAAGGACTACCCGCCGCACGAGAACATGCTGAGCATGTACTCCGTCCTGCGCGTCTGCGACAACGCCGAGGAGTTCATGAGGTATGGCTCCACGTCGTGGGGCGTAGTTGGGTGGTTTAGCCCGGCGACCAAGGAGCTCGTCGTGTTCGACGACAAGCAGAGATACTACGGCGGCGACAAGGATGTCTACGCGACTACCATGCACGAAGGCTGGCACCAATACGGGCACAGCTACTTCGGCGAAAGCGCCGAACTGCACCGCTGGTTCGACGAAGGCAGCGGCGACTTCTACGGCAGCAACACCAAGGCAGGCGGCAAGTGGAGCTATAAGGTCGACAAGGGCCGAAAAACCTCGATCGCGTCACAGATCGCCCGCAAGAACTACATCCCGCTGCGCGAAATCGTCGGTTGGAGTAAGGACAAATTTTACGGCCCGCGTGCACCCGACCACTACGCCGAGGGTTACTCGCTCGTCGATTTCTTCCGCCGCGGACCAGATGTGCTAGGCAAGAAGTTTGATCCGGCTTGGGGCAAGGTGCTGGAGACCTACCGGCTGTCGATGCTGGAGACTAAGAACCAGAAGACCGCCGTAGAGAAGGCCTTCGAGGGTGTCGACTTTGACAAATTAGAAGCCGCCTGGATGGATTGGGTGAAGACGAACATGAAGTGACGGCACTTCATTCGGTAAACTAGAAGTGTCGATATTCTCCCTACCCGAGACTCGCAATTGCTGAACCGCCCCTTCACCACCGCCGCAGTTTGTTTGCTCGGTATCTTGTCGAGCTGCAGTTGGGGCCTCTTCTCCGGCGTGCCTACCGTTGATCGCTCGCGACCTGTCGCGTTGATCGAAACCACCGGCGGTGTCGAGTATGGCGCAACGACGGAGTTTGGCATCCTCATGCTGGGCCGCACGGCAATGCAGGGTGCCTGCCGCGTGCACTACTTTCTTGGTGCTGTGCCGATCATCGAGGACGGCAAGGTGATTCCCACCGGCAGCGCTTTTTACGCAGCTGACATTGACTTGCAGACGCAACAAGTTCGGGTGCTCGACCACGCGCCGAACCAGGGCGACGAACTACTTGCTATGTGGCTGCCGGACGGAACGAGCACGCGCTCGGTCCCTGTGACCCTCGCCAGTGCCGAAGGTGTGACGGGTGATGTGATCGACGACCCCGGCGAAGACCTGCCGCCGGGCGCGGCGATTTTCGCCAAGGTGAACAACGACCTTCGTTTCGTCGGCCTGATTTCAGGCAAAGCAACTTTGCAAGAACCGGGCGCGGTGCTCGGCTACTACACCTTTGCCGGCATTGACCGAGTGCGCGAACTGCTAGCCGTGCCGACACTCTGGCCACCCGACTTCGAGCCGCACTTTCGCCCCGACAGCATCCACGTGCTAAAGCCGATCACCGAAAAACGCTGAGCGTTTGCGTTGGTTTTGGTGCTGCAGTAGCTGCCTTTTTACGCCTCAGAGGAGCTGCATCTCGGCCCGCACTCGCGCTGCTTGTGGCGCTGACAAAATCGAACGCCAGCAGCGTTCTCTTGCCGTCTGCATTGGTCTCGCGGTGTCGTCGTGCCGTCCTGCAGGGACTACTCAACAAGCCGACAACTTCACGCTGTGTAGTTGACTGCGCCTGGATTCTGCCGCAGGCGGCAAACATGACCCTGCTAGCGCGCAAGCAGCCACGAGCAACGGCGCGCGCGCTGCTGATGTGCGCAATATTGCACGTCGGTGCGCCAACCAAAGCAGCAGTGGAAGCTATTGCTCGCCATGCGCAAAAACTGCTGGGCCACACGCAGCAATCCAGAAAAAACTCGCGCAACATTTGGCCAATCGCCAAGTATCTACCGTGACCGACAAACGGATAGTCTGTTGCGCCGTGATCCTGCTGCTCGACAACAAGGATTCCTTCGTCTGGAACATCGCACAGTTGCTGCGCTTTTTAGGGGCGGAAGTGACCGTTCTCCGCAGCGATCGTTTCGACCTCACGACGATGGCTGACTATCGCGGTGTGGTGCTTTCGCCTGGCCCCGGTCGTCCAGAGGCTGCCGGCTGCTGCGTTGCCTTGGTAGAGCGCTGGTCCGGCACCATACCGATTTTGGGCGTGTGCCTAGGCCATCAAGCGATCGGGCTAGCATTCGGCGGTGAAGTGGTGCGCGGCGCACCCTTTCACGGCCGCACAAGCATGGTTTCTCCTGACGGCGCATCGGTGTTCGTTGGCGTGCCCGACAAAGCATCCTTCTGCCGCTACCACTCGCTGCAAGTCAGCCGAAAAAGTTTGCCCGAAGCACTCGTGGTAAACGCGTGGCTCGACGACGGCACCGTGATGGGACTCCGTCATCGCACACACAAAACCTTCGGCGTGCAGTTCCATCCAGAGTCCTTCCGCTCGCCACACGGGGCACGTTTGTTAGCCAACTTTCTTAGGGAATGTGCGTGAGTTCAGGACCTGCGATCCTTGCGCGCGGCATCGGCAAATCATTTCGCCAGCGCCTCGTGCTCAACTCAATCGAACTCCATGTGGAGCGCGGCGAACTGATCGGGCTGATCGGCAAAAACGGCGCGGGCAAGTCGACGCTGCTGCGAATCCTCACGGGACTCATCCCGCGCGACCGTGGCGAGGTCTCGGTCCTCGGCATGGATCCAAGCGTGGCTGCCAAACGTATCCGCGAACGCACTGGCTACTTGCCCGGCGAAACCTCGGTATACCAGCAGATGACAGGGCAGCAGTTCCTCGACTTTGCGCTGTCGTTTTACCCAAGGCGGCAGACCGCGTTGCTTGACGACCTGCTCGACATCTTTGCGCTGCCATTGCAGCAACGGGTGCGCAACTACTCGGCGGGCATGAAACAAAAGCTCGCACTGATAGCCTCGCTGTCGCCAGACCTTGATCTTTATTTACTCGACGAACCGGATCGCGCGCTCGACGCAAGCATCCGCTTTCAACTGCGCGATGTGCTTTTGCGGATGCGCAACGATGGCCGCACGTTCGTTCTGAGCAGTCATCATCTCTCCGAAGTCGAAACTCTAGCCGACCGCCTCGAGTTCCTGCTGGATGGCAGTCTCGTAGCGCCTCAAGTGATCGCCAAAGCTCGCGCCCGCCTGCAACGTCTGGTGCGAATCAAGCTCACTCAAAACGCAATACTGCCCACCAACTGCACGGTCCTCACCAAAGAGGCCGACGGCACCATGATCCTCGAGCCGATCGATGCACCGCTCGACTGGTTAAAACTGCTGCCCCCCAGCTCCGTCTGCACCGCCGAGATTGGCATCGCTAGGCTGGAAGATCTCTACAAACTGCTGCTCGCCGAGGTCCTCGCATGATCGCGCTGAAGACTTGGCGCGAGATCCGCGTGATGTCGCTGATGTATCTGCTGTTATTTGAACTGCTGCTCGTGCCAGTGATCCTTCTGTGGCCGGACTTCTACGGCGACCTGCGCCGCTCGCTGCCGTCGATGTTCAAGGCACTCGAATTCACGAAGCGCATTGGCGAAGGTATCAGCAATCCAGACGAAGACTTCGCATACCGCAACTGGCTCGCGGTGATGCTGTATTTTCGCAGCATCAATCTGGTTGGCATTGCCGGCGCAGTGCTGCTTGGCACTGCGCTGTTTGCTCGCGAACGCGAAGCGCAGACCCTTGAGTTTTTGCTATCGCGTCCCGTTTCGCGGATTCGGATCCTGTGGGAGAAAAGCTGGCCAACCGCGCTCTGCTTGGTGGCTCCCATCTTTTTGGCCAACTGGTCTGCAATCCTATGGAGCAGACATATTGACATCGTGGTGCCGTTCCTGCCGTTGACATTGGCGAGCCTGCACGGCGCATGCTTTGTGATGAGCTTCCTAGCACTGACAACGCTGGTCTCAGTTCTGTGCCGCGTGCAGGCACATGTCGCATTCTGGGTTGGCGGCTTCACGGTGTTGCAGATCGGCATCTACCTAATCCCACGGGTCCGCCGCTACAGCCTCTTCCGGCTCAGCGATTTCGACTGGTATGCGCCGATCGTGAGTGGCAACCACGGGTTGATCGACATGTTTGATCCAGTTGGCCACGCTGGCCTCACCACCTACTTGGTGCTGGCCACAGTTCTGCTTTACGCACTCGCACTGCGAGCACTGCAGAAGCTGGAGCTTTAAAGTGATCGCGCTGCAAATCTCTATCGCACTGGTCCGCGAACTACTGCGCGCCCTGTTCACGCCCTTTCGGCTACTCGCCTACCTGCCAATGCGCCACTCATGGCAACGCATCGCCGCCGACGCATTGCGCCAAGCCAATGAGCAGCCAGATCCGCCACCCATCGAACTGGTGCGCAAACTGCGCGCGAAGACCAGATCACGGGCAACCGGAACGAAGGCGCACCTGTTTATTTCGGCCGGTGAGGCAAGCGGCGAAGGGCATGCGATGCGGCTCGTGCAAGCGCTGCAAGGCGAACCAATCCGCCTTACTGCGTTCGGCGGTGAAAAACTGCAGTCCGCCGGTGCAACGATCCGGTTCCCGCTGAGCGAACATGCCGTGATGGGCTTTATCGGCGTGCTCCAAAAAATGCCATTGATCGTGCGCGCCTATGGCAACTTTCTGCGCATGTTGCGCGACGATCGGCCAGACCTTGTAGTCCTCGTCGACTACCCAGGACTGCACCTCGTGATGGCCAAGGCCTGCCACCGGCTCGGCGTGCCGGTGCTGCACTACGTGGCGCCACAATACTGGGCATGGGGACCGTGGCGAATGCGGCGTTATCGCCGCAGTGTCGATGCGACGCTGACGATCTTGCCATTTGAGACCACGTTCTTTCGCAAGCTGGGCGTGCCTGCGTACTACATCGGTCACCCGCTGCTCGATGAACTGCAACGTGCGCCTGCGGATCCGATCGCGGTCGCGAGTGTAAAAGCAAAACCCACCCTGTGCCTCTTGCCAGGCTCCCGCCGCAGCGAGATCGAAGCCAACCTGCCTGGCATGCTGCGCACCGCCGAACGCCTTCGTGCTTTGGTGCCGGACTTGCGCGTCGTTTTGCCCCACCGCGATCCGCGCCGAACGCCAACGATTCGCGCGCTGCTAGAAAAGCACCATGCGGTCTTCGTCGAACATCAGCATGGCCCACTCGCACCGTGGCTCAAAGGTGCCCGACTCGTGCTCGCCAAATCTGGCACCGGCTCCCTTGAAGCCTGCCTGCATGGCACACCGGTCGTTGTCGTTTATCAGTTGCGCGGCCTGCTCTCGACGATCGGCTATCACAACATTCTCAGCGTGCCTTACATCGCGGCCGCAAACCTGATCGCCAATCGTTTGGTCATTCCGGAGTTCTGCTTTCATCGTTCCGAAGGCTGGGATCGGGTGTTCGCTGCAGTGCAGGACCTTTGGCACGATGGCTCGGCACGCGATGCCTGTTGCCAAGGACTTGATGCGGTGCGAAAGCGACTCGGCAAACCTGGCGCGACAGATCGCGCAGCAACACTCATCCGCGCGGTCCTCCTCGGCGAACAGGAGAATGCATGACATCACTGCCGGAAGGACATGGACTGACCGACCTGCGCGCCTTGCTCGCTGTGCTGCGAAAGGAAGGGCAACTGTGCACCATTGAAACGGAGGTTGACCCGGATCTCGAAGCTGCGGAGATCCATCGACGCGTGATCGCTGCAGGCGGCCCTGCGCTGTTGTTTCAGAGGATCAAGGGTTCGCCTTGGCCTGTGGTCACCAACCTGTTTGGCACCGCCCAGCGGATCGAACTCGCATTCGGACCGCGTCCCCTTGCACTGGTCCGCCGCATCGCCGAGGCACCGCACACATTGCTGCCACCAAGCCTGCAAAAGCTCTGGTCGCAACGCGACCTCATCGGCGCATTACTACGCACCGGCCGCAAAATGGTCCGCCGCGCACCGATCCTAGAGTGCATCGACACACCACCGAAACTGTCGCGGTTGCCACTGCTGCGAACCTGGTCCGAAGACGGCGGCCCGTTCGTGACCTTGCCGCTGGTCTACACCGAACACCCGCGTGGATTAGGCAGCAACCTTGGCATGTATCGCATTCAGCGGTTCGACGATGACCACACCGGTTTGCACATGCAGATCGGCAAGGGTGGCGGTTTCCATCTCGCCGAATACGAGCGAATGGGAAAGCCCATGCCGGTGCAGGTGATGATCGGCGGCCCACCTGCGCTTGTGCTTTCGGCGATTGCGCCGCTGCCCGAGAACGTGCCAGAAATGCTGCTCGCCTCGCTGCTGCTTGGAAAACGTTTGCGTACTGCAAAGCACCAGCAAGGCCCACTGCCGGTCGCCGCCGACTGCGAGTTTTGCATCGTCGGTGAAGTGGTGCCGATGGCACGCCGGCCCGAAGGTCCGTTCGGCGACCACTACGGCTACTACTCACTACAACACGACTATCCGCTGCTCTCGGCAAAGGCCTTGCTGCGGCGCAAGGACCCAATCCTCACAGCTACCGTCGTCGGCAAGCCGCGCCAAGAAGACTTCTTTCTCGGCGACTACCTGCAAGAACTGCTGCTGCCACTCGCCAAGCTCGCCATGCCGGGCGTGCAGGATCTCTGGTCTTATGGCGAGACTGGCTATCACTCGCTCGCCGCAGCTGTGGTGCAGCAACGCTACAAGCGCGAGGCGATGGCTTCGGCATTTCGGATTCTCGGTGAAGGCCAGCTGAGCCTCACCAAGTTCTTGCTGCTGACGGACCGCCCAGTCGACTTACGAAACTTTCGCGCCACGCTGGAACACATCCTCGCTCGCGCCGACCTCCGCACCGACCTTTACGTGTTCAACAACCTGTCGATGGACACACTCGACTACTCGGGACCAGCAGTCAACGAAGGCAGCAAAGGCGTGCTGCTCGGACTCGGTGATGCGATCCGACAACTGCCACGCGAATTCACCGGCACACTGCCGCAGGGATTTACCGCGCCGCAACCGTTCTGTGCTGGTTGCCTGCTCTTGCAAGGTCCCCCATTCACGCTTGAAAAAGATGCCCCAGAAAGGCTCGCGCAATCTGCTGCGCTCAAGGAATGGCCGCTCGTCGTATTGGTTGATGACAGCGCGCAGGCCGGCAAAAGCGCGATCAATTTTTTGTGGACCACGTTCACGCGATTCGAGCCCGCAGCGGACCTGCACGCACGCACAACGACGGTGATCCAAAACCAAACGAGCTACACGCCGCCGATTGTGATCGATGCCCGCATGAAGCCGAGCTATCCCAAAGAGTTATTCTGCGATCCTCATACCGCTGCCAAAGTCACTCGTCGCTGGCGCGAATACTTCCCGGACGGCAAGGTCGAGATGGGCTCTAGCGATCGCGCGCACCTCGACTGACGCGCTGCCAGTCCTCGGCGCAAAACCGAACCGCCGCACAGAACGAACCCATGGTTCGCATCCTGCGCGGTAGTAAATCGCTCAAGACAAAAACAGCATCTCGCGGTACTTCGGCAACGGCCACAGCGAGTCGTCGACCATCGTCTCAAGCAAGTCGACCGATTCGCGCAAGCGGACCATGCTGGTGACTACCTTGTCGCGATAGATCTTTGCGTGTTCTAAAGGCAAACCGGAATGCTGCTCGGCATGCTCGAACGCGGCATTCAGGTCATCGATACCCGCAACTAGCTGCTCAATCCGGGATGCCAGTTCTTGTAGCCGCTTCATCTGGGCATCGACCTTGAGCCCCGCAGACTTTGCTGCCGTGACACTCTGCGCCACGTTCAACTGATGCTTCTGCGCTGCCGGCAGCACAATCGTGCGCGCAATCGAAAGAGCACTTTGGCCCTCGATCGCGATCGCCTTGCTATAGGCCTCAAACTGGATGTTCATGCGCGACTCGGCCTCTTTTGAGGTCAGCACACCGAAGCATTCAAACATGCTGACATTTTTGGGCGCGCAGAAGTTACTGATCGCGTCGACTGCGTTGCGGAAGTTTGGCAGGCCGCGACTTTCGGCTTCAGCGTGCCACTCAGAGGAGTAGCCATTGCCATTGAAGATCACGCGCTGGTGCTTCTTCAGGACCTCGACGACGACCTCATTGACCGCGCCTTCCAGCCCCTTCTGGCCCTTCAGCTTCTCGATCGCATCGCCCATGTAGGAAAGTGACTCGGCGAAGATCGTGTTGAGTACCGCGTTCGGCCTGGCGGTCGCCTGGCTGGAGCCAACGGCGCGAAACTCAAACTTATTGCCGGTGAACGCAAACGGTGACGTGCGGTTGCGATCTGTGGCATCGCGCGGCAGCGTCGGCAGCGCAGTGGCACCAAGCCGCATCGTGTCCTTGCGCCGCTCGCCGCGACCCGACGTTCCTGCGACCAGGTTGTCGACCACTTCGGAAAGTTGCTCGCCAAGATAGATCGAGATGATCGCCGGCGGCGCTTCGTTAGCACCAAGGCGGTGGTCGTTGCCAGCGTGCGCGATCGTGCAGCGCATCAGATCCGCATGCATGTCAACCGCGCGGATGACGGCCGTCAGCATCACCACAAAACGCATGTTGGCAGCCGGTGTATGGCCCGGCTCCAGCAAGTTTTCACCCGTGTCGGTCGCCATCGACCAGTTGTTGTGCTTGCCCGATCCATTGATGCCTGCAAACGGCTTCTCGTGCATCAAGCATTGGAAGCCGTGCTTCATCGCCACCTGCTTCAGGACCTCCATGCAGAGCATGTTGTGATCAGTGGCAATCGTCGTGCGCTCGAAGATCGGCGCGATCTCATATTGCATCGGCGCCACTTCATTGTGGCGCGTCTTCACCGGCACACCGAGCTTCCAAAGTTCTTGCTCGCAATCCTGCATGTAGGCGAGCACGCGAGGCGCGATCGAACCGAAGTAGTGGTCCTCAAGTTCTTGGCCCTTGGGTGGCTTCGCGCCAAACAGTGTGCGGCCAGTGGCAACCAGGTCGGGGCGGAGCACGTAGAAGTCGCGGTCGATCAAAAAGTATTCCTGCTCGCAACCCAGCGTTGGGTAGACGTAGGCAATCTTTTGATCGCCGAGCACGCGCAACAAGCGCACGGCCTCGCGGTTCAGTGCCTCACTGCTGCGCAGGAGCGGCGTCTTCTCGTCAAGTGCCTCACCGGTCCATGAGCAGAAGGCCGTCGGAATGCACAAAGTGGCGCCGTTTGCGGTATCGCGGATAAACGCGGGCGAGGTCGGATCCCATGCGGTGTAGCCACGCGCTTCAAACGTGGCGCGCAGGCCACCGCTTGGAAAACTGCTGGCGTCTGACTCCCCCTTGATCAACGCTTTGCCGCTAAACTCCATCACGAGTCGGCCGCCTTCGAGGTTGGCAAACGAGTCGTGCTTCTCGGCGGTCAAGCCGGTCATCGGCTGAAACCAGTGCGTGAAATGCGAGGCGCCACGCTCAATGGCCCATTCCTTCATCGCATTGGCGACCTGATCGGCGAGGCCGGCATCCAGTTCTTGCCCTTGCTCGATGCAAGAACGCAGCGCGCGGTATGCCTGCTCTGGCATTCGAACGCGCATCTGTTCAAGGCCAAAAACGTTGGCGCCGAACAGCTCCGGAACCTTCTGGTTACTGCGACTGAACACAACGGGGGCCTTGTTGGCCATAGATTGAACAGCAGCTGTGCGCGCGGCAGCACTCACGATCGATACCTCCCTAGGCTAAAACAAGACAACTAACTTTTGCGCGAGGGTAGGGCCGATGCACCGGGCAATCCACGACTGGATTGGGATCCTGATGACACACTTTTCCACAGCCAGCGGGTGCACGTGGATTAAGAACCGGCCATGCCATGCGAGTCTGGGCGTTCTGGAGTGCAAACTTTGTAAGAATCAGGTTTGGCGCGCAGTGATATCTTTGGGATAGCTACGTTGGTAACGCGCCAACTTCTAAAACTCAGCTAGAGGCGTCTCATGCGTCATTTCAAGATCGCGCTCGCAGTCATTGTCATGCTGATGGCATCTGCGGTTGCGCAACAACCGACTCGGCCGATCCAAGTCGGCATGACGCTGACAAAGGCAAAGGCGGCGGCTGCGCGCATCGATGTGCTGCTAGCAGAAGGCCTGCGCCAGCAAAACCTGCTGCCGATGCCGCTCAGCAAAGATGCGACCTTTCTGCGACGCAGTTATCTGACCTTATCCGGCCGCATTCCGGACCAGGCAGAGGCGGAGGCATTTTTCGATAGCAAAGCAACCGACAAGCGCGCGCTGCTCATCGACCAGTTGCTCGACTCACCGGGACACACGAGCACGACTGTCAACTGGTGGTTTGATTTGTTGCGCGTCAAATCACGGCAACGTCAGATCAGCGGCGAGCCATTCGCACACTGGCTGCGCGAGGCCGTGCGCACCGATCTTCCCTACGATCAGTTCGTGCGCCAAATGCTAACGGCGACGGGACCCGCCCATGCGGAGGGCGCCGGCGCCACCGGTTTTTTGCTGCGCGATGCGAACATGCCGCACGACGCGATGGCCAACACCCTGCGGTTGTTCCTCGGCACGCGACTCGAATGCGCGCAATGCCACAACCACCCGTTCGATCACTGGACACAAAAAGAGTTCTTCGAGATGGCCGCCTTCTTTGGTGGCATCAAGTATCGAGCTGAACTCAACCGCGAGTTCATGACGACAATGCGCACTGCCGCTAACACCGGCGATGATCGCGCAAAGCAAGCCGCGCGCAATCTGATCCAAAGCTTGACGGCTGGAATCTCTGGCACCGGATCTGGCATCGAACGCCTGCCCGATGACTACAAATATGAGGACGCAAAGCCCAAACAGCAGGTGTTCGCCACGACGCTGTTTGGCGCCAAGGTCAATTTGCCGCGAGCCAAAAGCGAGCCGGTAGTGCGTTCACGCATGCGGCAAAGGGAAGAGGCCGCACCGCAGCCAGAAAACCAATCGCGTGAGGCACTCGCAAAGTGGCTCACCACAGCACAAAACCAGCGCTTCATCACCGTGATCACCAATCGCATCTGGCAGCGCACCTTTGGTCGCGGCCTGATAGATCCCGTGGACGATTTGAAGGACGACACGAAGGCCGTCCACCCAGAGCTGCAGAGTTATCTTGAGTCCCTGCTCATCGACTTGAAGTTTGATCTGCGGCAGTTTGAACGCGTGCTGTGCCTTTCGCAGTTATTTCAACGTGAATGTCCGACTACCGACCCGACGCCAGATCAGGCCTATGCATTTGCCGGCCCGGTGCTGCGCCGCATGTCCGCCGAGCAACTGTGGGATTCGCTGCTGACGTTGGTCTACGAGGATCTCGACCAACGTATTCGAGACACTGATGCACGCGCTCGCGATTCCTACGAACGCTTTGCCAAGGCCCTGGTAGCAACACCCGAGGAGTTGCAAGCCTTGCTGCAACGCGGCCGCCCCGCAACGCCCGCCGCCACTGTCGCGAGTTTGCCGCAAGACAGCGAGCAACGGCAACAGGCGCGCACTCTGCTGCGGCAGTTCACACTGGCACAAAAACAAAACAACGCAGCGGAAGTTGCGCGCCTCACCAGCGCCTTGCGCGAGCTTGGCTTGCCCGTGCCGGGTGAACGCGCGGCACGCGGTCGTGAAGGCGATCTCATTCGTGCCAGCGATCTCGTCCAACCAGCCCCTCAGGGCCACCTGCTGCGGCAGTTCGGCCAGTCGGACCGGGAAACGATCGATGGTGCTAACCGCGAAGCCAATGTGCCTCAGGCGTTGACGCTTCTAAACGGGTTCCTCGATCAACGCGTGCTGAGCGGCGCGTCGAGCCTCAGACAAAAACTTGCCAGCGCGCAGACCACCACAAACCGCATCCGCACAGCCTACCTGTCGACCTTGAGTCGAGAGCCGCGCAGCGACGAACAGAGCCGTTGGCAAACGACGGTGGATCGCGATGGCGACAACGGCCTGCGCGACCTGGTTTGGGTCCTCTGCAACTCCAACGAGTTCCGCTTTATCCCATGAGCAAACACCCGCTGAAAACCGCGGCTCATACTGCGGATGAACCAACCCGGCGCGCTTTTGCCTGCGCCCTCGCCAGCCGATTGCTGGGCGTCACCGTTGGCCTTGGCTGCACGGGAATACTTCGGTCGCTGGCAGCGACGACGAGGCCTGCGCTTGCCGCCGCTGGGATTCCGGTTCATACCCCGCGCGGCCGCACCAAGTCGGTGATCTACCTTTTTATGCGCGGCGGCATGTCGCACCTTGACACGCTTGATCCCAAACCCGGCGCGCGGACCCAAGGCCCAACGCAGACGATTCGCACGCACGCCGATGGGGTTCGTTTGGGCCACTACTTCGAGAAGCTAGCAGAACAAATGGACAAGGCCGTCATCGTGCGATCGATGACCAGCAAGCAAGGGGCGCATCCGCAAGCGCAGTACCTGCTGCGCACCAGCTACGAACAACGCGGCACGATCCAGCATCCGAGTCTCGGCGGCTTCGTCAACCTGCTCGCCGGCAAGCAAAATGCGACGCTGCCCGGTCACGTCATCATCGGCGGTGGCAGCGACATGCCATCGGCAGGGTTCTTGCCGCCCCACTTTGCGGCACTGCCGATTGGTGATCCAGACAGTGGACTGCAAAACGCACGGCTGCCCCTGGGGATCAACGATGCGCGCTTCGAGCAGCGCATGAAAGCATTGGCAGCGATGAACCAATCGTTCCAAGTGAACCACGCGCAACGCGAGGTTAAAGCCTACTCAGATCTGTACGCTGAAGCCGTGCGCCTGATGCGCAGCGAAGACCTTGCGGCCTTCGACATCGAAGTTGAGTCGGCCGCAATGCACGCCGCATATGGCGCTGACAATCCATTCGGTGCCGGCTGCCTGCTCGCACGCCGATTGGTCGAACACGGGGTGCGCTTCATCGAAATCGTAAGCAATGGCTGGGACACGCACGCCGACAACTTTGACCGGCTCGATGACCTGACTCCATCGGTCGACCAGGGACTTGCGGCACTGCTTGCCGACCTCGACGGCCGCGGCCTGCTGGAGGAGACCATGGTGGTGCTCGCAACGGAGTTCGGTCGCACGCCGGACATCGACCAGGACCAGGGCCGCAACCACTTCCCGAAGGCGTTCAGTTGCCTGCTGGCCGGCGGCGGTATCCAGGGTGGTCGCGCTTACGGCAGCACGGATGACGAGGGCCGCGAAGTGCGGGACAACCCGGTCACGATTCAGGACTTCAACGCAACCATCGCTGCGAACCTAGGCCTACCGCTCAGTCAGGTCGTTGTTTCACCTAGTGGCCGCCCATTCACGCTCGCCGACAAAGGCCAGCCAATCGACGAACTCGTTGCATGACGGGCTCGCTTTGCAACGCCGCAGTGATAAGAAAAAACCCTGCGCTACGATTCTTCCAACACTCATGATCATGAACCGATTCATAGCGCTGATCCTCACGACAACTACCCTGCTGGTGCCGGCTGCACTGTTTGCGCAATCCAAGGGCGACAAAGCCAAGGATCCCGCCAAAGGCGATACAGCAAATACCCCGGTCGCCGAGAAGGTCGACTTCCAAAAGCAGATCTGGCCGATCCTTGAGAAGCGTTGCATCGAGTGCCACTCGGCGCCGGTCACGGATGCGAGCGGCAAGGCGAAGAAGCCCAAAGGCGGAGTCATCTTCAACAACAAAGCGGACATGTTGACGAGCAAGAAGGGCAAGTTGGTGGTCGCCAAGAAGTCCGCCGACAGCATGATGATCCACTCGATCTCGCTCCCCGCCGACGACGAAGACCGCATGCCGCCAGCGAAGAAGGGTGATCCGCTGGCAAAGGAGGACATAAAGCTCCTGGCGGATTGGATCGATCAGGGCGCCAACTTCGGCGAGTGGACGGGCAAGAAGGACGGCAAAAAAGACGGGGAGAAGCCGACCAGCGATGCCCCGCCAAAGAGTGACAAGGGGCCGGCCAAAGGAGTTTGACTGCCAGAGGCCCTGCAAAGCCTCGCCCAATCACTTCCAGCCCTGTCGGATGAGGACCGCAAAGCCCTGCTGGCAGCCCATGCGCGAATCGAACCGATCGACGGCACGTCGCTGCTAGACGTTTCGTTTTTTGGTGCCGAAGAGCAGGTCGGTGATAAAGAACTGAAGGCTCTCCTGCAGTGGCAAAATCACATCGCCTCCTTGCGACTCGCGCACACTCGCATCAGCGACCAGGGCGGCGCGATTCTTGGCGCGCTGCCAAACCTCGTGCATCTTGACTTGCGGGAAACGGCCATCGGCGATGTGACCGTGGGCAAGCTTGGCAAGCTCGCACACCTGTCATCGCTCAACTTGTTCGGCACCAAAGTGCAAGACGCGGGCCTCTCGAGCTTGGCGACTTGCAGTTCACTGCGCCAACTCTACGTCTGGCAGACTGACGTCTCAGCGCAGGCGGTCTGCGATCTGCAGCTCAAGTTGCCGAAGGCGCGGATCGTATTCGCAGCAGACCTGCCACAACCCGCGGCCGACTCCGCAGATCGTCCACGGCGCCGAGGCGGCAAGTAACGGTGTCCGATGCGCGCGGCCACTTGCCGCGCGCGGCGAATCGCTACGGGCAGCCTGACAGCAGGTTGCCAATGCGGATGCGCAAGCCTGAGCTGAGGTTGAAGTTGCCCAGCAAGGCACCACCGGCTTGGATGTTGAACGACTGGAAGTCCATTCGCATCCCTTCAAACACCACGTCGTTTGGGATCGAGAGCGGCAACGAAGCAACTCCCTGCGGATTGCTGAAGACCATGAATGGCGCAGATACCGACGAGGTGCTCGCCGAGTAGAGCGTGCAGCCCGTGGCCAAGACGGTCGAGCCTTCGAGAGTGCTAAAGACAAAGCCGCAAGCCACGGACGCCGGGTTGCCTCTGGACTCCAGCGCGAAGGTGGCATTCCCCAGGCTGGCTCGGGCTGGGTTACCGGTCGCGCACAAGGTCGGCGCAGTTGGATTGCCGCAACCAAGACCAAGCGTCGCGTTAAACAAGCCCATTGGTGCGGTGCCCGAGACGTTAACCGTCAATGCGCCGGCGCCAATGTCAAACTGATCGAGGCTGAGGCCCTGACCAATGAGCGGTGCTGCATCGCTGTCAAACCAGAAGTTGAACAGGCAGTTCCAACGCAGCGGGTTGGAAACGGTCGAAAATGAAATCTGGCTGCCAATGCGCGCAGAGGTCCAGTCGTTGGCCGCACTCTGATCGATGTCGCGGAAGCCCATGTTACTTACCTGGGCGGTCGGACAGACCGGCAAGCGGAACGCGCCAAGGCCGCGCTTGTTGTCGCGATTCTGAACCGCATATTCGTAGTGATAGATGCCGTTGATCGGACCAGTGACCTTGACGGCAACGTAGAAGCGACCGTCGTCCCCCGCGTTCGGGCTCGACGTCATCGTGGAACCATTCCAGCGTTGCACAATCGGACCGTTGATGAAGTTGACGCCATCCGTCATCTGCCAACTGGTGCCGTTCCACACCGACGTGAACTGACGCGAGCCTACGTTATTGAGGCGATTCAGTTCGGGCTCACCAGGGCACAGGTAGCCTGACTGGAAGAAGTAGTTGGCACCAGGGACTATGAGATCCTGATCAGCAACGCGCACTTGGTGATTGAGTGTCGAGTTCAGCACATTGGCCTGTTGACTGCCTAGGCTGCGCACACCGTCGCACAGTTGCGAGGCTGGCGCCTGCGGCTCACCACGATCAAAGTGCGAGCACACCGGGTCCCACGTGCCGAGCCAAGGATTGATTTCCTCAGGGGGGCCGAGCCAGTAGTGGTCCACCGCCTGATAATTTGCGTAGGTATCGGAGCACCCGACCTCAACCTGATTGAAGTTGCCCGGGCCCGCGCAGGTACCGCAACCACTCGGATCATTGCTCGATCCGAACGTGTGCTTCACCCAACCCCAGTTGGAAATCTGCACAAAGCGACCATTCGACTCGCGACAGACTAGATAATGGATGTAAGCGTGCGCAGGGCTCATCGGTGCCGTGAACGAAATCGGCGCCGTGCCAGGGTTGCAGACTGTCGTCCATGCCCCCATCGCGCCAGCACCGTTGGGGTAGGTGCCGATGCGTTGAAACTGCGCCACTGCCCACGTGTTGATCAACATCAAGTCGCGGCCAGGGATCACGTTGGACTGAGCCGAGGCGAGACTCGAGAAACCGAGTGCCGCTCCAACTATCCAGACAAACGAAGCACTTGAGAATCGCGTCATGTTCAAGGGTAGTTCAGGTTGAAAGAGGTAAGCGCGGTGAGCATAGCAAACATTTTCGTTCAGATGTGCAGCTACAATGGCAAGGGAACTTCCTGCCAACGGCCAACGCGGAATATTTGCAGCACACAGGGCTCGCCTGCCAAAGTCGCAAGCCCACCAAAAAGTCGCGGTCCCATGGGTGACCACGTCGTGCCCCTGCGGTCAGGTGGTGAAGCGGCCTAGTTTTTGAAGCACCAAAAAAACTGCTGTGGCTCCATCTGCAGCGGCTGTTCCCCGCCAGTCCCGATTCGTGAAACTGGCAGATTCTTGCGAACTCGACACTAAATCTCCACCTCGCGTTTAGTGCGCACTACCGCAACACAACACCATGGCCGAAAAAATGCCGTGCGAATGGTGGACCGCAATCGCGGACTTTGATGTCTCTGTCGGCACAACGGCCGCCTTGCGCCACTGACCAAAATCCGGGTTCGCAGTCACCCATCCATCGCGATCTCGCCATGGACGTTGGCTCTAGCCCCCACCTCGCGCAAGGAATGGCCGGCCAGTAGGGCCCCGGAAAACCGTCGCGGGCGAAATCCCTCGAAGGTGCTGTGCCACCACTGGCACGAAGTCGCTGCGGGCCATAGGACAAAGCAATCGCAAACGCGGGCCCCTCACATCTACCCATTGGCACAACGTGCGAGCAAGCAAAGTGACGCAATAGTTTTTGCCCCGCACCACGCGGCCACACCCCTTGCCCGCCGATGCAAGCCGTCATGGATCGGGCCTTGCGATACGGTTGCACCATCTGCACCATTGGCCACCGCCAATGTAAGCCAGCACCACCATTCGATCACTCGATCTCACTCAGCAGGTCAATCGCCGCCACATTATGCCCCTCGCGCAAAACGCCATAGTCCGCCGCCTGCTCGCTCTAATCATACTGCTGTTCGTTGCGGTCACCGGCCGTGCGCAAGACGGCAACGTCATCGAGTTCAACCGCGACATCCTGCCAATCCTCGCGGACAACTGTTTTTCCTGCCATGGATCGGATCGGCAACAACGCAAGGCGGGTCTGCGGCTCGACACGCGCACCGGACTATTTGGCGCAACAAAGCACGCCACTGTGATCGTGCCGCGCGACCCGGACAATAGTGAACTCTTGCGTCGGATCACGGCTGCAACTGGCGACGAACACATGCCACCAGCCGCCGCCAAAAAGACGCTGCAACCAAACCAGGTCCGGTTGCTGCGCCAATGGATTTTGCAGGGCGCAAAATATGAAGGGCACTGGGCATTCCAGCCGATCCGGAGCTTTACGGCGCAGCCAACTACGGACCGCGCCGCGAGCACCGAAATCCTCGATCAGCTCGTCGAAAAATCGCTGCTTGCACAGCAACTCACTACCTCGCCAAAAGCCGACACCATCACCCTGCTGCGCCGCGCGAGTTTTGATCTGATCGGGTTGCCGTTATCCGAGGCCTTTGCGGCTGCCTTCGCAGGTTTCCCGCCCGCCTTTGCCTATGAACGCTTCGTCGATCAGCTCCTCGCCTCGCCCCACTTTGGCGAGCGCATTGCGATCTGGTGGCTCGACCTGGTGCGCTACGCCGACACCGTTGGTTACCACGGCGATCAGCCGATCAGCGTCTCGCCATATCGCGATCACGTGATCGCTGCGTTCAACGAAAATCAGCCATTCGACCAGTTCACGGTCGAGCAGCTCGCGGGTGATCTGTTGCCAAGTCCCACGATCAAGCAACGCATCGCATCGGGCTACAATCGACTTGGGATGATGAGTGCCGAGGGCGGTGTGCAGGACAAGGAATACCTTTCGAAATACCTCGCCGAACGGGTCCGCAATGCAGCGGGCACCTGGCTCGGCATCACACTTGGCTGCGCCGAGTGCCACGACCACAAGTTCGATCCGTTCACGACGCGCGACTTCTACCGTTTTGCTGCGTTCTTCTCGGACATCAAAGAACGCGGCCTCTATTCAGGTGCCAACGATGACGGCAACTGGGGCCCGTCTGTAAAAGTGCCGACCACGGCGCAATCGGAACAGCTGGCAGAACAAGACCGCGCGATAGAGGAGCAGCAGCGTGTGCTCGACACATCTACGCCATCACTGGCTGCTGCGCAGGCTGCATGGGAACAAGCGCAAGTCACGTGGACCGACATCGCACCGGCCTCGATGCGCGCAAAGAACGGCACGCAGTTGTCGCTGCGCGCGGACGGTGCGATCCTCGCCAGTGGCAGCCGCCCCGACACCGAGGTCTACGAGTTGTCGTTCTGCAACTTGCCGGCCGGCGTGACGGCCTTTCGCCTTACGGTGCTGCCCGATGACTCACTGCCAAACCACGGCCCCGGCCGCGCGGACAACGGCAACTTCGTGCTCACCGAGTTGCTCGTCACAACGCGCAACGGTGCCGAAAAAGCGCAGTCGATCACCTTGCAAAATCCGGTTGCCAGCTTTGAACAGACCGGCTCTGCAGGCGGCAATCCCTATGGCAAATGGGCGATCGCCGCGGCACTCGACGGCGATGCAAAAGGCAAGACTTTTGGCTGGGCGGTCATGGCGCAGGCAGGCAAACCGAACGTAGCGATCTTTGAGACCGCCGCGGACCTGACTCTCACGCCGGGCACAACCCTGTCATTCACGCTCGAGCAGCAGCACGGCGGCGGCAGCCACACACTCGGCTGCTTCCGAATTGCCGTCACCAAAGCGCAACGCCCGATCGCCAACGCCGGGGTGCTGTCGCTCGAGCTTGCGGCCGCCATCGCAACAAAGGATCACCTGCGCACCGCTGCAGAGCACAATGCATTGGCAACACACTTCCGCAGCATCACGCCGCTGCTAGAGCCAACGCGCGAGCGCATAAAATCACAAGCACAGCAGCGTAAACTGCTGCTCGCGCAGGTCCCTTCTTCGCCAGTAACCGAGGCGGTGGCAAGGCGCACCGTGCGCGTGCTGCGACGCGGCAACTGGATGGACGAAACCGGCGAAATCGTCACGGCAGCAATGCCCGCGGTGCTCGCAACAAACGCGCCCGAGGGCCGAGTGCTCACGCGCCTTGACCTCGCAAACTGGCTCATCTCGGCCGACAACCCGATCACGGCGCGCGTGTTCGTCAACCGCATCTGGAAGCTCTGCTTTGGCAGGGGACTCGCGCGCAAGCTCGACGATATCGGCACGCAAGGCGAAGCACCGACTCATCCGGAGCTGCTCGATTTTCTCGCTGCCGACTTCCGCGACCACGGGTTTGATGTGAAGCGACTGATCAAGACGATCGTGATGAGCCGCACCTACCGGCAATCGTCGATCGAGAGCCGCGCGGCCCGAGAGCGCGATCCCGACAACCGTTGGCTCGCGCGCCAAGGCCGCTTCCGGCTCGACGCTGAGTTGGTGCGCGACAATGCGCTCGCCATCAGTGGCCTGCTGGTGAGCACCATCGGCGGCCGCAGCGTGTTCCCATATCAACCGAAAGGTTACTGGTCCTACCTCAACTTCCCGACAAGGGAATGGCAAGACGGCACCGAAGACAGTCTCTATCGCCGCGGCCTCTACACACACTGGCAGCGGCAATACCTTCATCCCAGCCTGCTCGCATTCGATGCGCCAACGCGCGAAGAGTGCACCGCCGAGCGAGCGCACTCCAACACGCCGCTCCAGTCGCTCGTATTGCTCAACGATCCGAGCTATGTCGAAGCAGCACGCGCGCTCGCTGAAATCGTGCTACAGCAAAGCGGCCCTTCGCCGCGGCAGCGTCTCGACTTTGCATTCGGCCGCGCGCTATCGCGGCCTGCAACCGACGCTGAGAGTGCCGTGCTCGAGGCCTTACTGCGGAACAACCTCGCGCAATACACAAACAACCCGGAGGCCGCGGCGGCGTTGTTGCACATCGGCGCTCGCAAACCAGCGGCCGACCTTGATGCCACACTGCTGAGCGCCTGGACGAACGTGTGCCGCGCCATTCTCAACTTGCACGAGGTCATCACTCGCAACTGAGCGCCGCAACGAATCACGCGCCGTCTTCACCCACCACTTTAGCCCACCGAAAAAACGCTCCCTCGAATGACGTTTCCATCTTCATTCCCGAACGGAATCGCCCGCAGATCCTTTCTTAAAGGCACGGGCTTTGGTCTCGGCTCGATGGCGCTCTCCGCACTGCTCGCGAAAAACCAACGCGCAAGCCAGGACCCGGGCAAGCAAAGCCAGATGCGTTTTTGCGGCGTGATAAAACCTCGCCACATCACGCCGCGCGCAAAGCGCGTCATCTGGCTCTACATGGCCGGCGGGATGACGCACCTCGACACCTTCGATCACAAACCAAAACTCGCCGAACTCAACGGCAAGCCGATGCCAGAGTCGGTCACGAAGGGCCAGCAGATTGCCCAGCTACAAGGTCAACCGCTCCATTGCTTTGGTCCACAGCACGCATTCCGACAGTGGGGCAAATCGGGCCAGTCGATCGCCGAGATCTGGCCGCACTTGGGCACGATGTGCGCCGACGACCTGTGCATCGTGCGCTCACTGCACACCGACGCGATCAATCACGACCCCGCGCACACGTTCATGAACACCGGCACGATGAACGCGGGTCGGCCAGCGATGGGCTCGTGGCTGCAATATGGGTTGGGTTCTGAATGTGACAACCTGCCCGGATTTGTCGTTCTGGTGTCCACCGGCAACTTCGGCCAGAAACAGCCGATTGCCGCACGGCAATGGCATTCGGGCTTTCTGCCGGGCCAGTACCAAGGCGTCGAGTTTCGCAGCACCGGCGCCCCCGTTTTGTATGTCGGCAATCCAAACGGCGTGTCGACCGCGCAGCAGCACGATGTGGTCAGCGCCGTGCGCTCGCTCAACGAGCTTGCCGACCAGCGCCTTGCCGATCCCGAAATCCAAACGCGCGTTCGTCAATATGAACTCGCGTTTCGCATGCAGACCAGCGTGCCGGATCTGATGGATGTGAGCGGTGAGCCAAGCCATGTTCTCGACCTGTATGGCACGAAAGGCGGCGACGGCTCGTTCGCCGCCAACTGCCTGCTCGCCCGCCGACTCGCGGAGCGCGGGGTCCGCTTTATCCAGCTTTACCATCGCGACTGGGACCACCATGGCGCGGTCAAAGAACACTCCGCCGGCTCCGCCAAGGAAGTCGACCGCGGTGTCGCCGCACTGATCACGGACCTAAAACAACGCGGCATGCTCGACGACACCATCGTCGTGTTTGGCTCCGAGTTTGGCCGCACCCCTATGGCCCAGGGCGACGGCCGCGACCACCACCTCGCCGGCTTCACCATGTGGTTCGCTGGCGGCGGCTTCAAACCAGGTTTTTCCTACGGCGCCACCGACGAACTCGGCTACCACGCGGTCGAAAACCCCTGTTCCGTCCACGACGTGCACGCGACGCTGCTGCATTTGCTCGGCATCGACCACCAACGGTTCACCTACAAATATCAGGGACTCGACAGCAAGCTCACCGGCGTGGAGGAGTCAGTTGTGGTGCGCGAATTGCTGGCGTGATCTGCGATTCTGCCAAGCCTTGCGTAACGGCCTAGCCCCTCGACTTTGGACCTGGTCGCGCTTTTCAGTTCAGCGAGTCGTAATCGTTGCCGTTTGCCAATCTTTGCGCTGGCCAATCAAACGCGCATCGGTCGGGTCTGCTGTGTTGGTAACCACCCGTTCGTTGGCCTCGCTGTTAGGCTTAAAGGACTGCCTTAGGTGCTGCAAAGCACCGTGGTGACTGGCTAAAAGCTCGGCGCCATTGCGCATAATTTTTTGCAGTTACAAGATGCCAACCGGCCTCGCCGTAAACCCACTGGCCTTTGCCTGGCTACAGATTTCACGCTCGCTGCGAGCAACGTGGTGAAGCTCGACGACTGAGGAATCGTGCAAGGCCTGGCGCGGCGCTTTTTTGGTTTTTGCGCCACACTGCGGCAATGGCGGGTCGGGCTAACGACAGGTATGCCGCAAAGCGGAACGGGCAGCGGCTGGAGTCGCCTCGGCGAGATTTTTGTCGGCCCTCAAACACTCGCAAAAGGGGCGGACGCGTAATAACCAGCGCACCCGACCGATTAGCCGAGAACGGCAACGCCAGGCAATACTTTGCCTTCGAGCAGTTCAAGGCTGGCACCGCCGCCGGTGGAGACATGCGAGAGCTTTGCCACAATCCCGGTTTTCTCCGCTGCCGCAACCGAGTCCCCGCCGCCAACCACAGTGAATGCGCCTGTCGCAGCTACCGCATGCGCAACTGCCTCGGTGCCCTTGCAGAATGCATCCATCTCAAATACGCCCATCGGGCCGTTCCAGATGACAGTCTTACTGCCCTTGAGCGCGTCACAGTAAATCGCAATGGTCTTTGGCCCGATATCGAGGCCCATCAGCGAACCTGGAATGTCGATCGGCTGCACACTTGCCGGGCTATCGGCCTTGAAAGCAGCTGCGCAAATGTGATCGACCGGCAGCAGCAATCGCTTGCCACTATTCTTGGCCTGCAGGATTACACGGCCGGCCTCCGGCAGAAGATCTTTTTCAACTAACGAGGTGCCGACCTTGTGCCCCATCTGCAGAAGAAACGTGTAAGCCATCGCACCGCCGATGATCAGCGTGTCGATCTTTGGCAGCAGGTTTTGGATCACCGGCAACTTATCACTGACCTTGGCACCACCGAGAATCGCAACGAACGGCCGCGCTGGCTCGTTGAGCACGCGCGCAAACGCGTCGAGTTCTTTTTGCAGCAAAAAGCCCGCGGCGGATGGCACCAGCCTCCCTATCCCGCTTATGGAAGCGTGCGCGCGATGTGCCGCGCCGAATGCATCGTTGACGAAGATCTCGCCGTTTTTAGCGAGCGCCTTGGCAAATTCTGCGTCACCGGCCTCCTCCGCGTCGTGAAAGCGCAGGTTTTCAAGTAATAGGCACTGACCTTTCGTCAGCGCCTGCGACGCGGCCTCGGCCTCAGGCCCAATGCAATCCTTGACGTATAAAACCGGGCTGCCGAGCAGTTCAGAAAGACGCTTTGCCACGGGGAGCAATCGCAGCGACTCAACCACTTTGCCCTTGGGCCGACCAAGGTGCGACAAAAGCACCGGCTTGCCGCCGCCTTTCAGGATCGCCTGAATCGTTGGCAGGCTCTCCCGAATACGCGCATCGCTGAGGATCCGTCCGCTCGCGTCGAGCGGCACGTTGAAATCGACGCGGACGAGGACGCGCTTACCGGCAAATGAGAGATCAGAAAGTTTTTTGACCATAGTCGAGTTGCTGGATCTTGCCGCCGGAAAAGGCGCGCGTCCATGCACTGCTTTACGGCTCGCAAATCGAGTGACTAGGTGCTCGCCGTCTGCCGCGCAGTCGAGGTCGCACCCTGCGGCCAGTAGCCGCCCAACCAGACGAAGATGAAGAAGGCCGCAGCAATGAGCGCGTGGCGCCTTCGCTATGGACCATTCCAGCCAAGGCCTTGTCGCTGGCGAGCCGTGGCGCACTCCAACTTACATCTGCAACGCCAAACAGCAAAATTTTGGCCGCCGCAATCAGGGCTTCTGCGTAGTCTCGATTGCCCACGGGAATGAGCATCGAGAAGGGGTCCAACACTGATTTTCCGTTGGTAAAAATGCTTCGCCTTTGACACCCCGCACAACGCTGCCGCAGGGCGCTAATTGAGGCGGCAAAGCAGGCCGCTTGCGGTCCAATTGAACTATCCGCATCGTGCCGGGCGCAAACTACGTTGACGACCGCAAACTGCTGCTCGCCATCGCTTGCTAGCAACCATGCGCTAGACGGAGCCAGCGCGGGCGCGCAGCGGGAAACCAGCGGGCGCACCAGCTTGATCGTCACGCGACCGCTGGCCGCGACTGCGGGGCGGTTGCGGGCGAGGGCCGGATTGGCCCTGATTGGAATCCTGTTGTCCCGATTGGTCTTGGCCTGCGTCCTGCTGGTTTAAAAGGACGTTGGCCTCTCGAACGCTGACCCGAGCCCCACCGAATTGAACTCGGCTGGCCCGAGTCACGCTGGCCTGAGTCACGCTGGCCTCCGCGCCGCCGGCTAGACGGACCCTGCTCGCAGCGGGAAACCAGCGGGCGACACCCGCTTTCCGCAGACGGCAACCAGCGGCCGCTCAGATGTGCGCGGCGACCTTGCAGGCGAGTTCGACGACGCGGTTGCTGTAGCCCCACTCGTTGTCGTACCAGCTGATCAGCTTGAAGAAGTTCTTGTTGAGTTCGATCGACGAACCAGCATCAAACACCGATGACGCTTTGCAGTGAATGAAGTCCGACGAAACCACCTCGTCCTCGGTGTATTCGAGGATGCCCTTCATGTAGGTCAGCGAGGCGCGCTTGATCGCCTGCTTGATCTCATCGAGCGAGGTTTCTTTCGCCGTCTTGAACGTGAGGTCCACTACCGAGACGGTCGGCGTCGGCACGCGCAGCGCCATGCCCGACAACTTGCCCTTCACCTCAGGGATCACGAGTGCCACGGCCTTCGCTGCGCCAGTCGTAGACGGAATGATATTTTGTGCCGCAGTGCGGCCGCCCTTCCAATCTTTTTTGGATGGGCCATCGACGGTCTTTTGCGTTGCGGTGTAAGCATGAACCGTGGTCATCAGGCCCTCGGTGAGACCAAAGCCCTCCTTCAGCAGCACGTGCACCAGCGGCGCCAAACAGTTCGTCGTGCAGGACGCGTTCGAGATGATGTTGTGCTTCTGGTAGTCAATCTTGTCGTCATTCACGCCGATCACGACCGTGATGTCCTCACCTTTGGCCGGGGCGGAAATGATGACCTTCTTTGCCCCTGCGGTGATGTGACCTTGCGCCTTCTCCGCCTCGGTAAAGAGGCCGGTTGACTCGATCACGATCTGGACACCGAGCTTGTTCCACGGCAGCTCGGCCGGAGTCTTCGCACTGACGACAAGGATCTCCTTGCCGTTGACCACGAGCACGTCATCCTCGACCTTGTCCGGCGCAGACTTCTTAGAACTCACCGTGCCGTCAAAGCGCCCTTGCGTGGAATCGTATTTCAGTAAATACGCGAGATTGTCCGCTGGCACGATGTCGCCGACAGCGACAACATCGAGCGTTTTACCGAGCAGGCCTTGCTCGACGAGGGCACGGAAGACGAGGCGACCGATGCGACCAAAACCGTTGATGGCGACCCGAATGGTCATAGCGAAGTAGACTCCTATACAAGTGCTGCCTGAAAATGGACCAGCAGCATAACCCCTCACCCCCTCGATCCCCAAATGGACAGTGCCCGCAGGTTGCTGGACATGATCAGCCGTTGCCTCTCGCGCTACGAAAGCCTCGTCGCGGAACGGCCCGTGCTGGTCGCAATATCCGGTGGTATCGACAGCACCGTGCTGGCATTGCTCATGGCCAAGTTGCAGGCCGAGGGTCGGCTTTGCGGCCCGCTGCACTTTGCCCACGTCGATCATTCTGTGCGGACGGACAGCAGGCAGAACGCCGAACACGTCGTGGCTTTTGCCGAGCGGCTCGGAGTGCCAATCTTTTTGCGCAGGCTGTTGGTGGCAGGCGAGCACCAGAGCGAAAATGCGCTGCGCAACGCTCGCTACGCAGCGCTATCGGAAATGGCGCGCGAGTGTGGCGCCAAAATGTTGCTGACCGGCCATCACGCCGATGACAATTTAGAAACCGTGCTATTTCGCATGCTGCGCGGCACCGGTACGCGCGGCCTCGCCGGCATCCCCGAAGCCCGCTGGCATGTAAGCGAACAACAACGACTGCTGCTGGTGCGGCCGCTGCTGCGAGCGCGACGCAGAACGCTCACTGCTTTGCTCACTGAGTTTGGCGAGCAACCCTATGAGGACAGCACCAACACGGACCTGCGCTACGCTCGCAACCGGCTCCGATTTGTCACCATTCCACAACTTCGCAAGGACTTAGGCCTAGGCCTCGATGTTGCGCTGATGACCATCACAAGCACCGCGCACGGACTCCGCGAGATCCTCGAAGCACAAGGCTCGCGGATCCTCGCCGAACGCACCGAGCGGCGGCTCACATGGGGTCTGCGATTTGACCTAACCGGCATTGACGAAGAGGCGGCGCATCCGTTCATCGAAGAGGCCCTGCGAATGGCGTATTCGCAACTGCACCAAAGTGGCGAGGAGCCACTGAAAGCCTGGACCGAGCGCGCGCTCGGGCTGCTCTGCAAGCAACCAGGCACCCGGCTGGCGGGCCGCACAGGCCTCATACTTGAGCGCACGCGCAACGGCCTACTGTTGTTTGACCCTTGCCGCGCAGGCGCGCCGCCAACCGGGCTAGGTCAGGAGTTTGCTTGTGACACCGGCCGGCAACGCTTTGGCGCGACCGAGTGGTGCGTAGATGCGGCCACGCATCCATCACCACCGCTAATACCATCGCCTGTCGCTGCAGGTCCCTATCGCGCGCTGCTCGATCCGGCCAAAACCAGGTTGCCATGGCGCTTGCGCACGCGCAGCACGGGCGATCGCTTCCGGCCACTTGGCTACGACGCCCCCATCGAACTTCGCCGTTACCTGCAAAGCCGGCATGTGCCACGCTTTGACCGCGACCGCCTGCCACTGCTGGTCGACGCCAACGACACGGTTCTCTGGGTGCCCGGCGTCCAGATCAGCGAGTTGGCCAAGCTAGAACTGAACACGCGGCAGACCGTCGAAGTGCGTGTGATATTGGGCTGAACGCCTGCAATAGGCCCGTTGGAACTGCTTTGAAGTTGTTGCTGTGCGCACGAATCGTTGTTGGATCACCCGCCACGCAGTTCCCCCGCGCAGCGGCTTACTCCATACTGCTGCGCCCCTCGACCCCGAACCGAAGACTCGCGTGCGCTTATCCGTCGAAACCGGCCCACTTGCCGGCACTCAGTTACCACTTGATCGCGAACGCCCGGCGACACTTGGCAGCGCTGAGTCTTGCACGCTGCGTATTCAAGCGACCGGCGTTCTACCCGAGCACGCAGTAGTGAAGGCATTGAAGGATCAGGGCTTTGGCGTGAAGGCGCACGCAGCTGGCCTGCGCGTGAACGGCCGCGAGGTTGAAACCACGGCGCTGCAAGACGGCGATGTGATCGAACTCGGCACGACGCGCATTACCTACAGCGAAGCAAGCACCGCGACTGTCGCGCTGAGCGGCGCGCCGCAAATCGCCGGCTTCAAGATCCTCTCTGAACTTGGCCGCGGCGGCATGGGCATCGTCTATCGCGCCGAACAAGTGAGCTTGCATCGCCATGTCGCACTCAAGGTGCTCGACCAGCGGCTCACGCGTGATCCGCAGTTTGTCGCACGCTTCCTCGCCGAGGCCCGTGCGGCGGCAAAGCTGCAGCACCCCAACGTCGTCGCGGTATTCAACGTCGAGCAAAACGGCGGCACCTATTACTACGCGATGGAGTTGATGCAAGGCTCGCTCGAGTCCTTTCTCAAACAGAACGGCAAGATGCCATCCGAACGCGCGTTGACCGTGATCGCCGAGGCGGCCAGCGGGCTTGCCTACGCCGAGTCACTACGCATTGTGCACCGCGACATCAAGCCAGACAACTTGATGATCGACCAGCACGACACGGTCAAGATCGCCGACCTCGGACTCGCGCGCAGCGACGACAGCAGTGAAGAACATCATGCCGGCACGCCGCACTTCATGGCGCCGGAGCAAGTGCTGCGCAAAACGATCGACCATCGCAGCGACCTCTACGCGCTGGGTTGCACGTTTTATCGCCTCGTCACCGGGCGCACGCCGTTTCGCGGTCAGTCGGTAAAAGACATCCTGCGCGCACAGGTGAAGGACACTGCGGAACCCGCGCACAAGGTCGAGCCGTCCGTGCCCGCAGAGGTCTCCACCATCATCCAAAAGCTGATGGAGAAGGAGCCCGACAATCGCTATCAGTCGGCGAACGAACTGATCGACGCAGTCAACTTGCTGCTCCAGCCACCGGCGAAGAAGGGGCTGTGGATTGGACTCGCGGCGACCGCCGTGCTGATAGCGGGTGGCGCGTTGTATTACGCGGTGACCAAGCCTAAAGAATTCGTCGAAGTTGAGAAGCGATACGACGACCCAGAAAAGCAGCAGTTTGCCGACCAAATCAAGGTCTTGAAGGAGCTGGCCGATCAGGATCATGCGACGATCAAACTGCTCGGCGTGCAACTGAGCGGCGTGACAGGCGAGCCACTCGCCGCGGCACTCACCGAGATCATCAAAGCACACCCCGGCACCAGCGCCGCCGAGCAGGCGAGCGCACTCATAAAGTCGGCGCGCGAAGCAGCAGCAGAGCAGCTGGCCGCCAGCGCACAAAAAAAGCTGGCGACGGACGCGGCCATCGCAACGGTGGCAAAACAAGTGAATCAAAAACTTGCCGCCATGGATCCCGCAGCTGCTCTTGCCGTGACCGACAAAGCATCAGCCCCCACCGGCGTGGATGAAGTGGCCTTCGCCGAAGGGGTAAAGAATCAGCGGTCGCGCGTCGTGACGTTTGCCACGGATCGCTTGCAAACGCTGCGCAACGACCTCGACAAGGCACGCAGCGCCCACGACCTCAAAGCCATGGACCTTGTTAGTGACGAACTGCAAAAAATACTGCTGAAAGAAGGCGGCTGGCAAAACGAATTGCTGAGCGATCGCAAAAGCATCGAAGCCATTCTCGCCACGGCGCAAAGTTCGCGCAGTGAGCATCTGACCAACACCCGCATTGAGCAGTGGCAGACGTTGGACGCGCTGCTGCACGATCCGCTGTGCAGCACGGCCCTCGCCGCACTCGACTTCGCACGCTTTGCCATTGCCGCTCAAGAAATCGCAACCAAGCTTTCTGATGCACCGGCGGCCGCCCACGCAGCGCTTTTGTCTGCGGCCCTGCAACAAGCTGCCATCTTTGCCGATGCCCTAGCAGCCTCGCTGAGCACCGGCAAAGTGCCGTTGTCAGGCCTCGGCGACACGGCGCGTAACGTGGTGGGTTGGCAGCGCGATGGCGCCATGTTGATCGTGCTGGATACGACCAAGAAACCTGCGAAGGAGCAGCCGGTCCCGTTCAACAAAATCACTCTGGATCAGTGGCAGGCACTCGCAGCACAAGTGGTGGGCGCACCCACCGGCAGTCGCGAATGCTTCCTCGCATTCCTAGTTATTTCTGTGCAGACGCAGAGCGCTCGAACGTGGCTCGGTAGCCTTGCGAAGGACCGGGACGACTCTGGCACTGGCCAAGGCGGCTACCCGATATCAACCGAGCGGCTCGACCAGGCGATCAATTCTTTGCCGCGCAGCGATGCGCCGTGGCACGCAGGCGTGCAAAAAGAACTCGTGGCCGCACGGTTGCTCGTCGGCGGCTTGCGCGCACTGTCCGAACGGCGCAATCTCGCCGCTGCCGCACAGCTCGAGAAGCTGCTCGCCGACCACGCACACAGTCTCGCTGCCGCATTGGTGCCGTGAGCCTGCCGATTTTCGCTCGCGATGGCGGCGTAACGTTCGCAGTAAAAGCCGTCCCCGGCAGCAGCCGCGATCGGCTCGCAGGACGCCATGGCGACGCGCTCAAGATCCTGGTGGCAGCACCACCGGAGCGCGGCAAGGCCAACGCAGCGATTTGCGCGCTGCTCGCCGAACTACTCGCCGTGCCGCTACGGAGCGTGACCGTCACCGCGGGCCTGTTAGCAAGGAACAAGGTGGTGCACGTGCGCGGCATCTCGGCTGAATACGTTCGTCTTCAACTCCAAATCTGACTCTGACGCTGGCGTGAACGGCCAACTAATGTGGCCACCGAGCACGTTGCGAAGCACCACACGGCCTTGAAAAAGCCACTAGCAATGCTGCTGCCGCACAGCGTGGTTTTTAAAAACCAATGCGCATGCAACACCGGCCCAGCGTTGACCTCGGTGGCCAATATTCGCTACCCTGCTGCGATGGTAGGTCCAGCATCCATTCCGTTGCGGCAGCGCCTGCGCGAAGCTGCAAATCAGATTCATCTGCGCACACCACTAAGGCCACGGATTGCACTGCTGCTATCGACGGGCCATGGCTCGATCGCTAATCAACTGAAGGACAAGATCACCGTTCATCAGACGGATCTGCCGGCGGGCCTGCACCTGACAGCACCACTGCTGATTGGGATGCTCGAAGGTGTGCCAGTGGCGCTGGCAGATGCGCCGCTGATGCCCTTTGGCGGCGGTCACGCAGACCTTTTGCATCCAATCCAACTAATGCACGCGCTCGGCAGCGAGTTGCTCGTGCTCACGGCCGGTGCTGCGAGCCTGTGTCAGCAAATCGAAGCTGGCACGCTTGCCGTAGTGGAAGACCACCTAAATTTTAGTGGCACGCAACCACTGCAAGGCGGCGGCAGTGACCAGCTGGGCCCCAGCTTCCCCGATATGTGCGAGGCCTATCCGCGCCGCTTCCTCGAACTCACGCGCGCAGTCGCCATGGGCGTTGGCGTGCCGTGCTTGTCCGGCGTGTTTGCGTCAGTGCCTGGCCCCAGCATGCCGACGCGCGCCGAATACCGATTTTTGCGCCGCAGTGGTGCGGATCTAGTTGGCATGTCACTTGTGCCCGAAGTAATCGCCGCGGTGCAATCGGGCTTTCAGGTTTTGGCACTGGTTGGCGTGACGCAACAGATCCTCGAAGATCGTCCAGCTAGCACCTCCATCGAGGCGATGCTCGAAGCAGCCGAACTCGCAGCGCCGCGCATGGCGTCCATGATCGTCGGCATTGTCAGTCAGGCGGAGGATCTGCTGACGTGAATCCGCCCCGGCTCGGCATCCTGCTGAGCGGCAGCGGACGAACGCTGCAAAACCTGATCGATCGCATTGCCCACGGCCGACTCACCGCGCAGATCGCCGTGGTGATATCTGACAAGGAACTCGCGTTTGGATTGCAACGCGCGTCTGAGGCAGGCATCCCGCATTTTCACCTACGCGATGCAACGGCGATCTGGCAAGCGCTGCGCGAATACCAAGTCGACCTCGTGTGCTTGTGCGGTTACCTAAGGCTGCTGCCGATCGAACGCGACTTCGCACAACGCGTGCTCAATATCCATCCATCGCTGCTGCCCAATTACGGCGGCAAAGGCATGTATGGCAGCCACGTTCACGAAGCGGTGCTCAACTCCGGCGACCGCGAGTCGGGTTGCACCGTGCACATCTGCACCAACGAATACGACCGCGGCGAAATGATCAAACAGCAGCGTGTGCCCGTTCTGCCCGGTGACTCGCCTGACTCGCTTGCGGCGCGGGTGTTCGCTGCCGAGTGTGAAAGCTACCCGGTGGCGATCGAACAGCAGTGGCAATTGCTGCAGCGACATACCTCACGGTAGCCAGCGTCGGCCACGCGGCGTAAGGGACCGCGCCCAAAAGCCCTCTCCTCAGCGCTGCACAAACACGCCGCCATTCTCGCTCGCGAGCTGTTGCAAAAACTTGCTGCCCCGATCGGTGCCGATGAAGACCGTATTGATGCGAACTTTGAGATACGCATTGGCCGTCCGCACGACGCGCAAGATCTCATCCGGATTTTGCAACGCGCCGCAATTCGGTTCGCCGTCCGACAACAAGAACACTTCGTCGACCAAGGCAGCGGGAGTAGCGCCATATCGGGCCTCCGGCAGCGCAAGTGCCTGAGATAGCCCGTCGTAAATATTGGTGCCGGATCCAGACTTGAGCCGCGCCAGCAGTTCTGTCAGCGACCGTAGCGAGGCGCTACTCGGTGCCACCGGTTGCTTGCTACAAAAGTGCGCCTCACTGTCAAAGGTCAGCAACTGGTAACGGGAAGCGTTGTCCATGGATTGCACCGCAAGCAGCAACTGGTCTTTGGCGATCGACAGCCGCGTCGAAACCTGCCCTTGATTTTGCGACTGCGCCGTGAGCGAAGCACCATGCGGCGAATCCATGCTGCCCGACAGGTCGATCACGAACACAATCTGCCGGCCAATCACGGGGATGCCAAAGAATGCGCTGCGCGTGCCGCCGAGGTCGTGATTTAGCTGCACGCGGTCTGGCACGACGATGCGCCCCTGCTCCTGCAGCCAGAACTCGCGCCATTGTTTGTGCTGGTCAATCGTGTAGATGGCACCAGTCATGCCGCGCAAGCAGTTGAAGGCGCGATCGCGCAACAACGGCGACGCGTCCTTGTTTATGGCTGTGACCAACGAATCGTCCGCGGACGAACGACTGCGCAGCAAATCAATGAGACTCGGGATCGCCGCCTTCTGCGGAAAAGCTTCAAGCAACGACAGCAGGTCCATGTCCGCGCGCCAGCCACTCTTGCCCAGTTGCTGCAGAGCAACCCCAACCGCGGTATCGACCTCTTCGCGCGACAAATACTCGCGGTGGATTTCGAGCACGGCCTGCATCGCGCGCAAGATCGCGGCGGCCACCACCGGGTGACGCTCGGTGCCGCAACAGCGGACCAGCAACGGCAGCGAGTCCTTTCGATGACGTCCCTGACTCTGCAAGCCTTCCACCGCAACCAACCGCACGCGCGGATCAAGATCGAGCAGGCCTGCCTCGATTGCGATCCGGAAAACGGGCTCATCTTTAAAACCCAGCAACCGCAACGCCGCAACGCGCCGTGCAGTGGTCGGCGCAGTTGGCACCACTCCATCCTCGCCCTTCAAAAGCAGGCCACCGGCAGTGCGCAGAATGGCAAACCAGATGCCGCGCTGATCGATATTCAACAAAGTGACATGGCCGAGATCGCGCAACTCGATGGCCGTATTGTCGGCGAGACTCTTGTCAATGCCGACACTGGCCAGGCCGAGGATCGCTTCACCAATCGATCCATCAGGATGTTGCTCGGCGAACAGCAGGATCTTCTGCAGTGCCTCAAGGTGCGTCAGGTTGCCCGGATCTCGCCCGGTCAGCAGGTTTCCTGCCCGCGCGGTCGCGCAGTAGCGCGGCCAAAGCCCCGGCTCCTTGCGCAGCAAACCGCTCGGCGCGAGGCGATCATGCTCGTAGTCAAAGACCCACTGTTCGATGGTGCGCGCCGAGGCGCTCTGCTTGGCATCGCCATTCGGATCATTCGACGGATCCTGAGCAACCCCTGAGGCTGCCAGCATGGCCAATGACACAGCAGCTGTGACGCTCGCACGAATCCGCATGTGGATACCTCGCAAGAGAACCAAACCGAGCACCAAAAGTAACCGTGGCATTTTGCGCGGGTCCCGCCACTCTGCAGCTCACCATTAATAGCACAATCCCTGGTGCGCGCAGGTAGGGCGCCATGCTCCGCACGGCAAATGGCAGCGCGCGCAAAACACATAATCATCGGGCCTCTTGCACTCGCATCGAGAACGCCGATGATTCCCCGGTCACATTTCTGTGGGGGCGACCGGCTTCGACCGGATGCTGTCACGGCCTGGGTGGCGCGCCGAGGTCCGGAGCCCTCGTAAATCTCTTCGGAAATCTGAAGTGCCAACACGCACCTCGCTCTCGCTGCCTAAGAACTAGGTAACGACGCCGGAACCCCTTCGCCTGCGAGGGGTCGAGGCGATAAATAGCAGGCTGGTTGCGACACGGCTGCTCGGCCTGTGCGCGATAAGAAAATGTCGAGCTGGCCACGTCTTATCCTGTTCGTCGGAGCAGGCGTGGCGACACTAAATGACGAGCTACGCGCGTAGAGGCTCAGGTCGGGGTATCTCGGGACGTGGGTTCGATTCCCACCGCCTCCACCACTTTGCGGTCTGCGGCAATCGCCACTTGGCGAACCGCAGACCGCAGCGCCTCTGCTGGTTCGCCTCTGCTGGCGTGAGCGTTACCCTGCTACTCACTGCGGCACATGGTCCGGGGGCATTGGGGTGCGGCTAAACATGCGACTGAGCAGAATATCCATTACCATCCGCACTCATCCTTGCGTCCCTGCCGGAGTAACAAATGCGCGCAATTCATCTAATCACGGCCGTCCTCGCCGCTTTCTTTGCCAGCCCTGCAACTGCGCAGGTCATCACGGCCCCAACCCGTCCGGCACCGACCGTGGTTCAGGCACCACCGCGCCTGCTGCAGACGTTCCAAGTCGCAAGCGGCACGATTCAGGATCTTTCAGTGCCATTGGCGCCAACTCAGGACTTCAGCGTTGAGATCGTGCTCGGCGGCAGGGTCTGCAACCTGTTGCTCTTGCCGCATGAACTTCGCCGCACGGGTTTCCAGCTGCTGGTGGACAACGGGAGCAGCATCACGGCGCAACCGAGCGGTGCGTTGGTCACGTTTCAAGGCAGCGTCATCGACCCTTCCGGCAGCATCGCGGTCGACACAGAAGCCGCAGTAGTCGTTCAGAATGGCCAGCTGAAAGGCATCGTTCGCGAAGGCACTACCATCTGGGGTATCCAACCGCTGCGCGAGTCCGATCCACTGGCGAGTGCGTCGCTCCACCTGGTTTTCCGTGCAGCCGACAACTGGAACCTGCCATACGTGTGCGGCGTCCCAAATAGTTCGGCCTCGCCGGTCGCGCCCGGTGCTGGCATCGACGTGATCTGGAACACCGACCTCGCACTTGAGATCGACTTTCCGCAATACCAGCGGTTCAACAACGTGCCAAACGCGACGAACGATGCGCTGATGATCGTGAACGCCATGGACGTTATCTACCGCCGCGATTGCAGCGTCTCATTCGTCGTCGGCACCGTGCTGGTTCGTACCGTGACCGATCCATATACGTCCACGGATGCCGGCACGCTGTTGGGGCAATTTCAGGGGTGGTGGAATAGCAATCAAGGCGCAGTTACCCGCGACGTAGCCATGCTGTTTACCGGTCGCGCAATCAACGGCAACGTGATCGGCGTCGCCTACCTCTCACAGGTCTGCAACACGGGATCGGCCTACGGTCTAACCGAGACCATGTACAATGGCATAGGCACGAACGTCACCAGCCGGACTGGACTGATCAGCCACGAGATGGGCCATCTCTTTAGCGCTACACACTGCGATTCACTGCCTGATTGCCGCATCATGTGCGCAGGCCTCGGCGGCTGCTCTGGCAACATCAGTTCCTTCAGCGCCAGCGAGATCAGCCAGATCACGGCCTTTCGCAGCGCTGCACCATGCCTCTCGCAATCGTCATCGGTCCCAATCATCACCACGATCAGCCCGACCAGTTCATCCGCATTCGCGCCAGCTACGGTCGTGATCAATGGCACCGGGTTTACCGGTGTCAATCAGGTCACCATTGGCAGCCAAGTGATCACCACAAACATCACGATCTTGAGTGACACGCAGATGCGCGTGATCCCGCCAGATGCAACTACCTTGGGCTTCCAACTGCTGCGCGTGATCAACCCTGCAGGCACCAGCAACCCAGTGCTGTTTATCTACACCGACACCACACCCATCGAACTGGTAGCTCCCGCCGCTGCCCTCGGCGGAACGAACATCACGTTCCGCTACGGCGGGCGCGCCAATCAGCTGTGGTATCTCGGGATTGCGCTGTTCCCCACGATTGCCCCGCTGCAAGGCTTCAATGTCCTGACCAGTTTTTCGGGCCTGACCTACGGGGCGCTCAACGCTGTGGGTATCGGCCAGTTCACCATTCCAATCCCGCCCGGCGTGCTGAACGGGCTAACGCTCTACGAGCAGGTGCTCGAATTCAATGCGACCACATTGCAGTTGAGCAGCAGCAGCAACGTCATCACGACGCGCTACTTCCTCTGAGTCCTGCAAGCCTGACCGCCAATCGCCCGCTCGTCAGTCAGGCCTGCCTCGTCAGTCAGGCGCGCTCGTCAGTCAGGCCTGCCTCGTCAGTCAGGCGCGCGCAAACTTCGCTAGCCGTGGATCCGGTTCGCCGATGCGGTGCGCGCGATTATTGGCGGCAAGGTGGCACAGGATCGGCCAACAATCGGCGGGGTCCGCCCCCACAGATTTCGCGAGGCTGCGGACATCGCGCATCTCGTCCGTGAGTACAAGGTGCAGCTTCTTCTGCAAAGTAAGCACCTCCGCCGCCGCCTTTTTACCCGCTTCGACCCCAGGCTGGTCGTAGGCATTGACGTTGATCAGTTCGGCATAGATGCCAACCGCGCGTTCAAACAACGCGATCAATGCGCCGAGCACGCGCTCGTCCAAACGTTCACAGCACAACGAAGCCGAGGCGCGGCCGTTTTCCAGCAACGCCTTGCGTGTGCCTTGCCAAAAGCCATCAAGGAAGTCACCTGAGGTGGCACCAGACTCGACCTCGAAAGATGCACCATCTCGATCCTGCAGCACACGCACGAACACAGCGAAAAAGTCATGGCGGCCACAGCGCAGCTGCTGCACGTAGGCGTGCTGATCGGTCGACCCCTTGTTGCCGTAGACCGCGATGCCTTGATTCACGGCCTGACCCGCACGATCGAATTCCTTGCCAACCGATTCCATTACCAGTTGCTGCAGGTAGCGCGACAACAGCAACAGGCGGTCCTTATACGGCAACACCACCATCGCCCGCTCGCCGCGGCCCTTGCCTTCCGCGTGCCAGAACGCAGCCAGCATGGCAGCCGGGTTTTTGTTGATCTCAGTCCTGCGCCCAGCTTCATCCATGGCCGCCGCGCCGGCCAAAAACGCGCGCAGGTCCATGCCAAGCAACGCACCCGGCAAGAGTCCGACTGACGACATCACCGAGGTGCGGCCGCCGATCCAATCCCACATCGGCATACATGCGAGCCACTGCTCGCGCTTGGCAACCTGATCAAGGGTGCTGCCGTCCTGCGTAACAGCCACCGCGTGCTTGCCAAACGGCAACTTCTGCGCAGCAAACGCGCGTTGCAGTTCGAGCATGCCGTTGCGCGTCTCCTTCGTGCTGCCGGACTTGCTGATCACGATCACCAACGCGTCCTGCAAACTACCGAGAGCCGCCAACTGACGGTCGATGCCGTCAGGATCGGTGTTGTCGAGCACGCACAACTGCATCGGCGCTGCTTTGCCGCCAAATACTCCACCAAGCAACATCGGTCCGAGCGCCGATCCGCCGATGCCGCACAATAAAACCTGCCGAAAGCGGCCACCACCGCTAGCCGTCAGCTTGCCGCTGTGCACATCGGCAGCAAACAACTCGATCACAGCCAAGGTATTGACGATCGCCTGTTGCTGATCGTCCGTCGGTGCGAGGCCCGGTGCGCGCAGCCAATAGTGGCCGACCATGCGCTGCTCATCCTGATTGGCGATGCTGCCACCTTCAAGGGCCTGCATCGCCGTCAACGCCGCCCGCAGCTTTGGCTGCAGCGAAGACATCACGCCCTCATCGAGCGCCGAGTAGCTCAGATCCAGTTCGACGAATGGATCGTCGAGTTGACAGCGCCAACGAAGGTAGTGATCAAGACGGTCGGTCGGGCGAGCGCTCATGACCTGCGATGGTAGTCATCCAAAGGCAGCAGTCACCAGCGCACAGAAAGGATCCGGCGGTGGCGCACACTGCCGTTGCCAGATGGGCGACCAAACTTTGTGCCAACCCTAGAGCAACCAGTGCTGCAAAAACCAAAGCTGGAGGCACCATCTTTGCCTCCTTGGATGCGCGCCTCACGAGCCACTTAGCACAGAGGAAAGTAGCTGCCGTGCATCGCCGCAGCGTTGCGGCAATGCACAAAACAGCGCCAACCTCAGTAGCGGTACTTATCGGCCTTGTAGGGGCCATCCACGCTCAGGTGGAGATACTCGGCCTGCTTCTTCGTCAGCTTGGTCAACTTGACGCCGAGCTTCTGGAGATGCAACCGAGCGACCTTCTCATCGAGATGCTTTGGCAACGTGTACACGCGCTTCTCGTAGTCCTTGTGATTGTTGAACAATTCGATCTGCGCGATCACCTGATTGGTGAAGCTGTTCGACATCACGAAGCTCGGATGGCCTGTGGCGCAACCCAGATTCATCAAGCGGCCTTCCGCGAGGACGATGACGCCATGGCCGTCGGCGAACAGCCAACGATCGGTCTGCGGCTTGATCGTGTCCTTCTTGATGCCCGGCACCTTGGCGAGGCCCTGCATGTCGATCTCGTTATCAAAGTGACCGATGTTGGCAACGATCGCGTTGTTCTTCATCAGGTGCATGTGATCGACCGTGATGACTTGGTAGTTGCCCGTCGCGGTGATGAACATGTCGGCGTAACCGATGCAGTCCTCGAGCGTGAGAACCTGGTAACCCTCCATCGCGGCCTGCAGCGCGCAGATCGGATCGATCTCCGTGACGATGACCCGTGCGCCCTGGCCCTTCAGCGATTGCGCGCAGCCCTTGCCGACATCGCCGTAGCCGCAGACGACCGCGACCTTGCCGGAGATCATGACATCGGTTGCGCGCATGATGCCGTCAACCAACGAATGGCGGCAGCCGTAGACGTTGTCAAACTTCGACTTCGTCACGCTGTCATTCACGTTCATCGCCGGGAATGGCAACGAGCCGTCCTTCTCCATCAGATAAAGCCGGTGCACACCGGTCGTCGTCTCCTCACTGACGCCAAGCACGCCGGGCAGCATCTTGGAATACTTGCCCGGGCTCTTCTGCAGCGAAACCTTGAGGCACTTCAACAGCTCGACCCAATCGTCGCCGTCGTCCTTCTTCGCAATCGGGACCTTGCCGGCCTGCTCAAAAGCGGCACCCTTCATGATCACCATGGTCGCGTCGCCGCCGTCGTCGAGGATCATGTTCGGGCCATCTGCGCCGTCCCACATGAGCGCGCGCTCGGTGCACCACCAGTATTCTTCGAGCGACTCGCCCTTCCAGGCAAACACCGGCACGCCACTCGGCTTGTCGACGGTGCCCTTTGGACCGACTGCTACCGCCGCTGCGGCGTGGTCCTGCGTGCTAAAGATATTGCACGAGGCCCAGCGAACTTCAGCCCCGAGATCGACCAGCGTCTCGATCAGCACAGCGGTCTGGATCGTCATGTGCAGCGAGCCGGTGATGCGCGCGCCCTTGAGCGGTTGCTTTTTGCGGTATTCGGCGCGGATTGACATCAGGCCCGGCATCTCGACTTCGGCGAGCAGGATCTCCTTGCGGCCGAACTCGGCTAACGAGAGATCCTTGACCTTGAAGTCGGTCGGTGCGAGCACGCCGTTTGCGGGCTTCGTGGACTTTGGTGCGGGTGCGCCCTTCGAGGGCTTCGTGAACTTTGGTGCGTTGGTTACGGTCATTTGACGTCTGTTCTAAAACGGGAAGTGCGAACTTTGGATCTGACTTTGGATCGGACGATTGCGAGCGGCTTGCGGCCGCGCGCGAAAAACATGGGGAACTCGGTCACCACCCCGAGCGGGGCTTGCACGCGACAGCGATCGACCGCGGTGGCAGTCATCAGTCCCTGAAATCCTGCTCGCGCCAGTGCGGTGCTGACTTGCTCGGGCTTTAGACCAAGACGCAGGTCGCCCATCACCTGACGCATCCAGTCTGCATCGTGCGGCAACAGGTCGGAGATCACCACCACGCCACCAGGCCTTAGGATGCGATAAATCTCTGCGGCTGCGGAGGCGAAATCGGGCAAGTGATGAAACACGAGGTTGGCAAACGCCGCGTCAATGGTGCCATCCGCAATCGGCAGCGCATCCAACTCACCTCGGCGAAACTCCACCGTGCCAAAGAGCTTTTTTTTGCGCGCCGTGGCCAGCATGCGCTCGCTGTGATCGACCGCGATCACGTTGGCACCCAGCGCGGCAAACTGTGCGGACAAAAAACCCGTGCCGCAACCTAGGTCTGCAATCGCCAGCCCTTGCGGCATTGCCTGGGCCAACACCTCGGCGCGCAGCGAGCCGTGCACAAACTCCTGCCCTCTTTCCCAGCGTTCGGCGAGGCGATCATGCGTCTGCCGACTCTTCTCGCGCCGGTGCTCGAGCACCCGCTTGAGCGCAAGTTGATCGCGCTGACCTTCTGGGCCTTCGATCCATGGCTCAACGACTGCGGCATACAGCTGCGGCGACAGCGGCGTGTGCTCAGCTGGTTCAACCAGCAGGTGAAAGCTCCAAGTGCCCTCACGCCGATCGCGCACCAAGCCTGCACGCTTTAGCAGTGCCAGGTGGTTGCTGATCCGACTCTGCTGCAGGCCGGTGACCGTCATCAACTCTTGCACCGCCAGTTCGCCGCGCGCGAGCAGGCCACACAGTCGCAACCGCGTCGGGTCGGACAGTAGCTTCAGTGCAGCAGTTAGGTTTTGCAGGGCGGAGGTCATTTGCCAGATCTAACTAGAGAATGGATCAATATATCAGCGGACCGTGTTATTTCGACAAACCGGTTGTCAATGGATGCGAAAAACAGTTGGCCACAGGCTTACTGGCACGACGCAAGGGCGCTATTTGCCGATCTGCGTTTGCCGAGCCACCGCTGGCACGGGACCCACACAAGCCCGCGCACAGAACCGCGAATCGGGATCCGATTCAGATGGCAAAGGCGCACCAAGGGCTGCATCTGCAAAAACCATCCTGCTAATCCTGCCCTGTGCTCCCATTAGGGCAACGCAAACCCTGCGCCGCTGCAAAGCACCGCCGCGCAACCACGCGGTGCGGTGGCCTGTGCGGTTACTTCACTTCCCAGATCTCGCCCTGGTGCAGCAGTTCGTGCAGCGTGGTCTGCTTCTTTGCCTTCGCGGCGGCCACTTGCGCCTGCACGCCGGACTCAAAGTTGGGCTTGTCGCGGCGACGGAACACACCGATCGGCACCGGAAACTCGGACTCACTCATCGTTGCCAGCGCCATCGCGGGAGCCGGCGTCTCCGCAGTCTCGTCCCAGATGAACGCCTTGCCGAGATCCGCACCGGTGACGATGTATGGCTGGAAGGACGCATCAAAGGCGATGCCCTTGCCCTTATCCGCACCAAACAGCAACGGCTTGCCATGCTCCAATTGCAAAACGCGCTCCTCGCGCGTGTCCTTCTCAGTGACGGTCTTGTAGGCCCCGTCATTGAAGATGTTGCAGTTCTGATAGATCTCGCAGAGGGCGGTACCGGTGTGCGCCGAAGCCTTGCAGACCAACTCTTCGAGGTGCGACAGGAAGATATCAACGCTGCGCCCCACAAACGTGGCGCCTGCGCCGAGTGCCAGCGCAATCGGACTGAACGGGTAATCGACCGAGCCCATCGGCGAGCTCTTTGTCACCTTGCCTTGCTCGCTGGTCGGCGAATATTGGCCCTTGGTCAGTCCGTAGATGCGGTTGTTGAACATCAGGATCTTCAGCCCGACGTTGCGCCGCATCGTGTGGATGAAGTGATTGCCACCGATCGACATCGCATCGCCGTCGCCTGTCACAACCCACACATCAAGTGCCGGGTTGCTGACCTTCACACCGGTGGCCACTGCGGGCGCACGACCGTGAATCGTGTGGAAGCCGTAAGTCTCCATGTAGTACGGAAAACGCGAACTGCAGCCGATGCCGCTCACGATCACCGTCTCGTGCAGCTTCTTCTGCAGCTTCGTAAACGCGTTGATGACGGCGTTCAGGATTGCGTAGTCGCCGCAGCCTGGGCACCAGCGAATGTCCTGATCCGACTTGTAATCCTTCTTCAGCAGAACGGGTTGTTCGGTCGTGCTCATCACTTGCCTCCCTTCAGGCGCGTCATGGCGTTGTTGAGATAATCGAGGACTTCCTGACTCTTGAATGGCTGGCCATCCACCTTGCTGTAGCTATCCACGTCGACCAGATACTTTGCCCGGATCATCGAGCACAACTGGCCCTTGTTGAGTTCGGGCAGGATCACGCGCTTATATTGCTTGAGCAGATTGCCGAGGTTGCGCGGCAAAGGGTTGAGCCAGCGCAGGAAGCAAGCACTCACCTTGTGACCTTGCTCCTGCATCTGCAACACGGCACTCGTGATCGCGCCGCGTGTGCTACCCCAGCCGAGCACCAGAATGTCACCGCTGTCTGGGCCAAACGTGGTGGCCTCGCCGACCGCATCGGCGATGTTGGCGATCTTCTTCGCGCGCGTGTCAACCATGTGTTGATGGTTCGCCGGCTCGTAGCTGATGTTGCCCGTGAGGTCCGCCTTTTCGAGGCCACCAATGCGGTGCGTCAAACCCTTGGTGCCAGGCTTCGCCCACACTCGCGCGAGCGTCTTTTGATCACGCGCATACGGCATAAACTTTTCGCCCGAAGTTTGCTCCGGCGCAAACTTCACGCCGATCTTCGGCAGTTGTTCGATATCAGGCAACAGCCACGGCTCACTGCCGTTGGCGATGTAGCCGTCGCTCAGCACGATTACCGGCGTCATAAACTGCAGCGCGATACGAACCGCTTCGAAGCCGCATTCAAACGCATCGCCCGGAGTAGATGGCGCCAAGATCGCAACTGGGCTCTCGCCGTTGCGCCCGTGCATTGCCTGCAGCAAGTCCGCCTGCTGGGTCTTGGTCGGCATCCCGGTGCTTGGCCCGGCACGCTGCACGTTGATGACGACGAGCGGCAGTTCGGCCATCACCGCAAGGCCAATCGCTTCCGCCTTCAATGCAAGGCCAGGGCCTGAGGTCGAAGTGAGACCGATCGAGCCGGAGTAACTTGCACCGATCGCCGAGCACACGGCAGCGATCTCATCCTCTGCCTGAAACGTGACGACATTCAGATTTTTGTAGGTGCTGAGCTGGTGCAGGATGTCGCTCGCCGGCGTGATTGGATAACTGCCGAGAAACATCTGCAGGCCCGACTGTTGCCCAGCGGCAACGAGTCCAAGGCACAGGGCTTGGTTGCCCATGATGTTGCGGTAGGTGCCGGGCTTCAGCTTTGCCGGCGCTACGCGATACGCAGTCTGGAAGACTTCGGTGACCTCCGCGTAGAGGTAGCCCGCCTTCATCGCCATCAAGTTGGCCTCGACGATGTCGCCCTTCTTCGCAAACTTCTGCTGGATCGACTTGATCGTCGGCTCCATGTCGCGATGGAACATCCAGTAGAGGATGCCGAGCGCATACATGTTCTTGCAGCGCTCTTTGCCGCGCGCGTCGAGCGTCGAGGTGGCCAACGCTTCTTTGGTGCGCGCCGCCAGATCCACCTCGATTACGCGCCAGCCCGACAACGTCCCGTCCGTGCGCGGGTCCTTCTCGTACTTCGCCTTCTTTAGGTCGAGGGCCGAAAAGGAACCAGTGTTGAGGATCAGGACACCGTCCTTGCTCAGTTCCTGAATGTGCGCTTTGAGCGCGGCAGGATTCATCGCCACCAGCACGTCCGGCGAGTCGCCCGGCGTGTGGATGTCGAAGCTGCTAAACCGCAGCTGAAATGCCGAAACGCCCGGCAGCGTGCCGGCAGGGGCGCGGATCTCTGCCGGAAAATCGGGGAACGTGGCGATGTCGTTGCCCATCAGCGCGGTGGTGCGCGTGAACTGATCACCCGTGAGCTGCATGCCATCGCCGGAGTCGCCAGCGAAGCGGATAACAACTTGATCGATGTCCTTGATCGGCTTTACGGCCGCAGGACTATTCGGTGCGTTTTGCATCGTTCAGAGTGGGATTTGGCGCTGCCTACCTAGCAACGCGGCGGAGCACTATAGAAGGAATGCTGCCATCCGCCACCGCAAGAGTGGGCGAACTCAACGATCTAAAATCCAGTCGGGCAGGATGCACCGTCGAAGTTCTCCCCATGCGCATCACCTGCCTGCTGCCGTGCTTATTGTTCTCCGCCTGGTTGACGGCCCAACATGGGACCCCGCCACAGCAGCCAAAGCACGAGGCGGCACCGTTGGTGCATGCGCCGCACCCCTTCCTGCCGCCAGCCGCCGCACTCGAATGCCTGCGCGCCGGCCTAGTGCTTTATGCGGCGGCGAGCATGAAAGGCCAATCCCCACCGCCACCCTCAGAACGGCCGGGTGGGGCTGGCCGTTACGTGGCGGCGGTCGTTTGCTGCGCCGACGCAGACCTCGATTTGTCCGGCATGTTCGGGCTAGCACAGAAGGACCTGCTGGTGATTCGCGTGCCCGGCCCGTTCCTTAGTTTGGAGATCACGGCGTTGCTCGAACAGGCCGTTTTGCGGGAACGACTGTCACTGTGCGTCGTGCTCAGCCACGCAGACTGCGCGTGCCTGTCCGCCGAAGCCACTCAAAGTCCGGCCGGCCAAGCACTCAAAAGCCGCATCGAGGCAGCGCGCGCACTGGCAACCGAGCGACACCTTGCCCTGCCTGCGGCGATCGCCGGCAACGAGCGCGATCAGTTGATTTGGTCGTCGCCGCCCATCAGCGCCGCCATCAAGGAGGGCCGGTTTCGAATCGTGCCCGCGACGTTTTTCGCACCAACGAAGACCGTGCTCATGCACCTGTCACGCAAAGAAGAAATGCCGATCGCGCCAGTGAAGTAGCAGAACCAGTGCCCTGCTGGCAAATCTGCCGTTCAGCGGAACAGGCCAGCGAGCTTGCGATAGCCCGCGAGCTGGTCGCGCACCAGCAAAAGCACTTCCCTCGCCGGACGCCGCGCGAACAACTCCAGCGCCTCTTCGACCCGCGTGGCCGCGTAGATCGCAAACTCGCCGCGCTCGACGGCCTCAACCACCACGCGATCGAGCATCAGGTCAGAAACGTTGGCGCGCGGGATCAGCACGCCTTGCCTGCCGGTGAGCTTGCGCGCCTTGCACAGGCGGTAGAAGCCTTCGATCTTCTCGTTGACCGAACCGACCGCCTGCACTTCGCCTTTTTGATTGATCGAGCCCGACACGGCCAAGCCCTGGTCGAGCGGCACGCCCGACAGCGAACTCAGCAGCGCGAGCAACTGCGCGAGCGAAGCAGAGTCACCTTCGACACCGTTGTACAACTGCTCAAAGCAGATCGTCGCCTGCATGCACAAGGGTCCATCCATGCCAAACTCGTGCAGCAGATAGCCCTCAAGGATCATCACGCCCTTGTCGTGGATTGGTCCCGACAAGTTGACCGCGCCTTCGATATTGACGAGGCCCGAACGCGAGGCGATCGCAACGCCGGAGCTGCAAGTGATGCGGCACGGGCGACCAAACTCGTGCGTGCCGGTGTCGAGCACCGTGAGCGCGTTGATCTGCCCCTCGTGATCGCCACTGGTCGACATCCGCATGTAGCCGGTGGCGTAATCACGTTCGACCAGCTCTTGTTGCAGGTCAACGCGATGCCGTTGCAGCTGCACGGCGCGCTCCACGTGGGCCCGCCCAATGGCGCTGTCGCCCTGCTGCTCGCAAACGTGCGAGGCCTCGCGCGCGACATCGCCGAGTTCACTGTAGCGAGTGCTCAATCGATCACGGCGACCCGCAGCGCGCGCGCCAAACTCAGCAATCGCGGCGAACGCGTCAGGCAAAAGCGGCTTGAGTTTTTCCTTGTCACACAACCAGTGCAGGTAGTCCGCGTAGCGAGTGAGATTCTCCTTGTTGACGGCGATCGAGGTATCGAACTCAGCATGCACCTTGAAGACCTGCGGAAACTGAACATCTTGACCAGCCAGCGTCTCGTAGACACCCGGCTCGCCGATCAGCACGACCTTTACATCAAACGGGATCGCATCGGGCTGCAACGTGCCACCCTGCATCCCCGACATCGGATCGGTTTCGCGCACTTCGAGTTTGCCAGTCTGCAGCGCGCGCTTTAGCTGCGGCCAAACCGCGGTCTCGCTCAGCACGTCCATGCAGCGCAACACCAGATAGCCGCCGTCCGCACGCAACAGGGAACCTGGATTCACCTGCGACGGCCCGGGCGACTGACCTTCGCGCAGCGGCAAAATCGTGCCAAACAAGTTGGCGTGCGTCGGGTTGGTCTCCACTACCACCGGGCACGCATCGCTGATCGACGTTTTGATGATCTGCACCGCAAACTCAAGGGAGCGCGGGTCGGCGATCGTCGGCAAACCGCGTTCGCTCTTTGGCATCTGCGGCTCCTTGTCGAGGTCCTCGGCGAGATCGACGAAGCCACGCAAGTCACGCTCAATGCGCTCGCCAGCCTGGTCGAGCCAGTCGGCAACCTCGCGCTCGGGCCAGCGCGTGCGGAACTCCTTGGTGTGCGTCATCAGCACTTTCCAAGCAAGCCGCATATCCATCTCGCGCAAGTCGGTCTCGAGCCGGCGTCGCTCCTGCCGAACGCGATCGCTGACTTCTTCCAATCGCTCCAAAAGCTGCTCGCGTTGCGTCAACAGCCCCACGCTTACGCGCTCCTCGACCTTGCCCTCGATCACGAGCGCGCTCAAGGCGTCGACCGTGATCGGCTCGCCATCGAAGACCGGATAGATGTCTGAGGTGCTGGCGCCGTTTTGCGATTGGAAGCGCACCAACGCGCAGCCGAGTTTATGCGATTGCCGTTGCAACGCATCCATGATGCGACGCTCGCGCGCCTCGCTGGAGCGGCTCACGACGCGGCGCGACATGCGGTGCGGCCGACTGTGCAGCGCGGCTTGCAATGCACCGCGCAGAGCCTGGCCGAGATCTTCCAGTTCGTCGCGGAATGCAGGCGCTTTGCCAACGGGCAATGAAATCAGCAGCGGCCGATTGGGTTCACGGAAGTTGTGCACGAGCACGCGATCGGGCGTGCGACGACACAAAGGCTGGATGTCGCGCAACAAGAACTCAACGATCGTGAGGCGGCCCGATCCAAGCAGGCCCGAAACGAAGATGTGGTAGCCCGAAGCGTGGATCGACAAGCCAGTGCGCAACGCCTGCATCGGCCGCTCCTGGCCGAGCAGGAAGGCCGCCGTCGGTGGCTTCTTGGAAGGCTGCAACGGCGGGCAGTTCCAACGCAATTCCTGCGCCTGCAGCTGCACCCTTAGCCCATCCGCCATGCTGCCTTGCCCCGAACGCGCCTTTGCTTTGCCAGCACGGCCATGGCTGTTAAAACCCACCTCGCGGCTCTTACCGGTCCTACCCGGGGCTTGC
>BJHM01000009.1:87346-135174 GCA_014192625.1 Planctomycetota bacterium
CACGACCAACACCATTCGTGATTCGCGCCATCAGCCGCGTGCCACCAGCACCGGGCATGGTGCTGCCTTCAATATCTCGCCAGCGGTGCTACCGAGCAGCGCCTTCATGATGCCCCGGCCGCCACTCGCACGCACCACGATCAAGTCGACTTTTTGTAGCATCGCTTCCTTGAGAATCTGCTCTTCAGGGTCCTCATTGAAAGTGACATGCCCTTTCGCACGGACACCTGCCTTAGCCGCGCGATCCACCAGCTTCTGCAACTCCGCCGTCACTTCCTGCATGAGGTTATGCTCGAAGTCATGCGCGCTGGCTGCGGTGGCGCGGTGGCGACTCACCAGCGCCACGGTCGTCGGCGTGTCGATCACTGCGAGCAGCAACAACTCAGCGTGCAGTTGCAATGCCAAGCCAATGGCGTAGGCACAATCGGAGTCGCGCGCTTCCGCCATTTCCATCGGTGCCAAAATCCGGCGGACCACTGGCTCGGTCATAGGAAGGGAGCATACGCATTTCTCCACTCGTAGCGAAATGCTGTCTCGCCATCTGTGATCTATCTGTCCGACCGGCGACTCGGCGCCTTTGCATGGCTATCTTGTTCGCGTGGATCTGCAGAGCTTTCAAATCAATCGTGCGCCCGTCGCCAAATCGCCCCGCCGCCAACGCAGCAACCCTTGGCTGATGCGCCTCTCGCTGTTGGCTGGCATCAGCTTCGCTTTGTGGTTATTCGGCCCAGCCATCTCAGGGTTTGCCGATCGCATGCGCCTGCCATTGGTCAAAACGATGATCGTTTCTGCACCTCCGCCAGCCGCCGCGGCAGCTGCGAGCGGCACCGCCGCCAACGGCTACGTAGTTGCGGCGCGGCGTGCGGCACTATCGAGCGATGTGCCGGGCCGGATCGTCGAACTGCTGGTCAAAGAAGGCTCGGTGGTAAAGCAGGGTGACGTTGTCGCGCGCCTCTACAGTGATGAGTTCGCAGCGGCACTCGCGCGCAGCATCGCAGATTTGCGGGTTGCCGAAGCGAGCGTCGGCCGCGCCAAGGCAGGATTCGATGCCGCCAAGTCCGACGAACGACAGAGCCTTGATGGCGTCGAATCGAGCCGAGAACAATTGGTCGAGGCCACCGCGCAGAGCCAGTTCGCCAACGCCGAGTTGACGCGCAGTAGAGACCTTTCGCAGCTTGGCATTGGCTCGCCGCGCGAAACGGAACGCAGCCAGAGTGAGGCCTCGGCCGCGCAGGCTCGCATGCGTTCGCTCGAAGCAGCACTGCGGCGCACGAACTCAGCCGCGATCAGCGCCCAACTTCGCGTGCAGGTCGCCGAGTCCGAAATTGCCGTGGCTTTCGCCCAGCAGCAGGCCGCGCAAGCAACCGTGCAACAAGCGCAGGCAACGCTCGACAAGACCAACGTGAAGGCGCCGTTCGACGGCATCGTCGTGCTCAAGGATGCGGAGGTAGGCGAGGTCGTGTCCCCCAACGTGCAAGGCGGTAACAATGCGCGCGGCGCGGTCTGCACGATGGTCGATTTCAACTCGCTCGAAGTACAGGCCAACGTGCCGGAGACCGCGCTCAGCATGGTTGTCGAAGGCGGGCCATGCGCGGTGTTCCTCGATGCAGATCCGGATCGCATGCTGAAGGGCAAAGTGGATCGCATCTGGCCCACTGCCGATCGCCAGAAGGCGACTGTGGAAGTGCGCGTTCAGCTGCTGGATCGCAGTTCGGCCATTCGCCCCGAGATGGGCGTTCGCGTCGTGTTTCAGAAGGCCGCGGCTGTCACGCTGGACGCGCCGCAAAACGCGGCGCCGGATGCGGCCACAACACAGGCAAAAGCAGTGCTCGTCATCCCCGAGTCCGCGCTCGTCGAGATTGGCGGCAAGACCGGCGCATTCGTTATCGAGCGCGATGCCGTCTGGTTCCAGGTCTTGAGCATTGGCGAACGTAAAGCGTCGCGCGCCGCCGTCCTTTCGGGCCTGCGCGTTGGCCAACGCATCGTGCTCGAACCACCAACCACGTTGCGCGACTCGGATCGCGTGCAATTTAGTGACGGGTAGTGGAGCTCGGAAACTTCTCCGCTCAGCACGCAAAGTAACAGCCTCTCGCGAAAAGCCTCGCTACCCTAAAAAAGCAAGTTTCTGCCCCCTCACAATCATCGCGCCATGAATCAGCCTGCCGACATCGAGATCCGCCACGTCACCAAGTGCTATAGCCGCGGCGGTCAAACGCTGCGGGTTCTCGACGAACTCGACATGCAGATGGCTGGCGGCACGTTCTACGCACTGATGGGTCCATCGGGTTCCGGCAAGACCACGCTGCTCAATCTGGTCGGCGGCCTCGACACTGCGGATCAGGGGGAAGTTGTCATCGCCGGTGAAAACATCGCGCAGTTATCCAGTGGGCAACTCGCGCGCTGGCGCGCCAACAACGTCGGCTTCGTGTTCCAGGGCTTCAACCTGCTGCCAGTACTTACTGCGCGCGAAAACGTCGAACTGCCGCTGCTGCTCGCACCAATCAATCGGCGTCAGCGTCGTGCGCAAGCTGAGCGGGCACTCGAACTGGTGGGCCTGTCGGATCGCATGAATCACAAGCCGAGCGAACTCTCGGGCGGCCAGGAGCAGCGCGTTGCGATTGCCCGTGCAATTGCAACCGCTCCGTCCGTGATCCTCGCCGACGAACCCACCGGGGACCTCGACCGCGTTACGGCCGACCAGGTGCTCGAGCTCTTGCAACTGCTCAATCAACAGCTGAAGAAGACGATCCTGATGGTCACGCACGACCCGCGCGCGGCCAGTTTCGCGGACAAAATCGTCCACCTCGACAAGGGCAAGCTCGGCCGCATCGACGACAACCCGACAAGACCCGCAACGGCAGGGCGCTGAGCGATGCCAATCAAGCTGATGCTGCGCAACGTGCTCGCCCACCCATTGCGCGCCTTGCTCACGATCGGGTCCGTGATGGTCGCGGTATTTTTGATCACCCTGCTGCACGCTGCGGTCGCGGGACTCGATGCAACGCTGCAACAGGCTTCTGCCAATCGACTGCTGGTGCAGTCTGCGGTCAGCCTGTTCGTCGATCTGCCGTTGTCGTATCAGCAGAAGATCGCCGCCGTAAAAGGCGTCGAAGCGATCTGCAAATGGCAATGGTTTGGCGGCCGTTATGAGCAGGACAAGGGCGGCTTCTTCGCGCAGTTCGGCGTCGATCACGACACGTTCCTACTGAGTTACCCAGAGATCGAGATCGCCGAGGGATCTGCGGCAGGCTTCACAACGGAACGCACCGCCTGCATCGTTGGTTGCGACCTAGCGGCAAAGTACGGCTGGAAACTCGATCAGACCGTGCCGATCGCCGGCACGATTTTTCAGCGCACCGACGGCAAGCCATGGGAGTTCGTGATCCGCGCCATCTACCGGAGCAGCAAAACTTCGATCGACCAAAACACGATGTATTTCCACTACGACTACTTGCGAGAGTCCCTGGAGACCGGTGGTGCGCGCGGTCCGGAAGGCGTGGGCGTCTACATGCTGCGCGTCTTGCCATCTACCGACACGCTGCAACTTGCCAGCGCCGTCGACGCACTGTTTGAGAACGGCCCGCAGCGCGTACAGACGACCACGGAGGCGGAGTTCAATCGCCAGTTTGTGTCGATGCTCGGCGACGTGCCTGGCTTGCTAAAGCTGATCGGCAGCGCGGTGCTGTTTGCGATCTTCTTCGCCGTGCTCAACACGATGATCATGGCCGGTCGCGAGCGCACACGAGACTCCGGCGTGCTCAAAGCCCTTGGCTTTGGCAACCTAGTAGTGGGCGGCATGCTGGTCTTTGAAGGACTACTCGTCTGCGGGCTTGGCGCGATCGCCGGTGCAGCAGTAGTAAAACTGCTTGAGGCCCCCTTTCAGGCGATCCTCAGTGCCCGCCTGCCAGGCTTTGCGTTTTCGACTCAATCGCTGTTGCTCGGTTGCGGCCTTGCCATGCTGATCGGACTTGTTTCCGGCATCGTGCCCGGCCTGCGTGTCGCGCGGCTCACCACCGTACAAGCCTTGCGCGAGGTCGACTAATGGCCCTCGTCCCGTTTCGCTACAACCTGCGCAGCCTATGGGTGCGCCGCTCCTCCACCCTGCTCACCATGTGCGCCATCGGCGCCACGGTCGCGGTGCTTGCCGGCATGTTGTCGCTGCAACAAGGCTTCGCCACCATGTTCGCGGAGAGCGGCCGCGATGACCTTGCGATCTTCCTGCGCAATGGTGCCACCTCGGAAGGCGAGAGCGGCATGACGCGCGAGCAAACCGAACTGATCAAGAAGGAGACCAGGGAGATCTCTTTGGCTGCAGATGGAAAACCGCTCGCCGCAGCCGAGATGTATCTGGCGGTGCGGCGTCGCAAGGTCACGGGTGGCGAGACCAACGTGGCGATGCGCGGCGTGGAACCGATGACCTTCCAAGTGCACGGGGACGCGCTGCAAATCAATGCCGGGCGCATTCCGATTCCGGGTAGCGACGAGTTGATCATCGGCCAAGACCTCGTCGAACGCATCGCGGACTGCAAGATCGGCGACACGCTGGTGATCAATGTGACGCCGTTCAAGATCGTCGGCACGTTTCGCGGCAAAGGCGGCTACCAGTCGGAGATCTGGGGCGACCTCGACCGACTCGGCGAGGCTCTACAGCGGCCGGTGCGGAGCCGCGTGATCGCGAAGATCGCGCCAAACACCGACCTCGCAGCAATCGAGGCACGCTACTCCGAGGACAAGCGCGTGCAGCCGAAGGTGCAGACCGAGCGCAGTTACCTGCAGAGCCAGACGCAAGTGTTGTCGATCACCTTCACGGTGCTCGGCATTTTTCTGTCGGCGATCATGGGCCTCGCCGCCGTGTTTACCGGCACCAACGCAATGCTGTCTTTGGTCTCCTCGCGCACGCACGAGATCGGCATTCTGCTGTCGCTCGGCTTCCGCCCATTCGCAGTGTTTCTCGCATTCCAAATGGAAGCACTGCTGCTCGGCACACTCGGCGGCATCCTCGGCTGCTTGATGGTGCTGCCATTCCAAGGGGCCCAGACGGGCACGATGAACCAGACGTTTTCCGAGGTCGTGTTCGCCTTCCGCACCACGCCTTCGGTGATGCTGATCGCGATCCTGTTTGCGAGCCTGCTCGGACTGTTTGGCGGGGCGCTGCCGGCCGTGCGCGCCGCCCGCCTGCGACCGACAGAGGCATTGCGGCGCGGCTAAACTTTTGCCCGCGTGACTGCCTGACGCAGGTGGTGCGTCTGCTGCTGGTGCTACCGAATTGCGGCGCGGCTAAACTTTTGCCCGCGTGACTGCGCCCGCATGACCGACGACAGCCCACCTCGACAGCGAACGGGGCATTGCGTTACTCGCCGCGAAGTTCGCGGCGCACATCCTTCTTCCGCAGATGCTCACGCTTGTCATGCAGCTTGCGGCCACGACAGACGGCGATCGTGACCTTGGCAAAGCCACGCGCGCCGAAGTAGACCTGCAGCGGCACCAGTGCGAGCCCCTTCACCTGCGACTTTTGGTGCATCTTGCGGATTTCACGCATGTGCAGCAGGCACTTGCGCCGGCGTTTGGGCTCATGGTTCTGAAGGTTGCCGTGCGTGTATTCGGGGATGTTTGCGCCGAGCAAAAACAATTCCCCGCCGTCGATGCGCGCATAGCTTTCCTCAAGCGTCATCTTGCCCTGGCGCAGCACCTTGACTTCGGTGCCACGCAGGACGAGGCCGGCCTCATAGGTCTCCAGCACTTCGTATTCGAATCTCGCCTTGCGGTTCTGCGCGACCAGCTTGTCGGTCTTCTTGTCGTCTTTCTGCGGGCCCGCCTTAGCCATCGTCGAGTCAGGGTAGGCGCACCACGCGCTCTGGGGAAGGAGACGCTTGCATTGCCCGAGAGTCTGGCTAGTTTTCGCGGCCCGATCCCGCGCCCAGGTGGCGAAATTGGCAGACGCACTAGGTTCAGGTCCTAGCGGGCTTAACCGCTCGTGGAGGTTCAAGTCCTCTCCTGGGCACCACAGATCGGACACGCCGCGCCGCACGGTCCTGTGCAGGCGCGGCGTATTCTTTTCTTGCGACCGCGGCTCGCAGCTCTGCGTTTTTTGCAAGGTGCATCTCTAAGCTGCCGCCCCGCGTAACAAGCATGGAATGGCAAATCTGCGTGGCCAGCTTTCAGTGCCAGTTTGAGTGGCGAGTATTGAGCATCACGAAATGAGCGGCATTACATGAGCGGCACTGATCCAATCGGCCCCATCGAGGACCGCCCAAACCCAGTGCGCCAGATCTCGGACGGCCCCCTGCGCAGCGAATTGAATCGCGATATTCCAGTGGCGCGGCCATTTGAGTTCGCGCCGCTCCGCATCGGGCCACTGACGATTGATCCACCGGTTGTGTTGGCGCCGATGGCCGGCGTAACCAACGCCCCGTTCCGTTCGCTCTGCCGCCGATTCTCCAAGAGCCGCTGCCTATACGTGAGCGAGATGATCACCGCGCGCGCCTTCATCGAAGGCCACTCGCGCACGCTCAAACTTGCCTCATTCGGCGCGGACGAACAGGACAAAAAGAGCATCCAGCTTTACGGCACGCATCCCGAAACGCTGGCACAAGCCACCAAGATCCTGGTGGAAGACTGGGGCGTGCACCACATCGACATGAACTTCGGCTGCCCGGTGCGCAAGGTCACCGCAAGCGGCGGCGGGGCAGCGATTCCAGTGCGCCCCAAACTGCTCGCATCCATCGTGCGTGCTGTAGTGAAAAGTGCCGGCGCTGTGCCGGTGACGATCAAGTTTCGCAAGGGCATCGACGACTCGCTGCTGACCTACCTCGATGCCGGCCGCATTGGCGAACAGGAAGGCGCACGCGCCGTCGCGCTGCACGCCCGCACCGCCGCCCAGTTGTATTCGGGCACCGCCGACTGGGCAGCGATCGCAACGCTGAAGCAGCACGTGAAGTCGATCCCCGTGCTCGGCAACGGCGACATCTTCGAGTGCTGGGATGCCCTTCGGATGCTGCGCGAGACGGGCTGCGATGGCGTGGTCGTCGGCCGCGGCTGCCTAGGCAGGCCTTGGCTGTTTGGCGAACTGGTGGCGGTGCTCACCGGCGAAGCGCCGCCGCCGCCGCCCAACCTCGGCATCGTGCTCGACACCTTGCGCGAGCACGCGAGCTTGCTCGCTGAGTTCTTCGGCGAACCGCTCGGCATGCAGCAACTCCGCAAGTTTACTGGCTGGTATCTGAAGGGCTTTCCGGGCTGCAAACGACAATTGCCAGCACTGCATCTCGTGAAGACACTGGCCGACCTCGACTTGTTGCTGACAGACCTGCCGCGCGACTTGCCATATCCCGAAATCGCCTTGCGCGCCCGCCGCTGCAAGGATGGTCGCGCCCAAGAAAAGGTCGCACTGCCGGCTGGCTTCCTTGATTGCCGCTTTGACGAACTGCAGATCCAAGATCCAATCGAGATGGACGGCGGCTAACGCGGCTGTTTTTTGTAACCAATTATTTTGCAATTGGTTATGGCTCTGGCGTTGGCGCCTACTCGATCCCGTAGCAAGCTTCCCGACAGGATTCCTCTGCGGTATCGGCCGGATCTGCGCCAAAGGCTGTCGATCCGTGTGATCCGCTGCGCCCAATGAAAAAAAGCGCTGAACTTCGCTGCAGATCGCTGCCAACCGCGGCCAGCCGCTGCTGCACCGGCAACGCACAGCGCGGCAATCGCCAGCAGCAGCGCACCGCTGCTGTTGTCATCAAGGTAGTGCGAGCGACGCTTTCGGTGCTTTAATCACTAGGCCGAAGCGGCGATCACGGCGAAAAACCAACCCGCCACAGACTCGTCCCATTGCCCGACCTCACGCAAGATCGTAACCGCGTCGAAGAGGCCTGCCGCGAAAGCGCGCTGCAGCGCCTCTAGGACCTCAGGTTGTCCAACGCGAACGCTTACGCTGCGTCGCTGCAGATTCTGGATCTGCAACACTGCGGCCTTGGGATCGGTTGGCGCAGCTTGGATGCCAATCGCAGGCACGTGTGCGGCACCGAGACAGAGTGCGCGGGTCCGCGCCATCACCCGTTCGCGCAGCAATGGAAATGCGACGTGAGATCCATCGGTGAGTTGCACTTCATCCACGGGCTTTAGCGCGCCGCCAGCGTCACGCTGCGGTGCCTCAGGGTGGCGTTCTGGCGCAGGATGGCGCGGCGAATCGAACCGTTGGCTCGACTGCTGCACTCCCCCTACGGAATTGCTATCAACCATGATGAACTCCTAGGCACACGCAACGCCTATGACTGATTCTCGGACAAATCTGCAGGGACTTTACCTATGGCTATTCACCGCACCCAAGAGGCGCCCCGCGGTGAAAATGACAACCGGCTTACACGCTGTGCGTTGCGCCGATCGCAATGCAGAAAGCACCACAGTCATCGGGCAATTGCTGGACAACCCCACTGCGCGGCATGGGCGCTGCGCCATGCGAGCACTGCGCTCTTTCACCATGGCAACGTTAGAGCGGTGCAACGGGTAAATTACCTGCGTGACAGATGCCAGCAGGCCACCACTCGACATTGTGGCGGCGTAATTCACGCAAGCAGGCTAGCGCGCACGAATGGCAAAGCCAAATAACCGCACTCGCTACCAAGGCTTGCTTTGCGGCCAGTGAGCAACAAAGGTTTCCCACGCAGCGAAACGGTGCCAAAAACATCAACTTGCCCAAGGTATGCCAACATGGCTAGCAAGCCCTCCGGTATATTAGTGCACTTCATGCCTACCCTGTCACGCGTGGCTATCTCGTCGATCTTGTGCATGTCGCTTGGCGCGCAGACCTTTGACCTCGACAAATCGTCCCCAGCGACGCTCGGCAACGCCATGCAACTCAGCGTACGCAATGCGCCAGCCTCAGCGCTGATGCTCTGGATGCCCTCGTTCTCGGCGGGACCGACACCAATCGCATTGCTCGATCCCACCGACCCGCGCGAGCTAAATATCGGCCTTGACCTAAGCGGCGTTTGGAGTTCGACAATCACGTCGCCGACTGGGACCGCAGCGACCAGCCTCGCATTGCCGCTCGATCCGAGCTACTCGGGCCTGCTGCTGCATTGGCAATGCATGACCATTCCGGGCGCGACCGCCTTCGTCGGTGCGATCAGCAATGACGTGCTCACAATCACGGGGATGCCTACCACCTCGCAGCTGTTGCCGGCCAGCCTTGCAGAAGCGCGCGGCATGCCAGCACTCGCAGCGATGCCGCAAACTGACTTCAACAGCGTGCTCGTCACCGGTGGTGGCGGCGGTTCGCTGACCGGCTCAGCAGGACTTGCCACGACCGAGGTGTATGACACACTGCGGCTCGCCGTGCGGCCTGGCCCCAACATGACCACCGGGCGCGTGCTGCACCTTGCGGTGTTGCTCAATGACGGCCGCACGCTGTTGATCGGCGGCGCCGATGCGCTGGGTGCTGTGACCGCAAGCTGTGAGATTTACAACCCGGGCACCAACACCTTTACTGCAACCGGCAATCTGCTCACCGGCCGAGTGCTGCACGCCGCGGCACGCTTGCCGGATGGCCGCGTGATGACTGCAGGCGGCACCAGCACCGTGGCGGATACCACCACAGCGATCTCCAATACGCTCAACTCCGTCGAGATCTACAACCCCGCCACGGGGACCTGGAGCAGCGGTCCAGCAATCGGCGGCCGCCGACTGGCACCGGCATTGACGTTGTTGTCGACCGGCCGCGTGATGGTCTCGGGCGGGATCGATGTCGGGCTATTTTTTGGCATCCCGATTTCAGCGGTCTCGACTTCCGCAGTGCAGCTTTACAACCCCGCCACCAATGCATGGAGTGCTGGTGCAGCGATGCCAGGCGGCCGCGCCGGTCACCAATACAACCAGGTCACGCTCGCCGACAATCGCGTGCTGATGACCGGCGGCATCAACCTGACAAGCCTGCTCAACGCAGCGACCGCAGGGGCCACCAACAGTGCCAGTATCTACAACCCTTCGACCAATACCTGGCTAGCTACCACGATGGCGCAGCCTCGGTTTGTCCACACTGCCACTCGCCTCAGCAACGGCAGCATCGCCGTCTGCGGTGGTTCACAGGGCACGTTGACCACCCCGACAGCAATCGCTGACGCAGAACTCTTCAACCCCGTCACCAATACGTGGTCCTCGCTGCCACCGCTGCAAAGCGCACGCACCAGTCACGTAGCCAAGCTGCAACCAGATGGCTTGCTGGTCCTGATCGGCGGCACCGATGGCATCGTGACCTTGACCAATATCGCGAGCCTGCACTTCTAAGCTCGGCATAAGCCCGCGCACAAAAGCCCACAACTGTGCGCTGGGAATGGCAGATATCCGCTGGCACCTCATCCAGCGCCCCGCTAGAAAGCCTCTTTCACTTCCTGTTCTTGAACCTTGGTTCCGCCGATCGAGCCCACGATTCTTTCCCCCTCCGGCATCCAGTTGAGCTTGCTCGACCAGGACGCCGTACGAGCGACGCAGCGCCTGAGTGCGCGCGGCTTTGATGCCTATTTAGTTGGCGGTTGCGTTCGCGACATGCTGCTTGGGCTGAAACCCAAGGACTATGACATCGCGACTGCGGCCAGCCCGCCGCAAGTGAAGCGCACGTTTCCGCGCAACTGCCGCATCATTGGCCGCCGCTTCAAGCTGGCGCACCTTCACTTCGACCAAAATCAGAAGATCCTCGAGCTCTCCACCTTCCGGCGCACGCCGCAGGCGGAAAACACCGAAGATGACCTGCTGATCAAGCGCGACAATGAGTTTGGCACGGCCGAAGAAGACGCGCTGCGCCGCGACTTCACCGTGAACGCGCTGTTTCTCGATCCGACCAAGGATCGGATCCTCGATTACGCCAACGGCCTCGCCGATGTGAACGCAAAGATCATCCGGACCATCGGCGATCCACGCATTCGATTCCGCGAAGATCCGATCCGCATCCTGCGCGCGGCGAAGTTTGCCGGTCGACTTGGGTTTACGGTCGAGCCGGGCACCCTTAGCGCCATGGCGGAAACCTCATCCGACCTGATGCGCGCAGCGCCACCGCGCCTGCTCGAAGAAATCTTGCGGCTGCTACGCAGCGGCCATGCACTCGATAGCTTTCAACTGTTGCGCGACGTGGGTGCGTTGCAGAGTTTGCTGCCGGTCACTGCCAAGTTCCTCGGCACTGCCGCCCTGCCGCAACGCGTCCATTTCTGGCGCACCCTCGAGGCCCTCGACCTGAGCATCCACCAAGGGCATGTGCCAAGTAACCCGGTGCTGCTAGGGACCCTGTTTTCGAGCATGGTCACCATGCGCGCCGAACAGCAACCAACACGCAGCCCGAGCAGCGTCGCCGAAGAACTGCTCGGCCCAGTCAGCTTTTCGCTGCGCCTGCCGCGCCGCGATGCTGGTGGCGTAAAGCGGATCTGCGGTGTGCAGCACCGATTCCTGCAACTCAACTCCAGCGACACGGAAAAACGTTTCAAGGTGATCGGCTTCCTGCACGGGCCTTACTTTGAGGAAGCTCTCGAACTGTTTGAGCTGCGGACCAAAGGCATGGGCCTTGATCCAGCGACCGCGCAATCTTGGCGCGATTTACTGAACACCCAGGGTCGCGACCGGCCGGCCGATGTCGATTTTGATGCCGCCGAAGACGACGACTATCTGCAGAGTGACGGGCCGCTGGAACCAGGCGATACTGAGGCCGATCCTTCGGCCGAGGGCACCGACCCGGCGGTAGAAGGGACGCCTCCGGCAGCAGCGCAGGACGATAATGACGGTCGCCGTCGCCATCGTCGTCGTGGCCGCCGCGGTCGCGGTCGCAACCGTGATCAAGACGGCGACGCGCCAATGCAGCAGGGGGCGGACCTGCCTGTGGCGAGTGACTCTGCGAGTGACCTTGCTGGTCGCCCCACTGGCGCGGCCGCGGATTTTGTTGCGCCGCTAAGTCACCGGCGCGGTTTGTCGCGCAAGGCCCCATTGGCCAGCAGCCAGCAGCCGGAAAATCCTTCTGCAGATCAGGACCAAACAAGCCGCGACGGCAATACCGCGAATGACGGGACCGCGAATGACGGGGTTGAAAGCGACGGGGTTGCCAGTCCAGATGACCGCAACGCAGACGGGGCACCAGATTCGGTTGCACAGGGTGCTTCGGAAACAGACGGTGAGCAGGGTGGCTTACGCCGTCGCCGCCGTCGCCGTCGCGGACGTGGTCGCTCTACCGCAGCACAGGATCTTGCGCAAGCGGATCCTGTTGCAGGTGAGCTAGCGCCGGGCGAGCCAAACGACAACGCGGCCCACACGAATGCCACTGACGGCGGCGAGCCCAGCCATGCGCAGGGTCGCTCCGAGGGTCGCTCCGAGGGTCGCTCCGATCAGGGTCGCTCCGAGCAGGGTCGCTCCGAGCAGGGTCGCTCCGAGCAGGGTCGCTCCGATCAGGGTCGCTCCGAGCAGGGTCGCTCCGAGCAGGGTCGCTCCGAGCAGGGTCGCTCCGAGCAGGGTCCGTCTAGCCGGCGGCGCGGAGGTCGGCGTAACTCAGGCCAGCGCGACTCGGGCCAGCGTGACTCAGGCCAGCGTGACTCGGGCCAGCGCGACTCGGGCCAGCGTGACTCGGGCCAGCGCGACTCGGGCCAGCGTGACTCAGGCCAGCCGAGTTCAAGTCGGCGGGGCTCGGGTCAGCGTTCGAGAGGCCAACGTCCTATAAACCAGCAGGACGCAGGCCAAAACCAATCGGGACAACAGGATTTCAATCAGGGCCAATCCGGCCCTCGCCAGCAACCGCCCCGCGGTCGCGGCCAGCGGTCGCGTGACGATCAAGTTGGTGGTCGGCGCGGCAGGCGCGAACGTGACGATCGGTCTGGACGGCTAGGTGGGCGCGACGTCGATGTAGTGCCGCGCCACGTCGATCGCCGCGGCAAGGTCGATGTAATTGAACCGCCGCCTCTCGACCTCTCGGCATTCGATGTCGAACTCGATCCACGCCGCGTGCCAACTTTCGGCTCCATCGTCGAAGGCAAGGGTCGGCCAAAGCGCCGCGGCCCGCGCGTGCCAGAAGACGACGAATATCGACCACCGCCACCGCCAGGTGGTTTGACCGGTCCAGAAACCAAACCGCCCCCACCGCCAAGCCAAGAGCCGGACACGTTTGGCGACTGGTAATCCGCCGCGGGCAACCGCCATGACGCGCCAAAAGATCACCACTGCTGCATTGCGCGAGATGAAGCTGCAGCGCGAACGTATCGTAGCGCTGACCGCTTATGACCACTTGGTCGCGCAGTTGCTCGATCAGGCAGGCACCGATGTAGTCCTGGTCGGCGACTCGGTGGCGACCGTGATGCAGGGCCGCAATGCGACCGTCGCCGTGACGATGGACCAGATGGTCTACCACTGCGAGCTCGCGAGTCGCGCCGTGCAGCGGGCATTTCTGATCGCCGACATGCCGTTTCTGAGTTACCAGGTAAGCATCGAAGATGCACTGCGCAATGCGGGCCGCTTGCTCAAGGAAGGCGGCGCAGAAGCAGTGAAGCTCGAGGGTGGCGTCGCATTTGCGCCAACCGTGGCGCGGCTATATGCGGCCGGTATCCCAGTGATGGGGCACGTTGGCCTGACGCCACAAAGCATCCATCAGTTTGGCAGCTACAAAGCGCGCGGTGTCGAGCCTGGTGAAGCTCAGCAGATCCTCGACGATGCCAAGTCCCTCGAACAGGCCGGCGCATTCGGGCTGGTGGTCGAGAAGGTTCCCGCCGAACTCGGCAAGCGCATCACGGAGTCTGTGCAGATCCCCGTCATCGGGATCGGTGCCGGACCACATTGTGACGGACAGATTCTCGTGACCCACGACATGCTCGGGATGTTCACGCGCTTCCGCCCCCGCTTCGTTCGCCGTTACTTGGAGTTGGCGCGAACCATTGGCGATGCCATCGCGCAATACGGATCGGATGTGCGCAAAGGTTCGTTTCCAAACTCTGACGAAAGTTACTGAGGCGGGCTCCTAGACCGTGCGCGGCCTATTGCTCGCTTCCGGCACCATGTCGCTGTGCGATGACCTACCTTTGCCGACGGCAAGAAAAGGCTGGTCGCGCGTGCGCGTGCTGCAGGCCGGCATCTGCGCCACCGACCAAGCGCTGGATCGCGGCTACATGGGTTTTTGCGGCGTGCCCGGCCACGAGTTCGTGGGCATCGCCCTCGACGGCCCACTGGCCGGCAAACGCGTCACCGGCGAGATCAACGCTGGCTGCGGCACCTGCGAACTTTGCCGCAACCACGATAGCCGTCACTGCAAGCACCGCACGGTGCTTGGCATCCTGCAACACAGCGGCGCGTTCGCCGAACAACTGTCACTGCCGAACGAAAACCTGGTGCACGTGCCGGACTCAGTGAGCGACAGTGCCGCCACATTCGTCGAACCACTCGCGGCAGCATTGCACATCGCCGACGACGTCGATCTAGCGCGACACAAACGCGCACTCGTTGCTGGCGACGGCAAGCTCGGACTGCTCTGCGCTCACGCACTCGCGCTGCATGGTTGCAACGTGACCATTGCCGGCCGCCATCCCGAACGATTGCCCCTGCTGCCGCGTGGTGCCACGCTGGTGAGTGGTTGGCTCGAAGCTTCTGCCCCAAAGGACGTTTTACCGTTCGACCTCGCCGTGGACGCAACCGGCAACAGCGATGTGCTGCCGCGACTGCTGGCGCTAGTTCGCCCACGCGGCACCATCGTCATAAAGACCACCACCGAACGCCCGACCAGCATCTGCTGGTCGTCGCTGGTCGTGAACGAGCAACGGCTAATCGGCTCGCGCTGCGGCCGCTTCGCACCAGCGATCGCGGCCCTTGCCAACGGCAGCGTGCCGGTCGAACGCTGGATCGCCGCCCGCTATCCACTCGCACAGGCATTGCAGGCCTTCCAACATGCAGGCACCAAAGGCACGCTGAAGGTCCTGCTGCAAATCTCATGAGCGACCTGCCACCGATGCAAAGAGCCAGCGAAATCAAAACCCCCGGCAATGTGCCGCCAGAGGCCCCGCGCGTCCTGCCATTGCTACTGCCAATCGGCTGCTTGCTCTGGATCTTTGGCGCGCTCTTCAGCCATGGCTGGCAGCCAGACCCGCTCCTTTATTTGTCGTGCACGATCCTGTTGTTCGCCGCGCGCTCGATCTACCAGCGCTACCACAGAAAACCACTGCGGCCGCTGTGGCTGGCACCGGGCGAGAGCAAGGCGCTTGCCAGCGCAAAGGTCGCGAGCATCGTTGGTTTTGCGGCGCTCATCACTGGTGGCGTGGTCGAGTTTTCTGCGCCACTTGGTGAACATGAACCCATGCCGCTCTGGATGCGGATTGCGTGGCACGGTTGCTGCGCGTTCGGCATCGCCTACGTCCGCTTTCTCGACCGCTTCAAGCATCCGCCAACCCGAAGGCCGCGCAGCTGACTTGGCTCGCGGCGCTTTGTTAGCCAGCGCCGCTACCAAACGTGAACGGGTCGGGCAGCAACTTGTCGAGTAAAGTGAACAAGCGCGTTTTTGCGGACCCAATCAGGATGATTGGCATCGCTTGGCCGAACTCCGCGAGCACCTGACGACAAGCACCACACGGCCGCGCCGGGTCAAGCAAATCGGTGATGATGGCACAGCCACGCAACGCGCGGACCCCAGCCGCAACCGCACTGCACACCGCGGCACGTTCGGCGCAAATGGTGAGGCCTAGGCTGGCATTCTCGACGTTGCAGCCAACAAAGATGCGGCCGTCATCCGCAAGCACCGCAGCACCAACGCGGAAGTGCGAAGCTGGCACGTATGCGTTGACCTGCACTTGCCGGGCGGCAATGCAGAGTTCTTCAACCACACGCGCTGTTAGCTCACCTGAGCGGGAGACCATTGCTGCGTAAGATTACACAGGGCCACAGCAGCAGTCCTAGAGATACCTAGCGGAAAGCAGACGCAGCCATTCGCAAGTCGCCACTCGTGGGCACTGCACGAAAGCAAGGCGCGCGTCCCGTTGCGCGTCGCTGCGTTCTTCATGAAGTCCCGGCAGCGCAATCGCCAGCGGCCAATTCGGTGTAGATCGGGCCGTCCTGCGAAAGCCTGCTGCTGTAGAGCACCACGCGCGTTGCAAAAAAAGCAGCCGCGATGGCAACCTCGGCGGATTCGCGCACGGCCCGCTCAATCCGCGCCCCACCAAAACCTGACTTGCAACGACCAAGCGTGATGTGCGGATGAAACCCGCGATCATCCGCCGCCACACCAGCACCGAGCGCCACCTCATCCAATCGTCTGGCGATCGCACTCACCGCATCGAGGTCGCCGCGCAAGCCCGCCCAGATCACGCGCGGCGAACCACGCGCCGGAAACTGCGCGAGCCCATGCACCGAAAGCATGGCGACAGGCCAGGGCGTCAAGACCGCCGCACGCAACGCTGCAATTTCGGTTTCGCCGACATTTTCGAGGAAGCGCAGAGTCACATGCAGCTGGGGCTCCGCAACGAATGCCACCGAACTAAAACTACGCAACGGCTGGGTGGCAGCGATGCACGCTCGCCGCACCAAGGCGGGTATTTCCAGCGACAAAAAGCAGCGCACCTTAGCCCTTCGAGAACTCGATCGCGCCACCCGGCAGGAAGTAGAGAATCAGCATCTGACCGCCGGTCACGGTCGGCACGTGCGTGGTGTCTGGGCCATAAACGGTCCAGCCTTCCGGGGTGCCATCAAAACGCGGCGAGCCATTTTGCGCAAAGCACAGATCCACTTCACCGTTGGGGTGCCGATGCTTTGGCCCTGCCTTGTCCATCAACACGGCATCGACCGAGAAGCCGTGAATATCCTTCACCAGGCGACCAAACCGGATGCCACCCGCTTCCTTGGGCAGCAACCAGTCAGAGCTCACCGCAGCAAGTCCCGCCTTGCGGGCGCGCGCGAGGTCGCCACCGGCAAACGGCAGCAGCTGCGAAACGCGCAGGGTCGCATTCGGAGCCTTCAGGTCGACGGTGGCGAGCACCTTCGCCAACGGGCGCAGCAGCAAGATGAAATGATCCTTCGGCGTGATCGCGGACATGGGACGCTTCCTTGTAGCCGAGCCAAGGCTGTGCTGCTACTTCGCCGTTGGCCGGAACACCTGCACCACTGCTTTGTTGCCCTCTAGAAAGGGCCCTCCGAGCAGGTCAATGCAGTATGGAATCGCTGGAAATACTGCGTCGAGGCAGACCCTTATCGAGCCTGGCCTGCCGGGCAGCAAGACGACCAGTGCTGTACCGCAGATCGCCGCCGTCTGCCGCGACAAGATCGCAGTCGGCACGCCTTTCAGCAGGCTCGCCGCGCGCATCTGCTCGCCAAAGCCCGGCAACTCCTTTGTGCAGACTGAGAGGATTGCTTCCGGCGTAACGTCACGCAGCGCCGGGCCAGTGCCACCCGTAGCACAAATCAAACAGCAGCCCTGCGCTGCAAGCTCAAGCACCGTGCGACCGATCGGATCGCATTCGTCGGGCACGAGACGCTTGTCAAACTCGCACTCGGTCGAGAGATAATCACGCAGCGCAGCCTCAATCGCGGGACCCGATTCGTCTTGATAGACGAGCCTGCTCGCGCGATCGCTGATCGTCAGGATGCCAATCTTTGGAAGGTTCACAGCGCGCGTGATACCCGATCGGCCGCAACAACGAAACGAAGCCTGTGCCAACCTAAAAGAACCGCTATCCTGCGGTCATGCTGGCAACGAAACGAGTCCCCATGCACATGGGCGTGTTGCTCATCACTGCACTGCTGTCGCAGTTGCTCAACGCGCAACAAAAACCACCCGCAAAGGACGCGGCCGCCGTGTCCGCCGAGGCAAAGACTTCGCTGCAAATGGCCAAATCGCGCCTCGGGACAGGCTGGGACTACCTGGTCCAAAATGACGTCATCGTGCTGTTTGAGTTCGACGTCAAACATCCGGACACCAAAGCCAAAGCTCAGACCAATGCAAAAGCAGCGGCCGTCGAGTTGCTGCTGTTGCTCGCCCGCTTCCGCGTCGATGCACCGCCGCCGGACGCATTCCCAAAGACTGTGCCGATCCTGCGCGTGTTCCACGATGAAGCGGCAGAGAAAGCGTTCCTTGGTGCCGAGAACACCCAGAAGCAACAGGCGCGGCAGACCGAACAACTCGCGAGCAATGAGGTCACTGGACGGCATGGCGAAGTCGCGTGGCAGTGGTATCTGCAGCAATACCTTTGCGAAGGACAAATGCCTGAGCGTTGGTTTCGCCTGCTCTGCACTTTGCGCTACAGCAAACTGCATGCGGAAGGCAAGCAGCTCAACTATGACGCGCCGGACCTGAGCAAGAAGTCTGCGCAAATCGCAACGGCCAGCCTCGACGAAGTGCTGACCACGATGAAAAGCGATGACCACCTCGACAGTTTTGTCGCGGCCCTCGCCGATCTGCTGGAGCGCGGACCAAAACTGCTCGGCAAAGATTTTGATCCGGCATGGGAGAAGATCGTTCCCGTCTACCTCACCGAGTTGCGCATCCGAGCGAGGGATCAGGCGCGCAAGGTTGCGTTTGCAGAGGTCGATGCAACGAAGCTCGAAAATGCCGTGCGGGAATGGGCGACAAAAAAGCGGTGAGCAGCAGCAACGCTGTTTGCTGAACGCCATGTGCGCCAGATGCAAGCTGGGTGCTACTATCCCCTAGGTGAGTCGCCGCGCACCAGCCATCAGTTTCATCTTCATCACCTTGCTACTCGATGTGTTGGGCATCGGGTTAATCATCCCGGTCGGTCCCAAACTGATTTTACAGCTGCAAGGCGGCTCCGAGCTGGAAGCCGCACCGATCGTCGGCCTGCTCGCGGCAACCTACGCGCTGATGCAGTTCTTGTTCGCGCCGATTCTGGGAGCGCTGTCGGACCGATTTGGCCGCAGACCCGTGCTATTGATCTCGATGTTCGGCTCGGGACTCGACTACTTCGCAATGGCGTTGGTCACCACCGTGCCGTTGTTATTCGTGACGCGCATCATCAACGGTTTGTCCGGCGCCAGCATCTCAGCCGCGAGCGCCTACATCACCGACGTAACTCCTCCGGAGAAGCGCGCCGCCGGCTTCGGCATCATCGGTGCCGCATTTGGACTTGGCTTCGTGCTCGGCCCGCTCATGGGTGGCATCCTCGGCGACATCGATGTGCGTTACCCGTTTTATGCAGCAGCCCTGATTGCACTATTGAACGGCTGCTTTGGCCTGTTCGTGCTGCCAGAGTCGTTGCCGAAAGAACGACGCAACAAGGCACCGATCCACTGGAACCCAGCGCGCGCGATCTCGGTGCTGTTCCGCTACCCACTGGCCCTGCGCCTCGCCCTTGCCCTGTTCCTGATCAACACCGCGCAGTTTGCGCTGCACGCAACTTGGTTTTTCTATTGTAGTCGGCGCTATGGCTGGAGCTCGAAGGACATCGGCTTCTCGCTTTTTGCCGTTGGGATCGGCGCCGTCATCATCCAGGGCGGTTTGGCGCGGCGCGTGATCCCCAAACTCGGCGAATGGCGCTCCCTTTTGATCGGCGTTCTATTCGGGGCGTGCGCGTACATCGGCTATGCAATCTCGTCACAGGGTTGGATGATCTTCCTGGCAATCACGGTTGCGTCCCTCGGCGGCATCGCAATGCCAGCCTGCCAATCGCTGATTACAAAAAGCATCAAGCCCACTGAGCAAGGTGCCGTGCAGGGCAGCCTCGCAAGCGTGCAAAGCCTTGCCAACATCACAGGCCCGCTGATCGGCAGCGCGGTCTATGGCTTTGCGATCAGACCCGAAAACGACTTTCCGGGTCTCGTCTATTTCATGAGCGCCGCACTCGCGCTCCTTAGTTTGCTGGTGATCAAATTGACGCAGCGCAGCCAATACCGGAAGGAACGTCACGAAGTCATTTGTTAGCGGCGACCCTGCCACCAAGTAAGCCAGCCGCACATGGCCAAGAACGAGCGATCACTGGCCAGCTCTTCGCCGAGTTCGCTGCCAAGCCTGCCGGGTGCGGATCCGGACCAACGCCAACTGGTGCTCATTGTGGCTAGCCAGCGGTGCCGCAACTTGCATGAGGCCAGCATCGCTGGCTCGCAGTTAGCCCGCAGTTAGCCGTCGCCGCCGACTCGCTTGTGGCTCGGCGGTTCTTCGCGCAGTTTGGCGCGGACGAACTCGCGGTTCATCTCGGCGATCACGCGCACGGAGATCTCTTTTGGGCAGACTGCCTCGCACTCATTCTGGTTCGTGCAGTTGCCAAAGCCTTCCTTATCCATCGCGGTGACGAGATTGCGCGCGCGGCGATCGCGCTCGGGCTGACCCTGCGGCAGATGCAGAAAGTGAGAGACCTTGGCGCCGACGAACAACATCGCGGACGCATTCTTGCAGGCGGCTACGCAGGCGCCGCAGCCAATGCAGGTCGCGGCGTCGAACGCTTTTTCCGCCGCGTCCTTGGCCACTAGAATCGCATTCGCATCCTTCGGCGCGCCAGTGCTCACCGAAATGAACGCCCCAGCTTGCACCACGCGGTCGAATGCCGAGCGGTTGACGACCAGGTCCTTCAGCACCGGGAACGCCTTTGCGCGCATCGGTTCAAGGTAGATCTCCGCGCCATCCTTGAAGCTGCGCATGTGCAGCTGACAGGTGGTAGTACCGCGTTGCGGGCCGTGCGGGATGCCGTCGATGACGATGCCGCACGAGCCGCACACGCCCTCACGACAATCGTGGTCAAACGCAACCGGCAGCTCCCCTTCGCGCGTCAGCTTGTCATTCAGGAAGTCGAGCATCTCCAAGAACGACATGTCTTTTGACACATTGTCCAACTCGTAGACGACCATCTTGCCGTCTTGAGCGAAGTTCTGAGCCGTAGAAGCCTTGCTCTGACGCCAGATATGCAGCTTTACCTTCATCGCGTGCTGTTTCACTTGTAGCTGCGCACTGCTAGGTGCACGTTTTCGAACTCGAGCTGCTCGGTGTTGCGGATCGGCGTCTTGTCGGGCCCCGCGTATTCCCACACTGCCGAATGACGGAAGTTTTCGTCGTCGCGCTTGGCTTCGCCAAGTTCCTGCCATTCTTCACGGAAGTGGCCACCGCACGACTCGCGCCGCTCCAAAGCGTCGCGGCACATCAGCTCGCCAAACTCCAAGAAGTCCGCGACGCGACCGGCCTTCTCAAGCGATTGGTTGAGCGTGCTCTCACTGCCGAGCACCTTGACATCCCGCCAAAACTCCGCACGCAGCTTGGTGATCTGCTGGATGGCGTCCTTCAGGCCGGCTTCCGTGCGCGCCATGCCGCACTTGCTCCACATGATCTTGCCGAGCGCCTTGTGGAAGTCATCGACCGGACGCGTGCCTTTAATGTCGAGCAGCTTTTTGGTCATCGCTGTCACCTCAGCGGCCACGCGGGCAAACTCCGGATGCTCGATGATGCCAGCGGTCGCCTTCTGACCAGCCAGATAACCGCCGATCGTATAAGGCAGCACGAAGTAGCCGTCCGCGAGACCTTGCATCAGCGCCGACGCGCCAAGGCGGTTGGAGCCGTGATCGCTAAAGTTGGCCTCGCCACAAACGAACAGGCCTGGGATCGTCGACTGCAAGTCGTAATCCACCCAGAGCCCGCCCATCGTGTAGTGCACGGCTGGAAAGATGCGCATCGGCTGGCTGTAGGGGTCCTCAGCCGTGATCCTCGCATACATGTGAAACAGGTTGCCGTAGCGGGCAGCGATTGCGTCCTTACCAAGGCGTGCAATCGAGTCGCGGAAATCGAGGTAGACGCCAAGGCCGGTGTCGCCGATGCCGCGGCCTTCGTCGCAGACCTGCATCGCGGCGCGCGAAGCAATGTCGCGCGGTGCGAGGTTGCCAAAGCTCGGATACTTGCGCTCGAGGTAGTAATCGCGCTCGCTATCGGGGATGTCGATTGGCTTTCGCTTCTCACCCTTCTTTAGCGGCACCCAAACGCGGCCATCGTTGCGCAACGATTCCGACATCAACGTCAGCTTTGACTGGTGGTCGCCGCTGACCGGGATGCAGGTGGGATGGATCTGCGTATAGCACGGGTTGGCAAAGCCAGCGCCGCGCTTGTAGGCGCGCCAGGTCGCAGTGACGTTGCAGCCCTTGGCGTTGGTACTCAGATAAAACACGTTGCCGTAGCCACCCGTGGCGAGCACCACAGCGTCCCCTTTGTGCGTGCGGATTTCGCCGGTCAAAAGATCGCGCACCACGATGCCCTTGGCGTGACCGTCGATCACGACAACATCGAGCATCTCCGTGCGCGGAAACATCTTCACTGTGCCGAGCCCGATCTGGCGCGACAGCGCCGAGTAGGCACCAAGCAGCAGCTGCTGGCCGGTCTGGCCACGCGCATAGAAAGTGCGGCTCACCTGCGCGCCGCCAAAGCTGCGGTTGTCGAGCAGGCCGGAGTATTCGCGGGCAAACGGCACGCCTTGAGCGACCGCCTGATCGATGATGTTCACGCTCAGTTGCGCCAAGCGATAGACGTTGGCTTCGCGCGCGCGAAAGTCGCCGCCCTTGACCGTGTCGTAGAACAACCGCCACACGGAGTCGCCGTCGTTGCGGTAGTTCTTCGCGGCGTTGATGCCACCTTGCGCGGCGATCGAATGCGCGCGCCTGGGGCTGTCTTGAAAGCAGAAGCATTCGACCTGATAGCCGAGCTCGGCCATCGAGGCAGCAGCCGAAGCACCGGCGAGGCCAGAGCCAACGACCAGCACCTTGTACTTGCGCTTGTTGGCAGGATTGACCAGCTTCAGATCGAAGCGGCGCTTCTCCCACTTGCCTTCGATCGGACCATCCGGAATGCGAGCATCGAGCTTCATGCAGCCCCCTTTGCCAGCCACAGGGACGGGTACAGAACGACCAGAATGTTGCCGCCGGCAACCACCAGCGCGAGCAAGAACGCGAGCGACTTGATCATCGGGGTATAGCGGGCGTGATGCAGACCGAGCGTCTGCGCAAACGATTGCAGACCGTGCTGCAGATGGAAAAACAGCAGCACTTGAAAGGCGATGTAGGCGGCAGCGACCGGCGCCTTGCTGAAGCTCGCAACGACCATCGAATACACGTCGTGGCCATCTGCCCCCTTCTTGGCCACTTCATCTACGTGCACCACGCCAAGCGTGAAATGCAGCAGGTGATAGATGACAAAGCCCAGCAGCGAGAGGCCCGAAAACAGCATCGAGCGCGATGCGAACGAGGCCTGCAACGTGGCGGATTTTGCGTATTGGACCGGCCGGGCGCTGCGGTTGCTGCGGCTCAAGCGGATCGCGGTGACAATGTGCAAGACGAAGATCAGAAGCAGGCCAATGCGGGCGACCCACAATAAAGACCCAAGGTCGTGCAGCATCTTTGCATACGCGTTGAGCTTTTCCTGCCCACCGAGCAACTGCAGGTTGCCGAGCAGGTGGGCGACAACGAAACCAAAGAGCAGGAGGCCGGTGACCGCCATGGTCAACTTGCCGCCAATCGACGACCGCCAGAATGCGCAGAGCCAGGACATGGGTTTATGGAGAATCTGCGGGCGAGCCCAAGATTTCAACCCTGCAACCAACTCACCAAGGGCCAAATTTTTACTGGCCCGCGCGCAATGCGGTGGCGAGCACAGCTAGCGGCAACTAGCGGCATCCCGGGCAGCACCGCAACACCGCGCGGGGTCACTGCGGAAAAACGATGTCGACCGTGATTTCGTTGCCCGCGCGCACCACCGTGATCGCAGTCTTTGCCGGACCGTCGCGCAACGCAGCCCGAAAATCATCCATCGACGCGACCTTCTTAGCGCCCAGGCGAATCACCTTGTCGCCAGTTTTGAGGCCCGCCTTTGCCGCTATGCCGCCATCGGTCACCTCGGAAAGCAGCAGACCGCCAGCATCATCAAACTGCACGCCGAGCGCACGACGGCCACCACGCGCAGCTCCGCCGCCGCCACCGCGGTTCACCTTCATGTTCTCGCGCGTGAGCATTGCCGGCAGGTTGGCGAGGCCAAGCGCACCGGTCGCAATCACGACCGACGAGTGCCGCTGATATTCGGCGATCGCCGAATCGTAGGTGTCGTATTGAGTGTGGTGCGTATGCGTGTAGTTGGCGCGTCCAGCCTGGTCCCAGAAAAAGCCTGGCACCCCCGCCGCGGTGAACGATTCGTGGTCACTGCCGATCGGCGTAAACGCCTCGATGTCGCGGATCTTGAATGGCAGGTCTTTGTTGAGCTCAAAAATCGGTGCGAATACCAACTCCAATTGCGGCCGCATCTCCTTCATGCCAGCGATGCCTGACAGATAATTTGTGCCGCCGTCGTGCACGAGGCATGCGGAATACTTCGCAAGCTCCTCCTTGTGCTTCTGCACCCACGCGCGTGAGCCAAGCAGGCCCTGCTCTTCGCCGCTCCACAGCATGAAGCGAATCGTGCGCTTGGGCTTTGCCCCCATCGCCATGAGGATGCGCGCCGCCTCGATCGTGGTCGATGTGCCGGTGCCGTTGTCGGTCGTGCCAGTCGCACCGTCCCAGCTATCGAGGTGCCCGCCAACGACGACAAACTCATCGGGGAACTCGGAGCCTTTGATGTCTGCGATCACGTTGTAGAGCGGGATCGGGCCCTTGCGGAAGTGGTTGCGGATATCAAACTCAACCTCGACCGGCTGGTTATCCTTCAGCAACGAACTCAGTTTCTCGTGGCAATCGACGCGCAAGCGCACGAACGGCAGCGTCGGCAGGTTGTCCCACTTGACACTCGGACTACCGCCCGTCTGCAGCAGGTCGCCTCGCGAGTTGGTGACAAAACCAAAACCACCTTCGCGTGCCATCGCGGCCTGCAGGTCCTTCAGCAAGTCGCCGCGCGGCGGATCGAGCAGCCAGACGTTGGCGAGCTTGCCCTCCAAGGAAAGCAGACCGGCAGCGTCTGTCGGTGAAAGAATCAGTTGGCCGCGAGATGGCTTTCGCGTGCCCGCAGTCCACGAGTCCGTGTTGAAGATTAGTTCCATGGGCTCTGGCTTCGTCATGCGGCCAAACCATGGTCCCCGATTGAAGCCGACCGCGAAGGAGCCCCACTCCTCCATGTGGGCATTGGCGATGCCCAACTCAACAAACGTGTCACGCGCCCATTCGCACGCGACCGTCAGGTTGTCCGATGATGTGAGCCTCGGGCCAACGCGATTGGTGAGGTGATCGAGATGCGCTTGCACCTGCGACTTCTCAAACCCCTCTTGCTTGATCGCGGCGAACTGCAAAGGAGTGACTTGAGCAAGCAGCGCTAGCGGCGATGCAAACAGCAAGACGACGATGCGGAGACTAGTCATGGCGCGGAAGTTTAGTGCTGCCAGTCGCAAGGAACATCTGCACTACAAATACAAAAATGCGAAATCGCAACATTGCTACAGGCCCGCTATGCAGCGCTGCCAATCGGCTTGCATTGGCGAATGAAGGGCAAGCGGTGCCGGTGAGCGGCCCACCTGCCCGCTGCGTGAAACGAGAACCTTGCCGCAAGCCAAATAGCAAGCGGCTTGCCGCATGCTGCGGCGACACGCGCGACTACAGCACCGTCACGTTTGGCAACGCGCTCACAAACGATGGTCTCGGCGAGAAGGCTTCCCACCACGCAAAAAATCCGCCGCGAAAAACCCGTCAGATGCCAACGAGCATCGCGCAATGGCAACCCGCGCGCTGATAACAGAAGCCATCGCTTCGGGCTGTATTGTGGGCATCGCGGTCAATCGCGCCGTGCGAAGTTTTGCGCAGCTAATCGCCGGGAAAACCACGCGTAGTACTCGCTACAAAAACCAGTCCGCGGTCTCTGCTGCCGGAGCATCTGCGGGCAGCGGCGCACTACTCAATACCAGTTGCTCAAGCCACCAGTTGGTGCCGTTGTAGAGGCAGGTCACTTCGCGGCATTGAACGCTGGCATCAAAGCCATCCAGCAAAGCGCGCGTCCCGACAACGCCCTGCTCACCCAAAGCCCAGAGTGCCCCCTCGCCAAGCCGCGCTTTGTCGACCCCGCGATGCGCCGGACAGTTGAACGTGCCGAGCGGCGTAATCACCTGACGCAGCATCTGCATGTGGCAGGTCCTTGGCTGCCGCGTGAAGTCGCGCCAGTTACCCGCCATCAACACGCGGAGGTTGGTGCTCTCAAGCACACGAAAGCCTGGGGTCTCAAGCGTGCGCGCAGCGTCGATCGCGGCGCGGATCCGCGCGAGCACAAACGGCAACTCGACCTCGGTCTTCGCCGGGTCGAGCACTTCACTGCCCTCGCCGGTGCGCTCTAAGAATGGCTTGTAGGAGATGTAGTCAAAACCGCTCGCCCGAGCGCGCGCAGCGGCCAGTTCGATTTCCTGGATGTTTTCAATCACCTTGACGTTGCCACGCGCACTTCCGCGCCACGTGATCACAAACGAAAAGCCAAACTGAAACGTCGCGTTCACGGCCTTGATCTTTGCCACCCAGCTACAAATCTCGTCGAGCGTGCACGACTTGCTAGCTGGGTGATGCATGCGCTCAAACACATCGTTACTCCCGGAGTCGAGGGACAGCCGGATCCAATCACCCGGCCGCAGGAATGGCGCGATCTGCAACAGTCGGTCGCCGCGACTGCCGTTGCTGACGACCGCGACCTGCAGGCCAAGTTCTTTCAAGAACTCCACCATCGCCGGAAAACCCGGATAGAGCGAAGGCTCGCCGCCGCCGATCAGGATAACGCTTTTCAGACCGCGCTCCGTCATCGTGCGCAACGACGCGCGCAGCGCCTCGTCATCATGTCGCACCTTGCTATTTAGAATGTCCCAATCAATGCAGTGATCGCACGCAAAGTTGCAGGCGGTAGTCAGGTCGAGATTGATCGACAGCGGTGCAAGGGCCGGCAGTGCGGGTTCTTCGAGCCCCTGTTCTTTGGCAATGCGCCGCGCGCGCTGCCATGCCACATAGTCGACAACGTAGGGCCACAAGGACGGCTGCTGCAGCTTGCGGGCGAAGTCGTGGATCGATTCGGCGCGGCGTTCCGGCAAAGCGGCAGCCTCGTTGGAACCAGCACCATTACCCGACGATTCAGCAGCGGATTGCACGATTGGCAATAGTGTCCTCACAAGGGCGTCGCGGATCCAGTGCCCTTTCTGGTGATGGCGATGGCGAGGCAGCAGGTCCTGGTTTTCCGTCAGTGAAAACCGACCAGGTCCATGATTGCGCGATACAAATGAGACCGCACGCGCACAGCGTGCAGCGCAGTTTCGCGCAGTTCCAGCGTGTCGCTTTTTAGCGCGCGCGCAAATGCGGCAACGCACAAAGGCAGCGGATCTTCGCAAGGAATACTGCGTTCGCCCGCGGTAAACGTGATCGCGTAACCCGGGCCAATCTGTCGATCCATGCGATCGCCATCAAGCGAAAGCCACGCCGGTCGAGGTTGCGTAGCGCAGCAACGCAAATGCAGTTCGAGAACCAGCTGGCGACCGGCGGCGGCTAGTTCGACCCGCAAAAAACGTTCAGCCTCAACATCTGCCCCGTCCAAGAGCACAGCGGAGATCAAGTGCGGCTCGCAAGTGTCGGGCAGCACCGCCTGTAAAACACTGAGCAAGTGCGACAGCGAGTCTTGCACCATTGCTGGCCCCGGCTCACCTGGTGACAGCCGCATCGCGATACGTTGCACCAAGGCAGGGCGCACGTTCGGATACAACGCAAAAAACGCGGGCAGCACGAATGGCCATTGGCAATTTTCGAACAACAGGATTTTGCACTGCGCAAAGCCCTCAATGATTTCTTGCGACGCAAGAAAGTCACCGGGCGCAACCAGCGGCTTCTCACACAGCACTGGTAGCCGTGCGTGCAACGCAAGCCGCAGTGCGGATGCGTGCTGCTCCACTGGCGAAGCAATCACAAGCGCGTCGATGCCACTGCCGACCAAAGCGGCCGTGTCCGCATGCGCAACCACCGCATGGCCAAACTCAGTCGCCATCGAAGCAGCGACCATTGCCGTGCGCGCAAGGTTGCTGCCGGCGATGCCAGTGACCGAAAGGCCGTGCAGCTCGCAGGCCCGCGATAGGAACGGTCCAAGGCCATTGCGGCTGCGGCCCGCGCCGACGATGCCTATCGACCATCTGCGTGTCATCCGCGTAAAGACTACCGCCACAAAGCGACAATCTGTGCCGCATCATTGGCGACAGCCCCGCCGCGTGCTTTTCTTGCGCCTCGAATGCGCAATAGCCTCCACGCCGCAGTCCTCATGCTCAGCTTGTCCGGCTCCCTCATCGGACAGGAAGCTGCGCACATCCACACCACCCGCGACGGCGCAAAGCTGCTAAAGCTGCCCAAGCAGGATGACGCATTTGGCTTCATCATCTTTGGCGACCGAACCGGCGGCCCGCCGGAAGGCATCAAGGTGCTCGCACAGGCGGTCGCAGATGCGAACCTGCTAGACCCGGACCTGGTGCTCACGGTCGGCGATCTCGTGAACGGCTACAACGACACCAAAGCCTGGCAGCTGCAGGCAACCGAGTATCGAAACACGATGGCATCGTTGCGGATGCCGTGGTTCCCGGTGGCCGGCAATCACGATGTCTACTTTCGCGGCAAGGACAAACCGAACGGCGAGCACGAAAGTAATTTCGAGACCACGTTTGGCCCGCTGTGGTACGCGTTCGAACACAAGCGCAGCTGGTTCATCGTGCTCTACACCGATGAGGGCAACCCGCAGAACGGCAAAAAAGATTTTACGGATCCCAGTTGTCAGAACATGAGTGCGGAACAGTTTGCCTGGCTGGAGGCAACTTTGGCGCAGGCCAAGGACGCGCCGCATGTGTTCGTATTCATGCACCACCCGCGCTGGCTGCAGGCTCGCTATCCGGGTGCGGATTGGGACCGGGTGCACAAGGCACTGGCAAAGCACGGCAACTGCAACGCCGTGTTTGCCGGCCATCTGCACCGGATGCGCTTCGATGGAGTGCGCGATGGCATTCAATACTTCGCCGTTGCATCCGCAGGTGCAAACCTGCCGATGGATGCGCCGCAAGCAGGTTATCTGCACGAGTTCCACGTCATCACCGTTCGGCCGGAAGGCATTCAACTGGCGGCAATCCCGATCGGCACCGTGATCGACCCAAAGTTGATCAGCGGCCAGTTGAGTGACGATGCCGAACTGCTGCACGACAAACTGCGCCCCACCAACCTGCGCGGTTTGCAGTTTTTGGAACACGGCATGGTGCAAGGCACACTCAGCATGGAGTTCACCAATCCGGCGAGCCAACCGATCTCACTTTCGGTGCTGCCAAGTTTGGATGATGGCTATGAGTTCACGCCCGATCATCAACACACGACGATCGCGCCCCTGATGACCACAACGATGGATTTCTTTGTCCGCCGCGCTGGCACCAAAGGCCGCGCGCCTCGGTTGCCGGATCTCGAACTGCGCGTCGACTATCTAGCTGCAGACCGGCGAGTCACGCTCCCATCGATAACCACCGAGGTGCCACTGGCTCCGCCAGCCGATCTCACGGTTCTCCCACCTGGCGACGGCGCGCTCTCACTGAGCGCCCGCGGCGACTGCCTGCAAATCGACAATGCTTCGCTGCCCTTGCCGGACGGCCCGTTCACGATCGAAGCATGGTGCATGCCCAGCGCGATCGACGATCACCGCGCGCTATTTGCCAAGACCGAACAGAGCGAGTTCGGCGTGTTCTGCAACGACGGCCGCCTGGAGTTCTCGGTGTTCCTCGACGGGCACTATGTGATTGCGCAAACCGAATCGATCGTGCTCACGAAAAACCGCTGGCAACACGTGGCTGTGGTGTTCGACGGCAAAGAGTTGCGCGCCTATGTCGATGGGGTCCTGGTCGTGCAAAAGGCGGCAAGCGGCAAGCGCAAGACCAATGCGCTGCCGCTCTACATTGGCGCCGACACCAATCAGAACGGTGAACCGATGGCGTTCTACCTAGGCTTTTTCGACGAAGTGCGGGTTTCATCTGCGGCGCGCTACTCAGGCAACTCGTTCACGCCCGCAGCCAAGTTCGAACCCGACTCCGACTCGGTCCTGTTGCTGCACTGCGACCAGAACGCGGGCACCTGGCTGGTCGACGCATCGAAAAACAAAATGCACCCCCGGCGACGCGGCAATGCCAACTGCGTGGCAAAGCAATAACTGATCGCCGCAGCGACGATGCGGCACGGCTCTGCACCAAAACGGCACGGCACAAAACCTTGCCCAGAACTCGCCACCAGCGAACTTTCTTGGCGATTGCCCCTCGTGCGCACGGAAACGGGCGAAGCATCCTTGGGCCAGCTCCTTTCGTCCGCTCAGGCAACCGCCACCAAGGCAACTGCCGCAGCCAAGCAGGGCGCGAATCGAATGCGCTCAGCAGCGACCGCTCTGATAGTCCTCGACCGCTTGCTGCAGTTCTGCCTGCGTGTTCATCACAAATGGTCCGTAGTGCACGATCGGCTCACCGAACCGTTTGCCCGAAAGCAGCAGGGCGCGAATCGAATGCGCTCAGCAGCGACCGCTCTGATAGTCCTCGACCGCTTGCTGCAGTTCTGCCTGCGTGTTCATCACAAATGGTCCGTAGTGCACGATCGGCTCACCGAACGGTTTGCCCGAAAGCAGTAGGGCGCGAATCGAATGCGCTCAGCAGCGACCGCTCTGATAGTCCTCGACCGCTTGCTGCAGTTCTGCCTGCGTGTTCATCACAAATGGTCCGTAGTGCACGATCGGCTCACCGAACGGTTTGCCCGAAAGCAGTAGGGCGCGCCCTGTTTCGCTGCCCGTTGCAAAAACGACATCCCCATCGCGCGACAGCACCGCGCACTGCCGCGCAAGCAGCACCGTTGCTTTGGTGCCAACGCAAATCTTGCCCGTCACGCCGTGCACCAGAGCGGTATGCCCGCGCGGCACCGCAATCGTCACGCTCGCGTTCGCTGGCAGATCGACATCGAGGTAGGTCGGCTCGGCCGGCCGCGGCCGCACCGGCCCTTGCATGCCACCAAACTCGCCAGCGATCACGCGCACTGTGCCGCCATTTGCGAGTGCACACACCGGAATGCGATCGGCTTCGATGTCGTCGTAAAAAGGCTCGCTCATCTTCTGCGCACTCGGCAGGTTGACCCATAGCTGGTAGCCAAACATCAGCCCCTGATCCTGCTGGGGTCGTTCCTCATGAATGATGCCGCGCGCGGCACTCATCCATTGCACGCCGCCGGGGCCGAGGTCCCCCTCGTTGCCGTGGTTGTCCTTGTGCTTCATGCGACCCACGATCATGTAGGTCACAGTTTCAAAGCCGCGGTGCGGGTGTGGCGGGAAGCCCGCCACGTAGTCACTGGCATTCGCGGAGCGAAACTCGTCCAACAATAAAAACGGGTCAAGCTGCGTTGCCTGCCGTGGGTCGAAAAATCGCACGAGCTTCACGCCTGCGCCATCACTGGTGGCATAGCCTTGAAGGACGGACTGCACACTGCGGATCGTCATGTGCGCAGGATGGTCTTGCAGAAGTGCGCCTCACGCAAGTCGGCGGTCGCAAACGAATGCACCGGCAGAACGGCTACTTCACCGCGGACACGGACTTCAAATCCCAGCCCGTTGGCCCAAAGAACCCATCGAAAGGGCCCTCGCCATAGGCCCAGTAGTAAGGTGCCACCTGCAGCGATCCTGCGATCCGTTGCTGGTCCGGAAATGGCAACTGCAGGTCTGGATCGACGTGCAGCACGAGCATGTCACCATCGTCATTGCCAATAAAACTGGCAACGGACCGCCGCTGGTTTTGGACGGCGAACGTCGGGTCAATCGGCACCCAGCCGAGGTCTGCTATGAACACCTCGACGCGAACGTGCGGCTGATCGAAGGCGTTTTCCATCGGCCCCGAGCCGCTCCTGCGCGGCTTTGCCAGCCGTCCGATCAAGGCACGCGCCGGCACCCGGTTGGCACGCATCGCGGCGATCAACAAATACGAAAAACCCGCACAGTCCGCTGCGGCACGAGCACAGACCAGCGACACGCTCTTGTCCTCCAGCATGTCAAAGCGATAGGCAAAATCCGAGCGCAGCACCGTAATGATGCGCGCCGCCAGATCGAGCGGCGCCTCATTATCTGCACGCAATAATCCGCCATGCTTGAGCCATTTCACGAAGGCTTGTGACTGGAAGTCAAACGTCCTGCTAGGGGCCTGATAAAAAGCCGCTTCGATGCTGCTGAGCGGCGTGACCTTTGGCGGCAGATCGCTTGCCTGCAAGGGCGCGAGCCTGCGACTCCACAGCGCGGCATCGACTTCGAGCGTGATCGACAACCGCGACGGCGCGACGGGATGTGCGACCGCGTGATCCCAAAACCGCACCGGCCGCGCCAGCGCGCTGCATTCAGCGGCAGGCTTTGCCCCGACCGAGTCGGTCAATCGCACCTCGGTCTGTGACGGCAGTTCGGGCAACTCGGGCAGAAACACCAGCCAACGCGAAACTGCAAACCGCGTGGTCTCGATCTCGTATTGAATCGTCGCGTGAATCGACTGGCAGACAGCCACCAAAAGCTTCTGGCGTGCCGATTGCGCGCACGCACCAACGCACAACGTGGCAACTGTCAACAGGAATGCAGGAGGGTGCATCACAAGCGAGTCTCAGATTTTTGCAGTTTTACCGATGGCCAGCTTGTAGAGGGTTAACCGCCTCGGCTACGGCCGTCAACCTCTGCTGAAGTTGACGAGTTGGCTGTTGCTAAAAACGCCGCCCAGGGTCCCTTGCTCGACATCACATTGGCCGATGAGCAAGTGACGGCCCGCTGCTACAAGCAACACATGCCTCGCAATAAGCGTAGTACTCCTAAAAAACCCAACCCCAGGCGCAGCGTGCGGCAAAAGGCCAAAGCCAAGCCAAAACGCAAGCCACCCCGCTTCACCAAAAGCACGGCGGATCGCCACGTGCTCTATCAGGAGTCCGTCCAGGCACCCGAGCGCGACGCACGTTTCTTCCAGCGCTACTACCAAAAGACCACCGGCAAACCGCTGCGCGTCTTGCGGGAGGACTTTTGCGGCACGGCGCTGTTGTCGTGCTGGTTCGTGAAATTGCACAGCGAAAATCGCGCGATCGGCGTCGACTTGCACAACCCAACTCTCAACTGGGCCCGCAAGCACAACGTGAAGCCGCTGCTGAACGAATCCCAGCAACAGCGCCTGTCGCTGGTCAATGACAGCGTGCTCAACGTGCTCCCGATAAAGGCGCAGTTGATCGCCGTGCTCAACTTCAGCTACTCGGTGTTTCACACGCGCGCCCTGCTGCGCGCATACCTCGCCAACGCGCTCGCGTCGCTCGACGCAGGCGGGATCCTTTTGATGGATGCGTGGGGCGGCCCCGATGTGATGGCGCACAAGACCGACCGCGTGCGCCACCACGGCTTTGACTACTTATGGGAGCAGCGCGCCTACGACCCGATCAGCCACCACATCGAATGCGCGATCCATTTCGAATTCCGTGACGGCACCAAGCTGAAGAACGCGTTCGTGTACGACTGGCGACTGTGGACGATGGCCGAGTTGCGCGAGCTGTTCACTGAGGTCGGTTTTGCGGACGTTCACGTGCTTTGGGAAGGCACCAACCTTGCGACCTCCACCGGCAACGGTGCGTTTCGACGGAAGGAAGTCGGCGACAATGACCCGGCGTTTATCACCTATGTCGTCGGCCAAAAACCCGGCTGCAAGGGGCAAAACAACCGTCGTCGCGGCTGACGGGAAACCGGCCTTTCTACCCCGCGGTGCCACCAGTCTTGCAGCCCAGCGGCGTGCCCTGCAAACTCCCCGCCCTCATGAAGACAGTCGCAATCCTCGGTGCCGGCAAAATCGGCAAGATGGTCTGTCACCTGCTGCAGGGCTGTGACGACTACTCGGTGCGCGTCGGCGATGCGTTTGCGGGCTCGGTTAGCGCGATCGGCAAGGCCTACCCCAAAGTGCAAGCAAGCGTGGTCGACTTCGACAATGCTGCGTCGCTCGATGCAATCCTGAAGGGTGCCTATGCCGTGGTGTCCTGCGCGCCCTACCACTGCAACCCGCTGATCGCCGAGCGGGCGAAGGCCGCGTCTGCGCATTACTTCGATTTGACCGAGGACGTAAATGTCACGCACAAGGTCGTGCAGCTTGCCGGTGGCAGCAAGTCCGCATTTGTGCCGCAGTGCGGCCTTGCGCCGGGCTTCATCACGATGGTAGCGACCCACCTGATGCGCCAGCTCGACACGGTGCGCGACCTGCGGTTGCGCGTCGGCGCCTTGCCGCGCTTCCCGAGCAACCAGCTGCAATACAATCTCACGTGGAGCACCGAGGGGCTGATCAACGAATATTGCAACCCCTGCGAAGCCATCGACAACGGCAAGCAAGTGCTGGTGCCGCCGCTCGAACAGCTTGAGCGGCTCACGATCGAGGGGGTCGAATACGAGGCGTTCAATACTTCCGGCGGACTAGGCACGCTTGCCAAGTCGCTCAGTGGCAAGGTCAACAACCTCAACTACAAGACGATCCGCTATCCGGGCCATTGCGAGTTGCTCAAGTTCTTGCTGCATGACCTGCTCATGCGCCATCACAAGGATGAGTTGGTGAAGATCTTTGACCGTTCGATCCCTGCCACGCAGAACGACCAGATCGTGATCTTCGTCTGCGCGATTGGCGAGCAGAACGGCAAGCTCACCGAACTGACTTACGCAAAGACTGTGCGCGACCAGCAGATCGACGGAAAGCACTGGACCGGCATCCAGATCACGACCGCGGCGGGCATCACCGGCGTGCTCGACATGATGGCTACCGGCAAGCTCCCAACGGCTGGCCTCGTGAAGATGGAAGACGTGAACTACGAGGCGTTCTTGCAGAACCGCTTCGGCAAATACTTCGCCTAGCCCGCGGGCCAACAGCTACGCGACGCGGGCCAATCGCTACACGCCCAATGCGAAAGCCTGGCTGGCTATGCGACTTTCGCGCTGTTCGGTGGTTCTGCGGGTGGTTGGAACGCAATCGCGAGTACGACCGCAGCGCCGAGCGCGATCAGCATCGGCAGCTTGAACAGGCCGGTGAAGTCGATGGTCTTCACTTGACTCACCGCGTCCACATGCGTGTAGACATCCTGGATCAAGTACGGGCAGATCGAGTTGGCAAGCAAGGCGCCGCCGCCGAGGATCATCAGGTTGAACAGGCCTTGCGCGCTGCTGCGAATGTCCTTTGGTAGGTAGGCATCAACGAAGATGTAGACCGTCGCAAAGAAGAACGCGTAGCAGACCCCATGCAGCACGTTTACCGCGACTACCAGGGAAGGATACTGCGGCAGGTAGGCGAACACCGCAAAGCGCGCCGCATGGCCGAGCACACCGATCACCATCGTCGTGCGCCAACCAAGCTTCTTCAGCACCGAGCCGAGCACGAACATCGTCGCAATCTCGGCCACCTGACCGATGCTCATCACCGGCATGATCCAGTTGCTAGCGATGCCAACCTTGTCGCTGCCGAGAAACGTGCCGGTCCAGTTGAAGTAGCAGTTGTGCACGAACGAATCGACGAAGGCCACGAGCCACAGGACCAGCACGAACGGGTGCTTCAACAGGCCAAAGGCCTTTGCCCACGCCTGACTCTCGGTCGCGCGGGGCGGCGTATGCGGCAGCAGGAAGCTGAACATTGCCAACAGCAATGAGGCGCCGCCAGCTACCAGGTAGGTCCACTTGGTTGCCGCTTGCGCTGCAGCGCCAGTCAACGGGTGCTTGAGTGCCGCAAGCAGCCACTCGATAAATCCGGTCTTTGCGCTCGCATCGACCGCGCTCCAATCGACGAACACAAACGTGAACGGCCACGCAGCGAGAATCCAGCCGATCGTGCCGCCCATGCGCACGATGCCAAACTCCTTCTGCGGGTCGCGCATGTTTGCAAACGCGATCGAGTTGGTGATCGAGATGGTCGGCACATACAAAAGACAGTGCACATACATCAGGATCAGGAACGGCCAGAACGATGTTGCGAACGCCAATCCGAGCAATGCGGCACCGCTGACCAGATGGCTGAACGCGAGAAACTTCTCAGCGGCAAAATTGCGGTCAGCAAACTGGTTGCTGAAGAACATGCCGGCGATCGCGGCGATCGGGAATGCATTTAGAATCCACGATTGCTGCGATGCAGTGAAATTAAGGCTTGGCAAGTAGCCAAAGATCAGCGGCAGCCACGCCCCCCAGATAAAAAACTGGAGGACCATCATGAAGAACAACTTCCAAAGTGGCGAAGATGGCATACGAGCGCGGCCTTTATGCAGTGCGCCATGGCAACAATGCGCCACAGCTGATGGAGTGCAGCGTAGGGCGAGATCGCTGCGGTTGACAGCCGACGATTGCTGCCAAAGGTCCAATGCGCGCAACGCATGGCCGCGCACGACCACTCCGCCGGTTATCTTGGGCATCCGCGGGCCGCAACTAGCAGAAAGTTCAGGCAGCTCGCGCTGCGAGCCGCCGGAGCACGCTTGCGAGTGCCGCCGGCGGAAAGGCGCCGAGCAGAATCAACGGCGAGGTCGCAAGGCACATCCCCAGCACAAAACTTGCCATCGCGAGCATGCCGATCGGCCCGTTCTTCGCGCCATCAAGCATGGGACTCATTGTCAGCACCAAGTAGGCCATGGCCACAGCGGCAATTCCGGATGGCAAAATATCAAACGCGTTCCGATGGTGCGTGGTTTGCGCCGCACCGAGTACGAGCCCCGCTGCCATGGGCGGCACAAGCCATGGGATCGTCACCGACCAAAAGCCATCGACAGCGGCACCGACCATGAATGAGACCGCGCCGAAGTAGGAGGTGATCGCCGCGATAGCGGAAATTATCACGATGAAGCCACCTGGTCCTTTGGGAGTGGTCACTGGATCAGCTGAACTTGGTCAGGCCCGGCACGGCGATTTGCATGGCATTTGTCGGCATGTCGAGCGTCACACCGTTCGGCATTAGTAGCTCGGTGCTGTTCAGCGCCTTTTCCCGACTGATCTCCTGACCGGTGTATGCGGCCATCCGCCCCATGATCGCCATCAACGTGCTCTCGCACATGTAGTGACTGTTGTCGATCTGCTTGCCGGCGCGGATCGCAGCAAACATCTCATCGTGCTCATTCTGATACATGTCGCCCATCTTGCCCTGCATCTGCCACTCGGTTTTGCCAGTGATCTGGTGCGCGAACACATCGGCCTTGCCCTCTGTGCCGAGCACGTATTCGTTGACGTTGTGATAGGTGCCGTCTTGCTGGCGGCAATAGCTAAAGCCACGCGTGCCGTCGGCCCACTCGTAGACCGTCGAGAAGTGGTCGTAGATCACGCCATACTGGGCTTCGGTGCGCTTCTGCCGACCGCCCAACGAATAGCACTTGGTCGGATACACATCTTTCTTGATCCACGCCATCACATCGAGCGAGTGAATGTGCTGCTCGGCAATCATGTCCCCCGACAGCCACGGGTAGTAAAGCCAGTTGCGCAACTGCAACTCCATGTCGGTCCAAGTTGGCTTGCGCGGGAAGTTCCACAGCTCGCCCGTCAGGTAGTTGCCATGGATCGCCTGGATCTCCCCAATCGCGCCATCCTGCAGACGCTTCACGATCTCTCGGCGACCATCGTGGTAGCGGTAACAAAGTCCGGACACGAACGTGAGGTTCTTCTGCTTCGCCTCGGCACAGGCAGCGAGCACGCGGCGCAGGCCAGGCGCATCGGTCGCCACAGGCTTCTCGGCAAAGATGTGCACGCCCTGCTTGACCGACTTCTCGATCTGCATCGGCCGGAAGCCAGGCGGCGTCGCGAGCAAAATCACATCGATGCCGCTGCCTAGCACCTTGTCGATCGCATCGAGCCCCACGAAGCGGCGCTCCCCCGCCACTTGCACCTGATCCTTGCGGCCTGACTCGCCCATCGCCTCAGTGATGCCTGAGAGGCCACTCTGAAGTCGATCGGCGAACGCATCGCCTACCGCCCACAGGATGTTGTCCTTGTCGGCCATCAACGCTTGCACGCCAGCCCCCGAACCGCGACCACCGCAGCCGACCAAGCCAATCTTCAGCTGTGCCCGACCGCCGGTGTGCATCGGGCTTGAGGCGCGCAGCGCGCCGAGCGAGTTTGCCGCGGACAACGCCGCTGCCGAGACTGCCGAGGACTTGAGAAACGAACGACGAGAGGAACCTAGGTCGTGAATCATGGCCTTCGAAAATCACTTTGTTGTGGGAGTAGAAAGCCTACCGGCTAAGCGAGCGGCGCATAGCAAAAGTAGCCCGCCAAAGTTGTCCACCGATAGGAGCAATTGCGCATGCGACGTGCGGCTCGCGCGGTCCGAGTGAAAAACTGCCCCGCGGAGCCTGCACACCCAGCGTTGGCACATTCGCAATCGCTCAGCGACAACGTTGCCAGGAAAAAACCATCGCCAGTCGCTGGCGCACAGAAAACCCATGCCAAAGCGCTGCCGCCACAGACACTCATTGCGCTTGCGGCCGGCCATCGCGCAGAGTTCCTTGCTGTGTGCCATACCACTGCGCCACACCAATATGGCATCCATCACTCGCCGCGACCTCGTATCAATCTCCACCGCAGCGGTCCTCAGCCATTGGACTTTGCCCGCTGAGCGCCCCACATTGCCAAAGCGCCGCGGATTCTTGAAGGCGGTCAAAATCGACATGGTGCAGCAAGGTGCTTCGCTGGCCGAGAAGTTCAAGATCCTGCGCGATTGCGGTTTTGATGGCGTTGAGCTCGACAGCCCGAGTAGTTTGCAGCGCGACGAAGTGCTCGCGGCGAAGGCACAATCCGGGCTGCAAATCCCCGGCGTGGTCGATTCCGAACATTGGAGCAAACCGTTTAGCGATCAAGACCCCGCCGTGCGTGCGGCAGGCCGAGAGGCCTTGACGATCGCGCTGCACGATGCCAAAACATTTGGCTGCACATCGGTGCTCGTGGTGCCCGCGGTAGTCACAAAGACGGTCACTTACGAGGATGCCTGGCAGCGCTCGCAGGCAGAACTCAAATCCCTGTTGCCACTCGCGGCCGAGCTGCAGATCCAACTGCTGATCGAAAATGTCTGGAACAAGTTCTTGCTCGGCCCCACGGAACTTGCGCGCTACGTCGATGAGCTGCATAGCGAATGGGTCGGCGTGCACTTCGACGCGGGCAACCTGGTCACCTTCGGTTTTCCCGAGCACTGGGTGCCGATCCTCGGCCACCGTATTCAGAAAGTCGATGTGAAGGACTTTAAGCGCGGCCGCGCCGACTCAAAGGGCTTTGATGTCAAGCTCAACGAAGGCGACAGCGACTGGCCGAGCATCGTGGCAGCGCTGAAGAAGATCGGCTACCAGGGCTGGTTTACCGCCGAGATGCAAGGTGGCAACGCGGCCTACTTGAAAGACCTTGGCCAGCGGATGGATAGCTTCCTCAAAGCCTGAGCTTTGCCACGGGCCGCTTTAGCACGGGCCTCTTTAGCACGGGCCGCTTTAGCACGGGCCGCTTTAGCACGGGCCTCTTTAGCACTGGGCAACTCTCGGTATTATAAAGCCCATGCTCGCGTCACTGCTCGCCGCCATCTTTGCGGTGCTGCCACAAGCCCCCGCAAACACTGGCTCATCCGACCGTCCCATGACGATCGACGCGAGCCGCAAAGATCCGGCGACGCAGATCCCAGCCGAACAACTGCGCGCCTGCACGGCCGCCGCCGAACGCGGCCTGCGCTGGCTCGAACAGCGGCAGACAAAAAGCGGCGCCTTTACCGGCATCGTCGGTCACAAGATGAACGACGACTACGTGGAACTTGACCGCGGCATGTCGGTCGAAGCACAGCGCACACAGGGCCACGGCCACATCGGCGTGACAGCAATCTGCGGCATGGCGTTCCTCGCTGGCGGGCATCTTCCAGCGCGCGGCATCCACGGCGCGGCGGGGCAATCGGCGATCCGGTATCTGATCGAACACGTGCTCGACACCGGGTTCGTCACGGATGCCGGGACGCGCATGTATAGCCATGCCTTCGCGACCCTGTTCCTCGCCGAGGTCTATGGCATGTATGGCGGCAAGGACGTGAAGGACGCGCTGGAGAAGGCCATCAACCTGATCGTCGACTGCCAGAATGCCTTCGGCGGCTGGCGCTACAACCCGTTCGATCGCGAACTGGACCTGTCGGTGACCGTCTGCCAAGTGCAGGCATTGCGTGCGGCGCGCAACATCGGCATCAAAGTGCCCGAGGGCACCATCGACCGAGCGATCGACTACGTGCAGCGCAGTCGCGTCACGCGCGGCCGTTCGCGCGGCCAATTTTTCTACAAAATCTTGGGGCGCGGCGCCTACGAGAAGCCCAACGAGTTTGCGATCAACGCAGCGGCTCTCACCGCCCTTGCCTCAGCCGGAATCTACGACCAAGAACTCACCGAGCCAGCGCTCGACTTCCTCGAACGCGCCTACGAAGACGTCTCCGACTACTACGGTCGCCACTACTACTTTTGGTATGGCAACTACTACGCCTGCCAAGCCTTCTTCCAATCCGGCGGCACTCGCTTTCGCCGTTACTTTGACCGGCTCAGCCAAGACCTTTTGAGGAGCCAGCAAGCAGACGGCCGGTGGATCAATGACTGTGGTCCGGGCGATGAGTTTGCCACCGGCATCGCCTGCCTGCTGCTGCAACTTCCCCGTCAATATCTGCCTATTTTGCAACGCTGACCCCAGCCGAGAACGCGCAAGGGCCCCTTCGTGCTTGACTCTTGCGCCGCAGCGGCAAGACTCCCCGCCGGTCCAACTCGGTCAGCCAGGGAGCATGCACTACGTGAACGCCTACATTCTTCTCACCGCGAGTCTCTGCGCCACAGCCATGGCACAGGGCCGCACCTTCGATGGTCTGCAAGCACCGGCGAAATCGCCGGGCACCTCGCTCACGACGGTCGACGTCAGCGGCAGCAGCCTCGAGCACTTCGACCCGCGCGCAGAGAACTCGCTGGAACTGCAAGGGCAGGACCCCGACTACTCGATGCGCGGCATGTTCCAGCAGCACCATGGGGAGTTCATGCTGAAGCGTGAACGCTACGACCCCATGATCGAAACGCGGGGGCAATACCTGCCGCACATGGAGATCCTGAACGAGCCGGGGTCGATGCAGTTGCTGAACTGGGGCAGCGATGTCGAGTTGCCGTTCATGGTTGCTACCGATGGCTACATCACGGTCGGTGGCTACTTCGGTGAGCGCCGCTACCTCAGCAAAGGCAGCAGCAACTTTGGCGACGAGAAGTTGTACGAGGCGGGCATCAAGGCCGGCTTTGGCGTGTTCTTGGATGAAAACCTGCTGCTCGAAGGGCTGGCGACGCCAGGCTACTTCACCGACAACGATTCCACGCTCACACGCAACGACTTCAAGATGTATGGCAAGGTGCTGCTCACCTACCGCGCGGATGAAAACCTGTTCTTAAAGGTTGGCGCGCGCAGCAACGGCATCTTTTCAGACTACGAGATCCTGCCGTATCTGGGCGTGTCCTGGCAGCCAACGGACACGTTCCGCATAGACGTCCTGCTGCCTGAGAAGGCCGAGCTGTCGCTGTGGCCTGACCCGAGCTTCGGCATGATGCTGGGTTGCGAGATCCAAGGTAATGAGTATCGCGTGCGCGATGCGACCGACCATTCCGTGCAAGCCGACCTGCATGTTCAAGAAGTCATCCTCTACGTCGGCGCGATCTGGCGCTTTTCGGAGTTCACCTCGCTGCTGACGCGCGTTGGCAGCACGGTCGCTGGCGATTACAAGCTCGACGATGGCACGAACACCACGGACACCGTCAAGGGCCCGCTTGAGCCAGGTCTGTTTCTAGAGCTGTCGTTCGGCATCGACTTCTGATGCAGGGTCCGCTCCCACAGGGGCGGACCAAAAAGCGCGCGGCGGCATGCTTGCTCTGTGCTTTACCTCGCCATGCAGATGGTGCCCGCCGCAGTATCTGCCGCAGTATCCGCCGCAGTATCCGTTTCAGGGCGACGCGGCTTGCCGGTAGATCGCTAAAAAGCGATCGAGGCAAACGGTGAGTTCATAGTGCGCGCAACAGTGCGCGCGATTCAGGCCACCTTCACGGCTGCGGCGCGCAGCGTCCGTTGCAAGCTCATCGAGCGCAGCGCCAAGCTGTGCTGCCGCACCTGGCGGCACGATCGCACCACCGCACGATTGCGGCAACATTGCGCGCACATCGCCGACCTCGGTGCTGGCGCATGGCAAGCCGCTCGCCATTGCTTCGAGCAAAGACAACGGCATTTGTTCGGTGCGCGACGACAGGACAAACGCGTCCATCGTGCGATAGAGCGGGGCGGGATCGCTGCACGCTCCAGCCAACGTGACGCGCTCTTCAATCTGCAACTCGCGCGCGAGCGCTGCCAACTGCGGCCGCATCGGGCCGTCACCGATGAGCAGCACCCGCGCCGGCTGCTTCATCAGAGCAACCGCGCGCAGCAGCGTTGCATGATCTTTCTCACCGCGCAGCCCTCCCACCGTTCCAATCGTAAAGCCGCGCGCGGCAGCAGGCGGCGCCGAGGCTGGCGCAAACCGCGTGAGGTCCACGCCATTTGGCAAACAGCGCACAGCATCCGTAAGACGCCATTCGCGCTGCGCGATCGCGAGCAACTGCTGCGACGGCACGATCACGGCGGCGGCACTACGAAGCAGCGCCCGACGCAGCCAGTTGCGACGCCGTAGCCGACGCACCTGTTCTACCGCGCCAAAGCCATCCTCGTGATGCACAAACGCGCGCATTCCAAGCCAGCGCGCCGCCGCCACTGCTTCGATCGCGCCCCAGTTGTAGGTCAACAACAAGTCCGGCTGCCGCTCGCGCAGCAACTTGGCAAACCGACGAATGCTCGCCAGCATCGGCAGCCGCGCAACTGGTAGCACCTCATGCGCGATCGACCTCGGCAACAATTCGAGCGCATCAAAGTTGCCATCCAGCGCCACAAACATGTGCTTGAACTCGCCACCAAGCTGCGCGCAGAGTTGCATCGCGCGCACCTGCGGTCCACCTCGGCCCAGCGTCGAAAACACATGCAGCGCAGCACGCGGTTTCATCCGCGCGGCCCCAAAGTGCCCAGCGCCCGGTCATAAAATGAAACCGCGTCTACCTCCGGTTGCCAGCCGAGATCCTGCTGCGCGCGCTCGCAATCGAGCTGCGTGAGGAAGTTGCGCGACCGCAAATCGCGCAGTGACGGAAACTCGCGCGGCCTGCATGCCAGTACTTTCACCAGGTATTTGCCGATCTCGACACCAAACAAAAACCAGACTGGCTGACCATAAAAACGATAGTCGCGGCCGCTGCGAACACGCAGTGTACGAACAAACTCACGCGCGGTCGGTCGCACTGGACCGGCAATGTTGTAGCTGCGATTTGCCGCGTTGGGTGCGTCGAGCGCGGCGACCAGCGCGCTGGCACAATCATCCGCGAGCAACAGCGGCAACGGCGTTCGACCACGGCCAAAACCGACGCACTGATTGTCGCGCACCCAAAAACCGACGCCCGAGTGTGTTGGACTCGTATCGGCCGACAACACAATCGCCGGCCGCACCACGCAGGTCTCTAGACCCAGCGCGCGCTGCGCCGCGAGTTCGCGTTCTGCCGCAACCTTGCCACGCGCATACGGCGCGCGATGCTGCGGCCGTGGATCGGGCCCCACCTCGCAATCAGCCTTGCCGCGCTGGCCAAGCCACAACGCAGCGACACTGCTCGCGTAGACCAGCCGGCGCACCTTGCAAGCGCGGGCCACCAGGGCGGCAGTCTTTACGGCGCTCGCCATCGACTGCTCGACGTTGGCCGGATCATCGCCGCCGGCAGTGGCAAGGTGCAGCACCGCGTCCGCGCCAGCAAACGCGCGTTGCAATACGTCCGCATCGGCGGCATCACCGACCACAAGACGAATGTGCGGCTGCCGCAGTTCGGCTGGCAACAGCGACGGCCGGCGCACCAAAATCGTCACCGGCCGTTGCCGTTGCAGCAATTGCTTTACGCAGCGCCGACCGATCATGCCGCCGCCGCCCAGCAAAACCACCTCGCCAGGCCGTGGCGGCAGCAATGGCGGCAAAAAGAACGGCGCGGGCGGTTGCAGACTTGCGTTGGCAACCACTGCTGCATCGAGGCACATTTTCAACACCGCACGACCTGCCTGCCCCGAGTTGCGCAGCGGCAAGGCAAGTTTTATCGACGCATGAAACGACGCGATGCTCTGCCGCATACTGCGCAGGAAGGGATCATCGGGGAAACTCAGCTTGAACAGCGCGAGCGAGTAGCCAAGCACGGTGCCACAGGCGCGCCGTAGCAGATGCAACCCACCCGCCGCGAGGTTGCGAGCGTGATCCATAAAGTCTGGCCAGCGCGTTTTGCGCCGCAGCCAGCAAACGCCCCGCTGCAAGTCCACGAATGCCGCGCCATCCGTGCCGATGACCTGCAGCGTGGTCTCAGTGAGCGTGCGGCCAAACGCCATCGTCACACCGGCAGTGCCGCGTTCGCCAAGGATCTGAAACTGCCACCGCGTGAAGAAGCGAACCCCGTTCCCAAGTGTCCGGGGATCCATCGGTGCAGCGGCTGTCACACGGCATTCACCAAGCAGGTCGTGCACCATCGAGAACACATGCACGCCTTGCTCCAGCAGAATGTTGGCTTCCGCCTGAAACATGAAGTGACCGGCATCCCCAGTGTCGAGCTGACGGATCGGCACGTGATGCATGAGCGCCACGTGGTCGACGCGGCCGAGATGCAGCGCCTCGATGTGGGCGCGGAGTTGCCGCACCGCGGGTGCTTGCGTGAAGTTGTGATTTACGCCGAGCACAACGTTGTGCGTGCTCGCCAACACGAGCATCGCATCCGCATCCGCGAGCGAAAGCGCGATGGGCTTCTCGACCAGCACATGCAACCCCGCGGCAAGGCACTGCTCGGCTACTGCCCGGTGGGCACCCGGCGGCACCAACACGTGAACGGCGGTGCAGACTTTGGCCGCAATCAGTTCGGCCACCGTGCCAAAAACATGTGGCACGCCATAGCGCCTGGCCAGCCGCTTAGAGCGAGGCAACACGGTGTCGCACAAGGCAACTACCTGCACACCTTGCATGGCGCGCAGCGCCAAAAGGTGAACGTCGGCGATGAAGCCGCTGCCGATCAGTGCAACTCGCGTAGTGCCCGCTTGCGCCATGTGAAGTTGGATTCTGTCCTGAGAGCAGCCCCTACGGCCACTCACGAACCAAGTTTTTCGCGAGCGAATGCCGATGGCAAGGTAGCTGCGGCACCGTTCATCGGACCTGCGCCAAGGCCCGCATGATGGTGATCTTGTCACCGCCATGCCATTGATAACCCGAGCTTAGGAATCCTCGCTGCATACGAGCATTCCGCCTGCTTCCACCTGATGATCGCAGAACTGCTGAGCACCAATCGCCCCTACTGCGCTAACGCTGCAATGACTCCGCGCCAAGCTCTGTTATCTGCCATCACCGGCCTCTTCTCCTGTGCGCTTGCCGCGCAGGAAGCGCAAAAGCCAACTCCGGCGGCGCCGACCCCACTGCCCAAGCTTTCCTGTCAAGTCCTGCTTGAGCAAGGCGCATCGTTAGTAGCACCGCCGTCGGTGGTGCGATGGCTGCCAGGCGGTCACGACGCTGCGATTTTATTGCGCGACGGCGAAGAGCGCATCGTGCGCCGCAGTCCCGGCCAAGCAGAACCCCAGCCAATGTGTGATGCGCGCGCCTTGTGCAAAGCACTGGGCCTGCCGGTAACCGATGGCAAGCCCGTTGTGCTGCCGGACTGGTCCATGCTCGATGCCACCACGCTGCGCTTCTTGCTGCCAGGTGCAGTGCATACCCATAAGCTCGGCGACGAACACAGCACGCGCATTTTACAGTGGCCGCAAGACCTTGATGTGCGCGATGACGGTGCCTCCTTTTCGATCGCGCCGGGCGATCAGCGCGTCGCCTACATTCGCCAAAACGATCTGCAGGTAGTGGGTCGCGACGGCAACGCACGCCGCATAACTTGGGATGGCAGTAGTGAAATCGTCTACGGCGGTGCCGTGCATCGCGCCGAATTTGGCATCAGCGGCGGCCTGCTCTGGAGCAGCGACGGCAAGCGGCTCGCGTTCTATCGCGAGGATCAGCGCAACATCTCACCCTACCCTTATCAGGACCTCAACGCGATGCCGCCGGCCCAGAAGCTGGGGCGCTATCCGATGGCGGGTTTTGCAGCATCAAAAGTGCAGGTCTTCGTGCTCGACACTGAGACCAACGCGCTGGTGTCGCTCGAATCCGACCTGGCACTGGATCTCTACTGGACCAACCTCACCTTCGGCGCCGACGGCAAGACCATTTGCGTAGCCCTCGTCACGCGCGGCCAGGATCGCATGGACCTCGTGCGGTTTGACTCGGTGACCGGCAGGCGACTCGGCACGCTCGTAAGCGAACAGGACCCGCAATGGGTCGAGCCAGAGCACGGGCCGAGCTTCCTCGCCGACGGCCGATTTGTCTGGTGGTCACAGCGCGATGGGCACCGCCACCTCTATCTGCACGACGCGAATGGTGCGCTGCTGTTGCAGATCACCAAGGGCGCATTCGATGTGCAGGAACTGATTTCCTGCAACGCCGACTCGACGTGCCTTTGGTTTACAGCTAGCGGCGAAGATCCGCGGCAGAAGCATTTGTTCACGGCGAAGCTCGACGGCAGCGAGGTGAAGCAACTCACGCGCGACCGTGGCACCCACCTGTGCACGCTCGCGCCTGACGGCAAGTTTGCGTTCGAAATCTGGTCCAACCTCGAAACCCCGCCAACGCCGCGCTTCGTCGACCTTGCCACCGGCATAAGCGAGTTACTGCCGCAACCACCTTCGCCGCTGCTCGCCTATGAATTGCCAACGCAACGCGAGTTTCAAGAGAAGGCGGAGGATGGCACGGTGCTTTATGGCAGCGTGTTGCTGCCACATACGATTGCCGAAGGACAGAAGCTGCCGGTGCTGCTCTATGTCTACGGCGGCCCGCACGTGCAACAAGTCACCGACCGCTGGCTCGGCGGTGCTTCGCTATTTCTGTGCGCGCTAGCCAATGAGGGCTACGTCGTCTGCCGGCTCGACAATCGCGGCACGCCAAATCGTGGCATCGAGTTTGAGCAATCGATCCACCGCCACCTTGGCACTCTTGAAGTGCAAGACCAGATGCGCGCGGTTTACTGGCTGAAGCAACAGCCGTTCGTGGACGCGACCCGCATCGGCGTGCACGGTTGGTCGTATGGCGGCTACATGACGCTGCGCCTCATGCTGCTTCATCCCGACACATTTGCGTGCGGCATCAGCGGCGCGCCAGTCACTGACTGGGCAATGTACGAAACCGGCTACGGCGAACGCTACATGGACACACCGCTGGAAAATCCACAGGGCTACGAGGCCGCAAGCTGCCTGCCGATTGCCGATAAACTCAAAAGCCACCTGTTGCTGGTGCACGGCACCGACGATCGCACCGTGATGTGGTCAAACTCACTCGCATTCGTCAGCCGCTGCATCGAGCATGGCGTGCTGCTCGATTACTTCCCGTATCCGATGCAGACGCACAAACTCGTTGGTAAGGACCGCCTGCACTTCCAACAGCTGCTGAAGGATTATCTCGACCGCCACTTGAAGGGCACAAAGTAGCGCGGCCAACCGTTGGCCACGTAACGGCGCAAACTTGCCGCTGGCCAGTCCTCGACAAAATTGGTAACGTGTTCCCCCTCGTCGGGCCGTAGCGCAGTCTGGTAGCGCGATTGGTTTGGGACCAATAGGCCGTGGGTTCAAATCCCACCGGCCCGACCACTACAACCTGTTCTGCGTGCTGCAACGCGGCAACGCGGCAACGCGGCAACGCGGCAACGCGGCAACGCGGCAACGCGGCAACGCGGCAACGCGGCAACGCGGCAACGCGGCAACGCGGCAACGCGGCAACGCGGCAACGCGGCAACGC